>CAVPMM010000020.1:0-263077 GCA_963706525.1 uncultured beta proteobacterium | reverse complement strand
ACCTGTTTCGGCAAGGCCGCGAAGTAGAAATCGATCATGAGGGACGGATTTACCGCCTGCGCCTGACCCAGCTCAACAAGCTGATCCTCACCGCCTAGCGAAGAGCGAGAACATCACGACGACCGCATCGGCATCCGGCGCGGCGATAAAACAAAGCCGATTGTCAGCACCATTGCCCGGGCTGGCTACACGAGGTAGCAAGGATTATCATGATTGTCTGCATTTGCAATAACGTCTCGGATCGCGATATCCGCAAGGCCGTCGCCACCGGCATGACCACCATGTCGGAATTGCGCCAGAATCTCGGGGTGGCCACCTGCTGCGGCAAATGCAATGCCTGCGCCCGCCAGGTGCTGCGCGAGTGCTGCGACGACACGCGCCAGCAAGTATCATCTACACCATTCCAGCCAAACTGGATGCCGGTTTGACTCAGGTATGAATGCAACATTGCCGATTTCAACGCAGGGAATTTCCGTGATGCCGTGGTCGTATGCGAAGCGCCTGGGACCGCTGGCGCTGGTGATCCTTTTGCATCTCGGCTTTTTCCACGCCTTGCAAAGCGGCTTGCTGCGCCCGCCGACGCCCATCGTTACCAAGGAAGTGCTGGTCCATTTCATCACTCCGCAACCGGCGCCGCCACCGGTACAACCGCCGGCGCCCGTGCCGGCACCCGTGCCGACGCCCCCCAAGACCCTGCCGGTAGTCAAGAAGCCGGTGCCCAAACCCAAGCCGCTGCCGAAACCGACCCCAGCTCCGGTGGTCCGTCCGGCGCCGTCGGAACAGGCGATCACGGTGCCGGAGCCGCCGCCGCAACCGCCCCAGCCCGCCGCGCAGGAGCCGGCGGTGGCCGCCGCCCCGGCCGCGCCCGCACCTTCCGGCGCCCGCTCCCGCGCCAGCCGCGCCGGCGCCGCCGAAAACCATCAGCTCCGGCGTCGAATACCTGCAGGCGCCCCAGCCCGAATACCCCCTGCTGGCGCGCCGCAAGGGCGAGGAAGGCAAGGTCGTGCTGCGCGCGCTGATCAATCTGAAGGGACGCCCGGAGCAGGTCGAAATCCAGGCGTCCTCCGGCTCGGTCCGGCTCGACGAAGCGGCGCGCCAGGCGGTGATGCGCGCGATCTTCAAGCCGCACCTGGAAGACGGCAAGCCGGTCATGGTGTACGCCATCGTGCCGATCAAATTCCAGCTGGACCGCTAAGGCGGCCCAGCCCATCCCATCTGCTTCAAACAAGGAGTCATCATGGAAGTAAATCCGTATGGATTGCATAGCCTGTGGGCGCAAGGCGATTTCGTCACCAAGGGCGTCGCCGTATTGCTGATCGCCATGTCGGTGGCATCGTGGTACGTGATGCTGACCAAGGGCGTGCAGGCCTGGCTGCTGCGGCGCGCCTCGCAGGCCGCCGGCCAGCAGTTCTGGGACACCACCAACCTGGATGAAGGGGTGGCCACGCTGGGCCGCGACAATCCGTTTTCCAACTTGGCCCAGGCCGGCGTCAACGCGATGCGCCACCACGCCGCGCACAAGGGCCATCTGCACGACCAGTTGTCGGTCAGCGACTGGGTCACGCTGTCGCTGCGGCAGGCGATCGACGAAACCGCCGCCAAACTGCAGTCGGGCATGGCGGTGCTGGCCTCGGTCGGTTCCACCGCGCCCTTCGTCGGCCTGTTCGGCACGGTGTGGGGCATCTATCACGCGCTGGTGTCGATCGGCACCTCGGGCCAGGCCAGCATCGACAAGGTCGCCGGCCCGGTCGGCGAGGCGCTGATCATGACCGCGCTCGGCCTCGCGGTGGCGATCCCGGCCACCTTCGGCTACAACGCGCTGGTGCGCGGCAACAAGTCGATCCTGGCCAAGCTGAACAAGTTCGGCTTCGACCTGCACGCGCTGTTCGTCACCGGCGCCCGCTCCGATAGCGCCGATGCGGACGGCAAGCCGGCCTCGAACGGCGCCAAGCTGATCGCCGTAAGGGGTGCATGATGGCGATGGGCAGCCTGTCGGACTCCGACGACGATTTCAACCCGGAAATCAACACCACGCCGCTGGTCGACGTGATGCTGGTGCTGCTGATCATCTTCATCATCACGATTCCGGTGATGAACAACAAGATTCCGATCGACCTGCCGCGCGCCGCCAGTCAGCCGGATCAGCTCAAGCCGGAGAACATCAACCTGGCGATCGACGCCATGGGCACCGTGTTCTGGAACGACACCGCGATCACGATGCCGGAACTGGACCTGCGCATCGCCGCCGCCGCGCTGCAAACGCCGCAGCCCGAACTGCACCTGCGCGCCGAGCGCACCACGCAGTACGAGAAGGTGGCGCAGGTGATGGCAGCGGCCCAGGCCGGCGGCCTCTCCAAGATCGGCTTCGTCACCGACCCGCAGGCGCAAAAGTAGCGGGCTCATCGGCCGCTGCCGCGCTTGGTCCGGCCCCACAAAAAGCGACGCTCCGGGCGTCGCTTTTTTGTCGGACCGCAGCGGCGCCCTGCCCGGCCGACACGAGCTTTGTTGCCGATCAAATCGCCCTAATCCGAATTTGTCCATGGTGGCAATGGCGTGCGCCCGCGCGTACGCGCCCCCTTCGGATTACGAGGAGCATCATGCAAGCGGTTCATATCTTCGGCATCATCGTGCGCGCAGCCGGCTTGGCGATGCTGGTTTATGCGATCTGGAACCTGGCCTACGGCGTCACTTCCATGCTGGGCTGGCCACCGCGCCGGACCGGCTATGAATTCGGCTATTTCCTGACCGGCGGTATTTTCCTGGTGCTGGGCTTGTACTTCCTGCGCGGCGCGCCGTGGCTTCTGCGGTTCTGCTATCCGGCCCCGAGCGACAGGACGCGCCCCTGATCCCGCCGCCGCGACGGGGCGGCGCCAGCGAGGCCCCTCTCCCAACGGGATTTATAGCGCTGGGAGTATGCTTCAAAAAACACCAAAACACGTCCGAAATCCATGACCTTCTCATGGAGTATATGAACTGCCGCCCTGCCCGTCGCCCCGGCACGGGCGCGGCGCTGCGGCTTCGGGCAGGCGCTACGCCACGCGCCTGAAGCAGGCCGGCACCGCGCTTTCGAGTCGAGGAGCGTTCGGCGCGCATCTCGGCCTGCCCTTGGCCCGCGTTTCCTGCATAGCGCTTCTTTTCCCGTAATGGCTGAGACTGTCCCGTTACGGAAGAGCAGAGATGCAAGGCTGCGCCCTGTTCCGCCATCGGCGGCAGGAATTACGCCATCGTCCAGCGTTGCTGTTGTTTTCCAGAATC
This sequence comes from uncultured beta proteobacterium, assembly GCA_963706525.1. GTDB lineage: Bacteria > Pseudomonadota > Gammaproteobacteria > Burkholderiales > Burkholderiaceae_D > DATJCV01. Next base: position 259,822 of record CAVPMM010000020.1, on the reverse strand, counting down.
TCCTTGCTTTCTTAAATGAGAATTATTATCATTAGCGTCTTGCGGTAATTCACCGCCATTTTCCAGCCAGCAATTCCATCGTCTCGTTCGGATAGCCAGCCACGCCTTCATGGCTTCGCCCCCTTTCCGAACTGGAGACTTTGAGAATGCAGCCCCTGCCGAAACGACGGCCCCTCGCCGCCGCCCTTGCTTCCCTGAAATTCCCGCCCGTGCCAGCGCGCGGCGACGCGCCTGGCCGCCGGCCGGCGCTATTGCCGCTCGGTGCCATGATGGCGGCGATGACGTTCAGCGCCGGCCATGCCGGCGCCCAAACCGCGCCGGCTGCGCCCGCCGCCAGCGTCGTCGCCGGCAGCGAAACGCTGCCGACCATCGACGTCAAGGGCAAACAGGAAGACCCCGGCTACCAGGCGCAAAAATCCACGGTCGGCAAAGGCAACCAGGAACTGCGCGACATCCCGCAATCGGTCACGGTGGTCACCGAGCAGCTGATGCAGGACCAGAACGCCCATACGCTGAAGGAAGCCCTGCGCAACGTCTCCGGCCTCACCTTCAACGCCGGCGAAGGCGGCCGCATCGGCGACAACATCAACCTGCGCGGCTTTTCCGCGTATGGCGACATTTACCTGGACGGCATGCGCGACGTCGCCCAGTACAACCGCGATACCTTCAATATCGAGCGCGTCGACGTGCTGCGCGGCTCGGCCTCGATGCTGTTCGGCCGCGGCTCCACCGGCGGCGTCATCAACCAGAGCAGCAAGATGCCCTTCCTCGGAGAAAAGAGCGATCTCGACCTGAGCGTCGGCACCGACGACTACAAGCGCGCCACCGTCGACCTGAACCGCCGGGTCGGCGAGAACGCCGCCTTCCGCCTGAACGTCATGAAGACCAACGCCGGCAGTTTCCGCGACGGCGCCTATACCAACAGCTTCGGCATCGCTCCCTCGTTTTCCTGGGGCATCGATTCGGAAGACGAATTCAATCTCTCGTACTACCACCTGGGTTACCGCGACGTGCCCAACCTCGGCCTGCCGTGGTACCAGAACCGGCCGATCCACGACGCCCCAGGCGTCAATGTGCCGGTGACGCGCTCCTACGGTTTTGCCAACGACTGGCAAAACGACAGCGCCGATATCTTCACCGCCAGCTGGATACATCGCTTCGACAACGACACCTCGGTGCGCACCGTGCTGCGCGCCGGCGGTTTCGATCGCGACTTGCGGGCTACCCAGCCAAGGCTGGCCGCCGGCCCGCTGACCGACAACACGCAGATCCTGCGCAATTTCCAGACCCGCGGCGGCAACGAAAAAGACATCACGCTGCAATCCGATTTCCAGACCAAGCTGGAAACCGGCGCCATCAAGCACGAAGTGCTGGCCGGCGTCGAACTGACCCGGGAAAAGGTCGACCGTTTCTGGTACCGAGCGTCGACCGGCATTCCGCCTACCACGGTGGCCAACCCGGGGCCGATGCCGTCGTTCCCGGCCGTGACCGAACACGACCCGGCCCGCAATCAAAACTTCAGTGCCAACAGCGTCGGCGTCTATGCGCAAGACATGATTTCCCTGACGCCGCACTGGAAGCTGCTGGCCGGCGCCCGCTTCGACAGCATGGATGCCCAGTACAACACCGCCGCCGGCAGCCTGCAGCGCAAGGACAATGTGTGGAGCTACCGCAGCGGCATCATTTACCAGCCGACCGATACCCAGTCCTACTACGCGTCCTACGGCACCTCGTTCAACCCCTCGGCCGACACCTACTCGCTGGATCCGCTGGGCAGCAACACGCCGCCGGAAAAAAGCCGCAACATGGAAATCGGCGCCAAATGGGACCTGCTGGACGGCAACCTGATGCTGCGCACCGCCATCTACCGCACCGAAAAGACCAACGAGCGCAATACCGACCTGGAATCCAGCCCGAGCCAATACCTGCTGTCGGGCCGGCGCCACACCGACGGCATCGAATTCGAAGTTGCCGGCCGCCTCACACCGGAGTGGGAAGTGTTCGGCGGCGTGTCGCTGATGAACGCCAGAATCGACGAATCGAACAGCGGCAACCAGGGCCTGCGCCCCGGCAACGCGCCGAAATACACCGCCAACCTGTGGACCACCTACAAGCTGCGCGGCGGCTGGAAGATCGGCGCCGGTTTCGACAGCGTGGGCGAACGCACTCCGGTGGACAACTACACCAACATCGCGCCCGGCTACACGCGCTGGGATGCGCTGGTCGAATACGCCTACGAGAAATACACGATCAAGCTGAACGTGTTCAACCTGTTCAACAAGAAATACGCGGATGCGCTGTATCGCGGCTTTTACACGCCGGGCACCGATCGCGCCGCGCAACTCACCCTGAACTACAAGTTCTAACCGTTCAACCGAAGCGAGGACTGAATGCTGTTGCGCGTACCGGAAGTATTGTCGGCGGAAGCGGTCCAACGCTGCCGCCGGATCATCGAAGGCGCCGATTGGGCCGACGGCAGGATCACCGCCGGCACCCAGTCGGAGCAGGTGAAGAACAACCGCCAGCTGCCCGAGGATTCGGAAGCGTCGCGGGCGGCGCGCGCGATCGTGCTGGAAGGCTTGAGCAAGAGCGCGCTGTTCATCACCGGCGCGCTGCCGAAAAAGACCTTCCCGCCCTTGTTCAACCGCTACGACGGCAGCGCCAACGCCTTCGGCAACCACATCGACAACGCGGTGCGCACCTCCAAGGCGACCGGCCTGTGGGTGCGCACCGACCTCTCGGCGACGCTGTTCCTGTCGCAGCCGGACGAGTACGAGGGTGGCGAACTGGTGATCGAAGACACCTTCGGCACGCAATCGATCAAGCTGGCCGCCGGCGACCTGATCCTGTATCCGGCCTCCAGCGTGCACCGGGTGGAGCCGGTCACGCGCGGCACCCGCCTGGCGTCCTTCTTCTGGATCGAAAGCATGGTGCGCGACGATGCGCAGCGGCGCCTGTTGTTCGATCTCGACATGGCGATCCTGACCCTGCGCGGCAGTGGCGGCGGCAATGCGGGCGACAGCGAACCGGTGGTCAAGCTGACCGGCTGCTACCACAACCTGCTGCGCATGTGGTCCGATACCTGAATCCCTGAGCGCAATCAAACACTTGTTACGGGCAGGCATTGCCTGGAATGAAAAAGCCGGAGGCATGCGTTATCATGTCGCCACGCCCTCCGCCTTGGCGCGCCGCAACCGCGATGGATCGGCCGCCGGGGTGCCGTCCCACACCACCCACGAGGCCACCATGCAAGGCGACGCCAACATCATCAAGCTGCTCAACGCACAGCTGACCAACGAACTCTCCGCGATCAACCAGTACTTCCTGCACGCCCGCATGTACAAGCACTGGGGCCTGGAAAAAATCGCCAAGAAGGAATACGACGAATCGATCGGCGAGATGAAGCACGCCGACAAGCTGATCAACCGCATCCTGATGCTGAACGGCTTGCCCAACCTGCAGGCGCTGCACAAGCTGATGATCGGCGAATCGACGCCGGAAATGCTCGAATGCGACCACAAGCTGGAGCTGATGTCGCAAAAGACCGTGAAGGACGGCATCGCCGCCTGCGAAGCCGCCGGCGACTATGTCTCGCGCGAAATTTTCCAGGACATCCTCGACGATACCGAGGAGCACATCGACTGGCTGGAAACCCAGCTCGACCTGATCACCAAGATCGGCTTGCAGAATTATCTGCAGAGCCAGATGGACGAGTAAGGAGTAGCGACGGCGCCGGCCGCTACGATGGCGCTCCGCTTCCCTACCCTCGGATCAAACCTAGGGAGTATAGACAAAAAAACGCCACCTCACGCCCGACATTGAGGACATATAACGGGAGTATATGAAAAGGGCGGCTCCGGTGAAGGAGCCGCCCTTTTTTATTGCAGCGGCTTATTGCGCGCTTGTCGATCCATGCCGAAAGCCGCTGATCGATATGGCAAGCGCTTTTGTTGCGCCGGCTTTACTTCGGCACGGTTTCCTGGAACGACGGCCGCTCGGCCAGCTTGTCGTACAGCTTGGCCAGGTTCGGATATTCGCCGCGCCAATCGATCTCGGGGAAGCGGAAGGAGAGCCAGCCGAGCGCGCAACCGACCGCGATATCGGCCAGCGTGAAATGGTTGCCGGCGCAAAACGGCGTCTCGCCCAGACCGGCCGACATCGCCTTCAGGCCGGCCTGCACCTTGCCCATCTGGCGTTCGATCCAGGCCGCGCTTTGCTGCTCCGGCGCGCGCTGGGTGCGCTCCAGGCGTACCAGCACCCCCGCGTCCAGCACGCCGCCAGCCAGCGCTTCCCAGCACTTGACCGCCGCGCGCTCGCGGCTGCTGTTGGCCGGCAGCAGCTTGCCGACCGGGGTCAGGGTATCCAGGTATTCGGCGATCACCGAGCGAATCGAACATGGCGCCGCCGTCTTCCATCACCAGGCACGGCACTTTTCCGAGCGGGTTCGACTGCTGGACCGTGCTTTCGGCGGACCAGACATCGTCCAGCACGAAGTCATAGTCGAGCTTCTTTTCCGCCATCACGATGCGGACCTTGCGGACATAAGGGCTGGCTACAGAACCGATTAATTTCATAGACGCTCATAGTAAAAAGGCGGAGCCGATTATAGCATCGGCCCCCGGGCTTTCTTAAGCGGGAAAGGCGCCGCCGCGACGTGCCGTGGAGCCTGCCGCCGCGCCATCCAATGGTAAAATTGCCGCTCGCCGCTGCCGCCTCGCGCGGCCCGGCGAGCCGTGGCGCCGGCGCCGGAAATTTCCGCTGCGCCCGCCTTGATCCATCTTTCCCGCCTCGCTCATGACTTCCCTTACTCCGCTTTCCGCCCTGTCCCCGCTCGACGGCCGCTATGCCGGCAAAACCGATCCGCTGCGCCCGCTCTTGTCCGAAGCCGGTTTCATGCACCACCGGGTCAAGGTCGAAATCGCCTGGCTGCAGGCGCTGTCGGAAGCCGGCTTCGCCGAAATCCCGCCGTTTTCCGCCGCCGCCCAGGCGCGGCTGCAGCAATTGTCGGCCGGATTTGGCGAGGCCGATGCGACGCAGATCAAAAAGATCGAAGCGGTCACCAACCATGACGTCAAGGCGGTCGAGTACTGGCTGAAGGAACAGATCCAGGATTCGCCGGAACTGCTGCGCGCCTCCGAATTCATCCACTTTGCCTGCACCTCGGAAGACATCAACAACACCTCGCACGGCATGATGCTGAAGGCGGCGCGCGACACAGGTGCTGCTGCCGGCGCTGCGCCGCATCGTCGACGCCCTGACCGCGCTGGCGCATGAGCACGCCGCGGTGCCGATGCTGTCGCGCACGCACGGCCAGCCGGCCAGCCCGACCACGCTCGGCAAGGAAATCGCCAACGTCGTGGCGCGCCTGCGGCGCGCGGCGGCCCGTATCGAAGCGGTCGAAATCCTCGGCAAGATGAATGGCGCGGTCGGCAACTACAACGCCCACCTGTCGGCCTATCCCGAATTCGACTGGCAGGCGTTTTCGAAAAACGTGGTCGAGCAGCGCCTGGGCCTGACCTTCAATCCGTACACGATCCAGATCGAGCCGCACGACTACATGGCCGAGCTGTTCGACGCCGTCGCCCGCGCCAACACCATCCTGCTCGACCTCAATCGCGACGTCTGGGGCTATATCTCGCTCGGCTATTTCAAGCAGGCTACCCGTGCCGGCGAAATCGGTTCGTCGACCATGCCGCACAAGGTCAATCCGATCGACTTCGAGAATTCCGAAGGCAACCTCGGCCTGGCCAACGCGGTGCTGAAGCACATGGCGGAAAAGCTGCCGGTGTCGCGCTGGCAGCGCGACCTGACCGACTCCACCGTACTGCGCAACATCGGCGTCGCCTTCGGCTATGCGCTCTTGGCCTACGACAGCTGCCTGCGCGGCTTGAACAAGCTGGAAGTCAATCCCGCGCGCCTGGCCGACGACCTCGACGCCAACTGGGAAGTGCTGGCCGAGCCGGTGCAAACCGTGATGCGCCGCTACGGCATTGAAAACCCCTACGAACAGCTGAAGGAACTGACGCGCGGCAAAGGCATTTCACAAGCAGGCATTGCGCGAATTCATTGCTACACTGGCGATCCCGGCAGAGGCGAAACAGCAGCTGCTGGCGCTGACGCCATCCAGCTACATCGGCTGCGCGGCGCAGCTGGCGCGCGAGATCTGAACGGCGCGCGGACGATTGCAAGAAATTCCCTCTCCCACCCTGAAGAAAAGGATTTGCATGAAACGTTTGTACCCCCTTTTGCTCGTCTCCGTCCTGGCCGCGGTTCCCTTTTCGGCACAGGCGCAGTTCGCTAAAACCGAAGATGCGGTGAAATACCGGCAGTCGTCGTTCTCGCTGATGGCCACCCACTTCGGCCGCATCGGCGCCGTCGTCAAGGGCGAAAAACCCTACGACAAGGCGGCCGTGGAAGCCGATGCGACACTGGTGGAAATGCTCGCCAAGCTGCCGTGGAGCGCCTTCCCGGCCGGCTCGGAAGCGGCCAACTCCAAGGCCAAAGCGGAAATCTGGAAAGAGCAGGACAAATTCCACGCCGGTTCGGAAAAATTGCAGGAGGAGGTCGGCAAGCTGTCGGTCGCCGCCAAGTCCGGCGACCTCGCCGCCGTCAAGAAGGCGTTCGGCGCCACCGGACAATCCTGCAAATCTTGCCACGACAGCTATCGCAACAAGTGATTGCCTGCGAATCCGGCTGCCGGTACATGCCCTGAATATGCCGCCTCATCCCGGCGTCATCCATAACCGGGCTTGACCCGCCGGACTGCTGTTTCGTTATTCCACACCCCTTCTGCCGCAGAAGGGGTGTTTTTTATCGTCAGCCGTTCTCGACGATCTCGGCTTTTCCCGCACCGCGGCAGCGGCATGGACACGAGTAGCGATGCCGGAATCTTGCTTCCCACACCACTCCGGCAGCCACCTTCCTGGAATCCGTTTTGCGCGCATACTGCAAGCAACAGGCGGCTCCGGCCAGTGTCCCGGCCGCGTATGGGGATGCGCGCCTGTGGGCTGGATATCGGACCGCGCGCAGCGGAAAGAGGAGCATTCATGGGCGTATCCATGGAAACAGATTCGCACACATGGCCAAGCCTGCCGTTCGAGGCCTGGAGCGAGACTTGCGCGACTTTGCACAGATGGCTCCAGATCGTCGGCAAGATTCGGCTGAGCCAGACGCGCTGGCTCAATCATGGCTGGCATGTCGCCTTGTATGTCACGCCGACCGGCCTCACGACCTCGTCCATACCGTATGGCGAGCGCATCTTCGAGATCGAATTCGACTTCGTGCATCATCGGCTGGCACTGCAGACGAGCGATGGCGGCAGCGCCGGTTTTGCGCTGGAACCGCAGTCGGTGGCGATGTTCTACGCGCGCCTGATGCAACAGATGGACCAGCTGGGCCTACAGATAAGGATCCATCCGCAACCCAACGAAACGCTCGATGCCGTCCGCCTTGACCAGGATGAAACGCACTGCGCCTACGATCGCGAATATGCCAACCGTTTTTGGCGCGTGCTGGTCCAGGCCGACCGGGTCTTCAAGGAATTCCGCGCGCGCTTCATCGGCAAATGCAGCCCGGTGCATTTGTTCTGGGGCGCGCCCGACCTCGCCGTCACGCGTTTCTCCGGGCGCAGCGCGCCGCTTCATCCCGGCGGCATTCCGAACCTGCCGGACTGGGTGACGCAAGAGGCCTATTCGCACGAGGTAAGCAGTTGCGGTTTCTGGCCCGGCGGCGACGGCATTCCGTATGCCGTGTTTTATTCATACGCCTACCCGGAACCGGCCGACTTTTCCCTGGCGCCGGTCAAGCCGGCCGCCGCCTTCTACAGTCCCGAGCTACGGGAATTCCTTTTGCCGTACGACGCGGTGCGGCAATCGCCATCGCCGGATGCGACGCTGCTCGATTTCTTGCAGACCAGCTACGAAGCCGCAGCCAAGCTGGCGCAATGGGATCGCGATGCGCTGGAACGCGATCCCGACCCCAGGAGCGCGGCGCTGAGGGCCGCCCACCGGCCGGGCGCATGAAACCAGTGGCGCGCGATCGCGGCCCACGCCGGGCGGCGCCCCACATCCGTCCCTGGACCAGCGGGTGAGCGCATGAGCCTTGCCACCGCTTCCGCCTCCGATGAAGCCGCGATCCACGCCGCCCGCGCCGACGCGCCCTGCAGTGCCGCGGCCCGGCCCTGGACTCTGGCGGCCACGATCCTGGCTTCGAGCATGGTCTTCATCGACGGCACCGTGGTCAATGTGGCGCTGCCGGCGCTGCAGCGGGAATTCGGCGCCACGGCGGCGCAAGTGCAATGGGTGATCGAAGCCTATGCCCTGTTCCTGGCGGCACTGCTGCTGCTCGGCGGTAGCGCCGGCGACCGCTTCGGGCGGCGCCGCGTATTCGCCGCCGGCGTCGTCCTGTTCGCGGCCGCCTCGGTGTGGTGCAGCCTGGTCGGCGGCATCGGGCAGCTGATCTGGGCGCGGGCGGTGCAGGGTATCGGCGGCGCCTTGCTGGTGCCGGGCAGCCTGGCCTTGATCAGCGCATCCTTTCCGGAAGATATCCGCGGCAAGGCGATCGGCACCTGGTCCGGCTGGACCGCGATCACCGCCGCGCTCGGGCCGGTCATCGGCGGCTTCCTGATCGAGCACTGGTCATGGCGCTACGCCTTCCTGATCAACCTGCCGCTGGCCGCCATCGTGCTAGTACTGGCCTTCCGTTTCATCCCGGAAAGCCGCAATGCCCGTGCCACCACCAGGCTCGACTGGCCGGGCGCGGCGACGGCCAGCGTCGGGCTGGGGGCGCTGGTATTTGGATTGATCGAATCCTCTGTGGCCGGATGGAACGACCCGCGCGTCATCGGCGCGCTGCTGCTGGCCGCCGCCGCCCTGATCGCTTTTGTCGTGCTCGAGCGGCGGCATCCGGCGCCGCTGCTGCCGCTGACCTTGTTCCGGTCGCGCGATTTCAGCGGCGCCAATCTGCTGACGCTGCTGCTGTATGCGGCGCTCGGCGGCAGCCTGTATTTTTTCCCGCTCAACCTGATCCAGGTGCAAGGCTATTCGGCGCTTGAGGCCGGCGCCGCCTTGCTGCCGTTCATCCTGACCATGTTCATCCTTTCGCGCTGGACTGGCGGCCTGGTCGACCGCTACGGCGCCAAACCGCCGCTGGTGATCGGCCCGGCCATCGCCGCGCTCGGCTTCGCCTTGTTGGCCGTGCCCGGGGTGGGAGGCCGCTATTGGATGACGTTTTTCCCCGCGGTATTGGTACTGGGATTGGGGATGGCGGTCAGCGTCGCGCCTTTGACCACGACCGTGATGAACGCGGTCGATGGCAGCCAGGCCGGCACCGCCTCCGGCGTCAACAATGCGGTGTCGCGTGTCGCCGCGCTGCTGGCGATTGCCGGCTTCGGCATCGTCATGAGCCTGGCTTTCCGCCATGCCTTGGGCCCAACGCTGGCCGCGGCGGACATCGCGCCGGCACTGACGCAGCAGGTGCTGGCGCAACAGGACAAGCTGGCGGCGATCGGCATACCGGAGGCGGCCGGCCAGCGCGAGGCCGCGGCCATCCGCGCGGCAGTTGCCGCCGCGTTCGTATCGGGCTTTCGCTGGGTGATGCTGCTGTCGGCCGCGCTGGCCCTGGCCAGCTCGCTCAGCGCCTGGCGCATGATCGGCCAGGGCGGACGCAAGTTCCCGGGATCGTAGGGCAGGCGACCGGCGTCGATTCAGCCGCGCATAAAAACGACGCCCGGGGGTACAGGCGGCTCAGGCTTTCAGGTTGATCAGGCCATAGACCGCGGCCGCCGATAAGGCCAGCAGCGCCAGCGCCAGCAAGCGCGTGCGCCACGAATCGTCGGCCGCCGGGGCGTCGGCGTCGGTCACCTTGTCGCCGGTGATCATCGGCTTGACCAGGTTCTGCTTTTTCCTGACGTAGTAATAGACGATGGCGGCAATATGCAGGCCGATCAGGGCATAGATTAGGTTACCGCTGACCGCCTTATGGAACCAGGTGAAGCTGTCCGACCAGTCCTTGCTGATGAACTTGACCAGCGGCCCTTCGCTGGCGATATCGTCGTTGGCGAACAGGCCGGAAATCGCCTGCGCCAGGACGACACCGAGCAAGGCGAACACCGACAGGCTGCCCAAAGGATTATGGCCGTGATGCCGGTGCGCGGCGCCGCGCAGGTAGGCGACGATCTCGGCGGGCGCGTACAGGAAGCTGGAAAAGCGCGCATACCTGCTGCCCACCAAGCCCCAGGCCAGCCGGAACAACAACAGCGCCAGCACCGCGTAACCGGAGAGAAAGTGCCACTCCATGGCATTGCCGCCGATTTTCTGGGTGATCAGGGAGACGGCCACCAAGACCGCCAAAGTCCAGTGAAACAGACGGACCGGCAGATCCCATATGCGCTTTTTTTGCATGTTTGCTTTCCTGTATGAAGCAGCGAAGACGCGCGCTTACGGCAAAAAAAGGCCAGCTCGCGGGCTGGCCTTTTTCAACGCGGCGGGGCGTCAGACTACGGCGCCGCCGGTTTCATCCTTTTCCTTGACCGGCTTGATCAGGTCTTCCCGCTTCACGCCGAGCCACATCGCCAGCGCCGCCGCCACGAACACCGAGGAATAGATGCCGAAGCAGATGCCGATGGTCAGCGCCAGCGCGAAGTAATGCAGCGTCGGGCCGCCGAAAAAGAACATCGACAACACCATCACCTGGGTCGAACCGTGGGTGATGATGGTACGGGAAATGGTGCTGGTGATCGCGTGGTTCAATACCTCCGGCGTCGTCATCCGGTTGCAGCGCCGATCGCGGAAGGTCTCGCGCACGCGGTCGAACACTACCACCGATTCGTTGACCGAATAGCCGAGCACGGCCAGCACCGCGGCCAGCACGGTCAGCGAGAATTCCCACTGGAAGAACGCGAAGAAGCCGAGGATGATGACGACGTCGTGCAGGTTGGCGATGATGGCCGCGACCGCGATACTTCCATTCGAAGCGGAACGCCAGGTAGATCATGATGCCGATCACCACGAAGGCCAGCGCCATCAGGCCGTCGTGCGTCAGTTCGTCGCCGACCTGCGGGCCGACGAATTCGACGCGCTGCAGCTTGACGTCCGGATTCTGCGCCTTCAGCGCATTGAGCACGTTTTCGCTTTGCTGGCTCGAGCTGACGTCCTTGCTGCGTCGGCAGCCGGATCATCACGTCGCGCGCGGTGCCGAAGCTCTGCACCTGGTTGTCGGTGTAGCCCAGGCCTTCGACCGTCTTGCGGATGGCGTCGACGTCCGCCGCCTGCGGATAGGTCACTTCCATCACCGTGCCGCCGGTGAATTCGATCGACAGATGCAGGCCCCGGTGCAACAGGAAAAACACCGCCAGCGACGAAGGTCATGATCGAGATCGCGTTGAAAATCAACGCATGGCGCATGAACGGGATATCTTTTTTGATCCGGAAAAATTCCATCACATCCCTTTCTGTCCGGACTCGCGCAAGTCCGGGAAAATCATCGAATACGCACCACGGCCCGGCCGCTGCAGCCGGCCGTGATGAAGACTTTTACCGGGCAATCAGGCATTCGGCTTCCAGACATGCCCGATCGAGACTCCAGCCAGCTTTTTCTTGCGGCCGTACCACAGGTTGACCAGCCGCGCGACACGAACACCGACGAGAAGATCGAGGTCGTGATACCGAGGCAGTGCACCACCGCAAAGCCGCGGATCGCGCCGGAGCCGAAAATCAACAGCGCCAGGCCGGCGATCAGCGTCGTCACGTTGGAGTCGAGAATCGTGGCCCAGGCGCGTTCGAAGCCGGTGGCTGATCGCCGCCTGCGGCGACGTGCCGGCGCGCAGTTCCTCGCGGATGCGCTCGTTGATCAGCACGTTGGCGTCGATCGCCATGCCCAGCGTCAGCGCGATGGCGGCAATGCCGGGCAAGGTCAGCGTCGCCTGCAGCATGCGACAGCACGGCGACCAGCAGCAGCAGGTTGACGGCCAGCGCGAACACGCTGAAGAAGCCGAACAGCATGGTAGTACATGATCATGAAGATCGACGATCGCGATGAAGCCGTACAGCGTCGAATCGAAGCCCTTGTGGATGTTGTCGGCGCCGAGCTGCGGGCCGATCGTGCGTTCCTCGATGATTTCCATCGGCGCCGCCAGCGAGCCGGCGCGCAGCAGCAGCGCCAGGTCGCTGGCCGCTTCGGCCGAACCCATGCCGGTGATCTGGAAGCGCGAGCCGAGTTCGTCGCGGATCGTCGCCACCGTCAGCACTTCGCCCTTGCCCTTTTCGAACAGCACGATCGCCATCGCCTTGCCGATCTTGTCGCGCGTGGCCTGGCGCATCTTGCGCCCGCCGTCGCCGTTCAGGTCGATGCTGACCGCAGGCTGCTGGTTCTGGTCGAAGCTGGCGCTGGCGTTGGAAATGTAGTCGCCGGTGATGATCGGCTCCTTGTACAGCACCACCGGCGCGCCCTTGCCGACCTTGAACAGTTCCGAGCCGAACGGGATCGCCGCGGTTTCTTCGGTGCCGCGCGTGACCGACTCGTCGACCATGCGCACTTCCAGCGTCGCGGTGCGGCCGATGATGTCCTTGGCGCGCGCCACGTCCTGCACGCCCGGCAGCTGGACCACGATGCGGTCCGCGCCCTGGCGCTGGATCACCGGCTCGGCGACGCCGAGCTCGTTGACGCGCTTGGACAGCGTGGTGATGTTTTGCTGCACGCCGTCTTGCGACGCGTGTGCTGCAGTGCTTGCGGCTTGAGCGTGACGATCAGTTTCAGGTCGCCGTCGCTGCCGGCGTCGGTCAGCGCCAGATCCGGCATTTCGCCGGCCAGCACGTTTCGTGCCTTGGCGCGCGTGTCGGCGTCGCGGAAAGTGATTTCGAGCTGGTCGCCGGCGCGCGTCGATGCCGGCGTGGCGCACGTTCTTGTCGCGCAGGAGGCTGCGCGCGCTGCTCTGCAAGCCCTGCAGGCGCTTGTTCAGCACGGCCTTGGTGTCGACCTGCATCAGGAAGTGCACGCCGCCGCGCAAGTCGAGGCCGAGATACATCGGCAACGCGTGCAGGCTCTGCAGCCAGAGCGGCGTATTGGGCAGCAGGTTGAAGGCGACGCATGTAGGTCGGGATCGGTCGGATCGCGTATTCAGCTCGCTTTCCAGCAGCGCCTTGGCCTTGAACTGGGTGTCGGTATCGGCGAAGCGGGCGCGCACCGAACCCTGGGTGCCGCTGGCTTCGTAGAACGACGCCGTCGGCCTTCAGGTTGCCCTGTTCGCAGCGATCTGCTCGACATGCGGCATCAGGTCGGACGTCGACCTTGACCGTCGCCTTGGCGCTGGTGATCTGCACCGCCGGCGATTCGCCGAAAAAGTTCGGCAAGGTGTACAGCACGCCGAACAGCAAGCGCGAAGACGATCAGGATGTATTTCCAGAGGGGATAACGATTCATAGTGATTCAGCGTTCAGTGTTGCGCGGAGGACCCGCATTGCTGGAATAGGGCTGCGGCCGATGCCTTGACCGCCGGCCTGCCGGCAGTCGAGGCGCCGCGCGCGGTTACAGCGACTTGATGGTGCCTTTTGGCAGCAAGGTGGTGACGGCGCCCTTCTGCACCACGACTTCGGTGCCGTTGGCGACTTCGAGCGTGACGTAAGTTATCGGTCACCTTGGTGACCTTGCCGAGCATGCCGCCGACGGTGACCACTTCGTCGCCCTTGGCCAGCGCTTCCATCATGGCTTTCTGTTCCTTCTGGCGCTTCATCTGCGGGCGGATCATCAGGAAATACAGCACCACGAACATCAGGATGATCGGCAGGAAGCTGGTCAGGTTACCGCTCAAGCCGGCGGCGTCGCCTGCGGCCTGTGCGTAGGCGTTGGAAATGAACACGGGATACTCCAGTTAGTTAGTTGGTTGATTCGAAACAGCTTCGCATTTTAGCATTGGGTGCGGCGTTGCCCCACCGCCGTTGCCTTGCACCGCCTGCGCCGGCGCTTGCCCGCGTAGACGCCGCGCCCGCGCTCGGCGTGGAATTGCAGCACATAGGCGGCAAATTGGCCGGCATCGATCGCGTCGCGGATTTCGCGCATCAGTTGCAGGTAGTAATGCAGATTGTGGATCGTGTTCAGGCGCGCGCCGAGAATTTCGCCGGTGCGGTGCAGATGATGCAGGTAGGCGCGTGAAAAATTGCGGCAGGCATAGCAGTCGCAGCTCTCGTCGAGCGGCTTGTCATCCTCGTTAGCGCGCATTCTTGATCTTGACGTCGCCGAAGCGGGTGAACAGCCAGCCGTTGCGCGCGTTGCGGGTCGGCATCACGCAATCGAACATGTCGACGCCGGTGGCCACGCCGGCCACCAGGTCTTCCGGCGTGCCGACGCCCATCAGGTAGTGCGGCTTGTCCGCCGGCAGGCGCGGGCCGATGTGCTCCAGCACGCGCATCATGTCTTCCTTCGGCTCGCCGACCGACAGGCCGCCGATCGCGATGCCGTGAAAGTCGATGTCTTCCAGACCGGCCAGCGATTCGTCGCGCAGGTCCTCGAACATGCCGCCCTGGACGATGCCGAACAAGCGCGTTCGGATTTTCGCAGCTTGGCAAATTCGTCGATGCGAGCGCTTGGCCCAGCGCAGCGACATGCGCATCGACTTGCGCCGCTTCGTCCTCGGTGGCCGGGCGGCCGTCGATCTCGGTACGGCGTGCATTCGTCGAACTGCATCACGATGTCGGAATTCAGCGCGCGCTGGATCTGCATCGACACTTCGGGCGACAGGAACAGCTTGTCGCCATTGATCGGCGAGGCGAACTTGACGCCCTCTTCGCGTGATCTTGCGCATCGCGCCCAGCGAAAACACCTGGAAACCGCCGGAATCGGTCAGGATCGGCTTGTCCCAGCCCATGAAGCGGTGCAGGCCGCCGAACTTGTCCAGCACCTCGGTGCCGGGCCGCAGCCACAGGTGGAAGGTATTGCCGAGGATGATCTGGGCGTCGATTTCCTTCAGTTCGAGCGGCGACATCGCCTTGACCGAGCCGTAGGTGCCGACCGGCATGAAGATCGGCGTTTCGACCACGCCGTGGTTGAGGCGCAGGCGGCCGCGGCGGGCGCTGGTCTGGCCGCTGTCGTCGGTTTTCAGGAGCTGGAATTCAAGCATGGTTGGTCCGGGTCAGAAGCATGGCGTCGCCATAGCTGAAAAAACGGTATCGCTGCGCGATCGCGTGAGCGTAGGCGGCGCGGATCTGCGTCATAGCCGGCGAAGGCCGACACCAGCATCAGCAGGGTCGATTTCGGCAGATGGAAATTGGTGATCAGGCGCGTCACCGTGCGGAAGCGGTAGCCGGGCGTGATGAAGAGCGCGGTGTCGGCGCTGCCGGCCTGCAAGGCGCCCGCTCTGCGAAGCCGACTCCAGCGCGCGCAGGCTGGTGGTGCCGACCGCGATCACGTCGCGCCCGGCGGCCTGGGCCGCGCGCACCGCGTCCACCGTGTCCTGCGGCGATGGTGTACCACTCGCTGTGCATCTTGTGCTCGGCCAGGTTTTCGATGCGCACCGGCTGGAAGGTGCCGGCGCCGACGTGCAGCGTGACGTAGGCGCACTGCACGCCCTTCGCCGCGCAGCCGCTGCAGCAGCGCCTGGTCGAAATGCAGGCCGGCGGTCGGCGCGGCCACCGCGCCCGGCTCTTTCGCATACACGGTCTGGTAGCGGGTTTCGTCGAAGGCGTCGGCCGCGTGCTCGATGTACGGCGGCAGCGGCAGGCGGCCGTGCGCCTCGATCAGTTCGAGCACGTCGCCGGGAAATGTCAGAGTGTAAAACTCGCCGCGCGGTCGCCGACCGTCGACCTCGAAGGCATCGGCCAGGCGGATCCTGCTGCCCGGCGGCGGCGACTTGGAGGCGCGCACCTGGGCGTGCACGGTGCGGGCGTCGAGTACGCGCTCGACCAGCACCTCGACCTTGCCGCCGGTTTCCTTGACGCCGAAGAAGCGCGCCTTCAGCACGCGGGTGTCGTTGAAGACCAGCAGGTCGCCGGCCTGCAGCAGATCGACGATGTCGGCGAAACTGCGGTCGATCAGCGCCTCGCCGTCCAGCTGCAGCAGGCGCGAGGCGCTGCGCTCGGGCAGCGGCGTTTGCGCGATCAGTTCCGGCGGCAGAGTGAAATCGAAATCGGAGAGCGAATACATGAAGGAAACGGTCAAAAGGGGCGAAAAACCGGTGTCGCTTGCTCATGCCGCCCCAGGTCTTACAATGGCAGGCGATGCGTGGCAGCTTCGGCCTCAAGCAAACCCGCTATTTTACGCGCTGCCGCCCCCGTTACGGCCCGATATGCCGACCGTTAAACAAAAACCATCGAAACCTGCCGCCGTTGCCAAAGCCGCCGCCAAGCCGGCCGCCAGCCGCGCCAGCCGCATCGAGCACAAACTGGCCGCGCTCGGCCTGCACACCGACATGGACCTGGTGCTGCACCTGCCGATGCGCTACGAGGACGAAACCCAGGTCGTGCCGATCCGCGAGGCCGGCCTGCGCGGCGGCCAGGCGCGCAGGTCGAAGGCGTGGTCAGCGCGTGCGAGATGCAGTACCGGCCGCGCCGCCAACTGGTGGTCACGCATCGCCGACGAGACGCGGCGAGCTGGTGCTGCGCTTCCTGAATTTCTACGGCAGCCAGGTCAAGCAGCTGGCGGTCGGCACGCGGGTGCGCGCGCGCGGCGAGGTCCGCAGCGGCTTTTTCGGCGCCGAAATGGTGCATCCGGCCTACAAGGTCGTCAACGAGGGCGCGCCGCTGCCGACCGCGCTGACGCCGGTCTACCCGGCCGGCGAAGGCTTGTCGCAGGCGTACCTGCGCAAGGCGATCGACGGCGCCATGACGCGCGTCGACTGGCGCGACACGCTGGCGCCCGACCTATTGGCTGCGCTGCGCCTGGCGCCGTTCGAGCAGGCGGTGCGGCTGCTGCACAATCCGCCGCCCGATGTCGACGAGGATGCGCTTGATGGACCGCTACGCATCCGGCCTGGATGCGCATGAAGTTCGACGAACTGCTGGCGCAGCAGCTGTCGCTGAAGCGCGCGCAGCAGGCGCGCCGCACGCGCAATGGCGCGCCGCCCTGCCGCGCGTCGGCGCCGCTGTGCGCGGCGCTGCATGGCCAGCCTGCCGTTCCACCTGACCGGCGCCCAGCAGCGCGTGCTGGCCGAGATCCGCGCCGACCTGCGGCAAAGCCTATCCGATGCAGCGCCTGCTGCAGGGCGATGTCGGCAGCGGCAAGACCGTGGTCGCCGCGCTGGCCGCGGCGCAGGCCATCGACAGCGGCTTCCAGGCCGCGCTGATGGCGCCGACCGAAATCCTGGCCGAGCAGCATTTCCGCAAGATCGCGGCCTGGATGGAACCGCTCGGCGTCAAGGTCGCCTGGCTGACCGGCAGCCTGAAGAAAAAGGAAAAGGCCGCGGCGCAGGCGGACATCGAATCGGGCGCGGCGCAGCTGGTGATCGGCACCCATGCGCTGATCCAGGACAGCGGTGCAGCTTCGCCGCGCCTGGGGCTGGTGATCGTCGACGAGCAGCACCGCTTCGGCGTCGGCCAGCGCCTGGCGCTGCGCAACAAGGGCGCGGCGACGGCGGCGCCGACGGCGCGCGCGATGCCGTGCCGCACCAGCTGATGATGTCGGCCACGCCGATCCCGCGCACGCTGGCGATGACCTACTACGCCGACCTCGAAGTCTCGGTGATCGACGAACTGCCGCCCGGCCGCACGCCGATCTCACGCGCGCGATCGACCAGAACCGGCGCGACGAAGTGATCGAGCGCGTGCACGCCGCCGCGCTCGAAGGACGCCAGGTGTACTGGGTCTGTCCGCTGATCGAGGAGTCGGAAGCGCTGCAGCTGCAGACCGCGACCGAGACCCACGCCATGCTGGCCGAGGCGCTGCCCGACCTGCGCGTCGGCCTGGTGCATGGGCGCCTGAAGCCGGCCGAAAAGCAGGCAGGTGATGGATGCCTTCACGCGCGGCGAGGTGCAGGTGCTGGTGGCCACCACCGTGATCGAGGTCGGCGTCGACGTGCCGAACGCCTCGCTGATGGTGATCGAGCACGCCGAACGCTTCGGCCTGTCGCAGCTGCACCAGTTGCGCGGCCGGGTCGGGCGCGGCAGCGGCGGCCACGCGTCTGCCTGCTGCTGTACCAGAGCCCGCTTGGCCCGGTCGCCAGGCAGCGCCTGATGACGATGCGCGAAACCACCGACGGCTTCGAAATCGCCCGGCGCGACCTGGAAATCCGCGGCCCCGGCGAATTTCTCGGCGCCCGCCAGTCGGGCGCAGGCGATGCTGCGCTTCGCCGATCTGGAAACCGACCAGTGGCTGGTCGAACAGGCGCGCGATGTCGCCGAGGATCTGCTGCACAAGGATCCGCAGACGGCCGGCGCCCACCTGGCGCGCTGGCTGGGCGAACGCGAGGAATTTCTGAAGGTGTGATCGCCGGGCGCCATGCGGCCATGGCAATATTGGCGCTCGACCTGGAATATCGGGAGTATGCCGAAAAAATGACCGATATCGGGCGTCTTCCGGACGACTCAAACAATACTCATATCAGTATAATTCCCGGCCGAAACCCGCCCTGGCTCTGTGCGAAGATACGCTCATGACTCTCACCGAACTCAAATACATCGTCGCGGTGGCGCGCGAAAAGCATTTCGGCCGCGCCGCCGAAGCCTGCTTTGTCGCGCAGCCGACGCTGTCGGTCGCCATCAAGAAGCTCGAAGACGAGCTGGGCGTCATGATTTTCGAACGCGGCGGCGCCGAAGTGTCGGTGACGCCGCTGGGCGCGCAAGATCGTCGCGCAGGCCGAGCGGGTGCTGGAGCAGACCGCCGCCATCAAGGAAATCGCCAAGCCAGAACAAGGACCCGCTGGCCGGGCCGCTGCGCCTCGGCGTCATCTACACCATCGGCGCCTTACCTGCTGCCGCCGCTGGTCAAGACCATGATCGAGCAGGTGCCGCAAATGCCGCTGGTGCTGCAGGAAAACTTCACCGTGCGCCTGCTGGAACTGCTGCGCCAGGGCGAACTCGACGCCGCCATCATGGCGCTGCCCTTTCCCGACCAGGGCCTGATGCTGCAGCCGCTGTACGACGAGCCGTTCGTGGTGGCCCTGCCCAAGCATCACCCGTGGGCCAATCGCAGCGAAATCAGCGCCGCATGAGCTGAAATCGGAAACCATGCTGCTGCTGGGCACCGGCCATTGCTTCCGCGACCAGGTGCTGGAAGTGTGCCCGGAAATGTCGCGCTTTTCGACCGCCGGCGACGGCATCGCGCGCACCTTCGAAGGCTCGTCGCTGGAAACCATCCGCCATATGGTCGCCTCCGGCATCGGCATCACGGTGCTGCCGCTGGCGTCGGTGCCCGACATGGAAGCCAAGGACGGCATGCTGCGCTACGTGCCGTTTGCGCCGCCGCTGCCGTCGCGCCGGGTGGTGATCGCCTATCGCAAGAGCTTCACCCGCGTCGGCGCGATCGAGGCGGTGCACCGCGCGGTGCTCGACTGCGGCTTGCGCGGCGTGACCATGCTGCACGAATCGGCGATCGAGGAAGTGTAAAAGACGCGGCGGCGCGCGCCGTCATCCGCGCGCGCCGAGGTTCACTCCAGCCGCAGCGTGGTCTGCTGGGTCGAACCAGTGCAGCGCGGCGGCGTCGAAGCCGGCGCTGATGCAATCGCCGGCCGCCACCGTGGTGGTGGCCGGCGCGCGCAGCACCAGCGCCTGCTGGCCCAGCCGTCCATGCACCAGCAGGTCGGCGCCCAGCACCTCCACCATTTCCACCGTCATCGCCAATCCCGGCCGCCCCGGCACCAGGTGCTCGGGCCGCACGCCGAGCACGCATTCGCGGCCGGCCAGTTGCGCGCTGGGCGTCCGGCAAGGCCACCGCCACCTGCTCGCCCAGCTCGAACTGGGTAGCGTCGGCGCTGACCCGGCCGCGCAGCAAATTCATCGGCGGCGAGCCGATAAAGGCGGCGACGAACATGCTCGCCGGCCGCCCGTAGACTTCGGCCGGCGTGCCGATCTGCTCGGCGCGGCCGCCGTTCATCACGATCAGGCGCTGGCCCAGCGTCATCGCCTCGACCTGGTCGTGCGTCACGTACAGGCTGGTGGTGCCGAGCGTGCGGTGCAGCTTCTGCAGCTCGAGCCGCATCTGCACGCGCAGCTTGGCGTCGAGGTTGGACAGCGGCTCGTCGAACAGGAACACCGCCGGTTCGCGCACGATGGCGCGGCCCATGGCGACGCGCTGGCGCTGGCCGCCCGACAACTGGCGCGGCGTGCGCTGCAGCAGCGCGCCGAGCTCCAGGATGGTGGCCGCCTTTTGCACGCGCACCTCGATCTCGGCCTTCGGCAGATGGCGGATGCGCAAGCCGTAGGCCATGTTGTCGTAGACGCTCATGTGCGGGTACAGCGCGTAGTTCTGGAACACCATGGCGATGTCGCGCTCCTTCGGCTCCAGCCGGTTGACCACGCGCTCGCCGATCAGGATCTCGCCGCCGGTGATTTCTTCCAGTCCGGCCACCATGCGCAGCAGCGTCGATTTGCCGCAACCCGACGGTCCCACCATCACCACGAATTCGCCATCGGCGATGTCGGCCGTGATGCCATGGATCACATCGACCGCTTTCGGCCCCTGGCCGTAGGTCTTGTTGAGATTGTTTAGCTGGACTCTTGCCATAGGTTTCTGTTTCCGGCCGCGCCAGCGCCCGGATATCGGTTTTTTTACTTCACGCCACTGGACCCCCGCCTGCGCGGGATGGCGGCCCTGTTTCCAAGCGCAGCACGCTGCTTGGAGATTGCCGTCATTTCTCGGAATCGACCAGGCCCTTGATGAACCACTTCTGCATGAGCACCACCACCAGCCCCGGCGGCAGCATCGCCAGCACCAGGGTCGCCATCACCATGTTCCATTCGACCGCCGCGTCGCCGCCGGTGATCATCGACTTGATGCCGATGCCGATCGGGTACATGTTCTGCTCATTCGCCACCAGGAGCGGCCACAGGTACTGGTTCCAGCCGTAGATGAACATGATCACGAACAGCGCCAGGATGTTGGTGCGCGACAGCGGCCACAGGATGTCCTTGAAAAAGCGCAGCGGCCCGGCGCCGTCGATGCGCGCCGCCTCGGTCAGCTCGTCGGGCATGGTCAGGAAGAACTGGCGGAACAGGAAGGTGGCGGTGGCCGAGGCGATCAGCGGAATGGTGAGGCCGGCGTAGCTGTTCAGCATGCCCAGGTCGGACACCACCTGATAGGTCGGCGTGATGCGCACCTCGACCGGCAGCATCAGCGTCATGAAGATCATCCAGAAAAACAGCGAACGTCCGCGAAAGCGGAAATACACGAAGGCGAACGCCGACAGCATCGAGATGGCGATCTTGCCGACCGCGATGATCAGCGCCGACACCAGGCTGATCCACATCATGCGTCCGACCGGCGGCATCGCGATGTTGCCGGAGGCGCCCTTGCGAGATCACCGCCGCATAATTTTCCAGGAACTGGTTGCCCGGCAGCAGCGACATCGGCGCCGATGCCGCCTGTTCGGCGGTCTGCGTACTGGCCACCAGCGCGATATAGAGCGGGAAGGCGACGATCAGCACGCCGAGGATCAACACCAGGTGGCTGAGGAAGTCGAGAAAGGGGCGCCGTTCGATCATGTTCCGGCGCGCTCATTTCCCGGCGTTGCCGCGACAGCGAGACAAGCCGGCGTGAGAATGGCGGACGCTGGAACCGTTGCGCACTCTCTCTGGAGGAAATCTCATGAATATTGCACCTTCTTTTCGACGTAGCGGAACTGCGCCACGGTCAGCACGATGACGATCGTCATCAGGATCACCGACTGCGCCGCGGAACTGCCCAGGTCGCCGCCCTTGAAGCCGTCCTGGAACACCTTGTACACCAGGATCTCGGTATCCTTGCCCGGCCCGCCTTGCGTGGTCGCCTCGATGATGGCGAAGGTGTCGAAAAAGGCGTACACCACGTTGACCACCAGCAGGAAAAACGTGGTCGGCGACAGCAGCGGGAAAATGATCGTGAAAAAGCGCCGCACCGGACCGGCGCCGTCGATCGCCGCCGCTTCGATCAGCGACTTCGGAATCGATTGCAGGCCGGCCAGGAAGAACAGGAAGTTGTAGCTGATCTGCTTCCACACCGCGGCGATCACGATCAGCAGCATCGCATGATTCGGATTGAGGATATGGTTCCATTCGATACCGAACGCGCGCAGCGCATGGGCGATGATACCCAGCGTCGGGCTCAGCATGAACATCCACAGCACGCCGACCACCACCGGCGCCACCGCATACGGCCAGATCAGGAAGGTGCGGTAGAAAGCCGAGCCGCGCACCACGCGGTCGGCAAATGCCGCCAGCAGCAGCGACAAGGCCAGGCCCAGGAAGGCCACCAGCACCGAAAACAATGCGGTGGTCTTGAACGACTGCAGATAGGTTTCCTCGCCTAGCAGCGTGCGGAAGTTTTCAAGGCCGACGAATTGTGACGACACCCCGAACGAATCCTGCAGCAGCACCGACTGATACAGCGCCTGCGTCGCCGGCCAGAAAAAGAACAGCAGCGTGACCACGATTTGCGGCGCCACCAGGGCATAGGGCAGCCAGGCGGATTTGAAGCGGGCGCGTTTTTCCATGAAGGTGTGGGCGGTTCAAGGCAGGCCGGCCGCGGCGCCAATTCAGCGCCGCGGCCGTTGCCGATGACCAATCAGATGCGGTTACTTGTTGGTTTTCTCGAAGCGCACCAGCATTTCGTCGCCGCGCTTGACCGCGTTGTCGAGCGCCTCCTTGGCGCCCTTCTTGCCGGTCCAGACGTTCTCCAGCTCCTCGTCGATCACGGTGCGGATCTGCGGGAAATTGCCGAGCCGGATGCCGCGCGACTTGGCGGTGGTCTTGACGATCATCTGCTGTACCGAAACGTCGGTGCCGGGGCTCTTTTCATAGAAGCCGGATTGCTTGGTCAGCTCGTAGGCAGCCTTGGTGATCGGCAGATAGCCGGTTTCCTGGTGCCACTTGGCCTGCACTTCCGGCTGCGACAGGAACTTGAAGAACTTGGCGACCGCCTTGTATTCGTCGGTCTTCTTGCCGCTCATGGCCCACAGCGAGGCGCCGCCGATGATCGTGTTCTGCGGCGCGCCGGCCACGTCGCTGTAATAAGGCAGCGTCGCCACGGCAAACTTGAATTTGGCGTTTTTGGCGATGTTGGCATAGGCCGCCGAAGAGCTGGTCAGCATGCCGCATTCGCCGGAATAGAATTTCGCCTCGCCTTCGGTCTTGCGGCCGGGATAGGTGAAATACCCTTGCTTGGCCCAGTTCGCCAGGTTCTCGATGTGGCGCACATGCAAGGGGCTGTTGAATTTCAGCCGGGCGTCGAGACCGCCGAAGCCGTTGTTCTTGGAAGCGAATTCGACGTTATGCCAGGCCGAAAAGCTCTCCAGATGCACCCACGATTGCCAGCCGGTGGTATAGGCGCATTTTTCACCGTTCGCCTTCAGCTTGGCGGCGACGGTGACCAGCTCGGGCCAGGTCTTCGGCGCCACTTCGGGATCGAGGCCGGCCTTGGCGAACATATCCTTGTTGTAATAGAACACGGTGGTGGAGCTGTTGAACGGGAACGACACCATGTCGCCCTTGGGCGAGGTGTAGTAGCCGGCCACCGCCGGTACATAGGCCGCCGGATCGAATTTTTCGCCGGCCGCTTTCATCACGTCGGAGACCGGCTTGATCGCCCCTTTCGAATACATCATGGTCGCGGTGCCGACTTCGAACACCTGCAGGATGTTGGGCGCATTGCCGGCGCGGTAGGCGGCGATCGCCGCCGCCATCGCTTCGTCATAGTTGCCCTTGAAGACGGCGTTGACCTTGTATTCCGACTGGCTCTTGTTGAACTGGTCGGCCAGGCCGGCCACGCGATCGCCGAGCGCGCCGGTCATCGAATGCCACCAGGCGATTTCAGTCACGGCATGTGCGGATGCGGCGACGCTTGCAAGCAGGCCGGCAACGGCCAGGGGTTTCCAATTGATTTGCATGACTCCTCCCGAAAACTTGATGGTAGCCAAACCATGTTTCAGCCGCATTACGATAATTCGGGCTGAACAAGCGGCGCTTATAATTCGCTTTTGCAACGCAATATAACCGACCTGATGAATCGACTGCAACTTTACATCCGGCTGGTGCGGCTGGACAAGCCAATCGGCATCCTGCTGTTGCTATGGCCGACGCTGGCCGCGCTGTGGTTCGCTTCGAACGGCAGGCCGGACTGGCAACTGGTGGCGATTTTTACGCTGGGCACCGTGCTGATGCGCTCGGCCGGTTGCGCGATCAACGATTACGCCGATCGCGCCGTCGATAAGCACGTCAAGCGCACCGCCGAACGGCCGTTGACCTCCGGCAAGATCGCCGCCTGGGAAGCAGTGCTGGTGGCGGCGCTGCTGGCGCTGCTGGCACTGGCGCTGATCCTGCCGCTCAACACGCTGACCAAACAGCTATCGGTGTGTGCGGTGCTGATTGCCGCCAGCTATCCGTATTTCAAACGCTTCTTCGCGATTCCCCAGGCTTATCTCGGGATTGCATTCGGTTTCGGCATTCCGATGGCGTTTGCCGCCGTGACCGGCACGGTGCCGGCGGCGGCCTGGCTGCTGTTGCTTGCCAACATATTCTGGGCCATAGCCTACGATACCGAATACGCGATGGTGGATCGCGACGACGATTTGAAGATCGGCGTGCGTTCGTCGGCCATCACTTTCGGGCGTTACGATGTGGCAATGGTGATGTTGTGCTACGGTCTGAGCTTTGCCATCGTATTCCTGGTCGGCTGGCAGTACGGCCTGCGCGGCTGGTTCATTGCCGGCATCGCACTGGCGGCGGCCTGCGCGCTGTATCACTACCGCCTGATTCGCGGACGCGAACGCATGGCTTGTTTCGCTGCATTTCGCCATAACAACTGGCTCGGCGCCGCATTGTTCGCCGGCATCGCGCTCGACTATGGTTTGCGCTCGGCAACATGAGATTCGTTTTTGACAAGAGTCACATTCGGGCCGACAATTATTGAACCTTGTCCAACTTATTTCCATCCATCTTTTTCCGGGAGCGCTTATGAGCATGACGCAGCAAGCCATCGACGCCAGAGAAAAATTGCTGAACGACCTGCGAGCGGTCATCGCGGACGCGGAACAACTGTTGAGCGACACCGAGCAGCAAGGCGAGCGCGGCTATAAAACGGCGATTGCGCAATTCGAGCGCAAGCTGAGAAACGCCAAGGCGGAATTGGGACGGCTGGAACAGCGCGTCACCTCCTCCGGCAAGAATGCGTTGCACGCCATGGATCAATTCGTCGAAGACCATCCATGGCAAGCGGTAGGCACCGGCTTATGTGCCGGCCTGCTGGTTGGCCTCTTGATAGGACGGAAATAACTCATGGCCATTTTCGATTCAGCGACCCGGCTGCTTGCCACTTTTATCGCCACTCTGCAAACGCGGGTGGAATTGCTGACGGTAGAACTGGAAGAAGAATCGCTGCGCTACTTTTTCTATCTGCTGCTGTCGCTGGCCGCCATGGGCTGTCTCGGCATTGCCGTGCTGCTGGCCATCCTGCTGATCGTCGCGATCTATTGGGATACGCACCGGATACCGGTATTGGTGGGCATGATCGCCTTCTTCACGCTGGCGGCGATTGCCATCGTGCTGGGAGTGCGCAGCAGCTACCGCAAGAAATCACGGCTGCTGGCGCACACGCTGGCGGAAATGGCGAAGGATGTCGAAACCCTCAATTCGCCGCTGCCTTAAGTCCGACGGAAAAATCTGCGATGAGCACGCATCTGAAATTACTTTCACAGCGCCGGGAGCAGCTGGTCGCGCGCTGCGCCCTGCAGCGCGAGGCCATGGCGATACAGAAAATCCGCTTGATGCATTCGCTGGAATCGCTCGATGCCGGCATGCGCGTGCTGAATCGGGTGCGCAACGCGCCCGGCCTGATGCTGGCGCTGGCGGGCGGATTGCTGCTGCTGAAGCCGCAGCGCCGCCTGCGGCCGCTCATGCAAACCGCGCTCGCGGTATCGCGCGGCTGGCGGCTGGCGGCGCCGGTGCTGAGCACCCTGCTGGCGGCGCGTCGGCGGCACTAGCGCCGGCAAGCGCTTACCGGCGCGCCTTCCGAGATACGGCTAGTCGCGTCCGAACTCTTCGCCCAATTCCCGGCTGCGCGCCGCTGCCGCCTTGACTGCGGCAACGATAGCGCCTTTGACGTCGCTGGCGGCCATGCTGGTCAGCGCCGCATGGGTGGTGCCGCCTTTGGAGGTCACGCGTTCGCGCAATACCGACAGCGGTTCCGGCGATTGCGCCGCCAGTTGCGCGGCGCCGCCGAAGGTGGCGATCGCCAGCGCAGTGCCCTGCTCCTGGCTCAGGCCCAGTTCCAGCGCCGCCTGCTGCATCGCCTCCAGAAAATAAAATACGTAGGCCGGACCGCTGCCCGACACCGCGGTCACGGCATCGATCAGGCTTTCATCGTCGAGCCAGACGGTGGCGCCGACCGCGCGCATGATGGCGTCGGCCGCCGCGCGCTGTTCGCCGGAAACGCCGGCGGTGGCGACCATGCCGGTAATCCCCTGGCCGATCAGCGCCGGCGTGTTCGGCATGCAGCGCACGATCGCGTCATGGCCGCCGAGCCAGCGCGACAGGTCGGCGGCGCGGATGCCGGCCGCGATCGACAGCACCAGCTGGCTGCCGAGATGCGGCCGCAACTCGGCGGCAACCGCCTTCATCTGCTGCGGCTTGACCGCCAGCACGATCACGTCGCAGGCGGCAAGCGCGGCGTCGATCCGCGGCGCCGTGCCGACGCCGAACTGCTGTTCCAGCGTTTGCAGGGCCGCGGCGTTGACATCCACCACGTGGATCCGTTCGCCCGCCGTCAGGCGGCCGGCCAGGCCGCCGATCAGGGCGCTGGCCATGTTGCCGCCGCCGATGAAGCCGATTCTCATGTCAGTTTGCATATTCCCTTGCTCCAAAAATAGCGCTGCCGATGCGCACGATGGTGGCGCCTTCCATGACCGCCGCCTTCAAGTCGGCCGACATGCCCATCGACAGCGTATCGAGCCGCAATCCGTCTTCGCGCAACTGTTCGGATAATTGGCGCAGGCGCCGGAAGGCGGCGCGCTGCTGCTCCAAGCCGACAGCCGGCTCGGGGATCGCCATCAAGCCGCGCAGGCGCAGATTCGGCAGCGGCGCGATCGCCCGCGCCAGCGCCGGCAGCTGCGCCGGCGCGACGCCGCTCTTGCGTGGCTTCGGCGCCCAGATTCACCTGCAGGCAGACGTTCAGCGGCGGCAGATGGGCGGGCCGCTGCTCCGACAGGCGCTGCGGCGATTTTTGCCCGCTCGACCGAATGCACCCAGTCGAAATGGCTGGCGACGGCCGCGTCTTGTTGCTTTGGATCGGACCGATGAAATGCCATTCCAGCGGCGCATCGGGAAGCGCGGCGCCCACCGCCGCCATCTTGGCGAGCGCTTCCTGCAGATAGTTTTCGCCGAAAGCGCGTTGTCCGGCGCGCACCGCTTCCAGCACCGCGTCGGCGCCGAAGGTCTTGGAGACCGCCAGCAACGCGATCGCGCCCGGGTCGCGCCCCGCCGCCGCGGCGGCGTCGGCGATCTCGGCACGCACGGCTTGCAACTTTTGGAAATTGAGGACATAATCAATTCACTTTTGGCACTGCCGACCGGAAACAAAATCACCGGCACTTCCAGGTGCCGGTGTGCGCTCCCCCATTTCTTAGCAGGCCCCAGGATTATAAATGGACATTTCAGAACTACTCGCTTTCTCGGTCAAGAACAACGCGTCCGACCTGCACCTGTCGTCCGGCCTGCCGCCGATGATCCGCGTGCATGGCGACGTGCGCCGCATCAATCTGCCGCCGCTGGAGCACAAGGATGTGCACGGCATGATCTACGACATCATGAACGACGGCCAGCGCAAGGCCTACGAAGAACACCTGGAATGCGACTTCTCGTTTGCGATTCCGGGCCTGGCGCGCTTCCGCGTCAACGCCTTCAACCAGGATCGCGGCGCGGCGGCGGTGATGCGCACGATTCCGTCGAAGATCCTGAGCCTGGAACAGTTGAACGCGCCGAAGATCTTCGCCGACCTGGCCTTGAAGCCGCGCGGCCTGGTGCTGGTGACCGGGCCGACCGGCTCCGGCAAGTCGACCACGCTGGCGGCGATGGTCAACCACCTCAACGAAAACGAATACGCGCACATCCTCACCATCGAAGACCCGATCGAATTCGTGCACGAGTCGAAGAAATGCCTGATCAACCAGCGCGAAGTCGGGCCGCACACGCATTCGTTCAACAATGCGCTGCGCTCGGCGCTGCGCGAAGACCCGGACGTGGTCCTGGTGGGCGAATTGCGCGACCTGGAAACCATCCGCCTGGCGCTGTCGGCGGCGGAAACCGGCCACCTGGTGTTCGGCACGCTGCACACCTCGTCGGCGGCCAAGACCATCGACCGTATCGTCGACGTCTTCCCCGGCGACGAAAAGGAAATGGTGCGCGCGATGCTGTCGGAATCGCTGCAGGCGGTGATCTCGCAGACGCTGCTGAAGACCAAGGACGGCGCGGGCCGCGTGGCGGCGCATGAGATCATGATCGGCACGCCGGCGATCCGCAACCTGATCCGCGAAGCCAAGATCGCGCAGATGTACTCGGCGATCCAGACCGGCAGCAACGTCGGCATGCAGACGCTCGACAGCAACCTGACCGACCTGGTGCGGCGCAATGTGATCTCGCTCGGCGCCGCGCGCGCTGCCGCCAAGACGCCGGAAAACTTCCCCGGCTGATCGAACGCCTTCGGTCGAATCCAGCGGCGCAAGATGAGACTACTCTGCGAATCGCGGAACACATGGAACGCGACCAGGCAAGCAAATTCATGCACGACCTGCTGCGGCTGATGCTCAGCAAGAACGGTTCGGACCTGTTCATCACCGCCGATTTTCCGCCCGCCTTCAAGATCGACGGCAAGATGACGCCGGTGTCGAACCAGCCGCTGACGCCGACCCACACGGTGGAACTGGCGCGCGCCATCATGAACGACAAGCAGGCCGGCGAGTTCGAGGCCAACAAGGAATGCAACTTCGCGATCAGCCCGGCGGGCCTCGGGCGCTTCCGCGTTTCGGCCTTCGTGCAGCAGGGCCACGTCGGCATGGTGCTGCGCACCATCACCACCGCCATCCCGAAATTCGAAGACCTCGGCCTGCCCGACACGCTTGAAAGAAGTGGTGATGACCAAGCGCGGCCTGGTGATCATGGTCGGCGCCACCGGCTCCGGCAAATCGACCACGCTGGCGGCGATGGTCGGCTACCGCAATGAAAACAGCTACGGCCACATCATCACGATCGAAGACCCGGTCGAATACGTCCATCCGCACCGAACTGCATCGTCACCCAGCGCGAAGTCGGCGTCGACACCGAAGGCTGGGGCGCGGCGCTGAAGAATTCGCTGCGCCAGGCGCCGGACGTGATCCAGATCGGCGAAATCCGCGACCGCGAAACCATGGACTACGCGATCGCCTTCGCCGAAA
This sequence comes from uncultured beta proteobacterium, assembly GCA_963706525.1. Taxonomy (GTDB): domain Bacteria; phylum Pseudomonadota; class Gammaproteobacteria; order Burkholderiales; family Burkholderiaceae_D; genus DATJCV01. The sequence continues at coordinate 230,290 of CAVPMM010000020.1, read as the reverse complement.
CCGGCCACCTGTGCCTGGCCACGCTGCACGCCAACAGCGCCAACCAGGCGCTGGACCGCATCATCAACTTCTTCCCGGAAGAACGGCGCGCGCAGCTGCTGATGGACTTGTCGCTCAACCTGAAAGGGATGATTTCGCAGCGGCTGATGCCCTTGCGCGACACCAAGGGGCGCTGCGTGGCGATCGAGATCATGCTGAACTCGCCGCTGATTTCCGACCTGATCTTCAAGGGCGAGGTGCACGAGATCAAGGAAATCATGAAGAAGTCGCGCGAGCTCGGCATGCAGACCTTCGACCAGGCGCTGTTCGACCTGTACGAAGCCGACAAGATTTCGTACGAAGACGCGCTTGCGCAACGCCGATTCGGTCAACGACCTGCGCCTGGCGATCAAGCTGCACAGCAAGGATGCGCAGGAGCGCGACCTCACCGCCGGCACTCACCATCTGGGGATCGTATGAACGCCATCAACATCTATGACTTCAAGCCGAACAGCCTGGCCGGCGCGCCGGTCGATCTGGCGCAGTATCGCGGCAAGGTGCTGCTGATCGTCAACACCGCCAGCGAATGCGGCTTCACGCCGCAGTACAAGGGGCTGGAAGCGATCTATGAACAATTCCGCGACAAGGGCGTGGAAGTGCTGGGTTTCCCGTGCAACCAGTTCGGCGGCCAGGAACCGGGCGGCGCCGAGGAAATCGGCGCCTTCTGCGAAAAGAATTACGGCGTGACTTTCCCGCTGTTCGCCAAGATCGACGTCAATGGCGACGCCGCCGATCCGCTGTTCCGGCACCTGAAGAGCGCAGCGCCGGGCGTGCTGGGCACCCAGGCCATCAAGTGGAATTTCACCAAGTTCCTGGTGAAGAAGGACGGCAGCGTGTTCAAGCGCTATGCGCCGGCGACCAAGCCGGCAGAGCTGATCGGCGATATCGAAAAATTGCTGGCGGAGTAAACGCCGCGCCATGCCCGGGCGCGTGCCGCGGCTCTGAGGGGGACAATCCATATACTCCCGTCATGGCACGTCTGGCTCGGGCGAATAATGGCATTTTTTACAATATACCCCCTGATTCACAACTTGTGCTGGTGCCGACATGCGGGCATCGCCGGCCGCTAGCCGCTCTCGTCCCGCGTCTCGCCGGCCGGCGGCGGATAGCAGATATCCAGTCCATCCACCCGCGCCCACGGCGTCAGCCGGTGCGGCTTGCGCCCGTGCGGGCCGATGATGTCTTCCACCTGGAGGCCGCGCAGCAGCAGCGCATCGGCGATCAGCGAGCGATGGCAGCGCCACGGCACCGCTTCCGCGCACATCAGCACGCAACGCTCGCGCGCCGCCAAGGCGATCGCCTCTTGCAAGTAGCCGGCGAAGGCGGCGCTCTGCATGTAATCGGCATAGCCGCGAAACGACAGGTTGTGCCAGCCGGTGTTGACCGAATCCGGCCGCGCGTGGCGCAGGCCGCCCAGTCCCGCCAGATGGCTGTAGCCGATGCCGGCCGCCTGCAGCGCCGCCGGCAATGCATCCAGGTTGTACTGCGGATTGTGGCGCGAACGCGGCACGCTGCGCACGTCGAGCACACGCGTCACCTCGTTCGCTTGCAGCAGGCCGATGAATTCCGCCAGCGGCCGCGTCGAATGGCCGATGGTGCAGATCAGGGAGGCGGCCGTGGAGGAGGCGCTGGTCATTGCCCTAGCTTGGTGTGGTTACCGGCTAGCGTTGGAGCGGTAACTGCAGGCAAGGTTCAGGCGGGCGCCAGCGCGCTGTCGATCAGTTCGATCCAGTGCGTGACCGGCGTCTCGGTGCCGGACTGCAAATGCGTCAGGCAGCCGATATTGGCCGAGACGATCATCTCCGGCCGCGGTCGCCTGCAGCTTGGTCAGCTTGTCGTCGCGCAGCTGATACGACAACTCCGGCTGCAGCACCGAATAGGTGCCGGCCGAGCCGCAGCACAGATGGCTGTCGGCGCACAGCTGCACATCGACGCCGGCGGCGCGCAGCATGCCCTCCACCTTGCCGCGAATCTGCTGGCCGTGCTGCAAGGTGCAGGGCGGATGCCAGGCGACGCGGCTGCTCGATCCTGCCGTTCAGTTTCTGCAGCAGCTGCGCCTCGAACGCCGGCAAGATTTCGCTCAGGTCCTGGTCAGCGCCGAGATGCGCGCGGCTTTTTCGGCGTAGGCCGGATCGTGCGCCAGCAGGTGGCCGTATTCCTTGACCGTCGACGCCGCAGCCGGACGCGGTCATCACGATCGCCTCGACGCGCCGCTTCGACATACGGCCACCAGGCGTCGATGTTGCGCCGCATGTCGTCGAGGCCGCCGTCCTGGTCGTTCAGGTGATAGCGGATCGCGCCGCAGCAGCCGGCCTTGGGCGCCACGATCAGCTGCACGCCGAGCGCGTCGAACACGCGCGCGGTGGCGGCGTTGATGTTGGGCGCCATCGCCGGCTGCACGCAGCCGTCGAGCAGCAGCATCTTGCGCGCATGCGTCGCGCGTCGGCCAGGCGCCGGCCGGCCGCGCCGCCGGCACCTTGTCGCGCAAGGCCGGCGGCAGCAAGCGGCCGCAGCAGCTGCCCGGCTTTCATGGCCGGCGTAAACAGCCAGTTGCGCGGCAGCAGCTTCCTTCAGCGCGGTGCGCGCCAGCGCGTTGCGCCAGCGGGCGCGGCACCTGCTCTTCCACCACCTTGCGGCCGATATCGACCAGGCGGCCGTATTGCACGCCGGACGGACAGGTGGTTTCGCAATTGCGGCAGGTCAGGCAGCGGTCCAGGTGCAGCTGCGTGCTGGCGCGTGGCCGGCTTGCCTTCCAGCACCTGCTTCATCAGGTAGATGCGGCCGCGCGGGCCGTCCAGTTCGTCGCCGAGCAACTGGTAGGTCGGGCAGGTCGCGGTGCAGAAGCCGCAATGCACGCATTTGCGCAGGATGGCGTCGGCTTCCTCGCCCTCGGGCGTGCTGCTTGATGAAATCGGCCAGATTGGTTTGCATGGCGCTGTGCTCAGAAGTCCGGATACATGCGGCCGGGATTGAAGATGCCGGCCGGGTCGAAGCCCGCTTTCAGCCGGCGGTGAATCGCCGCCAGCGCCGGCGCCAGCGGCTGGAACACGCCGGCGCTGCGCTTGTCGCGCGCCGGCGCGGAACAGCGTGGCATGGCCGCCGGCCGCTTCGCGGCCGCATGCGCATGCGCGTCTGCCGCGTCGGCTGTCGGCGATCGCAGCCAGCGCTGCGCGCCGCCCCATTCGATCAGCTGCGCGCCGGGCAAGGCCAGCGGCGCGCGCGGTCGACGGCAGCGACAGCCGCCAAAGTGCCTGCGGATCGGCGAAAAACGCATCGCTCTGTTCGCGCAAGCCGTTCCAGTAAGCATCGGCCTGCGCCGGCGGCACGGCTTCGCCGCCCAGTTTGGCGTGCGCGCTGCCGACCGCCGCCGCCGCGCCTGCGAGCCGGAGCGTCAGCAGGCCGTCGCGCCAGGCGCTGGCGGAGATCGGCAACGGCTGGCCGCCCCATTCGTTCAGCTGCTGCAGCGCCGCGCGCCTCGTCCATCTCGAAGCGCAGCGTGGCGCGCTGCGCCGGTTGCGGCAACACCTTGAGCGACACTTCCAGGATCAGGCCGAGCGTGCCGAGCGAACCGGCCAACAGGCGCGAGACGTCGTAGCCGGCGACGTTCTTCATCACCTGGCCGCCGAAATGCAGCACTTCGCCCTTGCCGTCCATCAGCACCGCGCCCAGCACGAAGTCGCGCACCGCGCCGGCCGCTGGCGCGGCGCGGGCCGGACAAGCCGGCCGCGACGCAGCCGCCGATGGTCGCGCCTGGCGCCGAAGTGCGGCGGCTCGAACGCCAGCATCTGGTTGCTGCTCGCGCCAGCGCCGCTTCGATCTCGGCCAGCGGCGTGCCGCAGCGCGCGGTGATCACCAGCTCGGTCGGCTCGTAGTCGACGATGCCGCGATAGGCGCGCGTGTCGAGGACGTCGCCGTCGCAGCGCGCTGGCCGTACCAGTCCTTGCTGCCGCCGCCGCGGATGCGCAGCGGCTGGCGCTCGGCCGTGGCGCGCAGGATGCGCTCGCGAAATTCCTGTAATGCCTGTTCCATGGGTCTGCTTTCAAAAGCGCGGCAGTTCGGCGAACGGCAATGCCCCGCGCCGCACGTGCATCTTGCCGTACTCGGCGCAGCGCGCGCAGCGTCGGGATCGCCTTGTCCGGGTTGAGCAGGACGGCCGGATCGAAGGCGCGCTTGACGCGCGAAGAACGCGTCGCGCTCCTGCGGCGAAAACTGCACGCACATCGAATTGATCTTCTCGATGCCGACGCCGTGCTCGCCGGTGATGGTGCCGCCGACTTCGACGCACAGCTCGAGGATGTCGGCGCCGAACGCCTCGGCGCGCTCGAATTCGCCCGGCTGGTTGGCGTCGAACAGGATCAGCGGATGCAGGTTGCCGTCGCCGGCATGGAACACGTTGGCGCAGCGCAGGCCGTACTTGGCTTCCATCGCCTCGATGCCGAGCAGCACCTGCGCCAGGCTGCTTGCGCGGAATGGTGCCGTCCATGCAGTAGTAATCGGGCGAGATGCGGCCGGCGGCCGGGAAGGCGTTCTTGCGGCCGGACCAGAAGCGCAGCCGCTCGGCCTCCGATCTGCGACACCGCGATGCGGGTGGCGCCGGCTGCGCGGCAGCACCGCGCTCATGCGGGCGATTTCCTCGGCGACTTCCTCCGCGCGTGCCGTCCGATTCGCACAGCAGGATCGCGGCGGCGTCGGGGTCGTAGCCGGCCTTGCACGAATGGTTCGACCATGCGCGACGACTGGTGCGGTCCATCATTTCCAGCCCGGCCGGGATGATGCCGGCGGCGATCACGCCGGCCACCGCGTCGCCGCCCTTCACGACGTCGTCGAACGAGGCCATGATCACGCGCGCCGTCTGCGGCTTCGGCATCAGCTTGACCGTGACTTCGGTGACGATGCCGAGCATGCCTTCGGAGCCGATGAACACCGCCAGCAGGTCGAGCCCGGGCGCGTCGAGCGCGCTCGCCGCCGAGTTCGACGATCTCGCCGTCGATCGTGACCACGCGCACGCGCAGCACGTTGTGCACGGTCAGGCCGTACTTCAGGCAATGCACGCCGCCCGAATTCTCGGCGACGTTGCCGCCGATGGTGCAGGCGATCTGCGACGACGGATCGGGCGCGTAATACAGGCCGTGCGGCGCGGCCGCTTCGGAAATCGCCAGGTTGCGCACGCCCGGCTGCACCACGGCGGTGCGCGCGTGCGGATCGAGCTTGACGATGCGGTTGAAGCTTGCGCGGTCGACAGCACCACGCCATCGGCGATCGGCATGGCGCCGCCGGACAGGCCGGTGCCGGCGCCGCGCGGCACGATCGGCACCTTCAGCGCGCGGCAGGCATTCAGGATCGCCAGCACCTGCGCTTCGTTTTCCGGCAGCGCCACCACCATCGGCAGCTGGCGGTAGGCGGCCAGGCCGTCGCACTCGTAGGGCCGGGTGTCTTCCTCGTCGAACAGCACGCAGTGCGCCGGCAGCACCGCGCGCAGCGCGGCGACCACTTCACGCTGGCGGCTGGCGGGAAACGGCGGTTCGGAAGGCAGGTTCATCGTGGCATCACTCCACTTCGGTCGATTGCGGAAAATGCGCGCCGGCCGCCACAGCGGAAGGCTGCAGCCGGCGCATCGCTCAAGTGTAGCGAAAGCGGCGGCGGCGCAGGCGGAATTGCCGGCATTTCCGGCTGAATGCTTTTTGCGCCGGGCATGAAAAAATTTCAGCTCAGCCGCCAGGGCGGCCGCCCTCCTGGAAACGACCCGGCGGCCGGCCTAGTTCTTCAGCCAGCCGCGGCGCCGGAAATACCAGAACGGCGTCAGCGCCGACGCCACCATCAGCACGAGCGCCAGCGGATAGCCGAAGCTCCCAGTCGAATTCGGGCATGAACTTGAAGTTCATGCCGTAGATGCTGGCGATCAGGGTCGGCGGCAGGAAGGCCACCGAGGCCACCGAGAAGATCTTGATGATCTTGTTCTGGTTGATGTTGATGAAGCCGACCGTGGCATCCATCAGGAAGTTGATCTTGTCGAACAGGAACGCCGTGTGGCCGTCCAGCGATTCGATGTCGCGCAGGATCTGGCGCGCATCCTCGAACTGCTCGGGGTTCAGCAGGCGCTCGCGCATCAGGAAGCTGACCGCGCGCCGCGTATCCATCATGTTGCGGCGGATGCGGCCGTTCAAGTCTTCCTCCTGGGCGATCGCATTCAGCACGCTGGCGGCGTCGTGGTCGGTCAGTTCCTTCTGCAGCACGCTGCCGCTGACGCCTTCCAGGTTCTGGTAGATCCCTTCCAGCGCATCGGCCGAATACTCGGCATCGGTGGCATACAGGTCGAGCAGCACATCCTTGTAATCGGTGATCGAGCCGGGGCGCGAGCGCGCGCGCATGCGCACCAGCCGGAACACCGGCAAGTCGTCGCTGTGCATCGAGAACAGCATGTTGCGCGCCAGGATGAAGGCGACCGTCGACGATCGCGCGTCGGGCCGTCGTCCTCGTCGATCAGGAAGTCGGTGCGCAGGTGCAGGTCGCCGTTTTCCGCTTCGTAATAACGGGCCGAGGCCTCGATGTCCTTGACCTCGTCCTCGCCCGGCAAGGTGACGCCGTAGATGCTCTTGACCCAGGCACGCTCGTCGTCGGTCGGATCGGTCAGGTCGACCCAGATCGGGTTGCTGTTTTCCAGATCGGCGCGCGTCTCGACCTTGGTCTGGTTGAGCCGGCCGTTTTGCAATACGAATACATTAATCATTTGCTTTTCCTGTTGCACCGTGCCGGCACAAACTGTGCGGCAAACGGCTGCCGCAGCTTGAACGGAGATTCAGGGTGGGATCTGGCTGGCGCACACGGCAATGCGCGACCCGCAATGGGCTGAGTCGCCGGCGCTGGAGCAACGCACTCTAAAAATCGTAGCTGGGACGGATGACCGCGCGATGACAACCGGAATCGCGCCGGCCGCTGCGCTGTTCCACGAATGAGAACAGCGCCAGTGTACTTTTATCGATGGCCGCAGGCAAGCGGAGCGCGGGAGTCAGGGCAGCGCCGCCGCATTCATGCGCCGCAGAATCAGCGCGGTGCGCCGCTCCAGATAGGCGGAACCGCGATTCCTGTCGTAAAAGCGCGGCTTCGGCAGCATGACCGCCAGCCGCGCCGCCTGGCTGGCGCTCAGGCTGGCGGCGGATACCCCGTAGTAGTGGCGGGACGCGGCCTCGGCGCCGAACACGCCGTTGCCCCACTCCACCACGTTCAGATAAATCTCGAAGATGCGCTCCTTGTCCATCCAGAACTCGAGCATGTAGGTGATGATGAACTCCTGCCCTTTGCGCAGATAGCTGCGATTTCCGGACAGAAACAGGTTCTTCGCCAGCTGCTGCGTGATGGTCGAACCGCCGGCCACCACCTTGCCTTTCTTGAGGTTTTTTTGATAGGCCTTTTCCAATGCGTCCCAATCGACGCCCTGGTGCTCGGCGAAGCTGGAATCCTCGGCGGCGATGATGGCGCGCTTCAAGTGGTTCGAGATGCGCGGGTACGGCACCCATTGATACTGCAGCCTGGCCTGCGGGTCCTTTTCGCGCAGCACCGCCAGTTGCTGGTGCATGAAACTGGTGGATTCCGGGTTATGGTCGACCCACCACCAGATCTGCACGAAAAAATACAGCTGGATCAGCAGCACGATGATGACCGGCAGCAGGATCAGCCACAGCGCCACTTTGCGCAGCAGGCTCATGCCGGGGTTGCCAGCCGCGCGCGCAGTTCGGACAGCACCGGCGCCGTGGCGGGACGCACGCCGCGCCACAGGAAAAACGATTCGGCCGCCTGCTCCACCAGCATTCCCAGGCCGTCGCGCACGCGCGCGCCGTGGGCCGCCGCGAACCGCATGAAGACGGTCGGCTGCGCAGCGTACATCATGTCGTAGGAAAAGGTGCCTGGCTGGAATACGGCAGCCGGCAGCGGCGGCACCTCGGCCTCCAGGCTGGCCGAAGTGGCGTTGATGATGACGTCGAACGGCGTGTGCAGGCCGGCAAAATCGCGGGCGGCAATCGGTCCCTGGGACTCGAAGCGGCGCGCCAGCTCGATCGGCCCGGGCCGGCGTCCGGTTCGCCACCACCAGCCGCGCCGGCGCCCGCTCCAGCAAGGGCAGGATGACGCCGCGTGCGGCGCCGCCCGCGCCCAGCAGCAGGATGCTGCTTGCCGGCCAGCTCGATGCCGGCGTTGTCGACGATGTCGGTCACCAGGCCGATGCCGTCGGTGTTGTCGCCGTAGATGGCGTCGCCGTCGAACTTCAGCGTATTGACCGCGCCGGCCGCCTGCGCGCGCGCGCTCAGCACGGTCGCCAGGTGCGTGCGCTTCCAGCTTGAACGGCAGCGTGACATTGGCGCCGCGGCCGCCCTTGCGCCATGAAGTCATGCACGGTCTGCGCGAAGCCGTCCAGCGGCGCCGCCAGGCGCTCGTACACCAGTTGCTGCCCGGTCTGCGCCGCGAAGCGCGCATGGATCTCGGGCGATTTGCTGTGCGCGACCGGCTGGCCGATCACCGCGTAACGTTCTGCTTCCATCGATTACCCACCTCGTAATTCCGCTTTCAGCGCCTCTTCCCGCGTGAAGTTGAAGCGCGTGATGACTTCCCAGACGTCGTCCTTGCCGGCCGAGCGCATGTTGGGCGGGAAACGCCCGAACGGCGCCGCGCGGCGCGACGATGCGCAAGGCCGCCTGGTCCAGCGCCGGATTGCCGGACGAACGCTCGACCCGCGGCCCGCCTTCCTTATGGTAAATGCTGCCGTCCTGATAAATCGGGATGTACAGCACCAGCTCGCCGTACAGCTTGCGGCCGTTCTGCTGCGGGAAATTCAGGGTGCCGATCTTTTCGATGCGGTCCTGCAGCGCCTTGTAGTACATGGCGTAGCCGACCTCGCGCGTGCTGGTGGTGATCTGGGTCTTTTTCGGCCGCTTGTTGTAATCCTCGATGTTCTTGGCCAGCTCCGCTTCCATCCGCGCGATCTGCTGCGCGCTGTCGATGGCATCGGCGCCGTTCGGCTGCAGCGGCGTGTCCTGCGGCTTGTCATGGGCGGCGGCCGGCGTCGTCACCGCGGATTTGGCGGCCAGGCTTTGCATCAGCTTTTTCTGCTGCTGCTCCAGTTCGGCGACCCGGCGCTGGGCGATCTTGGCGCCGTCGCCGTCCGCCGTCTTGCGCGGTCCGGCAGCGGCGATTTGGCGCGCCCGCGCTCGGCATTGCCGCCGCCGTCCAGGTTGGCCTGCGCCAGCGCCTCGGCCTTCAGCGGCTTCTTGTCATGCTTGGCATTGACCAGGATCACTTCCAGGCCGGGATCGAACGGCTTGCGGGCAGTGTTCGGCGCCGCGAAGCGCACGGCCAGCAAGGCGCCGTGCGCGATCAGCGAAATCGCGATGGCAAGGGCCAGGATGCGGTTTTCCGGGATCAGTTTCACGCGCGGCAAGCGAGGGTGTTTGCAGGAAAAGGCGATTCTACGTCAAGCCGCCGTCCGCCTGCGACTCGATGCCGGGTTTCGGCATCGCTTGCGCCTCGGCGGCGCCGTCCGGATTGGTCTCCATTCCGGTTTCCGCCTCGAGGCGCGGCGTCCAGCGTCTCCATTTCGGCATCGGACACCGCGGCCGCCACCTCGAGCAGGCGCGCTTCGACGTTCAGGTCTGACCTCGTCCCAGCGCAGCAGATCCAGCTTCACCTGGGTGCCGCGCGCCAGCTCGCTGCATGCCGGGCAGCTTGATCACCAGCGGAATTTCGACCAGGCGCACGATCTCTTCCTTCAGCACCACGGCATCGACGCGCTGCGCCTGCTCCTGGGCCAGCCAGCGCAGGCACCAGTAGCGCTCCATGGTCGCCTGGAAATCGGCGTAGCCGCCGTAAATGCCGTCGAAGGCGGACACGATCGCAAACAGGTCGGCATCCTTCGGCTTGAACGGCGCCGCCAGCGGCGCCGTCACGCCGTGCTCGACGCAGGCCAGGATCTGCCACTGGTTGACCAGGTCCGGTATAGCGCCGCAGCGGCGAGGTGCTCCAGATGTACTGGTCCACGCCCAGGCCCTGGTGCGGCGCCGCGTGCGTCACCATGCGCACCTGCATGTGCGCGGCCCAGCCGCCGCCACCGCCCTTGGGCGCGGTAGATGCCGGGCACGCCATGCTCGTGCAGCAGCTTGCCCCAGGTGCTGTTGGCGAAGATCATCAGTTCGGCGACGATCTTGTCGAGCGGCGCGCCGCGCTTGCGGCGCTCGATCGTGACGACGTCGTCGCTCACCGTAAAATTGAAATCGACGCGATTGGTCTGCTCCGGCCTGCAGGCCGAAGCTCTCGCGCTTGGCCATGCGGCCCTGTTCCAGCACCCGCGCCCATTGCCACAGCAGGGCCAGGTCGTCCTTGTGCGGATAGTCGCCGCTACCGTTTTGCAGCGCCTCTTCGGTCACCAGCGCGTCGAGATCGTTGTGGCGCAGGTTGCTGGCGATCGGCACCGCCTCGGCTTTGGTCTCGGTGGCCAGCACCGACCAGTCGGCCGGATCGACCAGCGCATACAGCGACAGCGCCGGGCAGGTCTGGCCGGCGGCCAGGGTGTAGGCGTCGACCACCTCGTCCGGCAGCATGGTGATCTTGTCGCCCGGCATGTACACGGTCGACATGCGCTGGCGCGCGATGGCGTCGAGCGCATCGTCGCGCCGGATGCCCAGCCCGGCGCGGCGATGTGGATGCCGATGCGCAGCTTGCCGTCGGCCTGGCGCTCGACCGAGAACGCATCGTCGATTTCGGTGGTGGTGACGTCGTCGATCGAGAAGGCCTGCGACGTCGGCCAGCGGCAGCGTTGGCGCGGCCGGCACCGGCAGCGCCGGGAACTCCAGTCCCTTGCGGGAAATACTCGAACAGGAAGCGCGAGAAATGCAGCTCCTTGCGCCGAAGCGATGCCGCCGGTGGCCAGCATCAGCGCGCTGCGGCGAGGTCTGCAGTTCGTGGCAGGCGGCTTCCAGCGCCTTGTACTCGATGCTGTTCTTGTCCGGCTTGAACAGCAGTTGGCGCGCCAGCGGCTGCATCGCGCTCCGGCAGCACGCCTGCCTTCAGCTCGTCGCACATATTCGGCCTGCACCAGCGCCTGCTGCTTTTTCTTTTCGATGCCGGCCAGCGCCGCCTTCAGCGCTGCTTCCGGCGCCGCCTTGTAGCGCCCCTTGCCCTTCTTGTAGAAATAGATCGGCGCCGCGTGCAGGCGCAGCAAGCAGGCCGGCCGCCTCGTGCGCTGCGGGCGCATGGCCGAAGTATTCGGCGCCGAGATCGGCAAAGCCGAACTCCTCCTGCCCCGCCACTTCCCACAGGAAGTCGAGATCGATCTCCTGCGGCGAGCGCCTGCGCCGCGGCCAGCATCTGGTCCGGCGATCGGCTGCGCGAACTGCAGCAGCACGTCCTTGGCGCGCACCTTGATGCGCTTGCCGGACGGCATTTCGACCTGGTAGGCCTCGCCTTGCTGGGACAGGACGGCGCGGCCTTGAAATCGCCGGATTCTTCAAAAAATAAATTCATCAAGTGTTGGGCTGAAGTAGGGGAGCCGGATCAAGCGGCAGGTGATTCCGTGGTTGGGCCGCCGTCTGCGGCACGCAGCCGCAGCAGCCGGCGGGCGGCGCGAGCAACGCGGCGCGCACCCACGGCATTCAATATACGCAAATGGCCGGCGCTCGCATAGCCGCCGGCAAGATAAAAGACAATTAGGAGTATGTTATAAAAACGACCATTTTACGCCCGAAATAAGCATTGACATGCAGGAGTATATAAAACGATGAGACTGCAGGCGGGCCGGGCGCAGCGGCGCGGCCGCTCATGCGCGGCGCGCTTGCGCCGCGCCATCGCAGAATTCCAGCACCGGCTCCAGGTATGGGGCGAAGTCCGACAAGCCGTGGTCGCTGCCTTCGATGACGCACTGCCGCGCGCCCGGGTAATGCGCCACCATCTGGCGCCAGTCGAGCACCTCGTCGCCGGTGGCGGCAATCAGGAAATAGCGCTGCGGCTCGGTAATGCGGCCCACCGCCAGCGCGCGCAGCTCGTCCAGGTATTCGGCCTTGAACTCGAACGGCGCATCCGAATGATAGGCGGTGCTGACGCCGACATATTTCTCCAGGTCGTGCGGCGGCTCGACCGCCGGGTTCAGCAGCACCGCGCGGCAACCGAGCCGTTCGGCCAGATAGGTCGCGTAGTAGCCGCCCAGCGACGAGCCGATCAGCGCCAGTTGTTGCGGCGGACAAGCGCGCACCAGGTCCAGCGCCAGATCGATCGCCTGCGCGCGGCGACGCCGGCAATTGCGGGCAGAGGTATTCGGCGGCGCGCCCCAGCGCCTGCAGCCGGGCGCCGATCAGGCGCGCCTTGAACGAGTGCGGCGACGAGCGAAAGCCATGCAGGTACAGGATCATCGTGCCAGCGCGTCCAGGATTTTCTGATGCACGCCGCCAAAGCCGCCGTTGCTCATCACTAATATATGGTCGCCGGCGCGCGCCGCTTGCGCCACCGCCCGCACCAGCACTTCCAGGTCGTGGTAAGCCGCCGCCTTGGTCCCCAGCGGCGCCAGCGCCGCCGCCAGATCCCAGCCGAGCGCCTGCTTGCCGTCGCCTTCCACGCCGTAGCCGAATACCAGGTCGGCCGCCTCCAGGCTCGGCGCCAGCGCCGACTTCATCGCGCCCAGCTTCATCGTGTTCGAGCGCGGCTCCAGCACCGCCAGGATGCGCGCATTCGGCTCGGCAGCGACCTTCTGGCGCAGGCCGGCGACGGTGGTCGCGATCGCGGTCGGATGATGGGCGAAGTCGTCGTAGACGCGGATGTCGTTGACCGTGCCGCGCAGTTCCATGCGCCGCTTGACGTTGCCGAAGCGGCCCAGCGCCGCGATCGCCTGCGCCGGCGGCACGCCGACGTGGCGCGCGGCGGCGATCGCGGCCAGCGCATTGCGCCGGTTATGTTCGCCCAGTCAGCGCCCAGCGCACCGTGCCCTGCGGCTCGCCGCGCCGGCGCACCTCGAAATTGCCGTTTTCATGCGTCTCCAGGGTCCAGTCGCAATCCGTGGCGGCGCCGAACCATTCACTCTCGCTCCAGCAGCCGCGCGCCAGCACGCGCCGCAGCGACGCCTCGTCGCCGTTGACCAGCAGGCGGCCGACGCCGGGCACGGTGCGCACCAGGTGATGGAACTGGGTCTCGATGGCGCCGAGATCGGGGAAGATGTCGGCGTGGTCGTATTCGAGATTGTTGAGGATCGCGGTGCGCGCGCCGTAGTGGACGAATTTGCTGCGCTTGTCGAAAAACGCGGTGTCGTACTCGTCGGCCTCGATCACGAAAAACTCCGAGCCGCGTCCCGGCAGCCGCGCCGAGACACCGAAATTGACCGGCACGCCGCCGATCAGGAAGCCAGGTGCGTAGCCGGTGTCTTCCAGGATCCACGCCAGCATCGACGCGGTCGTCGTCTTGCCGTGGGTTCCGGCGACGGCAAGTACCCACTTATCGCGCAGGATGTGGGTAGCCGATCCACTGCGGGCCGGAAACATAGGGCAGGCCGCGGTTGAGGATTTCTTCCATCAGCGGGTTGCCGCGCGACACCACATTGCCGATCACGAACAGATCCGGCTGCAAATCGATCTGGCTGGCGTCGTAGCCCTCGGTCAGGGTCGATCCCCTGCGCCTGCAATTGCGTGCTCATCGGCGGATAGACGTTGCTGTCGCAGCCGGTCACCGTGTATCCGGCTTCCTTGGCCAGCACCGCCAGGCCTCCCATGAAAGTGCCGCAAATGCCGAGGATGTGGATATGCATTGTAAAATTCCGGGATGATGTATCAGAGGGAAGGCGGCCGGCGTGGGCCGGCGCAGCCCCGATTTTACCCGACCGGCCGCGTCCGGACCGGCGACTTGCTTGGGCCCGACGATGAACCAGCACACCAATATTGAACTCCTGCGCGCCGAAATCGCCGCCGGCGCCGCCCGCCTGATCGCCGAGGACGGCGCCGACTATGCCACCGCCAAGCGCAAGAGCGCGCGCCAGATCTTGGGAAATGCCCGGATAAGCGGCGACATGCTGCCGGATAATGCCCAGATCGAAGAAGAAGTGCGTCTCTACAACGAACTTTTCCTGGGGGAAAGCCAACCGGCGCGACTTTTGCACTTGCGCCGGCTGGCCTTGCAGCTGATGGAAGAACTGGAGCGCTTTCATCCCTACCTGGTCGGAGCGGTCCAGAACGGCACCGCCGGCCAGCACTCCGACATTTATTTGCAGCTGTTTCCCGAAAATACCAAAGAGGTCGCCATCTTTCTGCTAAATCAAGGCATCAACTTTGAAATTTCGGAAACGCCGCACTTCAACGGCCGCTCCCCCGCCGTGGAAACGCTCAGTTTCATGCGCCGCGGCGAAGGGGTGCATTTAAGCTTGTATGAAAAAGACGACTTGCGCGGCGCCTCCAAGAGCGCTGCCGGCAAGAAAATCACGCGCGCGGACCTGGCTGCCGTGCGCCTTCTGCTTCAGGAAAGTCCCGGGGAATGAAAAGAAACATCGTATTGTTGATCGTGCTGGCGGTTTTTTCGGCGGGCGCCGGCATGTATTTCAGTGCAAAAAAATTCTCACCGGTCGCGGCGCAGCCGGCCGCCGTCTCGCATCTGTTCGGACAAACGCTGCCGGACATCAGCGGCACGCCGCAGGCGCTGTCCCAGTGGCGCGGCAAGGCGCTGGTGGTCAACTTCTGGGCCACGTGGTGCGCACCTTGCGTAGAGGAAATGCCGGAGCTGAGCCATCTGCAAACCGAGCTCAATGGGAAAAACGTCCAGATCATCGGCCTCGGCGTCGATTCGGCGGCAAACATGGCGGAATTTTCGACAAAATTGAAAATCGGTTATCCGCTGTACGTGGCCGGGATGGGCGGCGGCGAGCTGTCGCGGCTGTTCGGCAATCAAGCCGGAGGGCTTCCCTTTACGGTGCTGATCGATGCCGATGGCCGTATAAAAAAGACATATTTGGGGCGTTTGAAGATGGAAGAACTGCGCCAGGATTTGGCCGCTCTTTAGAAGAAAAAAATCTTTTGCCTTGCCAATCGGCGGTATTTGGCGGCAAAATGCGCCCATCGTCGTCAAACGGAGTTACAACTCCATGGCAAAAAATCTGCTTCTGCTAAACGGGCCCAACCTCAATCTGCTGGGCACGCGCGAGCCGGAAGTGTATGGAAGCACCACCCTGGCCGATATCGAAACGGCAGCGCAGGCCCAAGCGGCGGCGGCGGGCGCGCATCTGAGCAGTTTCCAAAGCAACCACGAAGGGGCGCTGATCGACCGCATCCATGCCGCCAAAAGCGAACAGGTCGATGCGATCGTCATCAATCCCGGCGGCCTGACCCATACCAGCGTCGCCCTGCGCGATGCGCTGGCAGCGGTGGATATTCCGTTTATCGAGGTGCACATCTCCAACGTGCATCGGCGCGAAGAATTCCGTCATCACTCTTATCTGTCCGCCATCGCGGCCGGCGTGGTGTGCGGTCTGGGGCCGTCGGGCTATCAATTCGCGCTCGATTTCGCTCTTCACAAGCTCTAGCTTTTATTTATTCTGCCCGCAAGAAATTCGCGGCGCTCAATTCAATCAAGAACAGACCCGTTCCGAGGACTTCACATGGATTTACGTAAACTTAAAACACTGATCGATCTGGTAGCCGAATCGGACATCGCCGAACTGGAAGTCACCGAAGGGGAAAGCAAGGTCCGCATCCTGAAGTCCTCGCCGGCCCCGCAGAGCCAGATGGTGATGATGCAGCCGCCGGCCGCGCCGCAGCAGGTTGCCGGCCCGACACCGAGCCCGGCGCCGGTGACCGCCATCGCGGCTCCGGTGCTTGCCGCGGTGCCCGAAGGCCATATCATCAAGTCGCCGATGGTCGGCACCTTCTACCGCTCCTCGGCGCCCGGCACGCCGCCGTATGTCGAAATCGGCAGCAGCGTCAAGGAAGGCGACACGCTGTGCATCATCGAAGCGATGAAACTGCTGAACGAAATCGATGCCGACGCCGCCGGCGTGATCAAGCAGATCCTGGTCGAGAACGGTCAGCCGGTCGAATTCGGCCAGCCGCTGTTCGTCATCGGCTAGTAACGGCGCCGCGTGTCGCACTCGCGTCTTCTCCTCTCTTCCGGCACGCATCGGGCGGCTTTTTGCCCCTGCCTGTGCCGCAACGCCCACTATCGTTCCTCACATGTTTGAAAAAATACTGATTGCCAACCGCGGCGAGATTGCCCTGCGCATCCAGCGCGCCTGCCGCGAAATGGGTATCAAGACCGTGGTCGTACATTCCGAAGCCGACCGCGAGGCGAAATACGTCAAGCTGGCCGAAGAATCGGTGTGCATCGGGCCGGCGGCGTCCGCCCTGAGCTACCTGAACATGCCGGCCATCATCAGCGCCGCCGAAGTCACCGACGCCCAGGCGATCCATCCCGGTTACGGCTTCCTGTCGGAGAATGCCGATTTCGCCGAGCGCGTCGAGCAATCGGGCTTCGTCTTCATCGGCCCGCGCCCGGAATCGATCCGCCAGATGGGCGACAAGGTATTGGCCAAGCAGGCCATGATCAAGGCCGGCGTGCCGTGCGTGCCCGGGCTCCGACGGCGCGCTGCCGGACAATCCGAAGGACATCATCCAGATCGCGCGCCGGGTCGGCTATCCGGTGATCATCAAGGCGGCCGGCGGCGGCGGCGGCCGCGGCATGCGCGTGGTGCATACCGAAGCGGCGCTGCTGAACGCGGTGACGATGACCAAGAGCGAAGCCGGCGCCGCCTTCGGCAACCCCGAAGTCTATATGGAGAAGTACCTGGAGAATCCGCGCCACATCGAGATCCAGATCCTGGCCGACGAATTCAAGAACGCCATCTGGCTCGGCGAGCGCGACTGCTCGATGCAGCGGCGCCACCAGAAGGTGATCGAGGAAGCGCCGGCGATCGGCATTCCGCGCAAGCTGATCGAGAAAATCGGCGACCGCTGCGCCACCGCCTCCGCCAAGATGGGCTACCGCGGCGCCGGCACCTTCGAGTTCCTGTATGAAAACGGCGAATTCTATTTCATCGAGATGAACACGCGGGTGCAGGTCGAGCATCCGGTCACCGAAGTGATCACCGGGCTCGACATCGTGCAGGAACAGATCCGCATCGCGGCCGGCGAGAAGCTGCGCTTCCGTCAGCGCGACGTCGAACTCAAGGGCCATGCGATCGAATGCCGCATCAACGCCGAGGACCCGTACAAGTTCACGCCGTCGCCGGGCCGCATTACCTCCTGGCATGCGCCGGGCGGCCCCGGCATCCGCGTCGATTCGCACGCGTACAGCGGCTACTATGTGCCGCCCAACTATGATTCGATGGTGGGCAAGGTGATCGCGCACGGCCCGACACGCGAACAGGCGATCCGGCGCATGCAGATCGCGCTGTCGGAAATGGTGGTCGAGGGCATCCTGACCAACATCCCGCTGCACCGCGACCTGATGGTGGATGCGCGCTTCATCGAAGGCGGCACCAATATCCATTACCTCGAACAGAAGCTGGCGGAAATGCCGGAACTGGCTAAAGTGATGAGCAAACCGGCAAAAAAGTAAGGTTGATGCCATGAGCTGGACTGAAATCCTCATCGAAACCGCGCGCAACGATGCGGAAGCGCTGTCCGACGCCCTGCTCGACGCCGGCGCGCTGTCGGTGTCGGTGGAGGATGCCGATCTCGGCACCGAAGCCGAACGGCCGCTGTTCGGCGAACCCGGCCTGGAGCCGGAGCAAACCGCCTGGGAACGCAGCCGCGTCATCGCGCTGGTGACGGCGGACACCGACCACCGGGCGCTGCTGGATGCCGCCGCAGCCGCCTGCGGCCTGGCCGCCGCGCCGCCCTGCAGCGTGCGCGCCGTGTCGGAACAGGACTGGGTGCGGCTGACGCAATCGCAGTTCGATCCGATTCATATCGGCAAGAACATCTGGGTCGTACCGAGCTGGCACCAGGCGCCCGATCCGGATGCGCTGGTGCTGGAGCTCGATCCCGGCCTGGCATTCGGCACCGGCAGCCATCCGACCACGCGCTTGTGCATGGAATGGCTGGAGACGCACGCGCCGCGCGGGCAATCGGTGCTCGATTACGGCTGCGGTTCCGGCATCCTGGCAATCGTCGCCAGCAAGCTCGGCGCCGCGCGCGTGGCCGGCGTCGATATCGACCCGCAGGCGATCGAATCGGCGCGCCACAACAGCGAGCGCAACGGTTGCCGGATCGACTATTACCTGCCGCACGAACTCACCGGCACCTCGCCGCAGCCCTTCGATGTGGTGGTCGCCAACATCCTGTCCGGACCGCTGCAGCTGATGGCGCCGATGCTATGCCGGCAGCTGGCGCCGGGCGGCCGGCTGCTGCTTTCCGGCGTGCTGGCCGAACAAGCCGAACAAGTCATCGCGGCCTACGCACCGTTCCTGACACTTGCGATCCAGCAGGAACTCGACGGCTGGGTGGCGCTGGCCGGACAGATGGCGCCCGGACAAGCGTAGCGACATGGCGCTGGCGACCCAATGCCCCCATTGTGGGACCACGTTCCGGGTTGCCCATGACCAGTTGAAGCTGCGCGCCGGCCTGGTGCGCTGTGGCGCCTGCAAGGAAATCTTCAACGGCATCGAACACCTGCTGCCGGCGGCGGAGCGGACGCCGGCGGACGCTGTCGAGCCCGACATTCCCCTCCCGCCCTCGCCCTTGGCGACAAATCCCGGCACCGCCGCCGATTCGGCAGTGCCGCCTCATGCAATCACCGCGGGCGACTCCGACTCCGACTCCGACTCCGACTCCGACTCCGACTCCGACTCCGACTCCGACTCCGACTCCGACTCCGACTGCCGATGCCGATGAGGACGAGGCCACCGAACCCACTGCGGCAGCACTCTCCCAAGCGCCCGAAGCGAATCTAGTGGCGCCGGAATCGCGCGCCTACGATCCGCTGCAGCGCATGACGTTGATGGATTTCGCCTGGGACGAGAAAGCGGCGCAAGGCCGTGCCGGCCAGGCAGCGGACGCGGACGACGACGAGAACCCCGGCGGCGACCATGAGGCCGACGAATTGGAGCGGGTGATCGACGACTTGCAGCGCCGCCCCTTGCGTCGCAGCAGCGTCGAGCCGGAGATAGAGGCATTCGAAGAACCCGAGGAAGTCCACGAACCGGACTTCCTGGCACGCGCGCGCAAGCGGCAGCATGGCGACCAGACGCGGCGCGTGCTGCTGGGCGCCGCCGTTTGCGTGCTGCTGCTCGGCGTGCTGGCGCAGGGTGCCTATGCCTTCCGTAGCCAGCTCGCGGCGCACTTTCCGGAAACCAAGCCGCTACTGGTTGCGGCCTGCGAGACCTTGGGCTGCCACATCGATCTGCCGAAACAGATCGACAGCGTGACCATCGAATCCAGCGAACTGCAGATGCTGGCGCCGGACCAGCATACCTTCGCGCTCAGCGTACTGCTGCGCAATCGCAGCGCCACCGTCGAGGCCTGGCCGCACATCGAGCTGACCCTGAACGACGCCAGCGAACAGCCGCTGGTGCGCCGCGTGTTCCTGCCGCGCGAATACCTGCCACCCGCGCACAGCGAGGGCAAGGGTTTCGCCGCCAACAGCGAGCAGCCGCTGCGAATCTATTTCGAACTGGCGACGCTGAAAGCGGCAGGCTATCGGGTGTATCTGTTCTACTCCTGAGAAAACCTCAAGAAGGAGGGAGTATGGCAAAAAACAGGCCGATCTCGGACATTTTTATTGAGCAATTTAAAATACTGCACATAGTATATTTTCCCCAAAGATCCGGCCTCACCTAGAAGCATCCCCTATCCTTTTCTTTTACCGATACTTCAATGTCCTCTCTCATCTGCGGTTCCCTTGCCTACGACACCATCATGCTCTTTGGCGGCCGCTTTGCCGAAGCGATTCTGCCCGAGCAACTGCACAAGGTGAACGTGGCATTCCTGGTGCCCAGCCTGCGCCGCGAATTCGGCGGCTGCGCCGGCAACATCGCCTACAACCTGAAACTGCTGGGCGGCGACCCGCACATCATGGCCACCCTCGGACAGGATGGCGCGCCGTATCTGGAGCGGCTGACGGCACTCGGCATCGCCACCGAACACATCCGAACCATCGCCGACGCCTACACCGCGCAGGCCTTCATCACCACCGACGCCGACAACAACCAGATCACCGCCTTCCATCCGGGCGCGATGACGCTGTCGCACCGCAACCGGGTGGCCGACGCCGGTGCCGTCAAGCTGGCGATCGTGGCCCCGGACGGGCGCGACGGCATGCTGCAGCATGCGCGCGACTGCGCCGAACTCGGCATCCCCTTCATCTTCGATCCGGGCCAGGGCCTGCCGATGTTCAACGGCGAGGAGTTGCAGGCGCTGATCGGGCTGGCCACCTATGTCGCGGTAAACACCTACGAAGCGGAACTGCTGATCGAGCGCACCGGCCTCGGCCTGAATCAGATCGCCGAACGCGTGTCGGCGCTGATCGTCACGCATGGCGAACTCGGCGCCGAAATTTTTACCGGCGGGCAAACCATCCATATTCCCTGCGTGCCCGCCGACGCGGTGGTCGATCCCACCGGTTGCGGCGACGCCTTCCGTGCCGGACTGCTGTACGGCTTGACGCATGATATGGATTGGCCCACCACCGGCCGGCTCGCCAGCCTGATGGGAGCGATCAAGATTGCGCAGCAAGGAGGGCAGAACCACGCGCCAAGCCGGGCTGAAATCGAGCAGCGCTTTCAGCAGGCATTCGGCTACCGTTTCTGAGGGACGGCCGAGCGGCAAGCGGCGCAGGCAGCGCATTCATCCCTCGCCGCATCCGGTCACCGCGCCCGCCGCGCCGGCATCAGGTCGGCGCGCTGCGATCATCTTGCGTCGGCCGGCATAGCCACGCGCGCCTTCGGTATGCCGACGCGCTCGGCCAGGTAGCGATCGGTACCACATTGACTTGCCTTTTCGAGCGACGGTCCCTGCCGAAATAGCTTCAATTCGCTGCCGCAACCCGCTCACTTCATTTTTTGGTCACCGGCGTGCTCTGCTGCCGGCGCCGCCTCGGCCGCGCCGGCAGCGGACAAACTCTGCCGTTCAGATTGCGGCGATGAGCACCGAGCTGACCAGCCGCAGGCCGATCTGCAGCAGCAATAGCGCCGCCAGTGGCGACAGATCGACATTGCCGATCAGGGGAATGATACGGCGCAGCGGCCGTAGCAAGGGGTCATTCAGCGCGCGTACGAAAGGCGCCAGCGGCGCATGCGGATTCACCCAGCTGAACACGGCGTCGATGATCAGGGAGGCCATGAAGCCGTAGAAAATCCACTGGCACAGGCGCAGCAGGGCCAGCAGCAAAACCGTACTCAAGGAAAAGACGGAAGCCGCCCAGACGTCGATCGCGATGGCTGCCAGCGCCATCAGGAAGGCACCCAGCAGGCTAGCCCAGTCGATGCCTCCCACTCCCGGCAGCAAGCGCCGCAGCGGCCGCACCAGCCAGTCGGAGATTTGAAAGATGAATTGCCCCAGCGAAATCGGTGGCCGCACCCGGATGATCTGCATCCAGAAGCGCAGCAGCAGAACGCCTCCCAGCACGCTGGCGGCGGTATTCACGATCAACGAAAGAATGTTCTGCAGCATCGACTACCCCATAAAAAAAACCCACTACACGACCTGAGGTCATGCAGTGGGTATTGTGCCCGAATTGAATCAGGCTTCCAAACCGCGTCCGCTTACGGACGAGTACCGGTCGGAAACGGCCAGGCGGCGGCCGGAGTCAACACCGTTTTTACTGCCGGAGCGGTGCTGGCGGCTGCAGGTTTCTTGGCTGCGGGCTTCTTGGCTGCCGGCTTCTTGGCGGCTGCCGCTTTCGGAGCTGCTGCCTTTTTCGCCGCTGGCTTGGCTGCTGCCTTGGCTACCGGCTTCTTGGCGGCTACCGGCTTCTTGGCGGCTGCCGCTTTCGGAGCTGCTGCCTTTTTCGCCGCTGGCTTGGCTGCTGCCTTGGCTACCGGCTTCTTGGCGGCTGCCGCTTTCGGAGCTGCTGCCTTTTTCGCCGCTGGCTTGGCTGCTGCCTTGGCTACCGGCTTCTTGGCGGCTGCCGCTTTCGGAGCTGCTGCCTTTTTCGCCGCTGGCTTGGCTGCTGCCTTGGCTACCGGCTTCTTGGCGGCTGCCGCTTTCGGAGCTGCTGCCTTTTTCGCCGCTGGCTTGGCTGCTGCCTTGGCTACCGGCTTCTTGGCGGCTGCCGCTTTCGGAGCTGCTGCCTTTTTCGCCGCTGGCTTGGCTGCTGCCTTGGCTACCGGCTTCTTGGCGGCTGCTGCTTTCGGAGCTGCTGCCTTCTTCGCTGCCGGCTTGGCAGCCGCCTTGGCGGCTACCGGTTTCTTCGCCGGAGCGGCTTTCTTCGCAGCGGGTTTCTTCGCTGCGGGTTTTTTTGCTGCTGTTGCCATTTGTTTCTCCTTCACGTGATGGAAAATCAAGCTACAAGATTGAAACCCGCCTGACCCATCGCGATGAGCAAGCGGATTATTCATCGGCACAAGCAATTCTGCTTGCGCTAATGAATACGGCACCAGCCGAACTGCTGCATCCCCTCACCGATGCAGCACTTCAGCCTTGTTGACTACGCCTGGATAAGCTGGTTCCGGAGCGGCAACGGCACGCACAGAACCGACGCCGAATGCCGGTAACAGCCGTAGTCAAAAAAAACGCCGGCAGCCATGCCGGCGTCGGAATTCGATTTCAGAAAAACCGGCAGAGTTCCCAAAGAAAAAGCCACCTTATCCGGCATGTCCGGATGTGGCGGCGGGCACAGACAAGATCGATTCGGTCTTTTACTGTCCATTAAACTTGGTGAACGCCTTTCGTTGTAACAGTCGCGGGAGCCCTTGTATGTCGACTGCACTCTGATTTTTCAATTTGTTTTACTGGGCCGGCCGCGAAGGTTCAGAATCCTTCAGGCCGGCTTTTTCGTTACGACTACCTATTCCCAGTTAAGTGCCCCACCCGTTTGATATTCGATTACACGGGTTTCGAAAAAGTTGCGCTCTTTTTTCAGATCGACCATTTCGCTCATCCATGGGAATGGATTTTCTTCTTGTCCGAACATCGGATCGAGTCCGATCTGCTGCGCGCGCCGATTCGCGATGAAGCGCAAATAACCCTTGAACATCGGCGCATTCAAACCTAGCACACCTCGCGGCATTGTATCCTCTGCGTAACGATATTCCAACTCTACGGCATGTAAAAACAACGCTTTAATTTCCTCGCGAAATTCCGCGGTCCACAGATGCGGGTTTTCCATCTTGATCGTGTTCACCAGATCGATCCCGAAGTTACAGTGCAGCGATTCGTCGCGCAGGATGTACTGATATTGTTCCGACGCTCCCACCATCTTGTTCTGGCGTCCGAGCGCCAGAATCTGCACGAAGCCGACATAGAAAAACAGCCCTTCCATCAGGCAGCAAAAGACGATCAGCGACTTCAGGAGCTTCTGGTCATTCTCCACGGTGCCGGTGGTGAACTGGGGATCGGTGAGGGTGTTGATGAACGGGATCAGGAATTCATCCTTGTCGCGAATCGATGTCACCTCGTTGTACGCATTGAAGATCTCGCCTTCGTCGAGGCCGATCGATTCGGCGATGTACTGATAGGCGTGCGTGTGGATTGCCTCCTCGAATGCCTGGCGCAGCAG
The DNA here is from genome assembly GCA_963706525.1 of uncultured beta proteobacterium. Lineage (GTDB taxonomy): Bacteria > Pseudomonadota > Gammaproteobacteria > Burkholderiales > Burkholderiaceae_D > DATJCV01. The sequence continues at coordinate 206,593 of CAVPMM010000020.1, read as the reverse complement.
GTACTGGCGGCATTCCGGCGCGGTGATGTGGCGATAAGTGCCAAGCACGATGTTGTTGGCTGCCAGCGAATCGGCGGTGACGAAAAATCCCAGATTACGCTTGACGATGCGGCGCTCGTCCTCCGTCAATCCGTTCGGGCTCTTCCACAGCTCGATATCGCGCTGCATATTGATCTCTTGCGGCATCCAGTGATTGGCGCATCCCGCCAAATACTTGTCCCACGCCCACTTGTATTTGAACGGCACCAGCTGATTGACGTCGGTCTGGCCGTTGATGATGCGCTTGTCGGCGGCATTGACGCGGCGCGCCGGATTGGCGGCGCCCGGTTCGGCCGGCTTGGCAACCAGCGCCGGATTCAATGCATCCTCGCGATGCTGCATGGCCGGCTGCGCGCGCATCGGCGCGGCGGACTGCAATTGCGTTTGCGGCAGCGGCGGCATTTGCGGCGCACGCGCGGCGGGAGCGGTATTCGGTTCGTCATCCCAGCTCAACATAATTTCTTCCTTTTCCTCGTTTTGCCCGGCTCTTGCCGGACAGTCCCGGCCATTCGGCCGGCATCCGACCGGACCGGCCCGGCCGGTCCGTGTTTCCTATCGCCTCAATACCCTACTACTGGCAGGCTTCGCATTCCTCGAAGCCGGGGTCGCCCGGCCGCATGGTGCAGGCGGGTCCGGCCAGCTCTTCGCTCGCCGCGGCATAACCGCCGGCCACCGCGCCGCCCATGCCGCCATCCACCCCGACCGCGTTCAGGGCGCCGGTCTTCGACGTCGATTTCTCGGTATGGGTGGCGCCGATGCTGCGCAGATAGTAGGTGGTCTTCAAGCCACGCAGCCAGGCCAGCTTGTAGGTCTCGTCCAGTTTTTTGCCGGATGCGCCCGCCATGTAGATATTCAGCGATTGCGCCTGATCGATCCATTTCTGGCGGCGCGAGCCGGCTTCCACCAGCCACGACGGCTCGACTTCGAACGCGGTCGCATAGACGTCGCGCAAATCCTGCGGGATACGGTCGATCCGCGCCAGGCTGCCGTCGAAAAACTTCAGATCCGAAATCATCACCTCGTCCCACAGACCGCGCGCCTTCAGGTCGCGCACCAAGTATTCGTTGATTTCCGTAAACTCACCCGACAGATTCGATTTCACATACAGGTTCTGATAGGTCGGTTCGATGCACGCCGAGACGCCGATGATGTTGGAAATCGTCGCGGTCGGCGCGATGGCGACGCAATTCGAATTACGCATGCCGTATTCCCGGATGCGCGCGCGCAGGGCGGCCCAATCCATCGTTTCCGAACTGTCGACTTCCAGATAGCCGCCGCGCTCCTCGGCCAGCAGCTTCAGCGAATCCTGCGGCAGGATGCCGCGGTCCCACAAGGAGCCGCGGTAGGAGCTGTAGCGCCCGCGCTCTGCGGCCAGCTCGGTCGATGCCCAGTAGGCGTAGTAGCAGACCGCTTCCATCGAGCGGTCGGCGAATTCGACCGCCGCCATCGAGGCGTAGGGCACGCGCAGCATGTGCAGGCAGTCCTGGAAGCCCATGATGCCGAGGCCGACCGGGCGGTGGCGCAGGTTGGAGTCGCGCGCCTTCTTGACCGCGTAATAGTTGATATCGATCACGTTGTCGAGCATGCGCATGGCGATGCGGATCGTCTTTTGCAGCTTGGCGTGGTCGATCTGGCCGTCCTTCATGTGCGCCGGCAGATTGACCGAACCGAGGTTGCAGACCGCGATTTCGGTGTCGCTGGTATTGAGCGTGATTTCCGTGCATAAATTCGAGCTGTGCACGACGCCGACGTGCTGCTGCGGTGAACGGATGTTGCACGGGTCCTTGAAGGTGATCCACGGATGGCCGGTTTCGAACAGCATCGACAGCATCTTGCGCCACAGGTCGAGCGCCTGCACCTTCTTGAACAGCTTCAGTTCGCCGCGCGCGGCCTTGGCTTCGTAGCCGGTATAGGCCTCCTCGAAGGCACGACCGAACTTATCGTGCAGGTCGGGCACGTCGGAAGGGGAAAACAGGGTCCACTCGCCCTTTTCCATCACGCGCTTCATGAACAAGTCGGGAATCCAGTTCGCGGTGTTCATGTCGTGCGTGCGGCGGCGGTCGTCGCCGGTGTTCTTGCGCAGGTCGAGGAACTCCTCGATGTCCATGTGCCAGGTTTCCAGGTAGGCGCACACCGCGCCCTTGCGCTTGCCGCCCTGGTTGACCGCAACCGCGGTGTCATTGACGACTTTCAGGAACGGCACCACGCCCTGCGACTTGCCGTTGGTGCCCTTGATGTGGGCGCCGAGCGCGCGCACCGGCGTCCAGTCGTTGCCGAGGCCGCCGGCGAACTTAGCCAGCAGCGCATTTTCCTTGATCGCTTCGTAGATGCCCTCCAGATCGTCCGCCACCGTGGTCAGGTAGCAGGACGACAGTTGTGAACGCTGGGTGCCGGAATTGAACAGGGTCGGCGTCGAACTCATGAAATCGAAGGAGGACAGCAGGTGATAGAACTCGATGGCGCGCGCTTCGCGATCGATTTCATTCAATGCCAGTCCCATTGCCACGCGCATGTAGAACGCCTGCGGCATTTCGATCCGTACGTCACGGATATGCAGGAAATAGCGGTCGTACAGCGTTTGCAGGCCAAGGTAGCCGAACTGCAGGTCGCGCTCCGGCACCAGCGCCTCAGCAAGCTGCTTCAGGTCGAACTGCGCCAAGCGCGCATCCAGCAGTTCGGCATCGATGCCTTTTTTGATGAACTTCGGAAAATATTCAAGGTAGTGGGCCGCCGCATCCTGCTGCGCCACTTCTTGCCCGAATACCTCCTTGCGGATCGTGTGCATCAGCAGGCGCGCGGTGACTTGGCTATAGGCCGGGTCTTTTTCCATCAGGGCACGTGCCGCCAAAATGGCGGACTTGTGCAATTCCTCGACCGGCACGCCGTCGTACAGGTTCTTGACCGTCTCGGCGAGGATCGCCTCGGCATCGACATGCTTTTCCAGTCCGATGCAGGCGGCGGTAATCAGGTCGCGCACGCGCGCCATTTCCAGCGGACGGCGCTGGCCATCCTCGGTCACATGCAGCTGCGGCTTCTCGGCGCCGGGCTGGGCGGCCTGATGCTGCGCCCGCTCCTCCATGCGCTTGGCGCGATACAGAACATAGGCGCGCGCCACATCGTGCTCGCCCGAGCGCATCAGCGACAATTCGACCTGGTCCTGCACATCTTCGATATGGAAGGTGCCACCGGTCGGCTGGCGCCGCACCAGCGCGGCCACCACGTTGGCGGTCAGCCGTTCAACCAGCTCGCGCACGCGCGCCGAAGCGGCGCCCTGGCCGCCATGCACGGCCAGGAAAGCTTTGGTCACAGCGATCGAAATCTTGGACGGTTCGAATCCGACCACCGCCCCGTTGCGGCGAATGATGCGGTAATCGGTCAGGTTCAGGACCGGCTTCGAGGCGGAAGCTCCGGCATTGGGAAAAACCGGCGCACCGCCAAATTCAGGCGCGGATTTTACGGAAATGTCTTGAGTAGTAGGGTGCACTTAGCCTCCTGGGAATATCTGCGGCGACAGCTCGGCTGTCGCTTATCGTTATAGGGTAGAGCGCCCCGATTCAGCGGCGTTCGCGGGAATATTGCAATGACCGGAAATACCGGAGGCGCATGTTTTTACGGAACTGAAAAACCAAACGCAATCCAGCTTGAAGGAGTATGTCGGTCCATCCTTCTGTTCTTCCGACCAAGCTGCCTGCATTGAGGAAAGACCGAACTATTTACCAAAAAAATCACAACCAACACTACATCTAGTAGTTTGATCGCGACCGGTACTAATTCTAGTACCCAAACGCAGCTGGTGCAAGGGCGACGTCTTATGTTTTTTAACTATTGGCAAGGCCACAATCCGCGCTTTCACACCGTTTCCGGAAAGCGCAGCGGCGTTGCTGCTCCCGTGCCGCTGCGCGGGCCGGCCAGCAGCGCGCGATACCGATCCCAATCGAAAAACGGCCCCGGATCGGTCTTGCGTGCGGGCGCAATATGTTGATGGCCAACGACGTCGGTGAGCGGATAGCGCCTGTGCAAGGCGCGCGTCAACGCCGCCAACGAGGCATATTGCAGCGGCGTGAATGCTTCATAATCACTCCCCTCCAATTCGACGCCGATCGAAAAGTCATTGCATGCCTGACGCCCGTCGAAGCAGGAGGCTCCCGCATGCCATGCGCGCTCATTGGCCGATACGAATTGCAGCAGAGCGCCGTCGCGCCGGACCAGGAAATGCGCCGATACGCGCAGGCTGCGCAATTGTTCGAAATACGGGTGTGCGGCGTAATCGAGGCAATTGCCGAATAGATCGGCAATAAATGGGCCGCCGAACTGGCCGGGCGGCAGGCTGATGTTATGGATCACCAGCAGGTCGATCGCCATCGCCTGCGGACGCGCATCGCAGTTCGGCGACGGCAGGCGCTTTGCCTGACGGCACCAGCCATCCGTTGCGACATCGAAATCGGGAGCGGCGCCCCGGCTCGACGCATCCTCATTCATGTTCATAAATCGAAAGACGCTGCATGCGATAGCGTAATTGCCGGAAGCTGATGCCGAGCAATTCCGCCGCCTGCGTACGATTGAAGCGCGTTTTTGCCAGCGCGCGCCGGATAATTTCGCGCTCCACCTGATCCAGATGGGCCGGCAGCGAATCCGGCAGGTCTTCCGGCACTTCCTCCAGCGGTTCAGAACGCGGCGCTTGATCGGGTTCGGCTGCGGGGTGCGCCGAATGCGGCGGCATTGCCGCCGATGGCAGCGTCCACTGCTTGAGCGCCAGATCGGACAGTTCGATCACGCCGTGGTTGGCAAAGGCCAGCGCCCGCTCCAGAATGTTTTCGAGTTCGCGTACGTTGCCGGGGAATGGGTAGGCGCGCAAGGCGTCGAGTGCCTCGGGCGTCAGCACCGCCTTCGCTCCCGGCGCCCCCAGGCGGCTGAGTATGGCAGCGGCGAGCTGCTCGATATCGTCGCGCCGGTCGCGCAGCGGCGGCAGATCCAGCTCGATGACATTCAGCCGGTAATACAAGTCCTGCCGAAATTTCCCCTGCTCAACGCATCGTTCCAGGCGCTGATGGGTGGCGCTGATCAGCCGCACATCGACCGGCTCTTCCATGGTAGCGCCGACCTTGCGTACCCGCCGCTCCTGAATCGCGCGCAGCAATTTGACCTGCATCGCCAGCGGCAAATCAGCCACCTCGTCAAGCAATAGGGTGCCGCCGTTGGCCGCCTGGAAAAAGCCGTCGCGATCTTCCGCCGCCCCGGTAAACGCACCTTTGCGGTAACCGAAGAACTCCGCTTCCATCAAGGCTTCCGGAATGGCGCCGCAATTGACCGCCACGAAGGGCTTGTCGGCGCGCGGGCTCTGGGCATGGATATCGCGTGCCGCCAGCTCCTTGCCGCTGCCCGATTCGCCGCAAATCGCCACCGGCGCCATGCTGCGCGCCAGGCGCACGATCTGGTCGCGAACCTCCCTTATCGCCGTCGAACGGCCGATCAGGCGCAGAGGAGCCGTCAGTTCTCCCCGCTCGGGCGCTCGGTCTGGTTCAGCCTCCACCTGATGCACGCGCAAGGCGGATTGCACCATCCGCCGCAACTGATCGAGCGCAACCGGCTTCGACAGGTAATCGAACGCCCCCGCCTTCAAGGCCGCGACCGCATTATCGGCGCTGCCGAAGGCGGTGATCACCGCGATCGGCGTATGCCGCCGGCCGTTGGCCACTTCGCCGACCAGCTCGATTCCCAGGCCATCGGGCAAGCGCATGTCGGTCAATACCAGCGCGTAATCCGTCCGCTCCAGATAGCCTCGCGCCGCGCCAATCGAATCGGCGCTATCCACGTCGAGGCCCATCTTGACCAGCGTGATCTCGAGCAGCTCGCGCAAGTCGGCTTCATCGTCGATCACCAGAACACGGGGTGCGGTCATGGAGGCTTCTTTTCGAAAATAAGAAAAATCAGGCGGAGGCGGAGGCCGCGAAGGTAATCACAAAGCGTCCGCCCGCCTTGTTGGGTTTATCGCCGTCGAGGCGATATTCGTAATCTAGTATTGCACCGTTATTCAAACACAATTCGCGCGCCAGGTAGAGCCCCAGTCCGGTGCCTTTACTGGAGGTCGTATAAAACGGCTCGAACAGGTGGGCGCGGACTTCCTGCGTAATCGGTGCTCCATCGTCCTGCACATGCAGTTCCAGATGTCCGGCTGCGTTCACGACGGAAAATACCCGAATGCTGGCCGGGGCGCCGCTGGCGTAGCGCAGCGCGTTGGCCAAAAGATTGCCCAGTACTTCATGCAAATGCAAGGGATCGAACCATACCTGAAGGGTCATGACGCTGTCGGTTTGGATCGTGCCTGGCGCCATGGCGTGGGTTTCCTCCAGCCCTTCCAGTATCTGGGTGAGCACTGGCGCCAGCAGGATCGGCTCGCCATGCTGCTGGGCCTTGCGCGACAACTTCAGGATATCTTCGATCATCCGGTTCAGGCGCCCTACATTGTCGCCAATTATGCGCAGCAGCCGCCGCTCGGCCGCGCCGGTGGCATCCTCCTCCAGCAGGGTGGCTGCGTGGGCGATCGCCGATAGCGGATTGCGCACCTCGTGCGCGATGCTGGCGGTCAGACGCCCCATCGAAGCCAGCTTCAACTGCTGCGCCTGATTCTCGATTTCCGTCACATCCTGCAGGAAGATCACCGTGCGCTGTTCGGGCGCCCGCTCCGTTTCCACCCGTGCAAAGCGCAATTTCAAATGGGCCGATAATTCGCGGCGGCGCCCCCAGAGCGTGGTTGCGCCCTGTAGCGTCGGTTCGCTGCCGGGCTTCACCACAACGAACACCGGCGCTTCACCGTTTGCCCCCGCCGTGCCGGCGCGCCGAGCCAGCCATGCGGAAAGCGCCTGGGCAATCGGCGCCAGGCCGGCGACATCCTTCAAGCGCAGTCGGGTTTTGCCGGTGGCCAATGCCAAGCCCAGCATGCGTTCGGCCGCCGGGTTGGCGGTAAATATCGTGCCATCGCCGCCCAACACCAGGATGCCGTCGCCCATATCGGCAATCACCAGCCGGTTGATCGCTTGCTGCACCCGTAAATCCCGTCCGCGCTGGAGCGCCAGCGACTCCTGCTTGATCAGACGCGCGGCCAGCCGGTTGACCACGATCACGGCGGCAAAAAACGCAGCGCCGTACAGCCCCGCTTGTATGGTCGGCGCATCCGCCGCCGATTGCAGCATCTGATAACCGCTTTCGCCGAGCAACACCAACGTCACCGCCGACACGAAAAACAAGGCCAGCGGCAATGCCGACAGAATCGCCGCGCCGGCCAGCGGGAACAGGAACAGAATCGCCAGCCCGCTCTTGGCGCCGCCGGCCGCCACATACAGCATCGAAATCACGCCGATGTCGACCGCCACTTGTGCTACCAGGTGCAGCGAGAAACGCCGGCGCCAATACACTGCCAGTGCCGCAAAAACGATCGCCAGCACCAGATATGCGAGGCAGATTTCGCGGTAGAGGAACGTCGTGCCCGCCCAGAATTCCCTTTTGGCGTTGAGGCTGAAATAAACCAGCAGGACGACGGCGATGACGATGCGGGTGACGTTGAACGTCTGCAAGGTGCGCCAGAAGGTGGCGCGATAGCCGGGCGCCGCCGTGTGCGCGCTTCGCATCATGCCTATTTTGCAGTGTGCTGCAAACGATGGGCTTCACTGCAAAAGGCCGTGCCGGCCATGTCCAGTACCGCCTCCGATGCCGGAATGTGGATACCGCAATGGGCGCACTGCAGCATCGATTCCGCTGCCTGGTCGGGCGCGCCTTGTCGCGGCGGCGGCATCGGCGGCGTTTTCTTGCCCCGTATCAGCCACATCACGAACAGCGCGCCGATGACCAGCCATAGTAAAAATTTCATATCAGCCCCCGGTGCAACACCACTTCCAGCACAAAACGGCTACCGACATAGGCCAGCAGCAAGGTGGCGAATCCGATCAGGGTAAAGCTCAGTGCCGTCCTGCCGCGCCAGCCGCGCCATTTACGGCCGGCCAGCAGCAGGCCGAACAAGGCCCACGACAGCATGCTGAAAATATTCTTGTGGTCCCATTTGAACGCGATGCCGAACAGCTGTTCGGAAAATACGATGCCAGACAGCACCGTCAACGACAAGCAGCGCAAATCCGAAGCCGATCAAGCGAAACAACAGCTTTTCCATGGTCAGCAAGGCCGGCAGCCGATCCAGGGCGCTGCCCAGCCAACCGTCCCCGGACAAGCTGGGCCGAGTATGGAGCCGGGATTCCTGCAAGGCCATCAGCACCGCATGGAATGCCGCGATCGTCAGCGTGCTGTAGGCCAGGACGGAAACGGCGATGTGCCACGAAAACAGCGGCGAGCGGCCTTCGAGTGGCACCACGCTGCCCGGGAACAGGGCCGGCAGCAATACCGCCAGCGCGGCGCAAGGCAACACCAATATGCGCAGTCCATCCAGGCTGAAATTGCGGTTTTCCAGCCAATAGGCCGCCACCGACACCCACAGGGTGGCCGACAGCATCACCGCGAAACCGATGCGCAGCGAATCGGCGGTCAGCATGTCCGCCCACAAGGCGCCGCCGTGCAGCAGCCAGCCGACGACGGTACCGGCCGAAATCGCGGCGCGATGCCGCGGCGGCAGGAACGCGCAAACCGCATATAGCAAGGCAGCCAGGACGAAAAAGGGGGTGAGCATTGCGGAAACCGCCGGATGATGAGCAGATTCCGAGTTTACACTATGTCGGATGGCGCCCGACCGCGTGACCGCATCGGGTAAAATGAAGCCAGTTCTTGCCGCCGTTCCGCGTGCCGTACCGGCCTGCCCTTATCCCCTGATCTATCTCCCCATGCTCGATAACCTGACTCAACGCCTCGCCAAAGCCGTCAAAACCATGCGCGGCGAGGCGCGCCTGACCGAATCGAATACCGCCGAAATGCTGCGCGAAGTGCGGCTGGCGCTGCTGGAAGCCGACGTTGCGCTGCCGGCGGTGCGCGAGTTCATTGCGCGCGTGAAAGAAAAAGCACTCGGCGAAGAAGTCATCGGTTCGTTGTCGCCGGGCCAGGCGCTAGTGGGCGTGGTGCAGCGCGAGCTGGCCGCCCTCATGGGCAGCGACCTCGGCGCGCAGGCTTCGCAACTCAATTTCGCCACCCAGCCGCCGGCGGTGATCCTGCTGGCCGGCCTGCAGGGCGCCGGCAAGACCACCACCGCCGGCAAGCTGGCCAAATACCTGCGCGAGCAGAAAAAGAAGAAAGTCCTGACGGTGTCGGCCGACGTCTACCGGCCGGCCGCCATTGGCCAGTTGCAGACCGTGAGCGCGCAAGTCGGGGCCGATTTCTTTCCGTCGCACGCCAGCGACCAGCCGGTGGCGATTGCCCTGGCGGCGCTGGATCACGCCAAAAAGCACTATCACGACGTCCTGATCGTCGATACCGCCGGCCGCCTCGGCATCGACGAGGCGATGATGCAGGAGATCGGTGCGCTGCACCGGGCCGTCAAGCCGATCGAAACCCTGTTCGTGATCGACGCCATGCTGGGCCAGGATGCGATCAATACCGCCAAGGCCTTCAACGATGCCCTGCCGCTGACCGGCATCATCCTGACCAAGCTGGACGGCGACGCCCGCGGCGGCGCCGCGCTGTCGGTACGGCACATCACCGGCAAGCCGATCAAATTCGCCGGCGTCGCCGAAAAGCTGGATGGTCTGGAAGCCTTCGATCCGGTGCGCATGGCGAACCGGATTCTCGGCATGGGCGATATCCTGGCGCTGGTCGAAGAAGCCCAAAAAGGCGTGGACACCGCGGCTGCCGCGGACCTGGCGAAAAAACTCAAGGTCGGCGGCAAATTCGACTTGAACGATTTCAAGGCGCAGCTCGGACAGATGAAGAAAATGGGCGGCCTGTCGTCGCTGATGGACAAGCTGCCGGCGCAATTCCAGCAGGCCGCCAGCGGCGCCAACATGGACCAGGCCGAAAAGCAGGTACGGCGCATGGAAGGCATCATCAATTCGATGACGCCGCAGGAGCGCGCCAAGCCGGAACTGATCAAGGCCTCGCGCAAACGCCGCATCGCTGCCGGCGCCGGCGTGCAGGTCCAGGAAGTCAATCGCATGCTGTCGCAGTTCGAACAGATGCAATCGATGATGAAAAAGCTCAAGGGTGGCGGCCTGATGAAGATGATGCGCGGCATGAAAGGCATGCTGCCCGGCATGCACTGAGCTCTTTCCTGCTCGCAAACCGCACGCCTTGCATCCGTTTTCCGGGTTTCCAAGGCCTTCATTCAGGTTTGCGGCGCTGCAACGGATCAGGGTGGGAAGCCGGATTCTGGAGTGCCCGGATTTCAAGGGCATTCCCCCCTCGCCGCCTACTACCGAAAACACCACAGAATTGCTTAAAAAATACTTGCATCGCCGCGGAAAGCGCACCACTATTAGCGATGCGTGAATGACGCATATTCCCAACACATGTGCGAAGGAGGGTGAAGATGGCAACAGCAAAGAAACCCGCTGCAAAGAAACCCGCAGCGGCCGTGAAAAAACCGGCGGTGAAAGCCGCTCCGGCCAAGAAAGCCGCGCCCGCCAAAAAGGCAGCGCCGGCAAAAACTGCGGCAGCAAAACCCGCAGCCAAAAAAACCACAGCAGCAAAACCGGCAGCAGCGCGCAAGCCGAACGCAGCATTCATGAAGGCCATGACGCCGTCGCCAGTCCTGGCCGCCGTCGTCGGTTCGACGCCGCTGCCGCGTACCGAGGTGACCAAGAAAATCTGGGAGTACATCAAGAAGCACAAGCTGCAGAACGAAGCCAACAAACGCAATATCGATGCAGACGACAAATTGAAAGCTGTCTTTGGCGGCAAAAAGCAAGTGTCCATGTTCGAAATGACCAAGCTCGTTTCCGCGCACTTGTCGTGATCGCTGCTGGTTGCAAAACCATATAGCCAAACAAAAACGCCCGCGAAATGCGGGCGTTTTTGTTTGCGCGGCGCCCTCTTTACAAGGGCTTGTATTCCCAGTTTTTCCAGGCGCGCAATACCGCATTCGGATATTCCGCGCGCCCGCGGCTGCCGTTATAGCGGCCCAGCGCCAGGAACAGATTGCCGCCTTCCATATCGATGTACATGCGCAGGATCGAACAGCCGTAGCGCAAATTGGTTTGCATGTGGAACAGTTTGCTGCGGTCGGAATCGCCGATCACGCGCGTCCAGAACGGCATCACCTGCATGTAGCCGTGCGCCCCGACCTCGGAAATCGCATATTTGCGAAATGCCGATTCGACCTGGATCAGCCCCAGCACCAAAGCCGGATCGAGCCCGGCGCGCGTCGCCTCATACCAGACCGCTCCCAGAAAATCGTGCCGCATCTGGATGTCGGGCAGCTTTTTTTTCAGGCGTTCCGACATCTCACCGCGCCAGTACAGATAGTCGATGCGGTCGTTGATATCGGAAAAGTGCGGCTGCGGCGGCCGGGCGCCGGAAATCGCCTGCGACAGCGCGACCCGGACCGAATCGGCCAGCGCCTCCTCTTTCTGATTGCCGGCATGCGCGCCGCTCGCCGCCAGCAGCAGGAAGGCGCACAGGGCGGACACGAAACCGCGCCTCATGCCCGCACGCCTTTCCCGCTCGGACCGGAAATGTGGCTTGCAGCCTCAGAAAAAATAGGGAGTATGCCCATAAATCCCCTTATGTCGACCGAATTCAGGACGACATCAAAAATACTGCCATATGTATTATGCGGCGAGCTGGGCCCGCACGAATTCGACGATTTGCGTCTGCGGCACCGCGGTCGCCGCCGCGTCGCGCCGTCCCTGATACTCGAGCTGGCCATCCTTCAGTCCGCGATCGCCGATCACCACCCGGTGCGGCACGCCGATCAGCTCCCAATCCGCCAGCATCGCACCGGGCCGTTCGCCGCGATCGTCGAGGATGACGTCGACGCTGGCCGCCTGCAGCGCCGCATACAAGCGGTCCGCCTCTTCCTTGACCGCGGCGCTGCGGTCGTAGCCGATCGGGCACAGCACCACCTCGAACGGCGCAATCGCGGCCGGCCAGATGATGCCGCGCTCGTCGAAGTTCTGCTCGATCGCCGCGCCCAGGATACGCGTGATGCCGATGCCGTAGCAACCCATCTGCATCAGTTGCGGCTTGCCGCTCTCGTCGAGATAGGTGGCGCCCATGTCCTCGGAATAGCGCGTACCCAGCTGGAACACATGCCCGACCTCGATGCCGCGCTGGATCGCCAGCACGCCCTGGCCGTCCGGCGACGGATCGCCGGCCACCACGTTGCGAATGTCGAACACCACCGGCAGCGGCAGGTCGCGCTCCCAGTTGACGCCGGTGTAATGGTAATCCACTTCGTTGGCGCCGCAAACGAAGTCGCTCATGTTGGCCACCGTGCTATCGGCCACCACCTTGATCGGTTTTTTCGGATGGATCGGACCGAGGTAGCCGGGCGGGGTGCCGAACCATTCGAGGATTTCCGCTTCGTTGGCGAAGCGGTAATTGGCCAACCCCGGCACCTTGGCCGCCTTGATCTCGTTCAGCTCATGGTCACCGCGCAGCAGCAGCAACCAGATTTCCTTCTCCGTGCCGCCTTCGGCGCCCTCCACCGCCAGCACGATCGATTTCACGGTGCGCTGCAGCGGAATGCCCAGCAGCGCGGCGACGTCCTCGCACTTGGCCTTGCCCGGGGTCGGCGCCTTGACGAGCGGCTCGGCCGGCGCCGCACGCTCGGCAGTCAGGGGCAGCGCTTCCGCCGCCTCCATGTTGGCGGCATAGTCGGAATCCGGGCAATACACGAGCGCATCCTCGCCGGTGTCGGCGATCACGTGGAACTCGTGCGAGCCCGAGCCGCCGATGGCGCCATTGTCGGCCGCCACCGCGCGGAACTGCAGGCCGAAGCGGTCGAAAATACGCACGTAGGCGTCGTACATGACCTGGTACGACAGTTTCAGGCCGTCGGCATCGCGGTCGAACGAATAGGCGTCCTTCATGGTGAATTCACGCCCGCGCATCAGGCCGAAGCGCGGCCGGCGCTCGTCGCGGAACTTGGTCTGGATATGGTAGAAATTGAGCGGCAGTTGCCGGTATGACTTGATCTCGGTGCGCGCGATATCGGTAACCACCTCTTCCGAGGTCGGCTGGATCACGTAATCGCGATTGTGCCGGTCTTTCACCCGCATCAGTTCCGCGCCGTATTTTTGCCAGCGTCCCGTTTCCTGCCAAAATTCGGCCGGCTGCACCACCGGCATCAGCAGCTCGATCGCCCCGGAACGGTTCATTTCTTCACGCACGATCGCTTCCACCTTGCGAATCACGCGCAGCCCCATCGGCATATAGGTATAGATGCCGGATCCCAGACGCTTGATCAGGCCGGCGCGCATCATCAGCTTATGACTGACGATTTCGGCGTCGGACGGAGCTTCTTTGAGGGTGGAAATAAAAAATCGGGAGGCACGCATGACGAGAAATTCTTTTTAAAAATGGTGAGGGTTATAATCAATCCAATTTTAAAGGATTAGCTGGCTGATGCGACCACTCTTCGTACATTTGACCAATGTTCCAACTCAAATCGGACTTCCCATGACCTGGAACAGCACGCGCGTCGCAATCTAGCGCCTGCCGAATTTGTATATAAGGGACCTCAGCCGCAGAAAGTTTTGAGGTGCGAAAATGCTGGACCGTGAAGGCTTCCGCCCTAACGTCGGCATCATCTTGCTCAACGCGCATAATGAAGTGTGGTGGGGCAAGCGTGTGCGCGAACATTCGTGGCAATTTCCGCAAGGCGGAATCAAATATGGTGAAACCCCGGAGCAGGCGATGTTTCGCGAACTGCAAGAGGAAATCGGCCTGCAGGCGCAACACGTCAAAATCATCGGCCGCACCCGCGACTGGCTGCGCTACGAGGTTCCGGACCATTTCATCAAGCGCGAGGTGCGTGGCCAGTACCGCGGACAGAAGCAGATTTGGTTCCTGCTACGCATGACCGGCCGCGACTGCGACGTCAACCTGCGCGGCACCGACCATCCCGAATTCGATGCCTGGCGCTGGCATGAATATTGGGTGCCGCTGGACGTCGTGATCGAGTTCAAACGCGACGTCTATCAGCGCGCGCTGCAGGAGTTGTCGCGCTTTCTGACCCGGCCGCCGCAATACAGGCAATCCCCCCACATGGGGCGCTATCTGCGCCAAGCCCACGGCTCGCGGCCGGCCAGCCCACCCGGCGACGCGACCAAATCCGAGAATGATGAATGAGTCCAATGCTTTCAAATACCTCCGGTCCGCGCGCGGCCATCGCCACAGGTCTGGCCGCGCTCGCATTGATGACAATCGCCGGTCTTGGTCATGCCCAGCCCAGCTTTGACGAAGATTTCGACGACGAAACCAAACCCTGGCAGGAAATCGCCATCCAGCTGCCAGCCCCACCCTTAGCCGAAAACCTGCTGCCGTTCGAGGTCAGCGCCACCGCCACCCAATCGTTTGCGATCGATGCCAAATCGCTGACGGTCGGTACCGATGGAGTCGTTCGTTATACCTTGGTGACCACCAGTCCCGCCGGCGCCAAAAATGTCAGCTACGAAGGCATTCGCTGCGCCTCGTTTGAAAAGAAACTGTATGCGTTCGGCCATCCGGACGGCAGTTGGTCGCGCTCGCGGCGCGACCAGTGGGAAAGGATCGTGCGCAACGCCGCCAACCGCCAGCATGCGACCCTGGCATTGGACTATTTTTGCGACAACCTGACGGTGGCCGGCAATGCCGAACAGATGCTGAGCCGCATCCGGCGCCAGCGCTCGATAAGGGACGTACCAGGTCAATAAGCAGGAGCGGCCGTCACCTTATGCCATGCGGCAATGCAGGTACTTGGGAGCCGGCCTGGCCTTACAACAACACCATGTTGTCGCGGTGAATCAGTTCCGGCTCTTCCAGAAACCCCAGAATGCTCTGAATCTCCGCGGAAGGATGACGCATGATGCGGCGGGCATCGGAGCTGGCGTAATTGCTGATGCCACGCGCGATGGCACGGCCCGACTGGTCGACACAAGTCACGACGTCGCCGCGACCGAATTCGCCGGCCACCGCGACAACTCCGATCGGCAGTAGCGATTTGCCTTCGGCGCTCAGTTTTTGCACCGCGCCGGAATCCAGCGTCAAGCGACCGGCGGTATGCAAATGATCAGCCATCCACTGCTTGCGCGCCGTCAACTGTGCCGTTTGTGCGATGAGCTGCGTGCCGATGTCCTCACCGGCCGCCAAACGAGTCAATACGTTTTCCTCGCGCCCCCAGGCAATCACCGTATGGGCGCCGGAGGCGGCGGCGCGCCGCGCTGCGAGGATCTTGGTCAGCATGCCGCCGCGCGCGATGCCGCTGCCGGCGCCGCTGGCCATCGCTTCCAGCGCCGGATCACCGGCCTGAGCATGGCTGACGAATCGCGCCTCCGGATGCTTGCGCGGATCGGCCGTATATAAGCCTTTCTGGTCGGTCAGGATGATCAGCGCATCGCCCTCGATCAGGTTGGCCACCAGCGCGCCCAGCGTATCGTTGTCGCCGAACTTGATTTCGTCGGTCACCACCGTATCGTTCTCGTTGATGATCGGGCACCACGCCGAAGTCGCAGCAGTGTAAACAGGGTCGAGCGCGCATTCAGATAGCGCTCCCGGTGGGTCAGATCGGCATGCGTGAGCAGCACTTGGGCCGTGTGCAATCCGTGTACGCGAAAGCTGCTTTCGTAGATTTGCGCCAGCCCCATCTGGCCGACCGCGGCGCAGGCTTGCAACTCGTGAATGCCGGTCGGACGCCGCTCGAAACCGAGCCGCTGCATGCCTTCCGCCACCGCGCCGGAACTGACCAGCACCACTTCCTTGCCGAGTGAACGCAGCAGCGCGATTTGCGCCGCCCATTTGGCGATCGCGGCGTGATCCAGGCCGCGCCCCTCGTTGGTGACCAGCGACGAGCCGACCTTGACGATCAGGCGTTTGGCATTTTGTATGACCGAGCTCATGTTTTTATTCGTTGCGAAGCGAAGCCGGGGCGCGCAACAGCCGATCGCCGCGGTCCGGCTCCATCAATCAAGGGTGGCAATTATTCGACAAGCTTGAAACGCGGATCATCAGGATCGATCGAGCCGATCCCGCGCGCTTCTTCCGTCATTTGCGTTTCTTCGGCGCGCTGCTCCTGCTGGCGCTTTTCGGCCAGATAGGCGTCTATCTCGGTGATCAACTCTTCACAACCGTCGCGCGTGAGCGCCGAGATCTCGAAGACGCGGCCCCTTCCAGCCGAAACGCTTGACGAAATCCTTCACGCGCGCCTTGCGCTCTTCCTCCGGCACCACGTCCAGCTTGTTCAATACCAGCCAGCGCGGCTTTTCAAACAGCGCCTGGTCGTATTTCTTCAGTTCCCTGACGATCGCCTTGGCTTCCTTGACCGGATCGACGGTCTCTTCGAACGGCGCCAGGTCGACGATGTGCAGCAGCAAACCGGTACGCTGCAGATGGCGCAGGAACTGGATCGCCCAGCCCGGCGCCTTCGGCCGCGCCTTCGATCAGGCCGGGGATATCGGCGATCACAAAGCTTTTTTCATGGCCGACGCGCACCACGCCAAGGTTCGGGTGCAGCGTCGTAAACGGATAGTCGGCGATCTTCGGGCGGGCGTTGGAGACCGCCGTGATGAAGGTCGACTTGCCGGCATTCGGCATGCCCAGCAGGCCGACATCGGCCAGCACCTTCAGTTCCAGCTTCAGCTCGCGCCGCTCGCCTTCCTTGCCGTCGCTTTTCTGGCGCGGCGCGCGGTTGGTCGAGGACTTGAAGTGGATGTTGCCCCAGCCGCCCTCGCCGCCCTTGGCCAGCAGCTCGCTGCTGGCCGTGTTCGGTCAGGTCGGCGAGGATATCGCCGCTCTGGATGTCGATGATCAGGGTGCCGACCGGCATGCGCAGCACGATGTCGTCCGCGCCCTTGCCATAGCAATCGGCGCCGCGGCCGGTTTCGCCGTTTTTGGCCTTGTGCAGCTTGGAATAGCGGTAGTCGACCAGCGTGTTGATGTTGCGGTCGGCGACTGGCCCAGATGCAGCCGCCCTTGCCGCCGTCGCCGCCGTCGGGACCGCCGAACGGCCGGAATTTTTCGCGACAGAAGGAGGCGCACGCCGTTGCCGCCATTGCCGGCAATGACTTCGATTTTTGCTTCGTCGATAAACTTCATGTTGCCGCCATAAACTAAAAAGGCTCTACCATTTTTCGGCAGAGCCTTTCGATTGAAGGCTTGCGCCTTACATTGCGGTGCCTGAGCTGCAGCTTAGGCGGGTACCACGGTCACGAACTGGCGCTGTGCCGGGCCCTTGACCACGAACTTCACTTTGCCGGCGATCAGCGCAAACAGGGTGTGATCCTTGCCCATGCCGACATTTTCGCCGGGGTGCATCTGTGGTGCCGCGCTGGCGGATGATGATGCCGCCGGCGTTGATGCTCTGGCCGCCGTAGACTTTGACGCCGAGGCGTTTCGACTCGGAATCACGGCCGTTGCGCGTAGTGCCGCCGCCTTTTTTGTGTGCCATTTCTGACTCCTTGGTATCTGGTTAGCCCGAACGACGCTTAGCCGTTGATCGAGACGATTTGCAATTCGGTGTAATTCTGGCGATGGCCTTGATGCTTCTGATAGTGCTTACGACGGCGCATCTTGAAAATTTTGACCTTATCGTGGCGACCGTGCGCCAATACCGTAGCCAGCACCGTGGCACCTTCGACCAGCGGCGCACCAAACTTGATGGTGTCACCGGCGCCCACTGCGAGCACCTGATCGATGGTGATTTCGGAACCAATGTCTGCCGGTATCTGTTCTACTTTGAGTTTTTCGCCAGCAACAACTTTGTATTGTTTGCCGCCGGTTTTTATGACCGCGTACATGTGAAACCTCGTCGAATGATTGAGAAACCTTGCCTCGCCCGACACGCCCAAACCGCCGGCAAAGTCAAGAGAACCCCAAATTATACATAAATCCCCTACCCAGGTCAAAATCATTGCTGCCGAACTGCGCGCCGGCTTGACATGCGACCGCGGATTCGATCCGGCGCAAGTGCGTGGCGCCCCGGATTGAAATCGAGGCAAAGGCCGATACCCTTGTCATCGTATAATCGTGCAACACATGTTTTTTAGCAGGTTCTCCCTTGTCTGCCGCCCTCCCCCACACCGACCAGAATCCGATCGCCCAGTCGATTGCCGCCGAGATGGACGCCGTCAATCAGGTGATCCGCGCCCGCTTGCATTCCGACGTTCCGCTGGTCAAACAGATTGCCGAATACATCATCAGCGCCGGCGGCAAGCGCATCCGGCCGGCGCTGGTTTTATTGGTGGCCAAGGCCTACGGTTACCACGGCGGCGCCCATCATGAGCTGGCGGCCGTCGTCGAATTCATCCATACCGCCACGCTGCTGCACGACGATGTCGTGGACGAATCGTCGATGCGCCGTGGCCGAAAAACCGCCAATGCGCTGTTCGGCAATGCCGCCTCGGTGCTGGTCGGCGATTTCCTGTATTCGCGCGCATTTCAGATGATGCTGGCGCTCAACGACATGCGCGTGATGCAGATCATCGCCGAAGCCACCAACGTCATCGCCGAAGGCGAAGTGCTGCAACTGCTCAACATGCACAACCCCGACGTCAGCGAAGAGCAGTACCTGCAAGTGATCCGCTCCAAGACCGCTAAGCTGTTCGAAGCCGCCGGCCAGCTCGGCGCGCTGGTCGCCGGCGGCGGCGAACGCCGAGATCGAGGCGGCGGCCGAATACGGCCGCTCGATTGGCACCGCGTTCCAGCTGATCGACGATGTGCTCGACTATTCCGGCAACGCCGCCGACATCGGCAAGAACGTTGGCGACGATCTGCGCGAAGGCAAGCCGACTCTGCCTTTGATTTACCTGATGGAGCATGGCGGCGAAGCCGAGCGCCAACTGGTGCGGGCCTGCATCGAAAATGGCGACGAACGGCACTTCGACGAAATCCTGGCTGCCATCACGACTTCCGGCGCACTCGATTACACTCGGCGCGCCGCCGAAAAAGCGGCGCAACGGGCGGCCGATTCGATTTCATCGCTCCCAAATAGCCAATTCAAAGAATCTTTGCTAAAATTATGCGCTTTCGCAGTGGGCCGCAATCATTGAGCGACAGCTCATCGCATGACGACACCGCTGCAAGCGGGGTGTAGCTTAGCCTGGTAGAGCGCTACGTTCGGGACGTAGAGGCCGGAGGTTCGAATCCTCTCACCCCGACCAGGATTTCGGCAGTTGATGTTACAAAAGCTCCACATGATGGAGCTTTTGTTTTTTCGCGCCGCTAACGGAAAATTGAAGGGCGTATCTCGCCCTTGCATGACACTCCGCCGCCACTTCCAGCAAAAACGCCGACACAGGCCCGTCGGCGCAACTCACGATGCGAGGCCATGGCACCCAGCGCAAGGCGCTCGCGGTTCCATGTCCTGCCCAAAACCGGGGCGACATCTCAGCCTGTCATCCGTAGCGCCACCACGGCAGCCACTCTACGATCGAATCGACGAAGAGCCCACTCAAGACCAAGAACTCGCCCTCGAGCAAGATACTCCGGCTTTAAAAAGCCCATCCCCGACTTTTCTTGTGCGATGCGCCAGCTTACCGCGTTGCAATCACGCCACATGCAATCCGCTTGCCGGAGTTGCCGGCCGGTTGGGTCTTGAGGTCGTCCGGATCGGCATGGACGACTAAGGCACGGCCGACGACGCTGTTCGGAGCGTTTTTATCAAGCGTGAATTGTGCAGAGGGGACGTTAAGTTCCAGCGCGGCATGGCCGGACGCATTCGCGTTGAGATTACCCAGATCTCCCGCATGGTGTTCGCCATGCGCCGGATCACCGTGCCCCTTGTGCGACGGATTGAAATGGCCGCCTGCGCTCATGGCATCCGGTGCGCTGCAATCCCCCTTTTCGTGCACATGGAAGCCGTGCAAGCCGGGCGTCAAACCATCCACACGCGCCACCACCGTCACCACGTCGCCCTTTTGCATGAAACGCACCGTACCGTTGGCGGTATTGCCCTGGGTCGGCTTGAGAGTGGCGACGGCGCCCGACGTAGACCGAGACATGCCGGCGCACCCGGAAAGCGCGATAGCGGCAAGCAGGAAGGCAAGAGTCGCTTTCATATGGAGCTCCTTGTGTTAGTGGCAAAGCGCATTACTGCGATATAGGGAATGACATATTGAAAACAACTTATCCGGATTTTAAGAGACGGAAGCCGCAATATCCAATATAGCGGCGAGCGGATACAGCGATCATGTGTTTGCGCAAATATCTGCGCTGCCAAGGGATATGCGGCATTCCAAATGACGGACGAAATGCCGAAATACGAAGAAAAACCAGCTGATCCTTGCTCACTTCCCACGACGCCAGAGACGTGTGGCGCAGACACCTGAACGCCCGAGGGGGTGTCTTGTTTGCGCGGGAGGCGACGTGCCGGCCGATTCCCGCCTAGAGCACTACTATCCCCTCATTCATGCGGTAGCTCCATTGCCCTCGACTGCGGGAAGGCCAGCCTGAAAGTTGACGTACCGGAATTTTCACTCACTCACAGCGGTGCACCCATGAGAGCACATCAACGCAGCAAGCCAACGACAAAGGGCATTATTCCTAGGTTCAGCTATTGACGACATCGGGCCGCCTCTTTTGCACCGCGGGGGCGACGATGGCAGCCACCCCGCGGTGGCCAGCTTCCATTCCGCGCATGCCCATTGCCACGGCCGCTTTCTCCGAGCCTATACGCAAGGGCGCCGAAGTCTTTCGGCCGTTTCGACTTAGGCCCGAACCCCTATCTGGAGGGACGCCTGGCGCCCCACCTCCGCGCGCAGGGCGATTGATATGATCTGCCCTGCACCATCCTGGACGTGCCAGGAGGTGGTTAGGCGTGGCTCAACAAGCCGGGGCGGCTTTCAGGGTCGATTGCCAGGCGTCCTACTCTTGTTCTTATGCGGTGGCGAATCCGTCTCCGCACGGCAGATACGCCGGGCGAGGGCATCGCGCAGAGGCGCGCGCACCTTTAGCGGGGCTTCTGCAGCAAGCGGATATCGCCGTACCACGCCTCCACCGCTTCCCCGGTATTGTCGGTGTCGCTCATGACGCCGATGCCAATCAAGCGCCCCGGCTTTTCAGAAAATGCGCGCTCGTAATCGGCGGCGATATTGCGCGAAAGCTGGCGCCATTGCCCCACCCCTTGCTGGCCGCTGGCGGCCACCACCATCTTCAAACGCCCGGTACGAGTATGCGGAATCACGCTGTCGACCGGCGCCTTCCTTTCCCAGATATACATGAGCGTCGCATAGGGCAGTTCGCGGCCGGTAACAATCCGGCCGGTTTCAAACATGATCTGTTCGGAAAATGGCAGCTCGCTCTTGTCGCCATCGAATGCCAGCACGATGCGCACCGGCGAATCTTCGGTATCGCGATAGCGGTTG
Organism: uncultured beta proteobacterium; assembly: GCA_963706525.1. Classification (GTDB taxonomy): domain Bacteria; phylum Pseudomonadota; class Gammaproteobacteria; order Burkholderiales; family Burkholderiaceae_D; genus DATJCV01. Next base: position 185,129 of record CAVPMM010000020.1, on the reverse strand, counting down.
TCGGCCGATTTGATGTGGCTAGCGACTTTCCAGCGCCATTCCAGCCAAGGCAGCTCGGTCGGATCCAGATCCAGTTCGTGCATCAGGAGCGAGGCGGACGCCGCCGCATGCGCGTGCAGTACGGTCACGCCGCCGTCGCTCACCAAGCGGTATTCGGTGAGCCTTTTGTTGCGGGTGATGATCTGCGGCTGCCAGGCCTGAGGCAGGGAACCGGGCTGCTGCGCCGAGAACAGGGCCAGGGGTTGGTCCGGCGCGCGTTGCCGCGCCATAGATTCATGCTGCGTCAAGGCCGGTGGCATGGCGCAACCGCCACTCACCAGCAGCAGGAAAATCAAAACCAGTCTTTGCATGTCGCTCTGAAAAATGGCTCGCCCGCCCACCATGCGAGGCGGGACGAGTCGGATTGGGTGCTCGCCTCAAGCGACCAGGCCGGGCAAGGGATGTTGACGAATGCGGTAGCCGTCGAAGACTTCGTTGGACTCGTCCAGCACCATCGTCGCGTCTTCCGCCACGAATTGCCAACGGATCTGGTGGAACCTGGCGACCGCCTCGCGATGCGCGATGCTGATCACCGCCGCCTGCGGCAATTCCTGCAGCAGCAGATTATACAGAGCGCGCTCGGTCTCGCCGTCCAGCGCGCTGCTGGCCTCATCCAGAAAAATTATTTCGGGCCGCGTCAGCAGCACCCGCACGAACGCCAGCCGCTGCTGTTCGCCTGGCGACAGGCGGGCACTCCAGTTATCGGTTTCATCGAGCCGGTCCTTCAGGTGCGGCAGCCGGCACAGATCTAGATAATGCCGGATGCCGAGGTCCGGATAAGCCGCTGCCGCTGCGGGATAGGCGATCGCGGCGCGCAGGGTATCGATCGGCAGATAGCTTTTTTGCGGCACGAACAACAGCTTGGCGTGGTTGGGAATCTCTATGCTTCCCGAACCGTACGGCCAGATGCCGGCGATCGCGCGAAACAGCGTCGACTTGCCGCAACCGGACGGCCCCTCGATCAGAATCCGCTGTCCGACGTGAATCTGGCCGGACAACGGCGCCGTCAGCCGGCGCCCGCTCGGCAACAGCAGCTCGACGTCCTGCAGCAGGATGGCGCCGACATTGTTGCGCTGGGTGTTAATCCCGGGCGGCTGCGCCCGCACCTCGGCCAGCACGGCATGGAACTGCGCCAGCCGGTTGGCGCTGGCCTTCCAGCTCGCCAGGGAGTCGAAAGCATTGATGAACCAGGACAGTGCATCCTGCACCTGGCCGAAGGCGGAACTGATCTGCATCAGGCCGCCGAGCTGGATGGCGCCGCTGAAATAGCGCGGCGCCCCCACCAGAAACGGAAAGATGATGGCGAACTGGGCATAGAACGTGGACGCCATGTTCAGGCGCTTGGTGGTGATCATGATGTCCCACCAGTTGGCGCGGATGCGTTCGAAACGGCTATTCAATTGTGCCTTTTCTTCCGGCTCGCCGCGATACAAGGCCACCGCCTCGGCATTCTCGCGAATACGGATCAGGCCAAAACGAAAATCCGCCTCGAAGCGCTGGCGCGCGAAATTCTGCGGCACCAGCGGTTTGCCGACCCACCAGACTAGGCCGGAGCCAACCACCGCATAGCCGAGCGCGAACCACACCATATAGCCTGGGATGGTCCACTGATCGCCGCTGAAAGCGAACGACAACGGCCCCGACAGCGACCACAGGATGCCGATGAACGATGCCAGCGTCACGACGCTCGACAGCAAGCCGAGCGAGAGCGCCAGGGTGCCGCTGGTCAACAGGCTCAAGTCTTCGGCGATCCGCTGGTCGGGATTATCGGCGCTGCGGCTCTGCTCGATCCGATAGTAGGCCTGGTGCGCCAGCCAGTCGGCCATATACTTTCGCGTCATCCAGGCACGCCAGCGGATTTCCAGCGCCTGCGTCAGGTAGATCCGGTAGATCGCCACCGCGATGAAAAAAAATGCCAGATACGAAAAGCGCCACAACTGCGCGGAAAACGTCGCGAAATCGCGGCCTTCCAGCGCATTGTAAAAATCGCGGTTCCAGTCGTTGAACAAGACATTCAGATAGACCGAGGCGAGCGACAAGGCGACCACCGAAGCCAGCAACAGCGCGCCACGCCACTTTTCTTCCGACACCCAGAAGGGCTTGATCAGTTGCCAGACCGCGCGCCAGTCGATCGCACCCTGCTTGAGAGCACTCATAAAACAGTCCTTCCACAAAGGCAGGCACGGTCTGCACGAAGGCGGCCATCGGTCTCGAAAACGTCCATCATCTGAGGGAGTATGCTCAAAAACAATATCATTCCCGCAGAAACTTAAGGGGGACTTAAAAATACCCTATGCGGTATATAAATTGCCAAGAGGCTCGAAAAATCCGCCCCGCGGCGGTCTCAAGGCAACTGGTCGGCAGCAGCGCCCACGCGCACGCCGGGGTTGAGCATTTCCAGCGCCAGCAGCGCCGCCGCATGATCGGCGTTCGGCAGTAGCTCCTGAATGCTGCGGTAGCGTTCGGTCACCAGCTCGGTCACCGGCAGCCGGACCTCCGCGGCGGCGGCGGCCAGCAACACGTTGTCGAGGTCCTTCAACTGCAGTTTGACCCGGCCGCCCGGTATGAAATTGCGCTCGAGCATGCGCTGCCCGTGTACCTCGAGAATGCGGCTTTCGGCGAATCCGCCGCGAATGGCGGCGCGCACCGCCGCCGGATCGGCGCCGCCGGCCTGCGCCAGCAACAAGGCTTCGGCGACGATATTGAGCGTACCGCCGACAATCAGTTGATTGCACAACTTGGCCAACTGACCGCAGCCGACCGGACCGACCAGGGTCGCCCGTCCCATACTGTTGAGCAGCGGTTCGGCGCGGGCGAAGTCGGCTGTGCTGCCACCGGCCATGATCGCCAGCGTGCCTGCCTCGGCGCCTCCCACGCCGCCGGATACCGGCGCGTCGATGAAGGCCACCGAATGCGCCTGCAGGCGCGCGGCGAACTCCTGCGCCTCGGACTGCCGCGTGGAACTCATGTCGATCAGCAACGCCCCCGGCTGCAGGCCGGGCAAGGCCTGGTCGATCACTTGCCCGACCGCCGCGCCGTCTTCCAGCATGGTCACCACCAGTTGCGCCTGCCGTGCTGCCGCCGCCGGCGTGTCGGCCTGCTCGGCGCCGAGCGCGAGCAGTGGCGCTACGCGGCCGGCAGTGCGATTCCAGGCAATCAGCCGGTAACCTGCCTGCAGCACATGCGCCGCCATCGGCTTGCCCATCAAGCCGATGCCGAGAAAGGCCACCGTGGGCAGCGCAGAAGACTTGACCGAATTCAAGCAACACTCCTTTAAAAAGATGGAGGAATATTTTCGCGGCATAATCGAAGTACGCTCGATGCTCGCCAGACAGCATCGTCCGTCTTGGTACTGCGCATTTCCGCGATAATGACCCATCCCCAGCGAAAAAAGCAACCGCCATGTCTAGCGAAAACACTGCGGAGAACATACAGCCCGCCTTCGATACACCGATGCAATTGGGCGAGTCGCCGACTTGGGTAGTTTCCGAGGCAGCACTGTACTGGATCGATATCGCCGCCTGCGCGCTGCATCGGCTGCACCCTGCCAGCGGCGTGCATCACAGCTGGCCGCTGCCGACTGAACCGGGCTGCATTGCTGCCTGCGCCGACGGCGGCCTGATCGTCGCCATGCGTTCCGGATTGGCTTGGTTCGATCCAAGCAACGGCGCGCTCACGCCGATCGCGCAAGCCCCCTACGACAGCAGCAAGCAGCGCTTCAACGACGGCCGCTGCGACAGCGCCGGCCGGCTGTGGGTCGGCACCCTCTATGAACCGCGCGACCAGCCGCTGGCGGCGTTATACCGCGTCGAGCGCGGTGCCATCGACGACAGCGGCAAACGGGTCACGATCTCGAACGGCGTCGCTTTCAGCCCGGACAGCAGCATCTTGTATCAGGCCGACACCCGCGCCCATACGATCTACGCCTACGATTTCGATCCGGTACGCGGCACACTCGGCCCCGGCCGCGTGTTCAAGCGGTTTGCCGACGAGCGGCTGGCGCCCGACTATGGCGGCCGTCCGGACGGTGCCGCGGTCGATAGCGAGGGCGCTTACTGGTGCGCGATGTATGAGGGCGGTCGCCTGCTACGGCTGGCGCCGAACGGCGATGTATTGCGCGAAGTCCGCTTGCCGGTACGCTGTCCCACCATGATGGCGTTCGGCGGCGACGACCTGCGTACGTTGTACGTCACCACCGTACGTCACAACCGGGCCGCCACCGAACTTCAGCACTACCCACTTTCCGGCTTTGTTTTGTCATTGCGCGTCGATGTGCCCGGGCGGCCGGAGTTCACCTATGTTCGCTAATCCGAAAATCATAATAATCGTCCATGACAAAATTCATTCTCGCGCTTGATCAGGGCACCACCAGTTCGCGCGCCATTTTGTTCGACCACGCCGGCCATATTCGCGGATCGGCGCAGCAGGAATTCCGCCAACTCTTTCCCCAACCGGGATGGGTGGAGCATGATGCCGGCGAAATCTGGCAGTCGCAGCTCGCAGTCGCACAGCAAGTCCTGCGCGATAACAGGGTCGACGCCGCCGACGTCGTCGCCATCGGCATCACCAATCAGCGCGAAACGACCTTGCTGTGGGATCGCGCCACAGGCCAGCCGATCGCCAACGCCATCGTCTGGCAAGACCGGCGCACTGCCGCACTTTGCGACGGCTTGCGCGCCGAAGGCAAAGCGGTCTTGTTTGAGGAAAAGACCGGACTGGTGCTTGATGCCTATTTTTCCGGCACCAAGATCAAATGGCTGCTCGACCATGTGCCGGGTGCGCGCCAGAGAGCGGAGCGCGGCCAGCTTGCCTTCGGCACCATTGACAGCTGGCTGGTGTTCAAACTGTGCGGCCTGCATGTGACCGATACCAGCAATGCCTCGCGCACGCTGCTGTTCAATATCCATACGCGACAGTGGGACGACGAGTTGCTAGCGGCCCTCGATATACCGCGCTCGGTCTTGCCCAAGGCGGTTCCCAGCAGTTACCTGCTCGGCAATACCCATCCAGCGCTGTTCGGCCGCTCGATTCCTATCGCCGGCGTCGCCGGCGACCAGCAGGCCGCTTCCTTCGGCCAGGCCTGCCATCAGCCGGGCATGGCCAAGAACACTTACGGCACCGGCTGTTTCATGCTGATGCATACCGGCCAGACGCCGGTGGCGTCGCAAAACCATCTGCTGTCCACCATCGGCTGGACGCTGGACCATAACGATGCTACTCAGACCGACTACATGCTGGAAGGCAGCGTCTTCATGGCTGGCGCGACGGTGCAATGGCTGCGCGACGGCCTCGGTATCATCCGGCAGTCCTCCGAAGTCGAAGCCTTGGCCACCAGCGTGCCGGACAATGGCGGCGTGGTTTTTGTGCCGGCGTTTGCCGGTCTTGGCGCGCCGTATTGGGATTCCTATGCGCGCGGCACGGTGGTTGGTATGACGCGCGGCACCACTAAAGCGCATATCGCGCGCGCGGCGCTGGAAAGTATCGCCTACCAAAGCGTCGATGTGCTGGAGGCGATGCAGGGAGACGCGACCATCGCATTGCGCGAGTTGCGCGTCGATGGCGGCGCGGCTCGCAACGATTTGCTGATGCAATTCCAGGCGGATGTGCTGGGCGTGCCGGTGGTACGCCCGTTAGTCACCGAGACCACCGCTCTGGGTGCCGCCTACCTGGCGGGACTGGCGGTCGGGTTCTGGTCGTCGCAACAGGAAATTGCTAGCCAATGGCGCATGGAACGGCGTTTTGAACCGGAAATGGGCGAGGACGAGCGTCAGGCACGCCTGAGCCTATGGCGGCGCGCGGTGCAGCGATCTCAGGCGTGGCTGGAACCATGAATTTGTAAGGATGCGTTTGTCTACCAGCAGCTGCGCTTGACATGTCACTTTGAGGGAATGTCCATGTTAATCAATCGAACTGGCAGCATCGCAATTGTCGTCGGCAGCCTGTTGGCAGGCATGCAGGTTCCGGCCCAAGCCGTCGATTCCGTTTCGCTGGAGTTAGCGCAGGGCAACAAGACAAACGTCGCTCGTATCGGCGCCCAATGGGAATGGTCGAGCAAATGGTGGCAGTCGAACGGCACCCACATCGGGGGCTATTGGGATTTAGATCTGGCTCAATGGCGTGCCACACGCTTTCGGAATATGCCGGATGCCACGCAAAACATCACGGAAATCGGCCTGACTCCGGTATTTCGCTTTCAGCGCGACGACAAGAAAGGCTTTTACGGCGAGTTGGGCATAGGCGCCCATTATTTATCGGGAATCTACAACAATAACGGCAAACAGCTGTCCACCCATTTCCAATTCGGCGACCATCTCGGGATCGGTTATGTGTTCAGCAATGCGCTCGAGTCTGGGGCTGCGGCTACAGCATTTTTCGAATGGCGGTTACCGAGAACCCAACGACGGCGTCAACTTCGTCGTGTTGCGTGCGCGCTATCGGTTTTAAACCTCGGGAGCGGCGCGGTCTCGAAGCAGCGGGCGACGCGGCGAGGAAGCGGCGCGCACAGCAAAAAGCCCCGCACCGGTCGGTGAGGGGCTTTTTTAATAAGAGCCTGACGATGACCTACTTTCGCACTGGTTGCAGCACTATCATCGGCGCGAAGTCGTTTCACGGTCCTGTTCGGGATGGGAAGGGGTGGGACCGACTTGCTATGGTCATCAGGCATAACTTGTAGTGTCATTTGCGCAGTCGTTACCGCCGACTGATCAAACAACGCAATCTGGGAAGAAGTAGCTGGTATTTATTGGGCGTGATGCACAATCGCGCATACGCTGTTACTCGTTCCATAACCACCAAGGTTATAGGGACAAGCCTTACGGGCAATTAGTACTGGTTAGCTTAATGCATTACTGCACTTCCACACCCAGCCTATCAACGTCCTGGTCTCGAACGACCCTTCAAGGAGCTCAGGGCTCCAGGGAAATCTCATCTCAAGGCGAGTTTCCCGCTTAGATGCTTTCAGCGGTTATCTCTTCCGAACTTAGCTACCCGGCAATGCCACTGGCGTGACAACCGGTACACCAGAGGTTCGTCCACTCCGGTCCTCTCGTACTAGGAGCAGCCCCCTTCAAATTTCCAACGCCCACGGCAGATAGGGACCAAACTGTCTCACGACGTTTTAAACCCAGCTCACGTACCACTTTAAATGGCGAACAGCCATACCCTTGGGACCGGCTACAGCCCCAGGATGTGATGAGCCGACATCGAGGTGCCAAACTCCCCCGTCGATATGAACTCTTGGGAGGAATCAGCCTGTTATCCCCAGAGTACCTTTTATCCGTTGAGCGATGGCCCTTCCATACAGAACCACCGGATCACTATGTCCTACTTTCGTACCTGCTCGACTTGTCAGTCTCGCAGTTAAGCACGCTTATGCCATTGCACTATTAGCACGATGTCCGACCGTACCTAGCGTACCTTCGAACTCCTCCGTTACACTTTAGGAGGAGACCGCCCCAGTCAAACTGCCTACCATGCACGGTCCCCGACCCGGATAACGGGCCTAGGTTAGAACCTCAAACAAACCAGGGTGGTATTTCAAGGGTGGCTCCACGAGAACTGGCGTCCCCGCTTCAAAGCCTCCCACCTATCCTACACAGATTGGTTCAAAGTCCAATGCAAAGCTACAGTAAAGGTTCATGGGGTCTTTCCGTCTAGCCGCGGGTAGATTGCATCATCACAAACATTTCAACTTCGCTGAGTCTCGGGAGGAGACAGTGTGGCCATCGTTACGCCATTCGTGCAGGTCGGAACTTACCCGACAAGGAATTTCGCTACCTTAGGACCGTTATAGTTACGGCCGCCGTTTACTGGGACTTCAATCAAGAGCTTGCACCCCATCATTTAATCTTCCAGCACCGGGCAGGCGTCACACCCTATACGTCCACTTTCGTGTTTGCAGAGTGCTGTGTTTTTATTAAACAGTCGCAGCCACCAATTTATTGCAACCCTTTCACCCTTCTGGCGCGAGCCAGTCAAGCTACCGGGGCGTACCTTATCCCGAAGTTACGGTACCAATTTGCCGAGTTCCTTCTCCCGAGTTCTCTCAAGCGCCTTAGAATACTCATCTCGCCCACCTGTGTCGGTTTGCGGTACGGTCTCGTATGACTGAAGCTTAGAGGCTTTTCTTGGGACCCCTTCCGATTGCTTCGTGACCGAAGTCACTCGTCTCAACCCCTTGAATTGCGCGCCCGGATTTGCCTAAGCGCCTTCTTCGAGTCAAGAACCGGGACATCCAACACCCGGACAACCTTCCGCGATCCGTCCCCCCATCGCATCATACGACGGTGCAGGAATATTAACCTGCTTCCCATCAGCTACGCATCTCTGCCTCGCCTTAGGGGCCGACTCACCCTGCTCCGATGAACGTTGAACAGGAAACCTTGGGCTTACGGCGTGCGGGCCTTTCACCCGCATTATCGCTACTCATGTCAGCATTCGCACTTCTGATACCTCCAGCAGCCTTTACAAGCCACCTTCGCAGGCTTACAGAACGCTCTCCTACCATATCCTTGCGGATATCCGCAGCTTCGGTGACTGGCTTAGCCCCGTTACATCTTCCGCGCAGGACGACTCGATCAGTGAGCTATTACGCTTTCTTTAAAGGATGGCTGCTTCTAAGCCAACCTCCTGACTGTTTTAGCCTTCCCACTTCGTTTTCCACTTAGCCAATCTTTGGGACCTTAGCTGGCGGTCTGGGTTGTTTCCCTCTTGACGCCGGACGTTAGCACCCGACGTCTGTCTCCCAAGCTCGCACTCACCGGTATTCGGAGTTTGCAATGGTTTGGTAAGTCGCGATGACCCCCTAGCCATAACAGTGCTCTACCCCCGGTGGTGATACTTGAGGCACTACCTAAATAGTTTTCGGAGAGAACCAGCTATTTCCAAGTTTGTTTAGCCTTTCACCCCTACCCACAGCTCATCCCCTAACTTTTCAACGTTAGTGGGTTCGGTCCTCCAGTGCGTGTTACCGCACCTTCAACCTGGCCATGAGTAGATCACTTGGTTTCGGGTCTACACCCAGCGACTGTCGCCCTGTTCGGACTCGATTTCTCTACGGCTTCCCTATCCGGTTAACCTTGCCACTGAATGTAAGTCGCTGACCCATTATACAAAAGGTACGCAGTCACCCCTTGCGAGGCTCCTACTGTTTGTATGCACACGGTTTCAGGATCTATTTCACTCCCCTTCCGGGGTTCTTTTCGCCTTTCCCTCACGGTACTGGTTCACTATCGGTCGATGTCGAGTATTTAGCCTTGGAGGATGGTCCCCCCATCTTCAGACAGGATTTCTCGTGTCCCGCCCTACTTGTTGCAAGCTTAGTTCCACACCAGTCATTTCGTGTACGGGGCTATCACCCGCTATGGCGCCAATTTCCAGTGGCTTCCACTATGTCTGATGCTAAAACTTGCGGCTGTTCCCATTTCGCTCGCCACTACTTTGGGAATCTCGGTTGATTTCTATTCCTGCAGCTACTTAGATGTTTCAGTTCGCCGCGTTCGCCTTGCATGCCTATGTATTCAGCATGCAATACCCTAAAAGGGTGGGTTTCCCCATTCGGAAATCTGCGGATCAAAGTGTGTTTGCTCACTCCCCGCAGCTTATCGCAAGCTACTACGTCCTTCATCGCCTGACATCGCCTAGGCATCCACCATGTGCACTTATTCGCTTGTCCCTATAACGTTGGCTTCTGACCCATCGCTGGACCAAAAACGGTTATAGAGTGTTGAGTATGCGTGTGCCGTATTCCAGACTGCTCACCAATGTCGCCATCGGCAAGAACTCTTTCATACTTTATGATTGATACAATCACAACCCACCAGTCATTTCCAACGCGCTCATCACAAACGCATCAGATTCGACTGATAAATCTTTACTACTTCTTCCAGATTGTTAAAGAACAAAAACAGCCATTGATCCAAAAGACCAAACCTGAATCCACTGCGCTTGCTACGCACAGCCGACTGAGGTTTGCACTTTCAAGATAGTGGTGGAGGTTGACGGGATCGAACCGACGACCCCCTGCTTGCAAAGCAGGTGCTCTCCCAGCTGAGCTAAACCCCCGATACCGTTGATGGTGGGTCTGGTTGGGCTCGAACCAACGACCCCCGCGTTATCAACACGGTGCTCTAACCAACTGAGCTACAGACCCGTTTGGATCAGTACCCGATCAAACCCTCGGCAGACGCTTGCTGTTTGTCCGCCAATTGCCGACCTACACTGTTCTTTTCTTCTATTAACACACCGATAAGTGTGGACGCTTAACTTTCGCGCTAACTCTAGAAAGGAGGTGATCCAGCCGCACCTTCCGATACGGCTACCTTGTTACGACTTCACCCCAGTCACGAATCCCACCGTGGTAAGCGCCCTCCTTGCGGTTAGGCTACCTACTTCTGGTGAAACCCGCTCCCATGGTGTGACGGGCGGTGTGTACAAGACCCGGGAACGTATTCACCGCGACATGCTGATCCGCGATTACTAGCGATTCCAACTTCATGGAGTCGAGTTGCAGACTCCAATCCGGACTACGATACACTTTCTGGGATTAGCTCCCCCTCGCGGGTTGGCGGCCCTCTGTATGTACCATTGTATGACGTGTGAAGCCCTACCCATAAGGGCCATGAGGACTTGACGTCATCCCCACCTTCCTCCGGTTTGTCACCGGCAGTCTCATTAGAGTGCCCTTTCGTAGCAACTAATGACAAGGGTTGCGCTCGTTGCGGGACTTAACCCAACATCTCACGACACGAGCTGACGACAGCCATGCAGCACCTGTGCGCCGGTTCTCTTTCGAGCACTCCCGCCTCTCAGCAGGATTCCGACCATGTCAAGGGTAGGTAAGGTTTTTCGCGTTGCATCGAATTAATCCACATCATCCACCGCTTGTGCGGGTCCCCGTCAATTCCTTTGAGTTTTAATCTTGCGACCGTACTCCCCAGGCGGTCAACTTCACGCGTTAGCTGCGTTACCAAGTCAATTAAGACCCGACAACTAGTTGACATCGTTTAGGGCGTGGACTACCAGGGTATCTAATCCTGTTTGCTCCCCACGCTTTCGTGCATGAGCGTCAGTGTTATCCCAGGGGGCTGCCTTCGCCATCGGTATTCCTCCACATCTCTACGCATTTCACTGCTACACGTGGAATTCTACCCCCCTCTGACACACTCTAGCCGTGCAGTCTCAAATGCAATTCCCAGGTTGAGCCCGGGGATTTCACATCTGACTTACACAACCGCCTGCGCACGCTTTACGCCCAGTAATTCCGATTAACGCTTGCACCCTACGTATTACCGCGGCTGCTGGCACGTAGTTAGCCGGTGCTTATTCTTCAGGTACCGTCATTAGCAAGGGATATTAGCCCCTGCCGTTTCTTCCCTGACAAAAGTGCTTTACAACCCGAAGGCCTTCTTCACACACGCGGCATTGCTGGATCAGGCTTGCGCCCATTGTCCAAAATTCCCCACTGCTGCCTCCCGTAGGAGTCTGGGCCGTGTCTCAGTCCCAGTGTGGCTGGTCGTCCTCTCAGACCAGCTACTGATCGTCGCCTTGGTAGGCTATTACCCCACCAACTAGCTAATCAGATATCGGCCGCTCCACGAGCATGAGGTCTTGCGATCCCCCACTTTCATCCGTAGATCGTATGCGGTATTAGCTAATCTTTCGACTAGTTATCCCCCACTCCAGGGCACGTTCCGATATATTACTCACCCGTTCGCCACTCGCCGCCAGGATTGCTCCCGCGCTGCCGTTCGACTTGCATGTGTAAGGCATGCCGCCAGCGTTCAATCTGAGCCAGGATCAAACTCTTCAGTTCAATCTCTGTTGTGGCATTGCTGCCAAGTTCCGAAGAACCGTCGCTCACTCAAAATACTGACAGGAATGTTCTTGCGAACCTTCCTATATTTCTTTGTGAGCATTTAATGCTTTTAGTCATCCAGTCATTCTGATGAAAGACTGGTGCGCTACCATTAAACGCCCACACTTATCGGCTGTTAATTTTTAAAGAACCGGTCCCGCTTTTGCGCCCCGCCTGGCGGGGTTGGCGTCGCTGTCAAATCGTTGTGTTTGTCAGCAGCAGAGAAACGAGATTATGGGGCAGTTTTCCGTTTCCGTCAACACCTTTTTTTCAAAAGGCTGGTTTTAAATTGCTTCAAAACCCGTCGACTCCCACCCCACTTCTACCTCCCCCGCCGACCTTCTGGAACCGCTTCCCAGCGCCTTCTTCCGCGCTTTCCAGCAGTCCCGATCAACGGGGAGGCGAACTATATCAAAGGTGACGAAAGCTTGGCAAGCGCTTTTCGAGAAAAGCCTTCATTCCTTCTTTTTGGTCCTCGGTACCGAAGGTGCTGTGGAACACGCGGCGCTCGAAACGAATGCCGTCGGTCAGCTGGCTTTCATAGGCGAAATTGACCGCTTCCTTGACCATCATAGCGATCGGCAGCGACATCGAGGCGATCGTGGCTGCCGCGGCGAACGCTTCTTCCATCAGCTTGTCGGCGGGCACGATGCGCGACACCAGGCCGGCGCGCTCGGCTTCCGTCGCGTCCATCATGCGCGCGGTCAGGCACATGTCCATCGCCTTCGACTTCGAGACCGCGCGCGGCAGGCGCTGCGTGCCGCCGGCGCCGGGCGTGGTGCCGATCTTGATTTCCGGCTGGCCGAAACGGGCATCTTCGGAAGCAATGATGAAGTCGCACATCATCGCCAGCTCGCAGCCGCCGCCCAGCGCATAGCCGGCCACCGCGGCGATCACCGGCTTGCGCACCTGGCGCATATGTTCCCAGTTGCGCGAGATGTAATCGCCCTTGTACGCGTCCATATAACTGTAGTTGGCCATCGCGCTGATGTCGGCGCCGGCGGCGAACGCCTTTTCATTGCCGGTGACGATGATGCAGCCGATCCCTTCGTCGGCGTCGAAGGCCAGCAGCGCGGCACCGAGATCGTTCATCAGCGCGTCGTTGAGCGCGTTCATGGCCTTGGGCCGATTCAGGCGAATCAAGCCGACGCGCCCTTGCGTTTCCACCAGAATGTTTTGGTATTCCATGCCGTCTCCCCCATAGAAGGTAATTGTTTTGCATTGTAGCGCCTCGGGAAATCGCCGCGGCGCATGCTCGATGCCAAAAACCGGCCATCCGGATTTTTGCTTAAAATCGGTTCATAACTTCAATACAGAAGGAGACACCATGACCGACATCCTGCTGAACCGCGACGGCGCGGTAGCGACGATCATCCTGAACCGGCCGGACAAGCTGAACAGTTTCACCCGCGCCATGCACGCCGAGCTGCGCGCGGCACTGGCGAGCGTCGAGGCGGACCACTCGGTACGGGCCCTGATATTGACCGGCGCCGGCCGCGGCTTTTGCGCCGGCCAGGATTTGGCCGACCTGAGCTTCATGCCGGGTGCCATGACCGACCTGGGCGAATTGATCCACGACAATTTCAATCCGCTGGTGCGCCGCCTTCAAGCGCTGCCGATACCGGTGATCGCCAGCGTGGCCGGTGTCGCCGCCGGCGCCGGCGCCAATCTGGCGCTGGCTTGCGATATCGTGCTGGCGGCGCGCTCGGCCAGCTTCGTGCAGGCGTTTTCCAAGATCGGCTTGGTGCCGGATTCCGGAGGCAGTTGGTTATTGCCGCAACGTATAGGCATGGCGCGCGCCCTGGGCTTGGCGATGCTGGCCGAAAAACTGCCGGCGCCGCAAGCCGAACAATGGGGGCTGATCTGGAAATGCGTGGATGATGACGCGCTGGCGGCGGAGACCGCGCAGCTAGCGCGCCATCTGGCAACGCAGCCGACCAAGGCGCTGGGCATGATCAAGACGGCGCTGCGCGCCAGCCTCAACAATACGCTGGACGCCCAGCTCGACCTCGAGCGCGACATGCAGGCTGAACTGGGCCGCTCGCACGATTACGCCGAAGGGGTGAATGCCTTTCTGGAAAAGCGCGCGGCGCGCTTCGAGGGGCATTGACCCGGGCAAGTTGAGCCTTAAAATATACTGCACCCTGTATATTTTAAGGCCGCCATATTACGCCCGATAATTGGCATTTTTAAGCCATACTCCCACAAACAGGAAGCCCCATGCCGACGCACGCCCACGCTGTCCCCTCTCACGCCGCCATCCCGCCGCCGGGCGCGGTCGGCGCCGCCATGTACGCGCGCGACGTCGCGGCGCAGGCGCTCGGAATCCGGCTCGATGCGATCGGCAGCGGCACGGCGACGATGTCGATGCTGGTGCGCGCGGACATGGTGCAGGGCCACGGCACTTGCCATGGCGGCCTGATTTTCACGCTGGCCGATACCGCTTTCGCGTACGCGTGCAACAGCGAAAATCAGGCCACCGTGGCCGCCGGCGCCAATATCGAATTCTTGAAACCGGCGTATGCTGGCGACCTGCTGAGCGCGGTGGCGACCCACCTCACCCAAGCCGGCCGCACCGGAATTTACGATATTCTGGTCAGCAACCAGCACGGCGTCGCGATCGCCAGTTTTCGCGGCAAATCGGCCAGCATCAAGGGTCAGATCATCGCCACCTCGGACGACGCCTGAGCTGCGCAATACCGCGACAAAAACATCAGGAGACTGAAAATGAACGCCCCGTCCGCCTTTCCGCTGGATCCGATCGAAACCGCCAGCCGCGACGAATTGCAGACGCTGCAGCTGCAACGGCTGCAGTGGTCGCTGAACCATGCCTATGAGCATTCACCGCACTATCGCAAGACCTTCGACGCCGCCGGCGTCCACCCGCGCCAGCTGAAATCGCTGGCCGACCTGGCGCAGTTCCCGTTCACCACCAAGGCCGACTTGCGCGACAACTACCCGTTCGGCATGTTTGCGGTGCCGCGCCAGCAGGTGGTGCGGATTCACGCCTCCAGCGGCACCACCGGCAAGCCGACCGTGGTCGGCTATACCAAAAGTGATATCGACATATGGGCCGATTGCGTGGCGCGTTCAATCCGCGCCGCCGGCGCCCGGCCTGGCGACATCTGCCACGTCAGCTACGGCTATGGACTGTTCACCGGCGGCCTCGGCGCCCACTACGGCGCCGAGCGCCTGGGCTTGACGGTGGTGCCGTTCGGCGGCGGCCAGACCGAACGCCAGGTGCAGCTGATCCACGACTTCCGCCCCGACATCATCATGGTGACGCCGAGCTACATGCTGGCGATCGCCGACGAATTCGAGCGCCAGGGACTCGATCCGGCTGGCTCATCGCTGCGCATCGGCATCTTCGGCGCCGAACCGTGGACGCCGGAAATGCGCACCGCGATCGAACAGCGGCTGAACATTTCGGCGGTCGACATCTACGGCCTGTCGGAAGTGATCGGCCCCGGCGTGGCCAGCGAATGCGCCGAGACCAAGGACGGCCCGACCATCTGGGAAGACCATTTTTACCCGGAAATCATCGATCCCGAGACCGGCGCCGTGCTGCCGGACGGCGCCTTCGGCGAATTGGTGTTTACCTCATTGACCAAGGAAGCGCTGCCGATCGTGCGCTACCGCACGCGCGACCTGACGCGCCTTTTGCCGGGCACGGCGCGCACCATGCGGCGCATGGAAAAGATCACCGGCCGCAGCGACGACATGATGATCGTGCGCGGCGTCAACGTGTTTCCGACCCAGATCGAGGAACTGATCCTGAAGCAGCCGGCGCTGGCGCCGCATTACCAGTGCGTCCTGACCCGAGAAGGGCCGCTCGATGCCTTGACCGTGCACGTCGAGGCGCGGCTGGATGCGGCGGAGCACGCGCGGCAGGAAGCCGGCAGCCGGCTGGCGCACGACATCAAGAGCTTCATCGGCACCTCCGCCACGGTGGTTGTGCTGGCGGCGGGCGGCATCGAGCGCAGTGTCGGCAAGGCCAGAAGAGTGGTCGACCAGCGCAAATGACCCGGGCCGGCACGCCCAAAAAAGAGATGAAAAGCATGCGGCGGCACCGGCATTGATGTAGTCTTTGCATGGCCGGAATGGCATGTTTCCGGCAGACGGCCGGCGCCTCTGCAAGCACGCGCCGCCGGTCCCGCAACACGTTCAGCAGGAGGAGGAGCACATCATGTTCAAGACCATTCTGGTGCCAACCGACGGCTCCGATCTGTCGGCGAAGGCAATCGATACCGCGGTCGACTTTGCCAAGGCCGGCGGCGGCAAGATCGTCGGCCTGTCGGTCGCCGAACCCTACCCGTTTACGCCGCTGGCGGAAGGCGCGATGGCGGCCGATCCGGGAATTTACGAGGAAAGCATGCTGGCGATGGCGCAGCAGAACGTGCAGAAGATCGCCGACGCCGCCGCGGCGGCCGGCGTGCCGTACGAAGTGCTGGCCACGCAGTCGTTCAGCCCGAGCGAGGAAATCATCAATACGGCAAAAAAATACGGCTGCGACGTGATCTTCATGTCGTCGCATGGGCGCAAAGGCCTGAGCAAGCTGTTCGTCGCCAGCGAAACGCAGAAGGTGCTGGCGCACACCACCATCCCGGTGCTGGTGTTGCGTTGATATTGCGCTAAAGCCGTATCAGTTGAGTCGCGGGCGCGGCACCGCGCCCGCCTTCGGCCACAACACCCACATCTGCCCGCGCTGCTTCATGCGCCCCGCCTGCTCGCCGGCGGCGGCGCCGAAACCCCAGAAAAAATCCGCCCGCACCGCGCCCTTGATGGCGCCGCCGGTATCCTGCGCCAGCATCAGGCGCTGCAGGCTGGCCTCGCTGTTGGGCCGCGTGGTGGCCAGGAATACCGGCACCCCGGGCGGCACGAAGCGGGTATCGACCGCCAGCGAGCGTTGCGGCGTCAGCGGCACGCCGAGCGCGCCCTTCGGCCCCTTGCTCGGATCGGCGATTTTTTCTTCCTTGAAGAATACATAGCTTGGATTGACATGCAGCAACTCCTGCCGGCGCGCCGGGTTGGCCGCTGCCCACGCCTTGATGCCTTGCGCCGAGGCTTGCTCCAGCTTCAACTCCCCTTGATCGACCAGATAGCGCCCGATCGACTGGTACGGGTGCCCGTTCTGGTCGGCATAGGCCACGCGCACCGTTTCATCGGTACCGGCCAGGCGCACCCGGCCCGAGCCCTGCACCTGCAGGAAAAACGCCTCGATCGGATCGTCCACCCATAGCAGTTCCTTGCCGGCCAGCGCGCTGGACTTTTCCAGCTCGGCACGCGGGAAATACGGCACCACCTTGTTGCCGACCAGCCGCCCGCGCAGGCGCAAGCCTTGCAGTTGCGGATAGATACTTGCCAGATCGACCGTCAGCAGATCCTCCGGCACGCGGTACAGCGGCGTCTGATACAGCCCGCCGCGCTTGCGCGCGCCGCGCAGCAGCGGTTCGTAATAGCCGGTCACCAGGCCGCTGTCACTGCCGTCCTGGTTGAACACCTGATACGGCATGAAAAATGCCTCGAAAAAATTGCGCACCGCGCGGCTGTCGGCCGCGTTCACGTCACGCCCAATGGTGCATGGCTCGCGCCAGTCGGGCTGCTTCACCAGTACCTGGCAGGACGCCATGAATGCCGGCCAGGCCTGGCGCAGGTCATCCTTGTCCCAGCCCGGCACGGCGGCGAAGGCGCTCGGCTGCAGGGTTTCGACCGGCTTCGGCGCCGGCGCAATGGGTGGGGTCGGCAGCGGGGCCGGCGCCGGCCTTTCCGGCTGCGGCGTGGTGCAGGCCGCAAGTGCAATCAACAGGGAGGAAACGAGTAAACTTGAAAATTTGAACGACATCGTGGGAAAGAGTTATGTGGCTATTGTTTCTGGAGGCCGGCGTGGCGTTTCTGCTGCTGGCCTTTATCGTCTGGTGGACCATGTTCTCCGGCCGCAAACCGGAACCGCCGCCGCGCAAGGCTTTGCCGCCGGACGACGACACGGCGCCGCGCGGCTGAGCCGGCTCAGTGCAGGGTGCGCGGCAGCGACAAGACGAATTCGGGAATTTTCGCCTCGAATTGCTCGCCGTCTTCCGCCACGCAGAAATACTTGCCGACCATCGAACCCTGCGGCGTAAACAGCGAGGTGCCGCTGGTGTACTCGAACTGTTCGCCCGGCTGCAACAGCGGCTGCTGGCCGACCACGCCAAGCCCGCGCACCTCCTCGACGCGGTTGTTGGCGTCGGTGATCACCCAGTGGCGCGAAATCAGTTGCGCCGCGACCTGGCCGGTGTTCTTGATCGTGATCGCATAGGCGAACACGAAAGTGGAACGCTCCGGGTCCGACTGCTCCGCCAGATACTGGGTGCGGACGGTGACGGTGAATTCATATGCTGCCATTGTGCCTTCCTCGTATTCATTCCCTGGATTGCCGCGTTTGCCGCGCCCATGTCGCGGCGGCGCCGGAAACCGGATTGTGACGCAAGTATCGGCGCTGCGCTGCCGAATTCGACGGCAAGGTAAAATTCCGCATTGCCTTTTCAAATCATCGCCATGCCCAACTATCGCATCGCCCCCAGCATCCTGTCCGCCGATTTCGCCAAACTGGGCGAAGAAGTGCGCAACGTCGTTGCCGCCGGCGCCGACTTCATCCATTTCGATGTGATGGACAACCATTATGTCCCGAATCTGACGATCGGGCCGCTGGTATGCGAGGCGATCCGGCCGCACGTGCAGGTGCCGATCGACGTCCACCTGATGGTCAAGCCGGTCGACCGCATCATCCCGGATTTCGCCAAGGCCGGCGCCAACATCATCAGCTTCCACCCGGAAGCTTCGGAGCACATCGACCGCACGCTGCAGCTGATCCGCGATCATGGCTGCAAGGCCGGGCTGGTGTTCAATCCGGCCACGCCGCTGGATTACCTCGATTATGTGATGGACAAGCTCGACCTGATCCTGATCATGTCGGTCAATCCCGGCTTCGGCGGCCAGTCGTTCATTCCGCAAGCGCTGCAAAAAATCGCCGCGGTGCGCCAGCGCATCGACCGCTCCGGACGCGAGATCCTGCTCGAAGTGGACGGCGGCATCAAGATCGACAACATCGCGGCGGCGGCACAGGCCGGCGCCGACACCTTCGTCGCCGGCTCGGCGATTTTCGGCCAGCCCGACTACAAGACCGTGATCGACGCCATGCGCGCGCAACTGGCGCAGGCATGAACGCGCGCGACCAGGCTCGGCGCCTGCCATGGCGCGAGGTACGCGCCGCCATCATCGACCTCGACGGCACCATGGTCGATACCGCGCCCGACTTCCACGTCGCGGTCAACCGCATGCGCGCAGAATTCGATTTGCCGCCGCTGCCGCTGGAAACCATCGTCAACTTCGTCGGCAAGGGCTCGGAAAACCTGATACATAGCGTGCTCGCGCTCGACTTCGACACGCCGCAGGTGGAACAGCATTTCGAGGCGGCGCTGGCCAACTATCAACGGCATTACGATGCCATCAACGGCGCTCACGTCAGCGTCTACGCCGATGTGATCGCCGGGCTGGATGCGCTGCGGGCGCAGGGCCTGCGGCTGGCCTGCGTGACCAACAAGCCGATCGCCTTCGCCTTGCCGCTGCTGGAGCAGACCGGCTTGCGCGGGTATTTCGAAGTGGTCTACGGCGGCGATTCATTGCCCACCAAAAAGCCCGA
This sequence comes from uncultured beta proteobacterium, assembly GCA_963706525.1. Lineage (GTDB taxonomy): Bacteria > Pseudomonadota > Gammaproteobacteria > Burkholderiales > Burkholderiaceae_D > DATJCV01. The sequence goes on along the minus strand of CAVPMM010000020.1, from coordinate 165,558 downwards.
TCCGGGTCCGCTGCTGCAGGTGTGCGCGGATTTCGGCCTGGCGCCGGCGCAAGTGGTGGCGATCGGCGATTCGTCCAACGATGCGCAGGCGGCGCGCGCCGCCGGCTGCCGCGTGCTGAACGTACCCTACGGCTACAACCATGGGCAATCTATACACGAGGTCGATTCCGATGGTATAGTTTCGACGCTGCTGCACGCAGCTCAATTGATTTCGGCATAGTCCGTACGCAACTTCAGCTACGCAAATCGCAACCATCATGTTTCTCAACAAAAAACGCACGTTCGCAGTGCCAGCCGCCCCCGGGGCCTGGCTGTGGCGACGCTGGCAATCCTGGGCTGAGTAAACCCCCGATCGCCGTCAGCCGTTTTTTGCACTTTTTGCACCCCTTCGGCTGACCTCGTTTTTTGCAGCACCCGCCGCGCACTTGCTTCGCGCGGCCCGGAGAGAACCATGACCGAACTCGAATTCCAATCGCTGGCCACGCAAGGCTACAACCGCATTCCGCTGATCGCCGAAGCCTTCGCCGACCTGGAAACACCGCTGACCCTGTATCTGAAGCTGGCCCAGTCCCAGCGCGCCGGCAAGAATACCTTCCTGCTGGAATCGGTGGTCGGCGGCGAGCGCTTCGGCCGCTATTCCTTCATCGGCCTGCCGGCCTCGACCTTGCTGCGCAGCTTCGGCAACCGCATCGAAGTGCTGAAAAACGATGAAGTGGTGGAGCGCGCCGAAGGTAATCCGCTCGAATTCATCGCCGCTTTCCAGGCGCGCTACAAGGTCGCCATCCGTCCCGGCATGCCGCGCTTCTGCGGCGGCCTGGCCGGCTATTTCGGCTACGACGCGGTGCGCCACATCGAGCCGCGGCTGGCGAATTCGGCGCCGCCGGACGACCTCGGCCTGCCCGAGATCCAGCTGCTGGTGACCGAAGAACTGGCGGTGATCGACAACCTGTCCGGCAAGCTGTACCTGATCGTGTACGCCGACCCGGGCCAGCCGGAAGCCTTCACCAAAGCGCGCCAGCGGCTGCAGGACCTGCGCGCCATGCTGCGGCGCACGGTCGATGCGCCGGTGACCTCGGCTTCGGTGCGCACCGACAGCGTGCGCGAGTTTTCAAAAGAGGATTACCTGCGGGCGGTGGCGCGCGCCAAGGAATACGTGATGGCCGGCGACCTGATGCAGGTGCAGATCGGCCAGCGCATCCGCAAGCCCTACGTCGATTCGCCGCTGTCGCTGTACCGGGCGCTGCGCTCGTTGAATCCGTCGCCCTACATGTATTACTACAATTTCGGCGACATGCAGATCGTCGGTTCCTCGCCGGAAATCCTGGTGCGCAATGAAGCCAGCGGCGACGGCCAGCGCAAAGTCACGATCCGTCCGCTGGCCGGCACCCGTCCGCGCGGCGCCACGCCGGAACTGGACGCCCAGCTCGCCACCGAACTGCTGGCCGACCCCAAGGAAATCGCCGAACACGTGATGCTGATCGATCTCGCGCGCAACGACATCGGCCGCATCGCCGAGATCGGCAGCGTCAAGGTCACCGAGCAGTTCGTCATCGAAAAATATTCGCATGTGCAGCACATCGTCTCCAACGTCGAAGGCACGCTGCGCGCCGGCCTGTCGAACCTGGACGTGCTGAAGGCCACCTTCCCGGCCGGCACCCTGTCCGGTGCGCCGAAAGTGCGGGCGATGGAAATCATCGACGAACTGGAGCCGGTCAAGCGCGGCATCTACGGCGGCGCCTGCGGCTACCTGTCGTTCGGCGGCGAAATGGACGTCGCGATCGCCATCCGCACCGGCGTCATCAAGGACGGCACGCTATACGTGCAGGCGGCGGCCGGCATCGTCGCCGACTCGGTGCCGGAAATGGAATGGCAAGAGACCGAAAATAAAGCGCGCGCGGTGCTAAGGGCGGCAGAGCAAGTACAGGACGGCCTCGACGGCGAGCGCTAGAGCACGTCCGCTTTCAGCTTGACCTGATTGCCGGCGAGCCGCCGGTCCCGACGGAAACTTTCTAAGGAATTGCCATGATCGATCTGCGCAGCGATACCGTGACGCGCCCGAGCGCCGCGATGAAGGCGGCGATGGTTGCCGCCGAACTGGGCGACGACGTCTGGGGCGACGATCCCACCGTCAACCATCTGCAGGCGGTGATGGCGGCACGCACCGGCATGGAAGCCGCGCTGTTTTTCCCGACCGGCACGCAAAGCAACCTGGCGGCGCTGATGGCGCACTGCCAGCGCGGCGACGAATACATCGTCGGCCAGCTGGCGCACACCTACAAGTACGAAGGCGGCGGCGCCGCCGTGCTCGGCTCGATCCAGCCGCAGCCGCTGGAGAACGCCGCCGACGGCAGCATTTCGCTCGACAAGATCGAGGCCGCGATCAAGCCGCTCGACGACCATTTCGCCCGCACCCGCCTGTTGGCGCTGGAAAATACCATCGGCGGCAAGGTGCTGCCGCCCGCCTACGTAGAAGCAGCGCAGGCGCTAGCGCGCCGCAAGGGATTGGCGCTGCATCTGGACGGTGCCCGCGTCGCCAACGCCGCGGTGGCGCAAGACATTTCGCTGGAACAGGCCTGCGCCGGTTTCGATACGGTGTCGATCTGCCTGTCGAAAGGGCTGGGCGCGCCGGCCGGCGCCGTCCTGTGCGGCAGCGCGAACTGGTCGCCGCGCGCATCGCTGGCGCAAGGTGCTGGGCGGCGGCATGCGCCAGTCGGGCATGCTGGCGGCGGCCGGACTGTATGCGCTGGAGCACAACTTCGCGCGCCTGGCCGAGGACCATGCCAATGCCGCCGCGCTGGCGGCCGGCCTGGCCGCAATCGAGCAGCTGGAAATCGTCAGCGTCGCCACCAACATGCTGTTCGTCAAGGTGCCGGCCGCGGCTTGCGCGGCGCTGGAAGCGCACCTGAAGGAGCACGGCATCCTGTCCCAGATCGGGCCGGTCTCCCGCTTCGTCACCCATCTGGATGTCAGCGCCGCGGATATCGCCACCGTGGTGGCGGCCTGCAAAGCCTTTTTTGCCGATCCAGCCGCCGCGCAGGGCAATGCGGGCGGCACGGCGCGTTACGCCTAAGGAAAAATCATGCTGCTGATGATCGACAACTACGATTCGTTCACCTACAACCTGGTGCAGTATTTCGGCGAACTGGGCGAAACGGTACGCACTTTCCGCAACGACGAAATCACCCTGGATCAGGTGGCCAACTGCAGCCGGACCGCATCTGCATCTCGCCCGGACCGTGCACGCCGCATGAAGCCGGGATTTCGGTGCCGCTCTTGCAGCGCTTCGCCGGCCAGATCCCGATCCTCGGCGTCTGCCTCGGCCACCAGAGCATCGGCGCCGCCTTCGGCGGCAAGGTGGTGCGGGCACGCGAAATCATGCACGGCAAGGTGTCGGCCATCGCGCATACCGGGGTCGGCGTATTCCACGAGCTGCCGAGCCCGTTCAAGGTCACGCGCTACCATTCATTGGCGATCGAGCGCGCCTCGCTGCCGGCTTGCCTGGAAGTGACCGCGTGGACCGACGACGGTGAAATCATGGGCGTGCGGCACCGCCAGCTCGATGTGCAAGGCGTGCAATTCCATCCGGAAGCGATTCTGTCCGAGCATGGCCATGCGCTCTTGAAAAATTTCATGCAGGGCCTGGCGTGATGCCGCGCCGTCCCTGATCCGGCGCCGCGCGCGACGCTCTCTCATTCATATCCAACCAGGAAGCCCCATGTCGATCACCCAACAAGAAGCGCTGCTACGCTGCATCGAGCACCGCGAAATTTTCCACGACGAAATGCTGTCGCTGTTCCGCAGCATCATGGGCGGCGAAATGTCGCCGGTCATGATCGCGGCGCTGACCATGGGCCTGCGCGTGAAGAAGGAAACCATCGGCGAAATCGCCGCCGCCGCCCAGGTCATGCGCGAATTCGCGACCAAGGTGCCGATGGCCGACACCAGCAAGCTGCTCGACATCGTCGGCACCGGCGGCGACGGCGCCAACACCTTCAACATCTCGACCGCCAGCATGTTCGTCGCCGCCGCCGCCGGCGTGCGCGTCGCCAAGCACGGCGGCCGCAGCGTGTCGTCGTCCTCGGGCAGCGCCGACGTGCTGGAAGCGTTGGGCGCCAACATCAACCTGACGCCGGAACAGGTGGCGCAATCGATCGCGCAAAGCGGCATCGGCTTCATGTACGCGCCCAACCATCACGCGGCGATGAAGCACGCCGGCGCGGTGCGCAAGGAGCTCGGCGTGCGCACCATCTTCAACATCCTCGGGCCGCTGACCAATCCGGCCGGCGCGCCGCACATCCTGATGGGCGTGTTCCACCCGGACCTGGTCGGCATCCAGGTGCGCGTGCTGCAGCGGCTGGGCGCCACAGCGGGCGCTGGTGGTGTGGGGCCGCGACAACCTCGATGAAGTCTCGCTGGGCGCCGGCACCCTGGTCGGCGAACTGATCGACGGCCAGATCCGCGAATACGAAATCCATCCGGAAGACTTCGGCCTGCAGATGGTGGCCACCCGCAACCTCAAGGTCAGCGGCGCCGCCGAATCGAAACAGAAAGTGCTGGAGGCGCTCGACAACATACCCGGCCCGGCGCACGACATCGTGGCGCTGAATGCGGCCACCGCGCTGTACGCGGCCGGCGCGGCCGACTCGATCGCCGACGGCTTGATCCGTGCGCGCGAGGCGATCGCGTCCGGCGCCGCCCGCGCCAAGGTCGAGCAGTTCGTGCGCGTGTCGCAACAGCTCGGCGCCATTGCTGCCTAAAGGAATCATCATGTCCGACATCCTGCAAAAAATCCTGGCGGTCAAGGCCGACGAAGTCGCCGCCGCCAGGAAACATCGCGACCTGCCCAGCCTGCGGCGCGAGGTCGAAAGCGATCGTGAAGCGCGCCAGGCGCTGCGCGGCTTCGAGGCGGCCTTACGCCAACGCATTGCCGCCGGCCATGCCGGCGTCATCGCCGAAGTGAAGAAAGCCTCGCCGTCCAAGGGCGTGCTGCGCGCCGATTTCGATCCGGCCGCGATCGCCGCCGACTACGCCGCGCACGGCGCCGCCTGCCTGTCGGTGCTGACCGACGTCCAGTTTTTCCAGGGCGCGCCGGAGTACCTGCAGCGGGCGCGCGCCGCCTGCGCCTTGCCGGTGCTGCGCAAGGATTTCATGGTCGACCTGTATCAGGTGTACCAGGCGCGTGCCTGGGGCGCCGACTGCATCCTGTTGATCGTGGCGGCGCTCGACCATGGCCTGATGGCGGAACTGGAAGCCTGCGCGCATGAGCTCGGCATGAGCGTGCTGGTCGAAGTGCACGACGGCGCCGAACTGGACGCGGCGCTGCGTTTGGACAGCGCCCTGCTCGGCATCAACAACCGCAACCTGCGCACCTTCGAAACTTCGCTGCAAAACACGCTCGGCCTGCTGCCGCGGATTCCGGCGGACAAGCTGGTGATCACCGAATCGGGGATTTTGACGGCGGCCGATGTGCAGCGCATGCGCGACGCCGACGTCCACGCCTTCCTGGTGGGCGAGGCGTTCATGCGGGCGCCGCAACCGGGAGCGGAACTGGCGCGCTTGTTCACGCCGGGCGCCTGAGCTGCGGGCGTGGCTGCGCAACATGCGGAGCCACGCTGGCCGAACCACATACTCCCCTCATAGCCACCCAATCTCGGGCGAAAAATGGCTATTTTTTCAACATACTCCTACATCGCACGACGCATGAGCGGCGGCCGGCTGTGATGTGCCTGTGACTCCATCCCTTCAGCCGGCACTCGGCTGCGTTTTGCCGTATCGGCAAGGCTTGCCTTGCGCGGTGCATGCCGCGGGATCCTCGCCTTCGCGAGACGACAACCCTATTCGAACCGCGTATCTAGTTGCCTGTCATTCCCGCGGGTTTTGGGGCAAGCGCGTGGCGTTTTTGGCGCTCGGACTGGAAAAATAGCGTGCCCATGGGCGACGAATGGCACTGGATCGGCGCTCCAGCCGCGCGCACGCCGGACAGCATGAGCGCCTAGCCAGACACACTACCCCGGCTTTGTCAGGGCGCCGCACGACCCGCATGGCTGGTGTCTTCCGCTGGCGCCGCCGCAGCCTGGCGACGGCACCGCCGCCACCGCTCATCCCATGGCTTTTTTCAGCCATGCCGCGCGCTTCTTCACCAGCGCCGCCGGCGTTGTCGGCGCGCTCAGCGTCACTTGCGGTGCCGCGTCCGCGCCCAGCAATACGGTGAACGCCATCAGCTCGTCGCGGCGGAAGGCGTGCAAGCGTCACGGTGTCGCCGATCCGGTAGCGCGCCAGCAGGATGTCCAGATTGGCTGCGGTGACGCGCAAGCCGTCGAGCGCCACCAGCACGTCGCCGGCCGACAGCCCGGCGCGGTGGGCGGCGCCGTCCTCGTACACGTTCGCCAGCTTGCAGTCGGCGGCGGCGGCCACGGTGCGCACGCCCAGGCTCGGCTTGTCGTTGGCGCGCGCATCGCTCCACTTGACGCCGAACGGCGCCAGCAGCTTGGCCAGCGGCAGGTCGTCGGTGCCTTCGGTGAAGCGGCGGATCGTGCGGCCCAGCTTCAGGCCGCTGGCGGCGTCGAACACCGCCGCCAGCTCGGCTTCGGTGACGCCGCGGCCGCCGCTGCCGTCGGGCGCATAGAAATCGCGGCCGTAGCGCTGCCACAGCATGCGCATGACGTCGTCCAGCGATTTCCTGCCGCCGCTGCCGGCGCGGATCGTCAAATCCAGCGCCAGCGCCACCAGCGAACCCTTGGTGTAGTAGCTGACGATCGCATTCGGCGCGTTCTCGTCCTGCCGATAGTATTTGGTCCAGGCGTCGAAGCTGGATTCGGCCACGCTCTGCTTGCTGCGGCCGCTGCCGCGCAGCACGGCGTTGACGGTTTTCGCCACCAGCTTCAGATACGCGGCTTCGTCGATCACGCCGCTGCGTACCAGCATCAGATCGTCGTAGTAGCTGGTGAAGCCCTCGAACAGCCACAGCAGCGGCGTATAGTTTTCGTTCTGCAGGTCGTAGGGCGCGAACACCGCCGGCTTGATGCGCTTGACGTTCCAGGTGTGGAAATATTCGTGGCTGCAGAGGCCGAGAAAACCGCGATAGCCGTCGCTCATTTCCGGCCGTCCGATCACCGGCAAATCGGCGCGGGCGCAGATCAAGGCGGTCGAGGCGCGATGCTCGAGACCGCCGTAGCCCTCGCCCACCGCCAGCGTCAGGAACACATAGCGCGTCATCGGCGCCTGCCGGGTGCGCGGTTCGAACAGCGCGATCTGGGCTTCGCAGACCTTTTGCAAGTCGGCGCACAGCCGCTCCAGGTCCAGGTTCGGCACCTGGCCGCTGATCACGACGTCGTGCGGCACGCCGTGCGCCTCGAAAGTGGCCAGCGCGAAATCGCCGATCTCGACCGGATGATCGATCAACTCGTCGTAGCCGGCGGCGATATAACTGCCGAAGCCGTAGCGCTTGGCGCCCAGCTCCGGCAGCGCGGTAGCCACGCGCCAGTTTTTATAGGGGGCGCCGGCCGGCCGTCGCAGCTCCACCACATGCGGCGCGTGCTCGTGGCCGGCGGCGCGCAGGAACACGCTGCTGCCGTTGAAGAAGGCGTGGGTCTGGTCCAGATGCGCGGCGCGCACCGACAAGTCCCAGGCATACACCTCGTAGTGCAGGGTCAGCGCGCCGCTGCACGGCGCCGCCTGCCAGCTGTGCTTGTCGAGCTTGGTCAGCGCGACTTCGCGGCCGCCCGCTTCGGCACGGATGCGCACGATGTTGCGGGCGAATTCGCGCACCATGTAGCTGCCCGGTATCCATGCCGGCAGCAGGAATAGCTGGCCGTCCGGCGCCGGCTTGTCGAGCGTCAGCGTCACCGCGAACAGATGGGCGGCGGGATCATGCAAAACCAGGGTGTAGCGAAGTGCGTTTTTCATTCATCATCCAAAAAAAACCGGGCGGCTGCCCGGCGTCAAAGATCGGGGCGCGCGGCCTGCGCCGCCAGCAGCGCCTCGAATTCCTGCGGCGGCACCGCTTTCGAGAACAGGTAGCCCTGGCCGTAGTCGCAGCCGGCAGCCTGCAGCAAGGCGCGCTGCTGGGCGGTCTCGATGCCTTCCGCCACCACCTGCAAGCCGAGCTTGTGCGCCATCACGATGATCGCTTCCGACAGCGCCATGTCGTTGGGGTCCGTAACCAGATTGCGCACGAAAGCCTGGTCGATCTTCAGATAGTCGATATCGAATTTCTTCAGGCTCGCCAGCGACGAGTAACCGGTGCCGAAATCGTCGATCGCAATATGCAGGCCGGCACGGCGGAACTGCAGCAAATGGTCGAAGACCCGCTGTTCGGTATTCAGCAGCACGCCTTCGGTGATTTCGATCGCGATGCTATTGCCGGGCAAGCCAAGCAGCCGCATATGTTTCAGCAAGGCCTCCGGATCATAGCTGTCGGCCTGGAATTCTACCGGTGAAGTGTTAATGCTGACCTGGATGCCGGGCGCATAGCGTTCGGCCCAGCGCTGCGTCCAGCGCAGGGCTTCGCGGAATACCCAGTCGCCGATCTCGAGAATGAGGCCGGTTTCCTCGGCCAGCGGGATGAATTCGACCGGGTTGATCATGCCGCGCTGCGGATGGTGCCAGCGCAGCAGCGCTTCAGCCTTGACGATGCGGTTGCCGGCCAGATCGACGATCGGCTGGAAATAGAGCTCAAATTTCCGTTCCGCCAGCGCGCCGCGCAGGTCGTTGGTCAGCTTTTGCCGCGTCTGCGCCGCTTCCTGCAGCGCATTGGTGAAGTAGCTGAAGCGGTTGCGCCCCAGGTTCTTGGCCGCGTACATCGCCTGGTCGGCATTGCGGATCAGTTGCTCGACGCCGTCGGCGTCAGTCGGATACAGCGTGATGCCGATGCTGGCCGAGAGATACACGGTTTCGGCGCCGAGATGAAAGGCCTCGGTCAAGCGGCGCAGCAGGCCATGGGCGATGGTTTCGACCTGATGCACGTCCGGCAATTCCGCCAGGATGATCATGAATTCGTCGCCGCCCAGGCGCGCCACCGTATCCGATTCGCGTACACATCCCTGGATGCGGCGCGCGGCTTCCACCAGCAGCGTATCGCCCTTGAGATGGCCGAGCGTATCGTTGACTTCCTTGAAGCGGTCGAGGTCGATGAACAGCAGCGCCAGCGGCAGCTTGGTGTGATGCCGCTTCTTGATTTCCTGTTCGAGCCGGTCGGCAAACATGCGCCGGTTCGGCAAGCCGGTCAGCGTGTCGAAATTGGCCTGGCGCCACAGCAGCTCCTCGGATTGCTTTTTCTCGGAGATATCCTGGATCAGCACCACGAAATAGTCGACGCTGCCGTCTTTGTGGCGCAGGCAGCGCACGATGTTATGCGTATGGACCACCGTGCCATCCTTGCGGATGTAGCGCTTGTCGTGTTCCCAATCGTCGAGCTCGCCGCGTATGACCTGGTCGAAATACGTGATGCTGCTATCGAGGTCGTCGGGGTGCGTGACCTCGGCCCAGCTCATCTGCAGCAGCTCGTCATGTTCGTAGCCCAGCATGCGGCACAGCGCCGCATTGACGTCCATCCACTGCTTGTCGATGCCGGTGGTCGCCATGCCGACCATCGAGCGCTCGAAAAATGCGCGAAAATGCTGTTCGCGGTCGAAATTGTCGAGCGCGAAGCTGATATCGTTCGACATTTCCTCCAGCAGCCTGACCGCTTCCGCATCGAAGGCGCCGACTTGCTCGTGGTACACGGTGAAGACCGCGAACGGCCGGCCGCTGCGCTGCACCGGAAACGAGGCGCAGGCGTTGAAGCCATGGTGCGCCAACAGTTCGCGATGCTGCCGCACCAGCTCATCCTGCTGGATGTCATTGATGACGATGTTGCGGTTTTCGCAGAACACGAAGCTGACCTTGGCGCGGCTTTCCGGGCGGTCGATCCGGCTCGATATCACCAGGCCGTCCAGGAATTCCTGTTCGCTGCCATAGGAGGCGACCGGCACGATGCGCTCGGTGGCCGGATCGACCTGGCCGATCCAGGCCATCCTGACGCCGCCATAATTGACCGCCGTACGGCATACCAGTGGAAACAGCTCGGCGGCGTCGGTCAGGCGCATGATGCCCTGGTTGACCTCGCTCAAGGCCTTGTAGAGCTGAGTCAGCCGCGCGATGCGGGCTTCGGCGCGCTTGCGGTCCGAGATATCCAGCGTGATGCCGCCCAGCAGCACATCGCCGCTACTGTCGATGATGGGAAATTTCAGCGCCAGCAAGGTGTTCTGGTCCGACAACGGGCCGACCGAAAGCTCCTGGGAAGCAGGCTGGCGCTGCCTCAGGACCGTTTCGTCGTCGGCACGGACTTGCCTCATCGCCTTGTCCGTCACCCGGTACGGGTCCAGCTCCTCCATGGTCTTGCCGAGATAGGCGGCGGCCGGCAGTTTCAGCGCGCCTTCGATTTCGAACGCCTTGTTGACGAAGATGTAGCGCCGCCGCGCGTCCTTGATGTAGGCCATGCCCGGCACATTGTTCATGAAGGCGATGAAGCGGGCATTGCTCGATTCCAGTGCCTGCTGGCTGGCGTTGCGCTCGTCGGCGGCGCTGGCCAGCGCCATGCCGGCCGCCACCAGCGTCGCCATGTAGATCCACAGGCTGGCCAGGCCGGTCTGCTCCAGGTCATGGGCGAAAAATCCGGTGCCGGCCACCGCGCTCAGGATCGCCTGCGCCAGCGTCAGACACAGCACCACCAGCGTCATGTGGCGCCCGAAGCGCATGGCGCTCCACAGCACGAAGACAAACATCAGGGAGGCGCTGGCCAGCGGGCCGTGCACGCCGGGCGTCCATTCGAAGAAGATCATCTGGCCGAACAGCAGCGTCAGCCCCAGCAACAGCGCCGGCTCCACCGCGGCGACGCCGCGCAGCCGGTAGTGCGGGCGCCGGCGCCAGATCAGGATCAGCGACGTCACCAGCAGGATGCTGAAGATGTCGGCCGCCCACCAGTACAGCATGCTCTGTTGCACCGACTCCGACAGCTGCGGGTTGAGGTAGACCAGGATGGGGCCGCCGATCAGCGCCGACGGCACCGGACTGATCAGGGCCGTTATCAGCAACAGGAAAAAATCGCGGGCACGCGACATGTCGAGGTCGAAGCGTTGATAGCGGGTCAATATCCAGAAACCGAACCATGCTTCCAGCAGGTTGCCGACTCCTATCAGGAACGACCACCCCACCGAATGGGCGCCCAGGGTGAAGTAGAAAATTCCCCACGAACCGATCAAGATCGCCCAGCCGTACTTTTTGCCGCCGATCAGCATCGCCGCCAGCGCCAGGCCGCTCGGAATCCAGATCAGGCTGAGCGTGCCGAGGACGGTGGCAAAGCTCAGGCAGAGTTGCGCCGTTGCGGCATAAAGCAGCGCCAGACCGGCCAGTTTTAGCCAGTCGGACCTGCTATACGCCGAAAATGGACTCAAACGAATTCCTTCGGAAAATCATCGAGGGCGAGGCCAGCGGCGAACGCGGAATACCGTGTCGGCGATGCCTGCGAAATGATTTGAAAAGTAACGATATTACAACAATGGAGCGGCGGGATAGGGAGCGCTTTACATGTTTGTCACAGCGCAACAAACCGGCCAAGGCGGGCTGCCGCCACAGCCGCTGGCACGCCTGAGGCGGCGCGTCCGGCGGCGCCCGCGAGCTGACGGACAGCGCTTTTCGGAGAGGGATTGTCAGCGCCGTGCGGGAGGCGCGGCAAACGGCCGTTCAGGCGTTCAGGTTGACCACCACGCGGCCGCGCAGCTTGCCGGCCAGCAGTTCGGGCGCCTGCTGCAGCACTTGCGGCAGTGCGATCTCGTGGGTGATCAGCGCCAGCTTGGCCGGATCGAGGTCGGAGGCCAGGCGCTGCCAGGCTTCAAGGCGGTGGGGACGCGGCGCCATCACGCTGTCGACTCCGATCAGGCGCACCGCGCGCAGGATGAAAGGCGCCACCGAGGCCGGCAGATCCATTCCCTGCGCCAGGCCGCAGGCGGCCACGGCGCCGCCGTAACGGGTCTGCGCCAGCGCGTTGGCCAGCGTATGCGAGCCGACCGAATCCACCACGCCCGCCCAGCGCTCCTTTTGCAGCGGCTTGCCGGGCGCCGACAGCGCCGCGCGGTCGATCACTTCGGCAGCGCCGAGCGCGCTCAGGTAATCGGTTTCCGCCAACTTGCCGGTCGAGGCCACGACGCGATAACCCCAGCCCGACAGGATCGCGATCGCGATGCTGCCGACGCCGCCGGAAGCGCCGGTGACCAGCACCTCGCCGTCCTTGTCCACGCCTGCGCGTTCCAGTGCCAGCGCGCACAGCATCGCGGTATAGCCGGCGGTGCCGATCGCCATCGCGCTCCTGGCCGAAATCGCCGCCGGCCGCGGGATCAGCCACTCGCCCTTCAGCCGCGCATGCTGCGCCAGGCAGCCCCAATGCGTTTCGCCCACGCCCCAGCCGTTCAGGATGAAGGCGTCGCCGGCGTGCCAGTTCGGATCGGAAGAGGCGAGCACCTCGCCGGCGCCGTCGATGCCGGGCACCATCGGCCACTTGCGCACCACCGGCGAGCGCCCGGTCAGCGCCAGCGCGTCCTTGTAATTGAGGGTCGAGTAGTCGATCCGCACCGTGACGTCGGCATCGGCCGGCAGTTGCGCATCGTCGAGTTGGGTCAGCTGGGCGTCGGTGCTGCCGTCGCCGCTGCGGTTGAGCAGAATCGCGTTGAACATGATCGGTCTCCGTGGCAGGAATCCCGATTATAGGGCGCGGCCGTAACCCGGCGGGTGGGCCGCAGCCGCGCGGCGCTGGGCGGCCGCCGTTGAAAAATCAGGCGAGCTGATGAGATAAGGGAGTATGCCTAAAAATCAGGCAATATCGCAGGAACTTATTGGGCTTTAAAAAATACTGATCCCAGTATTTTATCTGGGGGAATCGGCGCCGATTTCCGGCGCCGCTCCCTCGACAGCCGGCAAGCGGCGCTTATTTGACCGAAACCAGCTTGGCTTCGAGCGCCTTGGCGTCGACCGCGCCCGGAATGCGCGAGCCGTCGGCGAAGAAGATGGTCGGCGTGCCGGTGATCTTCATTTGCTGGCCGAGCGCGAAAATCTTGTCGTTCGGCGTCGAGCAGCTCTCGGCCGCGGTGGCCGGCAGCTTGCCGTTCAGCATCCAGTCGTCCCAGGCCTTGGCGCGGTCGGCCGAACACCAGACGTTTTTCGACTTGACCGCCGAATCGGGCGACAGGATGTTGTACATGAAGGTGTACACGGTGACGTTGTCGACTTCCTGCAAGGTCTGGCGGAAGCGCTTGCAATAGCCGCAGTTGGGGTCTTCGAACACCGCGATCTTGCGCGCGCCGTTGCCCTTTACCGTCTTCAGCGCCGATTCCAGCGGCAGGTCGGAGAACTTGATGCGGCTGATCTCGTCGATCCGGTCCTTGGTGTAATCCTGATAGGTCTGGGTATCGATCACGCGGCCGACGAACAGGTATTGCGCCTTGGCGTCGGTGTACACGATGTCATTGCCGATCCGTACTTCAAACAGGCCGCGAATACGGAGTCTTGACCACCGACTGCACCTTGGCGCCATCGCCGAGCCGCGGCTCGACCAGTTTCTTGATCGCCGCTTCCTGCGCGGTTTCGGCCAGCGCCGTTGCCGCCATGCATCCCAACATGATCGCGGTTGCCCATTTGATTGTTTTCATGATTCCCTTTAGTCCAGTTATTCAGCTTTTTGTTGTTTACCCAAAGCGTGCGCCATCAGGCCTCGCTTTATGACCGGCAACTTGTTAACCAAGTTCAATCCCAGGTTGCGTACTACGCGCAGCGGCTCGAAATCGGCGGCGAACAGCCGTTCCAGCCCGTCGGTGGCGATCTGCATCAGCAGGATCTCTTCCTTGCGCGCCCGCGCGTAGCTTGCCAGCACGCGCGCATCGCCGCAATCGCGCTGCATGCCGCGCCGCTTGAGCGCGGCCGTCAATTGCACGACGTCGGCAAAGCCCAGGTTCATGCCGTGGCCGGCCAGCGGATGCACCACGTGCGCGGCATCGCCGACCAGCGCCACGCGCGGTCCGGTGATCGCATGCGCGCGGATCAGCGCCAGCGGAAGATCCTTGACGCGTTCCGGCTGCAAGGGCTTGCAATCGGCCCAGCGCCTGCTGCGGCAACTGCGTCAAGCGCTCGGCCAGGCGCGCCAGCGGTTCGCGCAGCAGCGTCTCGGCCAGCGCCTCCGGCGCCGACCAGACCAGCGACACCCGCTGCCCGGCCAGCGGCAGCAGCGCCACGATGCCGTCGGCCGAGGTAAACCATTGGTAGGCGATGCCGCGATGCGCATGCTCGCAGGCGAAATTGGCCACCACCGCGCGCTGCCCGTAGGGCCGGTAATCGATGCCGATATCCATCTGGTGACGCACCCAGGATTGGCCGCCATCGGCGCCCACCAGCAGGGAGGCGCGCAGCGTCTCGCCACTTTCCAGCTGCAGTTGCGCCGCATCGGAGCCGATCGCCAGGCGCGTCGCGCGGCCGTTGACGAAACGCACGTTCGAGGCGAAACGCAGCGCCGTATCCAGCGCCAGGTTCAGGTTGCGGTCCTCGACGATCCACGCCAGCGCCCCGACCCGCGCGCTGTAGGCATCGAAGGCCAGCTGCCCGGCCGTGGCGCCGTCGCCGTGCACCACCATGCCCTCGACCGCCGTCACCCGCGCCGCATCCAGCGCATCCCACACCTTCAGCGACGACAACAGCTCCCGCGCCACCTGGTTCAAGGCGTACACCCGCAAATCCCAATCCGCCGGCTGGACGCCGGGCGCGGCGACCGGCGCCGGCGCCGGACTGAGCAAAGTCACGCTCAAACCGGCCTGCGCCAATGCCAGCGCCGCCGTCTTGCCGATTACGCCATTGCCGACGATGCAGACATCGCGATAGTCCGCGTTCTGCAAGCCGCTGCCGGAATGGGAAGCCGTCGATGATAAATCGTTCATGGTGGCATTATAGCCACTGCCGCCCATCGAGATAGAGATCGCGCTTTGCGGAATGAAATAGTTTTGCTATACTCTCGCGTCTTGGCCTGGTAGCTCAGTCGGTAGAGCAGAGGATTGAAAATCCTTGTGTCGGTGGTTCGATTCCGCCCCGGGCCACCAAAAGAATCAAGCACTTAGCCCAGCCACAAGCTGGGCTTTTTGCTTTCCAGGGTCTGTGTAACTCTTGTGTAACCCGATTTGGGAAATACTCGGTTAATCTGCGGCGGCTCAGTAGCCACAAGAACTCCGGGGTTTTACCTTTATGGAACAAGTTATAAAGGGACTGAAGCGGTAAAGGCCCCATGTGGCGGTAGTTAAGCGACGTTTTAACGAATGTATGTATGCGTACATCGACATACATTGAAATTCAAGGGGCCAAGGGAAACTTTGGCCCTTTTGCTTTTCTAAAGGACAGCAATCGACCAATTCTGTTGAAAAATTCCCCTTGACCTTCGTCGTTACCGCCATAACGTGACGGAATGACATGGTCAGGGGAGGTCATCATGATGGGGCGGCAACTTGTTCCACGAGAACGCACTGAACTGATCAAACTGGAAGATTTCGTCCCGCCAGATCATCTTCTCAGGGGCGGTAGACCGGCATCTCGATTTGACGGATTTCCGTGAGTACCTTAAAGGCTTTTACAGTCCCATGGGTCGTCCTTCCATCGACCCGGAACTGATCATTCGCATGCTCATCGTCGGCTATTGCTATGGCATCCGCTCTGAGCGCAGGTTATGCGAAGAAATCCAACTTGAACCTGGCATATCGCTGGTTCTGCCATCTCGGCATCCATGATCACGTTCCGAATCACTCTACCTTCTCCAAGAATCGTCACGGCCGCTTCCGTTACAGCGATGCTTTCCGGAAGTTGTTCGAATCCGTGCTGCGCCGGTGTATCGTCGAAGGCTTGGTGGGCGGAGAGGGCTTTGCCACGGACGTGAGCGTTGGCGCAGCCAATGGCGAGCTTTTACCAACCGGCGGTCTCACATTACGAAAGCGGGAACGATTATCAATTATGCGAGCCAGCGGGATTGCCAGCGGTGCAGTCTGAAAGCGCAATGCTGCCCGAATACGCCCAACCGCAAGATTGCGCGCAACATCCACGAAGGTGCGCACGACGTCGCTCGCCGCATCGCGGATACGTCGGAATATTGGAAGTCGCGTCGCGAGCGCAAGAAGGTGGAGGTACTGTTCGCACATCTCAAGCGCATCCTGAAGTGGGACCGCTTAAGATTACGCGGGCCATCGGGGCACACGACGCGTTCTTACTGGCAGCCACGGCGCAGAATTTGCTGCGCATGACAAAACGGCTTTACTCGGGAGGTTTCAACCTTGCCGGATCGGCCGCATAAGCGCGCTATGAAACTATTTGAGCGTGCTTATGCAAAACATCCATTATGGATATCGGACCTAGGATTCGTGCCTACGACAGGTTGCTCGCCGACTATTTCAACAGAATCGCCCCGAAGCAATCGTAGGCCCTCCCGAAAGCCGGCCCTCACCATTCGACATGAGCGCCGGGCGTAGGCATGCAAAGCATGCCCGAGAACGTCCACTCGATGGAGGGGTTAGCCCTCTGTTGATGGAGCGCTCGATCGCCTGGCTAACGTGACTGAGGTAGGCCGTCTAGGACAACCACATTGCTCTTCGTTCCAGCCTTTCGATGCTTGGCAATCTCTTGATACTCCGGAGAGCTTGACCAAAGATCTGCCGCTTCTCGCGTTGGGAAAGCAAGCAGAACAGTTCGATCGTACGGCCACACACCTTCGACTGGATTCGGAGTGTTTTCTGCGGCCAAGACTTGACCTCCGTACTTCTCAAACACGGGCATGAATTCTCTGACATACGTCTTGTATTCGTTCATGTCGTGAATGGTCATGTTGTTGATGACGTAGACAGTCATTTTCTTATCCTTCTGCGTGAGAGAAAAAGTGCGATGTGGTTTGTCTTTGAGTGTGCCGTCGTGTCCATGGGCAAGAACTCGCGATAGGCCTAACTTCAAATGGGGGGAAAATTTCTATCTAACCCGGCAAGCTGTTCCCTATCCGGGATCGCCAATTTGGTCGCAACCCTTCCTGCGCCTGCCTTGCAGCAATATATTGTGTTTGCATACAGTATCAAATAACCGAGAAAACCAGATAGCCACTATTGCCATCAAGTGCATGTTTTAAATGGCAACCTTCCAATCTAATCCTGCTAGTCTCCCTGTCAAATGGCTGCTTTAAGGCGTGTCCGTGTACGACTGCTTCTGGCCCGTTCTCGCCTGACGGCCTTAGGGTGCTATGCGACCCAAAGCGACGTGGCGTAGTCCCGAAAGTCCGCTTGCTGAGCGGACTTTTTTTTTGTGATGAATCAAGGGGGGCTTGCAAAAAAGCTCCGGCTGCAGAACTCCCTATTGCGGCCGTGACTACCTTCCATTAGAGTGCCTAACAAAACCTCCCGGTATCGTGCCAATAGATCAGTGTATCCATGAGCGAAAGGATGGCTCACAACGTTTTAGCGTGATGTTTGTAGCGGAGGGGTAATCGACAAAAACGATGACGCCGCCCGAGCGTGCTCAACCACCTGTCGACAGCCTCCTAGTCGAGCTTTAGATCACTCACATGTGTGAGCCAACGTGCAACGGTAGCCAGTTCGTCGCCGGAAAAACCCTCGCTCAGCCGTTTATTCAGTTCCTTGAGCACTTCGCTGCTCCGGGCACTGGCACGCTCGCCAGACTGCGTTAGCTGCAGCCGGGTCATGCGCCCGTCGTTCGTGTCAGCGATCCGTTCGATGAGCCCGCCTGCTTCCATTCGCTTAGAGAGGTTGGTGATTGCCGCTGGTGCGACCTGCAGTGCTTGGGCGATCTCGCCGATAGTGGCCTGGTTGCGCGACGCCAAAAGAAAAAGCAGTGCAACCTGGGCAGAGCTGATACCCTCCCACGCCCCGGGCCTAGTTTCGGTCCAACGCTGTAGCCTTCGTTGGGCCCGGTTCAACAGGAAAACAAAGCGAGGCGGCTTCAACGCTTGGTTCATCGGGCCTCCTGCTGGGCGTCGGAGGTCTGAGAAGCGTCTCTAGTCTGCGCGACAGCTGGCCCGAGCTGTTCCAGCAACCAAGACCCCACCTGAGGCCACAACCGTTCTGCTGCGTGCTTGCGAAAAAATCCCATGTGCCCGATTGCAGGCATGCCAGCGTCACGTGGCGCAATCTGGCGCCGCTCTATCCTTGCATTTACGAGTGGTTCAATGAGCAGACTCATCGCACGAGGATTGGCCCAAGGATCATCGTCCAAGCCCAATACCAGCAGCGGTATGCGCACACGTGCCATGCGATCCGCTGCATCCATTGCTGGATCATCAAAGAAATAACGCGGGAGAGTGGTCCAGCGGCTCCACTGCAGCATGACACCGCGCGGTAAATCCTCACCGAGCCCGAGCTTGCGTCCAGGCATATATCCGAGCGCTGCGCACAATACGGGGGCAAGGACACGCATTACCAACCATACACGGGTCCGTTCTGCAATCCCGCTTATTGTGGCGGTGACACCAGCGTGGGATGCCACAAGCACTGCTGCACGAAGGGAATTGGTATCAACCGACAAGGCCAATGCGTGACCACCCAAACTGTGCCCGACGGCTAACATTGGCAGCTCAGGAAAACGTACAGCGGCCCAACGTGTAACGGCGCTCACATCTTCATCCATCCAATCGGACATTGAAACCTCGAACCCATGCAGACTGGTGGGACGCGAGCGACCAGTGCCACGATAATCATAGGTAATGACGCTAAAGCCGAGCTCTAGCAGGTAGCGGGCGAAAGGTTCGTAATAGCGTTGGGTAACGGCTGTGGCCGGGTGCAAAAGTACGATTCCCTTGGCGTTAGCTGTGGACCAGAGACTGGCCTCGATCACGCCCAGTTTAGGCGTTGTGATGTGAATCAGTTCGGGGGCCATAGTCCGCTCAATTAGTTAACGTGTTAAATAAGTTAGCATGCCTGCAGACTAGCCGCAAGGGCGGAAACGGATGTCCGAAAAATTTATAGTCTGTAACTCCCGAGGTCGTCACTGCCCGCGCATTAACATGGCGTGCACATCCTCTGTTGGAGCGGACGCTGTGGCACAAGCAATCCTTCCAGACGAACTCTGGTCCCTTATCGAAGCTCATCTCCCGTTACACCGACCTTCTCCGACGGGCGAGCGATCCGAGCAGCACTGACAGGTATCCTGTTCGCTCTCAAACCGGGGATACCTTGGGCGTATCTGCCGCGTGCGCGTGGCTGCGGCAGCGGAATGAGTGGCTGGGGTCGCCTTCATGAATGGATGCAGGCCGGCGTATGGCATACGGCGGCTTCGGGAATACGGCTAAATCGAATGGGACCGAGCCCGCATCGACTCCGCCAGCGGGCCATCACCATCCGGCGGAGAGCATACCGGCCGAAACCCAACTGATCCTGGCACTTGGTTGCAAACACCATGTTCTTGTCGATCAGCGTGGGTTGCCGCTAGTAGCGCAAATCTCTGGAGCACAAGTGCACGATTCGAGGCTGCTCATACCGGTGATAAACGCTACCTCTGCGGTGACAGGGTTGCCAGGGCGTGCTCGAAGAAGGCCAGGGAAACTGCGCGCTGACCGCGCTTACGGACCACGCGCGCACCGCGCCTGGCTGCGCCGACGAGGCATCGTCCCATGTATCGCACGGTATGGCATCGAGTCTCGCGAAAGGCTCGGCCGCTGGCGTTGGATCGTTGAACGTATCCTTGGTTGGCTTCATCGCTTTCGCAGACTGCGCATCTGCTACGAGCGGCGCACAGACATTCATCAGGCCTTTCTTTCGCTCGCCTGCTCCCTCATCTGTTGGAGGTACGTAGAGAGGTTTTGTTAGGCGCACTAAGCCTCGCTGTGCTGTTTCTTTCACGGCGCTTTCGTACCGCTGCCCAGCCAAAAATCATCACGTTTGAGTATACTTTTCAGACCGAAAGCGTCTGTCACTTTTCTGTCAGTGCTATCGGGAAATGACTGCGTTTGACTGCTTTCGTGTTCGGTTGAGAGTCTGATTTTATTGAGAATTGCGTTTTTGCGCGGCGCCATTTTGGCCCTGGATTAAATTGAAAATTCTTGTGTTGGCGACTCGATTCCGCCCGGGCCACCAAGAAAATAAGGGCTTAGCTTCGGCTGGGCCCTTTTGCATTTCTCATCACGAATATTGTTCCTTGCGTCTCGAAACCGCTCGCTGCGAAGATCGTCCAGCATACTGCCTGGGCCACGTTCGATTTCCATGATGTGTTGCCAACAAAAATGCCAATGGCATCAAGGACCGTGTGCTTCCCAAAGAACGGACGGACGTAAAAGAGCGATTTGCCGACAGGCAAATTCCCTGGTTTGTGAAGCGCTCCGATACCGGCATCTCGCCATCACTTTGATCACCCTGTTTGTCGCCAGGCCAATCCGGGCACGCGCAAAAACCCCAGATACAGCCATCCCGGCTAGCGCGCCGCAAGCCGGCCCGCCAGCAAAGGCAGCGCGTGCTCGGTGCGCACCTCCGCCTTGAACGAGAGCAGAGGATCGGCGCGGGTTTTCCCCAGGTTGATGGCGGCGATCGGCGTGCCGGCTTCGGCGGCGAGCCGGCACAAGCGGTAGCTGGAAAACACCATCAGCGACGATCCCGCCACCAGCAAGGCATCGGCCTGCTGCAGCAATGTTTCGGCGGCTTCGGTACGGGCGCGCGGCACGCCGTCGCCGAAAAAAACCACATCGGGCTGCAGTGTACCGGCGCAGCGCAGGCAATGCGGAACGCGAAAATCTGCCAGCCGGTCCGGTTCCAGATGGGCGTCGCCGTCGGGCGCCGGCCGCACGGCGGCGTGGACTACCGTGGATTGCAGGCTGGCGCTCAAATCGGGATTATTCTCGTGCAGCAGCGACTGGATGAGTTCGCGCGCGAAATGCGCGCCGCAATCGAGACAGACAACCGAGTGGATATTGCCGTGGAGCTCCACCAGATTGGCGCTGCCCGCGCGCCGGTGCAAGCCGTCCACATTCTGCGTCACCAGGCCCGCCAGCCGTTGCTTCGCTTCCAGTTCGGCGATCGCCAGATGCGCGGGATTCGGTTGCGCGCGCGCCAAGACCGGCCAACCCGCCATGCTGCGCGCCCAGTAGCGCTTGCGCACCGCCTCCAGGCGGCGAAATTCCGGCCCCTGCACCGGCGCCTGTCCACGCCGCGTGCCATCCGGATCGCGATAGTCGGGAATCCCGGACGCGGTGCTGACACCGGCGCCGGTCAGCAGCAGCCAGCGCGGATAGCGCTCGAGAAACGCGGACAAAGCCCGCACGACATCGATGTCAACCATGGTTGCCGCCATCTTGCCCTATTTCCAATTTACGAGCCGCTTCAATCCCGCTCCGGACGCCGGCCGACCACAGCCGATGAGAACCGGAGTGAGCATTCATCACGCGAATTTACCGATACTGGCGGTGTTGGCCGCATCGATGTAGCCGACCAGAACGTGCAACCGCGCTTCCCGCGCGCGCCGCCTCAGCTCCGATAGCAGTAGCCTGCCGAGGCCGTGGCCGCGCTGCCCGTGATGCCCATACGCGTTGTGCTCCACCGTGTACTTGTAGGCGGGAAATGCGACGAAGCGTGCCCCCGCTGGCGAAGCCCAACGGCGTCCCCAAGGTGTCGACCGCGCCACCCACCGGAAATCCGCTTGCCCGCTTCGCGGCGAACCACGCCGTCATGGCCTGTGGCGACCGCGGCAGATAGTCGTAGAGCGCAGTCGAATTGACGATGACCTCGTTGAATATGTCGAGGATCGCCGCAGCATGATCGGCCTCGTTGCAATCGAATCAGACGCACCTCCCCGTTCGGTGCAGAAGAAGTCATCGAAGTTCCGTGGGTTGAAAAATCAGGCGCTCCTCGCACTCGGGGAAGCCAGCTCGTGCCGGCCACCACTCACGCACACGCCGGGCGATGCCCGCATTGAGCCAGTCGTCAGCTCGCTTCACCGCTCGAAGCTTTGTCGTCCATCATCATGGATGGCGGGTCCATCCCGCGACCGCAATCAGGGCTGCGCTGGACGCCTGCGGTATTCCCCGGGCGGAACGCCCATGATGCGCTTGAATGCCTTTCTGGAAGGCGGCACTGTTTTTATAGCCGACCTTGGCGCTGGTGGTTTCCGTCGACAACGGCGTTTCCCGCAACTGGCGCGCGGCCAGGTACATGAAGTAGCGGCCGTCCGAGAATCGCACCCACAACAGTCCGTCGCCCAGTCCCGCTTCGGTGAATTCCGGTTGCGTCAGGACGTAGCCGCGCAATTTCTGCCAGACCTGCGGGTCGTTCGCCGCCATCAGCGTTTCGTATTGGGCGGCGACCATCCCGGTGGCCACGCTCCGCGCTGCGGCGTCAGGTCGCCGCTGTCGGTCGTCGTCCCCGCTGCCGCCCGCTTGCCGCCTCCGCCGCAAGCGGCAAGCGCAAGCGCCAGTAAAAATGCGGCTATCCAGCCGATGCCCTTTTTCATCCGGCGCCGGATTCATCGGGCTGCTCCTGCGGAAGGCAGCCGCTGAGTGCTGGGCAGATCGGGCAAGGCGAACGTTCAAAAGGTCCATTCAATATCCTTTGCTAATAGAAGAGTGACGGGCATCGGCGAGTGCCGGCGCCATGACAACGGCGGAAGGCGGCCGGGATTGCGTGCCGCCGTCTGCGGAAATGGAAGATGCGGGAACCCTGATCTCGGGCCGGACTTTACCGGGCCCGGCCTGTCCCGGGAAATGACTGGCACGACTTCGTTTATGTCTTTCCGTACAAATCGCGCCTCGGTGCTCATCCAGGCATCGGTCCCGAGACGAGCGTAACGTTGTCCTACACGCACCGCTCCCTTTGTCCTATTAACAATCCGCGTGCCGCTGCTAGGATCAAACCATGGATCGACGGGCGGCAGACGCACGGTTTTCGGCACTGGCGGACATACGGGAGAATCGAAAATGGCAACGACCGATCAAGGATGGACAATCGCGGCGCTGGCTACCCTGGCCCTCAGTGTGGGCGTGGTGAATTCGAACGCGCCCTCGTCCGAGCGCGAGTGGCTGCGGCTGCCGGAAACGGCGGCGCTGCAGCGTGTCGCGGCGGCCAAGCTGAAGAAGAACGAACTGGAACGCGCCGTGCCGCAAGCCGGCGAAGAGGCCATGCTGGTCAACGCGCTCTACGTCGCCCCCGAAGGCGAAGAGTCAGCGCCGCTGAGAGCGCATCTGCGGATGTAGCCGAACTGGCTGCGGCACTTGGCCGGCAGCCCTCCGTTTCAACATTTCCTCCCATGAAAAAGCCTCGGCGGCGCCGAGGCTTTTTGATCGAACGCATTCGCGTCAGCTGGCGCGGCGCGCCTGATCGCGCAGCATCTTGACCTGGTCATGATTGCGCAGGACGCCTTGGTACTGGCGCTCGACCACCGCCCGCACATCGGCCGGCAGATCGTTGCCTTGCAAGGCCTTGCGGTAGCTCTCGACCGCGACATCTTCGCCGCGCTCGCATTCATTCAACACCGCTTCATCGTCCTTTCCGGTAATCGCGCTCTTGACGTCGACCCAGGCCCGGTGCATGGTCCCGCTCACACTGCTCTTGGTCTCCGGATCACCACCATGGGCGCGCACCAGTTGCTGCAGTTCTTTCGCGGCCGCCGCGCACTCCTGTTGACGCGCGCTCAGCATCGATTTCAACTGCGGGCTGCGATTGCTGGCGTCTTCGGCACAGGTGCGAAAGCCTTCTTCGCCGTCCTTGCAGGTTTCAATCAAATCGTTCAAGGTGGAAATGACGTCGTCGTTGTCCATAAGTCGTCCTTTAAGTGGGTAATCAAGTGGGTAACACAAGGGATGACTGGGTGCATTGATCAGGAAGCCGGCGCACGTTGTTGCTTGAAGCGGGGACCGGCGGTCGATCCGAACGCAAGCTCGATGCGGCTACCAGTAAACTTCTTCTCCCCGATGCAGCTTCCAGTCCTCTCCCAGCATCCTGGCGTCATCGTCGGAGCGCGTCTTGACGCCCATCAGAATGCCGCCTTCTTTGACGCCGGCTTCGTAACGTTTGACGCGTTCCTCCGGAATTCCCCATCCGATCAGGGCACCCAGTAGGCCGCCGGTGGCGGCACCGGCCCCGGCGCCGGCAAGCGCCGCTGCCAGCGGGCCGGCGATGACGATGCCAAGCCCGGGAATGGCCACCGAAGTCCCGACCGCGGCAATGGCCGCGGCGATGGCACCCACCGTACCGCCGATGGCGCCGCCCACGCCCGCTCCCTCGGCTGCCTTGTTGCCGAGTTCGGTCTGGGCGCCATTCGTGTTGGCAAAATGGCGCTTACGCGTTTCATCCGACATCACCAGATTCACGTCGTCGCTGCCGTAGCCGCGACCCGCGGCAGCTTGATAGGCGCGTTCGGCGCTGTCGCGGTCCCTGAACAGGCCGGTCACCATCCGCGGATTGTTACCGGTCCCGGACACCGGTTGGGAAGTAGAAGTTGTACCCGATGGCGTTGTAACGTTAGTCATGTGGATTCCTTTCGGTTTTGAGTTGCATGTCGGTGAGGGGCGCGATTGCAATGAAGGAAAAGAATGCTCCGCGCATTCATCCCCTTGTGCGTCGGCCGACTAGCGGTTTGTCACGTTGACACCTAGCCTGACCATCGCGCCCTCTTGATTGCTTCTGTGGCGCGCCATCGCTTTTTGCGCCGTCCCTGCTGCATGCCTGGTCCAACTCTGGATTTGCCGCTTTATTGCCAGTTAGTGCGTGCTTGCAGCGCGCCCTTGCCAGCCATGCTTTCGGCCGCGGCTTTTATTCCATTCTTGTTTATCTTCAAATCCTCGCGAAGATTGCAAAAAAAGCAATGACCTATATGAGATACGCGGCCTCCTCGAAAGTTCATGTTTGGCATGACGCAGTATTGACCGCGATAAAAATGTCGATTGCGAGGGAAGCGGAAATGTTTACCAGAGCACTTCTCCGTATCAGGATCTCGGACTGAGTGCGTTTGCGGGCCTTTCTCATAAAGGGAAATCCAGGCAGCCGCAACAATCGCAATCCAGTTGGAGGCCCATAAAGGCATCGCTTTGCCAAGCGGACCCAAACTCGGCGTCGACTTGGAACCAAGGAGATCCGTCCGGCTCAAATTTCAGCATGTGGCATTTGTTGCAATTCGCCATCACACAACAATCGAGATTGAGCAAGAAGCGCCGCCCTGAAGGTGGCCCGAACAGCCCTTTCCTGTGCTCTTTAAATGGCTTGGCGCGGCACGGCGGCCACCCCGCAAACCAGGATTTCATCGAGTAAGCTGATGCCCTGATAAGGGTGAGTGCATGGCGGCGAGCTTGGCTGTCTCCATGAAAAGGCGCAAGATGGTGCATGAATGGGAGCGGATGTGCTTTTCCCGCAGTCGCCATCTTCAAGCGTGAGATACGGATGGGCGCAGTTTTTCAGTCGAGCCGCGACCAATTTATTGCTCTGCAATATTGATTTGCCGCTGGCCAGGATCAACTGAACGCTAAGGGAAAACCTTTCGTTCTATATTCGAAGGAATTTTGATAAGGGCCACTGCTTTCGCGGAAATGCCAGGGACAGGCTCGTCCTTTTCTTATCCGGCTTATCCGCCTCTATCGGGAGTCGCCGCATGAAGTGGGCTTTCGTAGGACTGTATGCCATCGCGATTTTTTATATCCACGCGCGCGGACGGGTGCGGCTGCCCTTGTTTCGCCAATTGTTCGACCATTCCTCGCTGGTGGCGCCGCTCAACATGCTGATGGTGCTGCTGTCGCGCACGCCGCCCGGCCCTTATCTTGCCGTCGGCAACTTCAAGGATTTGGCGCCGCTGCAGGCGAACTGGCAGCAAATCCGGAACGAGGCGCTGAACCTGATCGAAATGGGAAAAATCAAGGCGGCCGAAAAGAATGACGATGCCGGCTTCAACTCCTTCTTCAAGAACGGCTGGAAGCGCTTCTATCTGAAATGGTATGACGCCAGCCACCCTTCCGCCCTGATGTTCTGCCCCAATACGGTGGCTTTGCTGCGCTCGATTCCGAGCGTGAAGGCGGCGATGTTCGCCGAGTTGCCGCCCGGTGGCAAACTCAATCCGCACCGCGATCCGTACGCCGGCTCATTGCGCTACCACCTGGGGCTGGTGACGCCCAACAGCGACCAGTGCTTTATCGAAGTGGACGGCCAGCGCTACAGCTGGCGCGACGGCGAAAGCGTGATCTTCGACGAAACCCTGCTGCACTGGGCGCACAACGGCAGCGAGCGCAACCGCATCATCCTGTTTTGCGATATCGAACGGCCGATGCGTTACCGCTGGGCCCAGCGCCTCAACCAATGGCTCGGCAAAACCCTGATGACGGCGGCCAGCTCGCCCAACGAAACCGGCGACCAGACCGGCGGCATCAACAAGGCGTTTCGCTTCGTCTGGAGCGCCGGCCAATATCGGCGCCGCCTGAAGGCGTGGAATCGCACCGTGTATTACGGCATCAAGGCGGCGCTGATCGTGTCGGCCGGCCTGCTTATCGTATTCATCTAGGGGGCGGCCGGCGGGAGGGGCAACGAAGGCCTGCGCCCAGGCATATACTCCGTCACATGACATCTAATTTCGCATATGAACAGGAGCCAATTCACACATACTCCACCATCACATGGCGAAGAGGCTTGCCATGCGCAAGGACAAGTGCAACCCCGGCCATCGGCATCGCCGGTGCCGCACGCCAGCAGCCGGGAGGACGGGCGCTGACAGCGCTGCGCCTCACAAACCGCGGCTGCACTGCGCGGTGCCGACCGCCTGCAACACCGTGCCGTCGCCCGGCTCCTGCACGAACGCCACGGCCTGCAAGTGCTCGCGGTTCCAGTCGGTGGGCAGTTGGATTTCCTGCCGCATGCGCGCCGCGCCCTGCGCCAAGGGCATCGGCCCAAACCAGAGGCGTACCGTATCGTCGTGGCGCAGCGTCGCGCCGCTGTTCTCCCCCCGCAGCACGTGCGACACCAGCGCACTTTCGGTGAGCGCCAGGTAAAGCGCGCCGCCAGTCTGAGGGTCGGGCGCGGCCGCCATTGCCTCCAGCGCTACGCTATTGTCGCCAAGCGCGGCCAACTTCAGCGTGATCGTCAGCGGTGCCGGCCTGGCATTGATGCCGCGTACCATGCCCGGCAAGTCCTCGCGCCAAGTGCGCAACTCGCGGCCGTTGACAAAAAACTGCGGCGTATACACCACCCGGCTGTGGCGGTTCGCCAGCAAACGGCTTTGGCGCGCATCGAAAATCTTTTGCGCAAAGACATCTTTCCAACCGATCTGGTCCCAATAGCTAACATGCAGCGCCAGCGGTACCATCTCTACATTCGCATCCAGTTGCTGGCGCAACTGACTCAGTTGACGGTCGGCCGGCGGACAGCTCGAGCAGCCTTCGCTGGTATACAGTTCCACCAGAGCGGCGGTAGCTGCACCGCTTTTGACTTCGCAGGCGGCGTTGCCGGCATACGATGGCAAGGCCTGGCAAAGAGCGCAGGCCACGACGGTGGAGACGATCGATCTCATGATGCGATACCGTTTTAGCGGGGGGCGTAAAGGCTAATTCGCAGGAAGGATGTATCTAGTTATAGCTCAAAAAATTAATTCCGTGGGCCGCGAAGATTATTTCCCGGACCATGTAGCCGAAGACGCCCATGCAACGAATACAGGAAAGAGATGGCCTGCACCCCGGCGAGCCGGCGGAGCTGCGACTGTATTCATTGCCAATGCGAGGTATGGTTGTGGGTGTCGATGAACCCCGGCAACACCATCCGCTCTTCCAGGTTCACCACCTTGGTGTTGGGGCCGGTCAGATCGGACAGGCCGCTGTTCTTGCCGACATACATGATCTTGCCATCCTTGATGGCGATTGCTTCGGCGCTGCTGCGGTTTTTATCGACCCCGTATATACCGCACCGTTTTGCAGAATCAATCCGCCCTCTCGGGTTCGCTCGAACCGCCGCAGGCGGCCACCAGCAGCATTGCGGCGGTAGTCGTGATCGCCACTCCCGCCGCAATGCTCATGAATTTTCTGCGGCTGGGCCGCGCCGAACTCGATGGCACTCCATCCTTGTTTTTCATACCTTGTCTCCATAGTGGGTGTTCTTGCATGAACCCCGTTCCAGCTCACGCAGCAACGAGGAGGATGGGTAGAGTAAGGGCGGCGGCCGACAGCGTCTATCGGATGCCTGCTTTCATTTGTCAGCTAGCTGCTGCAAGCATGCAAGGGCAATCCGATTTGGCTTGGCCAAGAGTCCCGATGGGGGCAAGGCCATGACGTTTGAGTAGCCGCCGTGTGAAAAGCGCCAGCCTTGAGATTCGTTTCCGGTGAAACGGCAAGCAGGCGCTCGGACGTGGGCCGCGCCTTCCCGGCCGGTCCGGCACAGGCATCCTCGGCTTCCGATCAAGGCTAGGATCTCCCTGCCACACCGCCGCGTGTCAGGGGCGATTGGATCGAGCAGAACCGGCAACCAGTTTGATGCCCGGCATGATCTCGGCCGCCAATTCAGGTCTCTCCAGGGCATAGTCGAGATTCATGTGGGCAATCTCCACATGCTCTTCGCCCAGCGCCTGCGCGCGCGACCCCTGTCCGCGCTCTATCGCCTGCACGATGGAATGGTGCGTGCGATGCGCCTGCTTCATCCACTGATGCCCCTCCTCCATGGATGACTGCATCGGCAGCATGGCGCTGGGAGCCGCAAACGGCTGTCCCCTGAGCATATCCATGACGCGCTTGAGCACTACGTTACTGCCGCCTTCGAGGATGAGTTGGTGGAAGCGATCATTCATCTCGACATAGGCGGCATAGTCATCTAGGTCCATCGTGGGTTTGTCGATGGCCTTGTCGCCATCGGCCAGGCAAGCATGCAGGTCGCGGATCAGCTGACGCGGCGCACCATTTTCGGCCAACAGGCGCGCCGCGAATCCCTCAAGCAGACCGCGTACGCGTATCGCATCGGCCACCTCCTGTGCGGTAAAGCGCCGCATCTGATATCCCCCGCTCGGCGAAGGTTCGATCAGCCCTTCATGCTCCAGGCCGGCGAGTGCCAGGCGCACCGGTGTGCGCGAGGCTTGCAGCTGCTCCGCCAATGGAATTTCCGCAAGGCGTTCACCGGGAGCGAACGCCCCCTTGAGAATCATATCGCGCAGCTGCACGAGGACACGGGACTGTTGGGACTCCATAGGGGAAACCATTTTCTGAAATGAATTGGAACGCGTCTCAAGTTTAGTGCAAAACAAGCAATTGCACACAAATCAGAATGCCCAAGAGAACACTGCATACAATTTTACAGAAAACAAAATCCGAACTCAATTTTCGCCAAAAAAACCGCTCATACCCATAAAGGCTCAGACCATATATTTTTCAGCAATTTTTTGTATCTAATTGATTTTAAAAGATTATTTATCAAAATCGATTTTTGATAAATAGTACTTGCGCAGATTCCAATAAATTTATTTGTTCATTTCGGAAATGTATGCATACAATTGCGCACAATCATCTCAACAATGGAGGATGCAACATGCTGAGCAAGGAACAAAACGATTTGATTACGCGGGTCGGCCCGCAGGATCCGGCCGGCAAGCTGCTGCGCCGCTACTGGCAACCGGCGGCGCTGGTCGATGAGCTGGACGGCAAACGCCCGGTCAAGGCCGTGCGGCTGATGGGGCAGGACTTCGTTTTATTCCGCGATGAGCATGGCAAGCTGGGCATGCTGGACCGGGACTGTCCGCATCGCGGCGCCGATCTTGCATTTGGCCGCCTGGAAGGTGGCGGCCTGCGCTGCCCTTTCCATGGCTGGCTGTTCGACACTGAGGGTACTTGCCTGGAAACGCCGGCCGAGCCGGAAGGCAGCAAGCTGTGCTCACGCATCAAGCAAAGTGCCTACCCGGTGATTGAGAAGAGCGGCATCATCTTCGCCTACCTCGGCGAAGGGGAACCGCCCGCATTCCCTGAATTCGACTGCTTTGTCGCTCCCGGCACCCACACCTTTGCCTTCAAGGGACTGTTTGAATGCAACTGGCTGCAGGCGCTGGAGGTAGGCATGGACCCGGCCCATGCCTCCTATCTGCACCGCTTCTTTGAGGACGAAGACACGTCCGAAAGCTACGGCAAGCAGTTCCGCGGCGCGTCGGCCGACTCGGACATGCCGATCACCAAGGTGCTGCGCGAGTATGACCGCCCGGATATCAGCATCGAGCCAACCGACTATGGCATGCGCCTGATGGCGCTGCGCAAGCTCCCGGGAGAGCAGACACATGTGCGCATTACCAACGTCGTGTTTCCGCAAGCCTTCGTGATACCGATGAGTTCAGAGATGACCATCTCCCAATGGCACGTCCCGGTCGACGACCACAACTGCTACTGGTATGCGATCTTCACCAGTTTCACCGAGCCGGTAAACAAGCAGCAGATGCGCGACCAGCGCCTGGAACTCTACGAACTGCCCGGTTACACCTCGCGCAAGAACAAGCGCAACAATTATGGCTACAGCGTGGACGAACAGCTCACCGCTACCTATACCGGCATGGGCAACGACATCAACGTGCACGATCAGTGGGCAATCGAATCGCAAGGTTCCATCCAGGATCGCACGCGCGAGCACCTGGGCACGACCGACAAAGGGATCATCGCGTTCCGCCGCATGCTGGTGGGCGCCATTGAAAGCACGCTGGCGGGCGAGGGCGCGCCGATGCTGATCGATCAGGCGCAAGCGGGCGCGTTCAGCGGCCCCCCCTCCATCGACGGCATCGATCGCGCCGGCACCGAGCCGAATGCCTACTGGCAGGGCGCCGACCTCGACCGGCGCCGCAAGTCCGACTGGGCGGCCGCACGCCTTGATGCCACCCTTTCCGGAAAGCAGTCATGACCGACTTCGTCACCCGCTTCGGCCTCTGGTCGGACGAACAACGTGAGCAGGCGCGGGAGGTGGTGCGCCGCATCGATGCTGGCGATGTCGAGGTGGTGCGCTTCGCCTTTCCCGATCAGCACGGCATCCTGCGCGGCAAGACCCTGGTTGCCAGCGAAGCTAAGGCGGCCTTGTGGGATGGCGTCAACCTGACCTCGACGCTCCTGATGAAAGACACCTCGCACAAGACCGTATTCCCGGTGTTCAACAGCGGCGGCTTCCAGCTGGAAGGCATGCAAGGCGGCGCCGATTTCATTACCGTGGCCGATCCTGCCAGTTTCAGAATCCTGCCTTGGGCCAACAAGACCGGCTGGCTGCTGTGCGACGCGTATCTGGCCGATGGCCGGCCCTCGCCCTTTGCCACGCGCCAAATCCTGCGCCGCGCGGTGCAACAGCTGGACGCGCATGGCCTCGACTTCGTGGCCGGCCTGGAAATCGAGTTTCACGTCTTCAAGCTCGAAGATCCGCGCATGGGGCTGGACGATTCCGGCCAGCCGGGAGAGCCGCCGCGGGTGTCGCTGCTGTCGCATGGCCATCAGTATCTGACCGAGTTGCGCTACGACCGTGCCGATGACCTGATGGAGTTGCTGCGCGTTCAGCTGCAGGCGCTGGGCTTGCCGCTGCGCTCGCTGGAAATCGAATTCGGCCCGAGCCAGTTCGAACTAACGTTCGGGCCGACGGTGGGTGTACTGCCGGCCGACCTGATGATACTGCTGCGCAGCGCCATCAAGCAGATCTGCCAGCGCAACGGCTATCACGCCACCTTCATGTGCCGTCCGCGCATTCCGAATGTGATGTCCAGCGGCTGGCACTTGCACCAGTCGCTGCGCCGCAAGAGCGATGGCGGGAATGCCTTCATGCCGGACGCCGACGGGCAGGATCTCAGCCCGCTGGGGATGCACTACCTGGCCGGCCTGAAAGCGCACGCATGCGGCGCGGCCGCGCTCGCCAGTCCCACCATCAACGGCTACCGCCGCTACCGACCGTTCTCGCTCGCGCCGGATCGCGCGATCTGGGGGCGAGACAATCGCGCCGCAATGCTGCGTGTGCTGGGCGGGCCGGGCCAGTCGGCATCGCGCATCGAAAACCGCGTGGGCGAACCGACTGCCAACCCCTACCTCTACCTGGCCTCGCAGTTGTACTCGGGACTGGATGGCATGCGGCACAAGCTTGATCCAGGAGCCTCGGCCGACACCCCTTACGAGACCGAGGCCGACCAGCTGCCGCGCACCTTAGGCGAGGCGCTGCAATGCCTGCGCAACGACGCCTGCCTGACAGAACAGCTGGGCAAGCCCTTCGTCGACTATCTCTGCCACATCAAGGAAGCCGAGATCGCGCGTTTCAACCTCGAGGTGTCCGAATGGGAGCACCGCGAGTACTTCGACATGTTTTAAGGATCAACCATGCCTGTGATTCACTTCATCCTCAAGGATGAAACCATCCGCGCGGTCGAGGCCAAAAACGGCGCCAGCGTGATGGAAACCGCGATCCACAACAATGTGCGCGGGATTGATGCCGAGTGCGGCGGCAGCTGCTCCTGCGCCACTTGCCACGTGTATGTGGACGACGCGTTCCTGCATCTGCTGCCCGCGCCGGACGACATGGAAAACGAACTGCTGGACGGCGTGGCCGCCGAGCGCCGGCCCGGCAGCCGCCTCAGCTGCCAGCTCGCCGTGTCGCCGGCGCTCGACGGCCTGATCGTGCGCGTCCCGCCAGCGCAAGTCTGAGGTACGCCCGATGAGCAACAACGATGCCCCCCTGGTCATCGCCGGCGCCTCCTATGCCGGCCTGCAACTTGCCGCCAGCGCGCGCGAGCTGGGTTACGACGGCCGCATCCTGATGGTAGGCGACGAACCCCATCACCCCTATCAGCGCCCGCCACTGTCCAAAGGGCTGCTCAGCGGCAAAACGACGGTGGACAAGCTGCC
The DNA here is from genome assembly GCA_963706525.1 of uncultured beta proteobacterium. Classification (GTDB taxonomy): domain Bacteria; phylum Pseudomonadota; class Gammaproteobacteria; order Burkholderiales; family Burkholderiaceae_D; genus DATJCV01. Next base: position 132,734 of record CAVPMM010000020.1, on the reverse strand, counting down.
GTTGCGCAGCGCGGATTTTTACCGCGAGATCGGCATCGAGATGCTGCTCAATCAGCACGTCACCGGCATCGAACCCGCGCAGCAGCGCGTGCACCTCGCGGATGGCCGCGCCCTCGACTACAGCTGGCTCGCCCTGACCACGGGCGCGCGCTGCCGCCCGTTGAGCGTGCCCGGCGCCGACTTGGACGGCGTCCTCATGTTGCGCACGCTGGATGACGGCTTGCGCATTGCCGAGGGTGCCGGACAGGTGAAGGCCGCCTGCGTCATCGGCGGCGGGTTCATCGGACTTGAGGTTGCTTCGGCGCTGCAGGCCGGCGGCGTGCAAGTGACGGTAATCGAAGCGCAACCGCGTCTTCTGGCGCGCAATTTCCCGCCGATGATGTCCGACTACGTGTTGCGCGCGCATCGTGCGCGCGGCGTGCGCATCGAACTGGGGCGCGGCCTGCACGCGTTGCATGGCGTCGGCGGCCGGGTTGCCGCGGCCGAGCTGTCCGACGGCACGCGCATTCCGTGCACAATGGTCGTGGTCGGCATTGGTGTGGTGCCGAATGCCGAGCTGGCGCAGGCAGCCGGCATCGCCACCGACAACGGCATCCTGGTCGACGCCTGTGGACGCACGAATGTGAAGCGTATTCTGGCCGCCGGCGACGTGGCCAACATGCTGCTGCCGGGATGGGGGCCGGAGGCATGCGCAGGACGCTATCGGCTGGAATCGATTCAGGCCGCCAACGACGGTGCCAAGGCGTGCGCTTCGGTGCTCGTGGCACAACCCAAACCCTGCACGGCGGTCCCGTGGTTTTGGAGCGACCAGTTCGACCTGAAATTCCAGATGGCCGGGTTACCGCACGCCAGTGATGACATCGTGGTGCGCGGCGACATGGAAAACGGCCGATTCAGCTTGTTCTATCTGCGCGGCGGTCGGGTGGCGGCTGTCCATAGCGTGAACCGGCCGGCGGAACACATGCTTGGCCGGCGCCTGATCGCTGCCGGCGCGGCCCTTGCGCCGCAGCAGGCCGCCGACGAGAGTTTCGACCTGAAATCCATTCAGAGCCCGGGTGCCGGCACACGCACAGAGTTCGTTACATGAAACACGACGTTCACCCTGCTTTTTTCAAACCCTTAACGGAGACATCCTCATGCTGAAAAAGAAAACCGTTCTAGCCGCCGTCGCAGCGACCTGCCTCGGCGTTCTGGGCAGCGCCTACGGCGCCGACGACACGCTACGCATTGGCCTCATCGGTACCTATTCCGGCCCCTATGCCGATTATGGCCGCCAGTTCGACGCGGGCATTGCCCTGTACCTGAAAGAGAACGGCGGCAAGATCGCGGGCAAGAAAGTGGAGATCATCAAGAAGGATACCGCGGGTCCGGCACCCGATGCCTCCAAGCGCATCGCGCAGGAGCTCATCGTGCGCGACAAGGTGAACTTCATCACCGGCCTGGACTTCAGCCCCAACGCCTACGCGGTGGCCTCGATTGCCACACAGGCCAAAATTCCGACCGTCGTGATGAACGCCTCTTCCTCCGCCATCACCACCAGCTCGCCTTATGTGGCGCGCCTGTCCTTCACTGTGCAACAGGTATCGGCGCCCATGGCGCAGTGGATGCTCAAGAACGGTGTGAAGGAAGCGTATACCGTCGTTGCCGACTATGCATCCGGCGTCGACTCCGAAACCGCCTTCACCAAGGCCTTCACCGCCGGCGGCGGCAAAATTGTGGGGGGCGTTCGCACGCCCATGAACAATCCCGACTTCTCCGCTTACGTGCAGCGCATCAAGGATGCCAAGCCACAGGCCGTATTCTTTTTCTTCCCGTCGGGCGTGATGCCGCCAGCCTTCCTGCGGGTGTGGAAAGAGCGCGGCATGGAAGACGCCGGCATCAAGCTCTACGCCACCGGGGAAGCTACCGATGACAGCTACCTCGACGCTACCGGCGATGTCGCGCTCGGACTGATCACCAGCCATCACTATTCCTACGCCCACCCGTCCGAGAAGAACAAGAAGTTCGTCAAGGATTTCTCGGCCGAGTTCGGCGACAAGATGCGTCCGAGCTACTTCGCGGTGACCGCCTATGACGGCATGGCTGCAATTTCCGCAGCGCTTGCCAAGACCAAGGGCGACATGAGCGGCGACCAGGTGATGGAAGCACTCAAGGGCCTGAAGCTCGAAAGTCCGCGCGGACCGATCGAGATCGACGCCGCCACCCGCGACATCGTGCAGACCGTCTACATCCGCAAGACCGAACGCGTGAAAGGCCAGCTCGTCAACGTCGAATTCGACCAGTTCGAGCGGGTGAAGGACCCGGCCAAGGAAGCCAAGTGATAGCGGCCAGCTGATGCTGGCGGGCTTGCCTCCTTCCGATGCGAGCCCGCCCTGCCAGTTTCGATCAACGCACCTCTGTGCAATTATGGAACTTCAATGGGAATCGTGATCTTCGATGGGGTGGCCTACGGCATGCTCCTCTTTCTCATCGGGATCGGACTTTCGATCACGATGGGTCTCATGAACTTCGTCAACCTGGCGCATGGCGCGTTTGCCATGATGGGTGGCTACGCGGCTGCAGTCGCCATGAACGAGCTGGGCGTGGGATTTTTCCCCGCGCTCGCGGTCAGCTTCGTGGCGGCGGCATTTGTAGGCGGCGTGCTGGAGTTCCTGTTCTACCGCCGCCTTTACCGGGCACACCCGCTGGACCAGGTACTGCTGTCCATCGGACTGGTGTTTGTCTCGATCTCCGTCTTCACCTATTTCTTTGGCCCGAGCATGCAACCCTTCACGCTGCCACCGCTGCTCGAGGGACGCGTCTTGCTGTTTGGCATGGAGGTGGGACGCTATCGCCTATTCCTCATCCTGTGCGGCCTGCTGGTGCTTGCCAGTCTCATGCTGGTGCTCAACAAGACCCGGTACGGCGCCATGGTACGCGCGGCGGTGGACAACCAGCGTGTCGCCGGCGGCACCGGCATCCATGTACAACGGCTGTTCTTTCTGACCTTCTCGTTCGGTTGCGGACTGGCCGGCCTGGGGGGCGCCCTGAGCCTGGGCATGCTGGGACTGGAGCCGACCTTTCCATTGAAATATCTGATTTATTTCCTCATCGTGGTGTGCGTCGGCGGCGCCGGCAGCATCACCGGACCGTTCATCGCCGCGCTGCTGGTGGGCATTGTGGACGTCGCTGGCAAGTACTACATGCCGCAACTGGGCGCCTTCCTGATCTATGTGTTCATGGTGGTGACCCTGCTGCTGCGCCCCAACGGCCTCATTCCGCGAAAGGGCCTGTGACATGAAGCCATTCACGATTTCTCCCGCACGCCTGCCGCAACTGGAGGTGGCGTTCTGGCTGCTGCTGGCCAGCAGCTTCTTTTGGATGCCGAACCATCTCACGCTGCTCAGCCAGATTCTGATCTTCGGGCTGTTCGCAGTGGCACTGGACATGGCGCTGGGCTATGCCGGCATCCTCACCGTGGGCCATGCTGCCTTCTTCGGCGCTGGCGCCTATGCAGCCGGCCTGCTGGCCAAGCACGGCTGGAGCGAGCCATTGTCCGGCCTGCTGTTTGCCTTCGCGGTGTGCGCGGTGCTGGGTTACCTGCTGAGCTATCTGGTGGTACGCGGCGCCGACCTGACACGGCTCATGATCACCATCGGTGTCTGCGTGTTGCTGGGCGAGCTGGCCAACCGGCTCTCCGGCATTACCGGCGGCACCGACGGCTTGCAGGGCGTGACCATGTCGCCAGTGCTGGGGCGCTTCGAGTTCGACCTGTTTGGCAAGACCGCCTTCGTCTATTCCTTCGTGGTGGTGCTGTTGACATTCCTGCTGGTACGCCTGATCCTGAAGTCGCCGTTTGGACTGGCGTTGCGCGGCATCCACGACAGCCGCAAGCGCATGCTGGCCATCGGCTCGCCGGTGGAAGCGCGTCTGCGCCTGGCGTACTGCTTCTCCGCGGCGGTCGCGGGCATCGCCGGCGCCCTGCTGGCGCAAACCACGCAGTTTGTCGGCATTGAGTCGCTGAGCTTCAATCGATCGGCGGAAATCCTGATCATCTTGGTTCTGGGCGGAACCGGGCGGCTGTATGGCGGCCTGATCGGCGCCATCGTCTACATGCTGGTGCACGACTGGTTTGCTGATCTCGATCCGCAGTTCTGGATGTTCTGGCTGGGTATCTTCCTGATCGCCGCCGTCATGCTTGGCCGTGGCGGCATCATGGGCGCCCTGTCACGCGTCATCAAGGTAGGGAAGGCAAAATGAGCAACACCAACACACTGCGCACCCAAGGGCTGGGCATCCGCTTTGGCGCCTTCCGTGCCGTCAATGATGTGAACCTGAACGTCGAGCCCGGCGCACGCCAGGCGCTGATCGGCCCCAACGGTGCGGGCAAGACCACGCTGATCAACCTGCTGACCGGCGTGTACAAACCCAGCGCGGGTTCGATCCACCTGGGCGAACAGGACATCACTTCCTTCTCCTGCGACAAGCGCGCCCGCATCGGACTGGCGCGCACATTCCAGATCAACACGCTGTTTCCCAGCCTGACGCCGCTGCTGTCGGTGGTGTTGGCGATCAGCGAACGCGAAGGCCTCGGCGCCGCCTGGTGGCGGCCGCTCAAGCGCTGCCCCGCAGTGTTTGACGAAGCCCACACCCTGCTGGGCCGTCTCAGGCTCGACAACCTGGCTGATGTGCCGGTTGCGGAACTCGCCTACGGCAAGCAGCGCCTGCTGGAGATCGCGCTGGCGCTGGCGGCCAAGCCGCGTATCCTGCTGCTCGACGAGCCCGCCGCCGGCGTGCCCGAGGGCGAAAGTGGCGAATTGTTCCAAGCCATTGCAGAGCTGCCGGATGACATCAGCGTGCTATTCATCGAGCACGACATGAACCTGGTGTTTCGTTTTTCACGCCGTATCTCAGTCCTGGTCAGCGGCGAAGTGCTGACCGAAGGGACGCCTGCGCAAATTGGCGCCGATCCGCGCGTGCGCGAGGTCTACCTGGGCAGGGCGGCACACACAGGAGTCGCGCATGTCTGAACTGCTTGCCTTCGAAAAAATCAGTGCCGGCTACGGCAACGCCATCGTGCTCGACCGTTTGAGCTTTTCGCTGCAGGAAGGCCAGAGCATGGCCATCCTGGGGCGCAACGGCGTGGGCAAGACCACGCTGCTGGAAACCCTGATGGGCAATACCCGCGTAACGGCTGGACAGATTCGCTGGAGCGGCCGCGACATCACCGGCTTATCCCCGCACAAGCGGGTACGCGCCGGCCTCGGCTGGGTGCCGCAGGAGCGTGAAGTCTTTCCCTCCCTCACGGTGGAAGAAAATCTCACCGTGGTGGCACGTCCTGGGCCCTGGAATCTCAAGCGCGTGTACGAACTGTTTCCACGCCTGCAAGAGCGGCGCGGCAACTACGGCAACCAGCTGTCTGGCGGCGAGCAGCAGATGCTGGCCATCGGGCGAGCGCTCATGATCAACCCCAAGCTGCTGCTGCTCGACGAGCCGATGGAGGGCCTGGCCCCTATCATCGTGGAGGAGCTTGCCGCCTCCATCAAGACCATGTGCGAAAGCGAAGGCCTGGCGTCGATCGTGGTCGAACAGCATCCCGTACTGGCCCTCTCCATGACTCATCGCGCCATCGTCCTTGAGCGCGGCGTGGTGGTGCATGCGGGCAGCAGCCGAGAACTTGCCGACGACCATGAACACCTCGACAGCCTGTTGGGAGTGAGCATGGGCGAATAAGGCCTGCCAAACGGCCACTTCGGCACCGTTGCCCTTTCTCTCTTACATTCATCCAGGACAAACCATGGCAAGTCTTCTTACTCGACGCATCCAGTGTCTGCTGGGCGCCGGCAGCACAGTGGAAACCTTACTCGGAGCGCCCCGATGAAACCGATCGCCGTGTTTCAGCACACCGAAGTCGGCGCGCCCGGCACCGTGACATCCATCCTGGAATCACTGGGCCGGCCCTGCCGGATAATACGCATCGTTGACGGCGAAGCCGTGCCGACGAACGCAGGCGATTTCGGCGGCATGATATTCATGGGTGGTTACATGAGCGTGCACGACCCGCTACCCTGGATCGGTCAGGAGCTGGCGCTGATCCGTCAGGCCGATGCGCTAGACATTCCAGTGTCCGGCCATTGCCTCGGCAGCCAGTTGCTGGCGCTGGCGCTCGGCGGACAGGTGCGTGCCAATCATCGGCGCGAGATTGGCTGGCAGCAGATCACGATCGAAGGCGGCAGCGAGGCCGAGGAGTGGTGGGGCCAGCGCGTCGGCACGTCGCTACTTACCTTTCAGTGGCATGGCGACACGTTTGAGCCGCCTGCGGGTGCCATCCGCATCGCCACCAGCGCACATTGTGCCAACCAGGCTTTCCTGTTGCGGAGTTTACATCTGGGAGTGCAGTCCCACCTGGAAATGACGCCAGCATTGGTGGCGCTTTCATTGCAAAGAAACGGCACGCAGCTGGAGCACGAATACCAGCAAGGTAATCCGGCAGTCACGTCACTGCAGGAAACGCAACGCGACGTGGCAGAACGTACCGCGCAGATGCGCGCCACGCTCAGCCGGCTTTACCGCCGGTGGGTGCAGAACTGCAAGTAATGCTCACTTGGAGGGAATCGGGTGGCCATCCGCCGACAGAGTCTTGATGCCAAATCAGGTGGCGTAACTCCCGATGACCAACTCGGAAACCGGCTACAAATTCCGGCGGCGGGCCATTATCGTAAGTGCAAAGCCGATGCCCTTCATCTTGCGCCCAGCTAATAGAGCTTCTTAGTGTTGCGCTCAGTCAGGCGTGGGCAGAGTCTTCCCGGCCGATCTTGAACATGCTGGTCGCTTCCAGCTCCAGCACTTGCTCGCCGTGCTGGTTGTGCATCACCCATTGCCAACGAATGAGGCCGAGCCAAGGCCGGGACGCCGACACGCGGGCTTCGAGGACCAGCACTTCCAGGGTCAGGCTCGTCGCCGGGGCGCACCGGCCGCGGCCAGCGCACATAGCTCAGGCCGGGTGAGGCGTACGATTCGGAACCGGCCAGGATGCCCCTGGAGACCAGTTGCATCGCCAGCGCGCAGGTATGCCAGCCGCTGGCAATGAGACCGGCGAACGGCCCCTGGCCGGCTTGCCCCGGATCGGTATGGAACCACTGGTCGTCGTAGCGGCTGGCAAAGGCAATGATTTCCTGCTCTTCCACATGCACAGGGCCCAGGGTGATACGGCAGCCCGCATGCAGGTCGGCAAATTTCATTTCGAACCTTTGGCAAAATCCGGCGTCCGCTTTTCCTTGAGCGCGGCGACCGCTTCGCGTGCATCTTCCTGCGCAAAATCCATGAACTCCGCCGCCAGCGATGCCTCGAATGCCGGCCAGGCAGCTTGCAGCCACAGGTTGAGCGCGCGCTTGGTGCCCGCCAGCGCCGAGGCGCTGCCGGCCGCGAGACGCTGAGCGACCGCCAACGCCTCCTGCTGCAGCGCCTCTGCCTCGACCGCGCGGCTGACCAGGCCGATGCGCTCGGCCTCCTCGCCGCTGACCGTCTCGCACAACAGCAGGTAATACTTGGCCTTGGCCATGCCGCACAGCAGCGGCCAGATGAGGGCGGCGTGATCGCCGGCTGCTACGCCGAGCTTGGTATGGCCGTCGATCAGCTTGGCCGAGCGCGCCGCGATCGAAATATCGGCCAGCAATGCCACCGCCAGGCCGGCGCCCACGGCCGCGCCATTGATGGCGGAGACGATCGGTTTGTCGCAATCCAGCATGCCGCGCACGATGTCGCGCGCTTCGCGCATCACGCGTTGCCGCGACTGCGCAGAGAGAAGCATGTCCTCCACCATCGCCATCTCGCCGCCGGCGCAAAAAGCGCGGCCTTCGCTGCGCACCAGGATCGCCTTGACCTCCACCTGCCGCTGCAGTCGGGGCCAGACGGCCGCCAGTTCGGCATGCCCCTGGGCATCGGTCACCGGCATGCCGCCGGCTGGCTGGAACACCAGGTGGGCGATGCCGCCGTCGTCGATCTCGACGCGGAAGTTCGTCGTATTCACGGGAAAATTGATCATGATGGCATCCTCGAAGTCCAGTATCGTTGCCGGATCAGCGAGCTGACCCGATAGCGCTCGCTGCGATAGGCGTGAAACAGATTATCCAGCAAGCCCGCGACGTAGTCGGCACCGAGTTCCTGCAGCCATTCGAATGGCCCCGCCGGGTAGTTGGTGCCCAGCTTCATGGCCAGATCGGCTCCCTGTTCGTCGCACACACCCTGCCACACTGCGTCGGCTCCTTCGTTGACCAGCATCGCAACAGTCCGTGCCACCGCCAGCCCCGGCACATCGCGCAGCACCAAGGGCTGTATCCTGCACGCCGCCAGCGCAGCCTGCACCCACTCGCGTTCGGCCGCGTCCACGCCGTCGCAAAAGGCCAGCGCGAGGCAGGCGTCGGGCGTCGCCAGCAGCGGCAGGTCGATCACGCCGAGACGGGGATTGCGGCGCTGGACTGCGAGCTGGTTTGCGGTGCGGCCATCCGTGAGGTGCAGCTCGATTTCACCGAACGCGATTCCGCCCCAGTCGCCGTCCGCGTCGCGCTCGAAATGCAGGCCGGCACGCTCGAGATGTGCCGCCAGCCGCGCCACCAGCGGGCCGCTGCCGGACAGGCGCGGTGGCATTTCCATGGCGGCGGCCGCAATGGCCGCTCGGCGCAGCGGCTCGCCCTGGTAAAACCCCTTGCCGGCTTTACGGCCGAGGCGGCCGCCGTCGACCAGCGCCTTCTGCACCAGCGACGGCACGAACCGCTTGTCGCCGTAGTTGGCTTCGAACACCGAGACCGTCACCGAATAGTTGACGTCGTGTCCGATCAGGTCCATCAGCTCGCATGGTCCCATGCGAAAGCCGGCGCCGCGCAGCGCCTGATCGATCTCGGATGGCGTTCCCGCCTGCTCCTGCAACAGCGACAGGGCTTCGGCGTAGAAAGGGCGCGCAATGCGGTTGACGATGAAGCCGGGGGTCGATCTGGCATGCACCGGCACCTTGCCCCAGGACTTGGCGGTGTCGTAGATCAGGGCGGCAACGCCGGCCGCGGTTTCCGCGCCCGATACGACTTCAACCAGCTTCATCAAAGGGACCGGATTGAAGAAATGCATGCCCACCAGACGTTCGGGATGGGTCATGCCGTTGGCCAGCGCGGTAATCGAAATCGACGACGTATTCGACGCCAGAATCGTCTGCGGCGGAACATGTCTTTCGAGTTCCCGCAACAGCGCCTGCTTGGCATGCAACTGCTCGGCGATCACTTCGATCACCAGCGCGGCGTCCCGCAACTGCCGCAGGTGCTCGACGGGCGTGATGCGGGCGAGCAGCGCCGCGCTATCCGCGGCAGCCATCTTACCCTTGGCCACCAGTCCCTCCAGTACGGCGGCGATCCGGGCGCACGCTTCGGCGGCCGCGCCGCCGCGCGCATCGAGCAGCAGCACCGGATGGCCGGCGGCCGCCGCCACCTGGGCGATGCCGGCGCCCATCGTGCCGGCGCCGACAATGGCGACGATCTGTCGCTCGAGCGGGCGCTCGTTGAGCAGGTATCCGCCGGCGTTTGTCTGGCGCGTACTCATCGCTCGGCCCACGACGGAGAACGTTTGGCGAAGAAAGCCGCGAAGCCTTCGCGCGCCTCGGCGCCGGCACGGACGCGGGCGATCGTCTGCGCCGTTAGTTCGCGCACCTGTTCGGTGATCTCGCCGACTTCCAACTGGCCGAACAGCGCTTTGATTTCGCCGAGCGCGGCGGGGCCGTTGAGCAGCAGCGCGGTAACCGTCTCTTCGATCAAGCCATCGAGTTCGCCGCTTTCCGCCACCTGGTGAACCAGACCGATCCGCAGCGCGTGCATCGCATCGATCCGCTGCGCCGTCAGCGCCAGGCGCAATGCCTGGCGCTTGCCCACGGCATTGACCAGGTAAGGCCCGATGACCGAGGGAAGAATGCCGAATTTGGCTTCGCTGACGGAAAAGACCGATTGCGAGGAGGCGAATACGATGTCGCACGCGCAGCACAGGCCGACGCCGCCGCCGTAGGCCGCGCCTTGCACGCGGCCGATGACCGGCTTGGGGCATTCGTAGACGGCCTGCATCATGCGTGCGAAGCGCCGCGCGTCGTCCAGGTTTTCCTGCGGACCATTGCGGCTGGTGCGCTCCATCCAGCGCAGATCGGCGCCGGCGCTGAATGCCTTTCCGGCCGCCGCCAGCACCACCACCCGCACCTCTGGGTCCGTACCGAGCGCGGCAAAGACTCGCGTCAATTCCTCGATCATGCACTCGTCAAACGCGTTGAACACCTCTTCACGCGCGAGGGTCACGGTCGCCACACCCCGCGCATCGGTTACCAGCTTGAGCGTCTTGTAATCCATATTGATTGAAATCGTTGACTGTCCGCACCGGGTGCGGGATGTATTCGTGAAGGCGGAGCGTAGGCATCCCGCCAAGAAGTTTTCTAGTAGGTCTCGACGTGGAAACGGCCTTCCTTGACCATGCGTTCGCGCAAGACCGCCCACTCCAGGGAATGCGCCGCGCAGATGCCGTCCAGGGCTTCCAGCACCCCGGCCTCCATTCCTTTCAGGCCGCAGATATACAGGTGGGTATCGCCCTTGAGCAAGTCCACGACCGCCGGTCCGGCTTCGCGGATCTTGTCCTGCACATAGGCTTTCGGCTGATCGGAAACGCGCGAGAAGGCGAAGTGCTTGTCGATGAAATCGTCCGGCAGTTTCAGCAGCGGCCCGAAATAAGGCAGTTCCTCCGGCTTGCGCGCGCCGAAGAACAGCATCAGCTTGCCGCTCACTGCCTGGCCTTTTACCTGCAGACGGCGGCGATGCTCGGTCATCGCGCGCATCGGCGCCGAACCGGTGCCGGTGCAGATCATCAGGAGGTTGGAGCCGGGGTGGTTCGGCATCAGGTAATTCACGCCGAACGGGCCGGCCACCTGGACACTGGCGCCCTTCGGCAGGTCGCACAGATAGTTGGAGGCGACACCGAGCGTCGGCTTGCCGTCATGATCCTCCACCACGCGCTTCACGGTCAGCGACAGGTTGTTGTAGCCGTCGCGTTCGCCGGTGCGCGGGCTGGCGACCGAGTACATGCGCATGTAATGCGGCTTGCCGTTGGCATCGACACCCGGGGGAATGATGCCGATCGACTGCCCTTCGAGAACCGGAAATACCTGGGTGCCGAAATCGAGCACGATGTGATGGATATCGCTTTGCACGTCCGCCGCCGTCAGCCGGTAGTTGCCGGCGACCGTGGCGGTGACCGGCGTCTTCAGCGTATACAGGTTGATGTAGGGATGCGCGGCCGACCAGGGCGGAACGGCCGATGACACGGATGCGGCGGCGTTGGCCTGCATGCCGCCGCTTGCCTCGTCCTCGCTGTCGGCCGCTGCCTGTGCCTGCTCCAGAACGCCCGGATCGATGTCCTGCGGCGGCGGCAGCTCGTCCCAGCTCAATTGCTCCTCTATCGAATAGGCGGAAGCCTTGGGCACGATATGCCAGTGATCGATGGAGCCGGTCGGGCAAGGCGAAATGCAGGCGCCGCAGGCGTTGCAGATATCGGCGTTGACCACGTAGTTGCGGCTGTCGTGGGTGATCGCGTCCACCGGACAAGTCTCTTCGCAGGTATTGCAGCGAATGCAGACTTCGGGATCGATGAGGTGCTGTCGGATGAAAACGATCGGTTGGGGGGCGTTCATGGCGGCCAGTCAAATAATCGGATGAGGTGCAGCAGGGCCGGCGGCGGAACCGGCCGGCCCGTTGATGCTTTTACAGTGCTGCAGGAATCGTAGCGAGCGGACCGAGGCCGTGCCGAGAAGCGCAGCCGTACGGATGGTACGGCGAGCATCGCAGGCGCGGGATCGGTTCGCATAGTAGATTCATGCGGCAATGTCAGTTGAAGCGGACGTATTCGAAGTCGATCGGCTGGCGGTTGATGCCTACCGGCGGCGGCGCAATCCAGTTGGCCATCTTGCCCGGCTCGATCACGCGCCCCATCAGCGACGCCACGTAGGCACGGTCTTCCTCGGTCGGCAGCCAGTTGCGGACGTTCGCCGCCCATTCGGCTTCCGAGATCACGCGGCCATCCGGGGAAACGCGGTGGCCGGCGAAGGTGCCGATGTGACGGTTGAACGCCTTGTGCGGCGCCTGCAGGCGGAAAGCCAGGCCGGCCTTTTCGATGATGCGGTTCCAGCGGCCGATGCCGGCGATCGAATCGCGGATGTAGTCGTCGCGCAGCACTTCGTTGAGCGAGTTCAGCATCGGCACCTCGCGCTCGACGATGGAGCCGTTGGCGATTTCCAGGATCTTGTACTGATGGCTCTTGAGCACATGGTCGTCGTCGCGCTTGGTCTCTTCGTAGCGGCCCTTCAAGCCCGAGCTGTAGAAGGTGGCGGCGTTGGAGGACTGGTCGGCGCCGAATAGGTCGACGGTGACGCTGAAGTGGAAATTCAGGTAGCGCTGTATCGTTTGCAGGTCGATCACGCCATGCGAACGCACCTGCGCCGGATCTTCGATTCGATGCTGCTTCATGATATCGACGGTGCGCTGGATCACGCGCGAGATGCCCGATTCGCCGACGAACATGTGGTGCGCCTCTTCGGTCAGCATGAAGCGGCAGGTGCGCGACAGCGGATCGAAACCCGATTCGGCCAGCGCATTCAGCTGGAACTTGCCGTCGCGATCGGTGAAGTAGGTGAACATGTAGAACGCCAGCCAGTCCGGGGTTTCCTCATTGAATGCTTCGAGGATGCGCGGATTGTCCTGGTTGCCGGAATTGCGCTGCAACAGTGCCTCCGCTTCCTCGCGGCCGTCGCGGCCGAAGTATTTGTGCAGCAGGTAGACCATCGCCCACAGGTGACGCCCCTCTTCCACGTTGATCTGGAACAGGTTGCGCATGTCGTACTGCGACGGCGCGGTCATGCCGAGGTGGCGCTGCTGCTCGACCGAGGCCGGCTCGGTGTCGCCTTGCGTGACGATGATGCGGCGCAGGTTGGCGCGGTGCTCGCCCGGCACGTCCTGCCAGGCGTCCATGCCCTTGTTCTCGCCGAAGTTGACCTTGCGGCCTTCCTCTGCCTGCGCCAGGAAAATGCCCCAGCGGTAGTCCGGCATCTTGACGTGGCCGAAGTGGGCCCAGCCTTCCGGCGTCACGTTGATCGCGGTACGCAGGTAGACGTCGAAGTTGGTCGAGCCGTCCGGCCCCATGTCGTTCCACCACTGCAGGTAGTTCGGCTGCCAGTGTTCCAGCGCGCGCTGCAGGGTCCGGTCTTCGGACAGGTTGACGTTGTTGGGAATTTTTTCGCTGTAGTCGATTGTGCTCACGATGCCATCCTTAAGTGAAGTCGGTTTAAACGCGGTTCAAATCAAACTGTGCCTTGTTGCCGGAGCCGTAGACCTTGAGCGCACCCAGCTCGCCGACCGCGTTCGGACGGATGAAGATCCAGTTCTGCCATGCGGTGAGGCGGCCGAAGATGCGGGTTTCCATGGTTTCCTTGCCGTTGAAGCGCAGGTTGGCTTCCATCCCGGTCAAGGCATCGGGCGACATGCTGGCGCGCTCCTCCAGCGCCAGGCGGGTTTCGTCGGCCCAATCGAGATCGTCCGGATCGGCGGTGATCAGGCCCAGCGCCAGGGCCTGCGCGGCGTCGAGGAATTTGCCTTCAACGGCGCGGACGGCGGCGACGGCGTTTTCGTCGTCATAGAAGCGGCGGGCGATACGCGACTGCCCGGTCACCATCGGCAACGAGCCGAAATTCATTTCCGACACCGCGATTTTCGGTGCCTGCTCGGCATCATTCGGCAAGGCCAGCATGTAGATGCGGTCGGCGGCCAGCGCCACTTCGAACAGCGTGCCGGCGAAGCAGGACCCTGCCTCGACAAAGGCGAACAGCGAGCGGGAAGAGACATCCAGGCGGGCGAAGGTGCGGCGCAGAAAGCCGATCGTCTCGCGCACCAGCCAGTGATCCCGGTTGGCGAGCATGGCGGCATCGACGTCGAGCACGGCCTGGGCGTCGCCGGACGACTTCAGCACCCAGGTGCCGATATCCAGTTCGTTGGTGCGCAGATGCAGGATCGCATCATCCAGCTCGCGCGCAAATTGCAGCGGCCACCAGTGGATGCCGGCGGCTTCGATGCCGGCCGCATCCCGCGGTTGCGCGCTGGTCGGCGCCTTGACGGTCAAGGTCGCATGGCGCGCCGCCCGGTCGATGGCGACGCTGACGAATTCATAGTCGAGCGTGTTTTCGCTTTGCTTGCGCTTCAGCGGCGTCAGCTTCACGCCCTTGGCATCTGCCGGACGCTCGCTCTGGGCGGCCAATGCCAGCGCATGGCGGCGCACGGTGTCGGCAAATTGTGCCGGCTTGGCGACTTCGTCGACCAGCTTCCAGTCCTTGGCGCGCTGTCCGCGTACACCCTCGGAGGTGGTGCAGAAAATGTCGGCATGGTCGTGGCGTACGCGGCGCTTGTCGGTCAGGCGCGTCAGGCCGCCGGTGCCCGGCAGCACACCCAGCAATGGCACTTCCGGCAGGCTGACGGACGAGGAGCGGTCGTCGACCAGGATGATTTCATCGCAGGCCGCCGCCAGCTCATAGCCGCCGCCGGCGCAGGCGCCGTTGACGGCGGCGACGAACTTCAGGCTGCCATGGCGGCTGGAATCTTCCAGGCCGTTACGGGTTTCGTTGGTGAATTTGCAGAAGTTGACTTTCCAGGCGTGCGAGGATTTACCCAGCATGAAGATATTGGCGCCGGAACAGAAAATGCGGTCACGGCCGCTGGTGAGCACGACCGTGCGCACGTTCGGATGCTCGAAGCGGATACGCTGCACCGCGTCATGCAGCTCGATATCGACCCCGAGATCGTAGGAGTTCAGCTTGAGTTTGTAGCCTTCCTTCAAACCGCCGTCTTCATTGACGGTCATGGTCAAGGTCGCGATTTGGCCATCGACGGCCAGGCTCCAGTGCTTGTAGCGCTCCGGAGACGTTTCGTAGTTGATTTGGGGTGCGGCGCTCATCATGGTCCTCAGTGAAATATGCTGCATTTGAGAAGGTATGAACGCACTATATTGCAGTACACACTATGCGTCAAGCATAAAAATGCACTTTAATTTTTATTGCCGCAAGGGAGTACATATTGATGGATGGCATCAAATACCAGCGGAATCGCCGGACTTAGAGAGGGAAAGCGTCGCCAGCAGGCGCGACGCCAGGACCGAAAGGTGGAAAAATCCCGCGGCCAGTCAGCGGCCAAGCAGAGCGGCCGTGCACCTTGCACCCGCCGCACAACCGCGGCCAGGCGCGATCGGCCGCTATATTTATTGCGAAGGCTGCATCAGCTCGCGCAGTTGGTCCTGCAAACCGAAGAACGCCGCTTCCTGCGCCATCTCGCTGGTATCGAATGCGGTATCCGCCTTCGAATAGAAAGCGGCACGGCTCTCGAGGATATTCTTCAGATCATCCATCGCCTCGCGGTTGCCGGCCATTGGTCGGGTATCGCCCTGCGCCAGCACCCGCTCCATGTGATCCTTCGGCGATGCCTTGAGCCACACGGTATAGCAATGCGACAGCAACAGGTTGAATGTGGCCGGGTCGGACACGATGCCGCCGGGGGTGGCGATCACCGCGCGCGGGTAGCGCTGGATGATGTCTTCCAGCGCGCGATATTCGTAACGGCGATAGGCATTGGGGCCATACAGCGCGTGGATTTCGGCCACGCTGCAGCATGCCAGAGTTTCCACATGGCGGCTCAGCTCGACAAAAGGCACCATCCAGTTGTCCGCCAGCATTCTTCCTATGCTCGATTTGCCAGCGCCGCGCAGGCCGATCAGCGCGATGCGCTGGCGACGCGCGGTCTCGCTGGTGGGCGCGTCAAAGATGCCGGCCAACGCCGCCCTCGCCTTCGCCAGTTCGGCATCGGAGCGGCCGCGCAGGATTTCCCTGATCATCAGCCATTCCGGCGAAGTCGCGGTTTCATCGCCGATGATTTCCGCCAGCGTGCAATTCAAGACCGAGGTCAATTGCCGCATGAACTGGATCGATGCATTGCCGACGCCGGATTCGACATTGGCCAGATGGCGCTCCGATACGTCGGCCAGCCTGGCCAGCGCCTTGCGCGTCAGCCCGCGCCGTGAGCGCAAGGCGCGCACGCGCTCGCCCAATCCGATCAAGAAGGGATCCCTGCCCTCGTCAGGGCTATCAGTCATCATCGGGTGGACCGTCATTTAGTCATTCCAGTCGGTTATCAAGGTGCAGCGCTACATCATCCGATGCGCGGATTATCGCAAAAACAATTGCATATGACGAGCCGGAACATGAAATATATTATCCATTCCCATCCTTGACATATGCAACATAATACACATACACTAAGCGCTCAAGCATTATAAATCCAGAGTTTTCGCCGTGCACTTCAATGCATCTTTATGAGGTAAATCTATGGACGTCGCCGGCTTTCAAGCCTTGATCAGTCGCATCACCGAAGAAATCGCTTCCATCCCGCTGGACTCTGCGCTGGAGTCGCACCTGAATGCCCAGCATGGTCCGGCCAGCCATCTCTACGATCAGATTTTCGAAGCTTGCAAGATCGGCGTGCGCGACGGCTGGCTGTGCAACCGCGAGGCCGACGGCATCCGTTACGGCCGCGTACTGAAGGCGACCGAGGCCACGCATGGTTTCAGCGTCGACGTAGTGGAGATGGAAAACATCGCCGGGCCGCACCATCTGCATCCCAATGGGGAAATCGATTTGATCATGCCGCTCACCCCCGGCGCCTGCTTCGATGAGCGGCCGGCCGGCTGGTGCGTTTATGAAGCCGGCAGCGCGCATTCTCCGACCGTCACGCAGGGCCGGGCACTGGTCCTCTACCTGCTGCCGCAGGGCGCGATCAGTTTCACGCGTGCCGCCTAGACCCATTCTATATAGATAGAAAGATTTCATGAGCACCTTCCTGCGCAACTACCTGTCCGGCAACTGGCAACCGGAGGCAAGCGTGGCCCACATCTTGCGCGACCCGGTCACCGGGCAGGAGCTGGCCGCCACCGGTGGCCGTGCAAAGGATCTTGAAGCGGGCTTCGAGTTTGCCCGTACCCGCGGCGCCGCGGCGTTGCGGGCACTGACGTATGGTCAGCGCGCCTCGATGCTGGCGGACGTGGCAAAGGTGCTGCAGACCAATCGCGACGCCTACTATGAGATCGCCCTTGCCAATTCGGGCACGACGCAGGCCGACTCGGCGGTCGATATCGAGGGCGCCGCGTTCACGCTGAACTACTATGCCAAGACCGGCGCCGCCCTGGGCGATGCGCGCCTGCTGCTGGACGGCGGCGCGATCCCGCTGTCCAAGGACCAGTCATTCCAGTCGCAACATGTGCTGACGCCGGTACGCGGCCTCGCCCTGTTCATCAACGCCTTCAATTTCCCAGCCTGGGGACTGTGGGAAAAAGCCGCGCCGGCGCTGCTGTCCGGCGTGCCGGTCATCATCAAGCCAGCGACCGTCACCGCCTGGCTGACGCACCGCATGGTGGCGGACGTGGTGGCGGCCGGCATCCTGCCAGCCGGCGCGCTGTCGATCGTGTGCGGCAGCTCGGCCGGATTGCTGGACGCGCTGACGCCGTTCGACGTGCTTTCGTTTACCGGTTCGGCCGACACCGCCGCGCAAATCCGCTCGCATGCCGCGATCGTGCGCCATTCGGTACGCACCAACATCGAAGCGGACAGCCTGAATTCCTCGATCCTCGGCGAAGATGCGGCACCCGGCACGCCAGCCTTCGACTTGTACGTCAAGGAAATCGCGCGCGAAATGAGCACCAAGAGCGGCCAGCGCTGCACCGCGGTGCGCCGCGCGCTGGTGCCGGCGCGCTATTTCGACGCGGTGGCGGAAGCGGTGTCCACCCGATTGGCCGACCTCACGGTCGGCAACCCGCGCAACCCGGAAGTACGCATGGGTTCGCTCGTCAGCCGCGAGCAGTACGACAGCGTGCGGCACGGCATTGCCACGCTTGCGGGCGAAGCCGACATCCTGCGCGACGGCGGCCAGCAGGTGCTGATCGATGCCGATCCGAACGTAGCCGCCTGTGTCGCGCCGACGCTGCTCGGAATACGTGACGCCGACCGGGCGGCGCTGGTGCACGACCACGAAGTGTTCGGCCCGGTATCGACGCTGCTCGGCTATCGCAATGCCGAGCATGCGGTCAGCCTTGCCCATCGCGGCCTCGGCTCGCTGGTGACGTCGGTCTTCAGCGCCGATGAGACGTGGCTGGCACAGGCGGCATGCGCCCTGGCGGGCTCGCATGGCCGCGTGCATACCGTTACCCCGGAAGTCGCGAAATCGCAGACCGGCCACGGCAATGTCATGCCGGCTTCGATCCACGGCGGCCCCGGCCGCGCCGGCGGCGGCGAAGAACTCGGCGGCTTGCGCGGCCTTGGTTTCTATCATCGCCGCAGCGCCCTGCAGGGATCGGCGGCGACCTTGCAGAAGCTGACCGAGGCCGCCGTCCTCAACTACTGAACCACAGCGACGGACGCCTTATGGCGTCCGCAATAAAAGAGCGGCGCAACAGCCGCCATCGTGAGCAATTATCGCGAGACGCGCACCGCCGCGATCGCAGCACATGGAGATGAAAATGGATCACCCCACCGCGGCGCTTCCCGAGCGCTTCAATTTTGCCCGCCACATCCTGGAGCTCAATGCCGGCCGCGCCGACAAGACCGCCTTCATCGACGACAGCGGCAGGCTCACGTATGGCGAGCTGGAGCGGCGGGTGCGGTGCTTCGCGGCCGGCCTGCTGGCCTGCGGCATCCGGCGCGAAGAGCGGATTCTGCTGGTGATGCAGGACACGGTGGACCTGCCGGTCGTCTTTCTCGGCGCGCTGTTTGCGGGCGTGGTTCCGGTGCCGGTCAATACCCTGCTGCCGGTCGACGACTATGCCTACATGATCGAGCACAGCGGCGCCAAGGCGGTGATCGTGTCCCAGCCCTTGCTGTCGAACATACGCGCAGCGCTGGGCAAGACCGATGCGCGGCCGCAGGTGTTCGTGGCCGGCACCGCAGCCGGCGAACAGGACGTGCACACCATCGATGAGCTGCTGCAGGCCGAAGCGCTCTCTTGCGACGCCTATGCCAATACCTATGCCCATGACTTCGCCTTCTGGCTGTATTCGTCGGGCTCGACCGGGCGCCCCAAGGGGACGGTGCACTCGCACGCCAACCTGTTCTGGACCGCCGAACTGTATGCCAAGCCGATCCTCGGCATCCGCAGCGACGATATCGTGTTCTCCGCGGCCAAGCTGTTCTTTGCCTACGGCTTGGGAAACGGCTTGACCTTTCCGCTCAGCGTCGGCGCCACCGTCATCCTGATGGCCGAACGGCCGACCCCGCAAGCGGTGTTCAAGCGCCTGACCGAACACCGGCCCACCATCTTTTGCGGCGTGCCGACGCTGTATGTCGCGATGCTGGCCTCGGATGCCTTGCCGAAGAAGGAAGAGGCCGCGATGCGCATCTGCACCTCGGCCGGCGAAGCCCTGCCGCGCGAAGTGGGCGACAAATTTCAAAAGCATTTCGGCTGCGAAATCCTGGATGGTCTCGGCTCGACCGAGATGCTGCACATCTTCATCTCCAACCGCAGCGGCAAGGTGCGCTACGGCACTTCGGGCCAGCCGGTGCCCGGCTATGAAGTCGAACTGCGCGACGACGACAACCGGCCGGTCGCTGTCGGTGAGATCGGCGACCTGTATATCCGCGGTCCGAGCGCGGCGCTGCTGTACTGGGCCAATCGCGACAAGACCCGCGCCACGTTTCTCGGCGACTGGCTGCGGAGCGGCGACAAATATGTCGCCGATGCCGACGGCTACTATTCCTACGCCGGCCGCAGCGACGACATGCTGAAAGTCAGCGGCCAGTATGTATCGCCGATCGAAGTCGAGAACGTCATGATCGAGCACCCGGCGGTGCTCGAATGTGCGGTGATCGGCAAGACCGATGCCGAGGGCCTGGTGAAAACTGCTGCCTACGTGGTGCTCGCCAAGGGACAGACCGCCTCGCCGGCCTTGGTGGACGACCTCAAGGCCTTCGTCAAGGAACGGCTGACGCCGCATAAATATCCGCGCGAGTTTCAGTTCGTGGCCGATTTGCCGAAGACCGCCACCGGCAAGATCCAGCGCTTCAAGCTCCGCGCGCTGCAAGGGTGAGGCCGATGAGCAGCACCCTGCGCCAACCAAAAACCGAATTCGCCGACATCACCTGGCGCGACGCTCCGCTGCGCCTGGAATACCAGTGGGTGGGCGCAATCGAATCGGATCATCCGGTAGTCGTATTCCTGCACGAAGGACTTGGATCGGTTGCACTCTGGAAGGACTTTCCGCAGCAGTTCTGCAGCCGGAACGGCTTCACCGGCCTGGTGTTTTCGCGCTACGGCTACGGGCAGTCGACGCCGCGCCCGCCGCAGGAGCGCTGGCCGGTTTCCTTCATGCATGTCCAGGCCCATGAGGTGCTGCCAGCGTTGCTTGCCGCACTCGGTATCGGGAAGCCGTGGCTGTTCGGCCATAGCGATGGCGGCTCGATCGCGCTGCTGTATGCAGCCCGCTTTCCGGATGCGGTGACTGGCATTGTCGTCGCCGCGCCGCACATCTTTGTCGAGGACATCACTATCGCCAGCATCGAACAGGCGCGCGCGACCTACCTGTCGACCGAGCTGCGCGCCAGGCTGGGCCGCTATCATGCCGACCCCGATTCCGCCTTCTGGGGCTGGAACGACATCTGGCTCGATCCCGCGTTCCGCGCATGGAACATCGAAGACCGCTTGCCGCTGATTTCCTGTCCCATCCTCGCCGTGCAAGGCGAGGACGACGAGTACGGCACGCTGGAACAGATTCGCGGCATCCGGAAAAAAGCGCCGCAAACGCAACTGCTCGTCCTTCCGCAATGCGGCCACTCGCCGCACCGGGACCAACCTCAAGCACTCACCCAAGAAGCTGCGCGATTCATCACCCGTTCAATTTGAACTTACTTGCCATCAAGGAGACCACTGTGAAGCATATTCTCAAATCGGGCATCATCGCCCTCGCCGTCGCCGCCATCTTCGCCCCCGGCACCGCCAGCGCCCAAAGCAAGGAGCCGATCAAGGTCGGCTTCATGCTGCCGGCCACCGGCACCTATGCCAGCCTCGGCAACATGATCGAAAACGGCTTCAAGCTTTATGTGGACCAGCAAGGCGGGAAACTGGGCGGCCGCGCGATCCAGTACTTCAAGGTCGATGATGAATCGGATCCGGCCAAGGCGACCGAAAACGTCAACAAGCTGGTCAAGCGCGACCAGGTCGACGTTCTGGTCGGCACCGTGCATTCCGGCGTCGCCATGGCGATGGCCAAGGTCGCGCGCGAAACCAACACGCTCCTGATCGTGCCGAATGCCGGCGCCGACGTCATCACCGGCGCGATGTGCGCCAAGAACATCTTCCGTACCTCGTTCACCAACTGGCAGCCGGCGTTCGCGATGGGCAAGGTCGCGGCGGAACGCGGCCACAAGAAAGCCATGACGATCACCTGGAACTATGCAGCAGGCCAGGAATCGGCGAAGGGCTTCGTCGAGGGCTTTGAAAAAGGCGGCGGCAAGGTTACCCAGAACCTGACCCTGCCCTTCCCCAACGTCGAATACCAGGCGCTGCTGACCGAGATCGCCTCGCAGAAGCCGGATGCGGTCTATGCGTTCTTTGCCGGCGGCGGTGCGGTGAAGTTCGTCAAGGACTATGTCGCGGCGGGCCTGAACAAGACCATTCCGCTGTACGGCCCCGGCTTCCTGACCGACGGCACGCTGGAAGCGCAGGGCGCCTCGGCGCAAGGCCTGTTCACCACGCTGCATTACGCGGACAACCTGAATACGCCGCGCGACAACGCGTTCCGCCTCGACTTCGCCAAGGCCTACAAGACCAACGCCGACGTGTATGCAGTGCAAGGCTACGATGCGGCGCAACTGCTGGCGGCCGGCTTAAAGGCGGTCGGCGGCGATATCAGCAAGCGCGACCAGCTGTCGTCGGCCATGCGCAGCGCTTCGATCGACAGCCCGCGCGGCAAGTTTACGCTGTCGACGGCGCATAACCCGATCCAGGACATCTACCTGCGCCAAGTCAACGGCAATCTCAACGAAAACAAAGGTATCGCCATCAAGGCGCTGGCCGATCCGGCGCGCGGCTGCAAGCTGTAAGCCGACACCGCGCTTGCCTTCCGGCGCTTGCAGCGGACAATTCAAGCGCTCTGCGGAACGTTGAAATCGTGCAGCCGTCCCGAAGACTCCGTCCCCTAGCGAGGGGAAGGAGTCTTGAAGTCGGTTGTTTGTGTGGCAGCAATCTGCCGCGTTTTTGTGCAAGCCCCTTCTCCACATCGAGCTACCGCCGCCATGGACTTATCGACCTTTCTCGTTCAGTGCCTGAACTCGATCCAGTACGGATTACTGTTATTCCTGGTCGCCAGCGGCCTGACCCTGATCTTCGGCATCATGGGCGTGATCAATCTCGCCCATGGCAGCTTCTACATGCTGGGCGCTTATCTGGCATTCTCGCTGGCGCCGCTGTTCGGCGACCAGTTCCTCCTGCAGCTGCTGGCCGGCGTCGCCCTGTCCGCGATCTTCGGCTTTGTGCTGGAGTGGGCCTTTTTCAGCTATCTGTATCAGCGTGACCACCTGCAGCAAGTGCTGATGACCTATTCGCTGATCCTGGTATTCGAAGAATTGCGCAGCATCCTGGTCGGCAACGACGTGCATGGGGTAAAGAAACCGGACTGGCTGTCCGGCGGCATACCGCTGGGCGACGTGATGACCTATCCCGTCTACAACCTGTTTGCCTCAGCCGCCTGCATCGTGGTGGCGGCCGGACTGTACCTGGTCGTCAACCGGACACGGCTGGGCATGATGATCCGCGCCGGAGCCAGCAATCGCGACATGGTGCGCGGCCTCGGCATCAATATCCGCCTGCTGTACCGCATCGTATTCGCCGCCGGCGTCGCCCTGGCAGCGCTGGCCGGCATGATCGCCGCGCCGATGAGCTCGGTCTATCCGGGCATGGGCGGCCACATCCTGATCGTCTGTTTCGTGGTGGTCGTGATCGGCGGCATCGGCTCCATTTCCGGAGCGCTGATCGCTTCGCTGCTGGTCGGTTTCGTCGACACCTTCGGCAAGGTGTTTTTCGCCCAGCTGAGCGGCATCGGCATCTACGTCCTGATGGCCATCATCCTGATCTGGCGTCCGGAAGGCTTGAAGAGCAAAGGATATTGAGTCGTGAATACCATCATTTCCGCAACGCATCCTACGCTGCCCGAGGCCCGGCGCCATCATGGCTGGCTGGCGCCGCTCGCCGTGGCCTGTGCACTGGCCGTGCTGCCGCTGCTGCTATCGCCGTATTTCCAGGACTTCGCGCTCAAGATCATCATCTATGCGATCTTCGCGCTCAGCCTAGAACTGCTGGTGGGCACCACCGGCCTGGTCAGCCTGGGCCACGCCGCCTTCTTCGGCATCGCCGCCTACGTCACCGCGCTGGCATCGCCGCAAGCGGAAGCCGGCGCCATCCTGCTGCTGGTGCCGATGGCCATGCTGGCGGCCGGCGCCTATGCGCTGGTGGTCGGCGCGCTCAGCCTGCGCACCAAGGGCGTGTATTTCATCATGGTGACGCTGGCATTTGCGCAGATGGCGTACTACGTATTCCACGACACGCCGATCGGCGGCGGCAGCGACGGCATGTACCTGACCTTGCGGCCCGCGCTGAATTTCGGCGCCACGACGCTGATCGATCTGGACAACGGCCGCCACCTGTACTTCTTCGCGCTCGGCGCGCTGGTGTTTACCTATGGCCTGCTGGCATTGGTGCAGCGCTCGCGCTTCGGCCATGCGTTGGCCGGCATCCGCATCAACGAGCAGCGCATGCGCGCCACTGGCTACCAGACCTACCGGTACAAGCTGGCGGCGTTCGTGATCGCCGGCATGCTGGCCGGGCTCGCGGGTTTTCTGATGGGCACCCACAACGGCGTGGTCAATCCTGAAATGCTGTCCTGGCATGAATCGGGCGCGGTGCTGCTGATGATCATCCTCGGCGGCCTCGGCTCGCTACGCGGTGCCGTGATCGGCGCTGCCGCCTTCGTGCTGCTGAAGGAGTTCTATTCTTCCGAAGCGCTGCTCGGCAGCTTTGCCGCCCACTGGCAACTGACGCTGGGCATGACCATGATCCTGTTCGTGGCAACGCTGCCGAACGGCTTGATCGGGCTGAGCGCATGGAAGCAGCGCGTCAAGCGCGTGCGCGCCACCAAACCGGCCGCCGCCGGTACCCAGGCAGGAGCGGAAAAATGACGATGCCGATATCCACTTCCCCCACTTCGTCGCCGCTGCTGCAGGCGAATGGCCTGACGCGCCGCTTTGGCGGCCTCAAGGCGGTCAGCAACGTATCGGTCGACCTCCATGTCGGCCAAGTCCATGCGGTCATTGGCACCAACGGCGCCGGCAAATCGACGCTGATCAATATGCTGTCGGGCGAGATCGCGGTATCGGATGGCTCCATCAAACTCGATGGCATTGACGTCACGCGCCTGCCGCAGCCACAGCGGGCGCGCTCCGGCATCGGCCGCAGCTACCAGCGCACGACGATCTTCCCGAACTTCACGGTACTGGAAAATTGCCGCATGGCGGCACAGGCGGCGCGCCAGCGCCCCTGGGCTCTATGGGAGTCGGCCGCACGCTGCCGCGACAGCCTGGCGATCGCCGGTACAGCGCTGGAAGCGGCCGGGCTGGCCGACCTGGCCCGGGCGCAGGCCGGCAGCATGAGCCACGGCAAGAAGCGCCAGCTCGAAATCGCCATGTGCCTTGCCACCACGCCCAAGGTATTGCTGCTGGACGAACCGCTGGCCGGCATGGGCGCCGAAGAAACCGAGCGCATGCTGGCCATGCTGGAGAACCTCAAGCGCACGCATGCGGTGCTGCTGGTCGAACACGACATGGATGCGGTATTCCGCGTCGCCGACCGCATCACGGTGATGGTGAACGGCGAAGTGATCGCCAGCGACGTGCCGGCCGCAATCCGTACCAATATCGATGTGCAGATCGCCTATCTGGGCGACCATTAATTTATCCGCCGGAGTTCTCGTGCTTCAGATCAAATCACTCCATACCTATTACGGCGACAGCCACATCCTGCAGGGAGTCGACCTGCACATCCCGGCCGGCAAGGCGGTCGGACTGCTGGGCCGCAACGGCATGGGCAAGACCACCTTGATCCGTTCGCTGATGGGTTATGTGCCGGCGGCGTCCGGCACGGTGCTGTGGCGCGACGGCACGGTGACCGGCCAGGCGCCGGAAAGGATGGCTCGCCTCGGCATCGGTTACGTCCCCGAGGGGCGCGGCATCTTCCCCAACCTGTCGGTGCGTGAAAACCTGGTGATGAGCGCCCGCCCCGGCCCGACCGGACGATGCGACTGGACCTACGAACGGGTGCTGGAAACCTTCCCGCGCCTGCAGGAGCGTCTGGACCACGGCGGCCAGCAACTGTCGGGCGGCGAACAGCAGATGCTGTCCATCGGCCGTGCGCTGATGACCAATCCGGATTTGATGATCCTCGACGAAGCGACCGAAGGGCTGGCGCCGCTGATCGTGCAGGAAATCTGGCGCGTGATCGGCCAGATCCGCGCCACCGGTATCAGCACCCTGATCGTCGACCGCAATTACCGTGCGGTGCTGGCGCATACCGATGCGGCGGTCGTGCTGGAAAAAGGCAAGGTCGTGTTGCAGGGCGAGTCGAATGCGCTGCTGGCGCGTCCGCTGGAGTTGACCGAGTATCTCGGAGTCTGATACACAAAGCCGTCAACCGGCGCCAGGGGCAGCAGGCGCCAACTGCTCCCCTGCCGTTCCGTGCAAAATGCCGGAAGCACCGGCAAATGACGGGCAAATTTTCATGGGGCCGCTTGATCCGGCCTCAGGACCACTAGCCGCCTTCGTCCGTATTTCAGAACAGAACCTTGCAATTTTTGGAGATCACGCCGATATCGACGAAACTAGATCCGGTGTGCTTGGTCGGCGAAAAATCGATCATGAAACCACCCAGATTGACGTTTTTCATTGAATCCAGCGTCTTGACCAGTTTTTCCCTGCTCGGCGCGCCATCGATGCGCTTGATAGCTTCGAGCAGTACCTTGGCGGCGACATAGCCTTCAAAATAGAGCACGCTCGGCTTCAGATCCTTGGGTGCATAATCCGCAAAATCTTTCTGGAATTGCCGCACCAGGGGAATGGTGGTGTTCTGGATGTTCGGAAACACTTGCGCAAGGCTGACGCCACGCGCCATGTCGGGCGATGCGACGCCGCATAGAGTCTCCGCTTGGCCATAGTCGAGGCTCGTGATTTGCGCATTCATGCCGGTCTGGCGGTAAGCGCGAAGAAATTTCCCGGCGGGATCGCCCGGAGCGATCAACACGATCAAGTCCGGTTTCGGTCCACGCAGCGCCTGGAAGGCCTCGTTGTAGTCGGCGCCCGGTTTCACCGATATCGGCGTCCGTACCGTGGGTTCCAGCCCACCTTCCTTGAGCATTGACTCGACCACCGCGAGCCCGGATTTGCCGAAGGGTATGTCGGCATATACGACACCGATGCGTTTCATGCCGATGGTCAGCGCGTTGCGTACGAGCCGGCGATACTGGTCGAGATCCCCGGCTCGTATGTGGTACAGATAGGGATTGACGGGATTGCGTAAGGGTTCTGCACCGGGGATGACGCCGACAATGGGCATCCCGGTTTTTTCCAGGATCCCGTCCTTCAATACTTTGGTCATGGACGGCGAACCCACCGGGACCAGCAAGGCCAGCGTTTCGGTAGCGGCCAATTGCTGAATCAGGGCGACCGTTTTCTCGGGAGTGTATTCATCGTCCTCGGTACGGAAAATCAGTCTTTGCCCTCCGATACCGCCTTGCGCATTGGCCGCCTCGATCGCCAGCTTGATGCCGACGTTGGCTCCTCTCCCTTCCACCGTCACCGGCCCCGTCATCGGCCCCACCTGCGCCACGTGGATATCCGCCCACGCCGTTCCGCCTATCCCCAGCGCCAGTGCCAGCCATGCAGCCCGAAAATGACAGCTCCGCCCGTTTTTATCGTGTTGTTTCATCTCCCCCTCCATGCGGTTTGTTATTCGTTATTCGCTGCCCCTGTCGACGAAGACGAACAGGCAGCCTTGGCCGATGCACAATGCGTTTCCCTGCCGTGGACGAGGGGCGTAAATTCCCAGCAGCGCATAGTCGGAAAGTGCGCTCTGCGGACGTGGGAAAACCGGTTGTCGGCACGGTCCGCGCCGCGCGAGCCTTAGCCGTCGACAGCTCCCTTCCGCGATACGTCGAGGCGCTCGAACAATTCGTGCGCATCCTGCGCAATCCTGTTGCCCAGCGCATGCTGGTGATCCAGCGCCTCGCTGATCTGGCGTACGATCACTACCCGCTTCTTCGCTCCCTCGATGATTTCATCCATCGCCGCCAGTGCCTGCTGCGAGCGTTCGGTGCCCGTGTGCGCACTGGCGGCGGCTTCCTCCGCCTCTTCGATGGCGCTGCGCGACGCCTGCTTGAGGCTGGCGGCGATCTCGCCGATTTCCTTGCTGGACTGGTTGGCGCGATCCGCCAGCCGGCGCACCTCGCCGGCCACTACTGAAAATCCGCGTCCGGCCTCACCGGCGCGCGCCGCCTCGATGGCGGCGTTGAGCGCCAGCAGGTTGGTCTGATTGGCTATGCCTTGAATGGTCATCACGATGTCGGTGATCATTTCCGACTGCACGGCCAGCTTCTGGTAGGTGGCAAACGACTTGTCCATGTAACCGGCGATATTCTCGATCGAACCAGTCACATGGCTTACCGCCTCCCTGCCATTGTTGACGCTGTCGCCGGAAGCCTTGGCAACCGCCCCGGCGCGTCCCATGTCTTCGATTGCGGTACGGATCGAGCGGATGAGCTGGTCCAGTTGTGCCTTGACGCTATTGGCCAAGGCAAGTTGTTGCCGCACGTCTTCCTGCATTCCGTTTGAGACAACGGGTCCGGCCGCACGCCCGGCAAGATGGCGGCGCTCGTTCAGAAAGGTGGACAGGGCTTCGTATATGGTCGACGTCCCGGAGGCCGATTCGCTGCGCAAGGCGCCCAGCAAATCCTCTACCTCGCGCGGCGCCGAGCCAAGGAATCGGCGCATCCCCTGCCGATAGGTGAAATAGGGCACCCAGGCCAGAAACGCGAGGGCGGCAAACATGCTCTTGTCCGCCGCCCCATCCGCCATTGCCGCGCCGCCTGCCGCCAAGGCGCATACCAATAATGTGAATACCGCTGCGCTGCCCCGGAAAGTTCGTGAAGCCATGTCATCCTTCCTCAATCGTTTGCAAAGCGCTTCAGCCTGCGAAGTGCTTTTATGATGAAACACTAGATAGCCATGCTGGCCTTGGAACATGCCGGGCCGCCGCCTGCCGCAAGTTCGGAACAGCTTGGAGAAGACACGTACTCCCACCTCGCAGCGGGAATTGCACCTATCGGCCCGGAGACAGAGTCAGCAGCAGGGCCGGTGCCGGCACTGCATGCCACTCGCAAAATCGGCCCGCTATCCCGGTCAGCTTGAATAATGGTTCTGTCGCCAACTACGGATAATGCCTTCCGCTCCGGTCCAAGATGCCTGCCATTAAGTGCAATATAACTCACAACACCACCGCATCGTATATGCAAATTAATGCACATTAAATGATATTACGGAAACTTAATCGGGCACACAAGTCCAATCTGCATTCAAAACAATGCCTTTGAGAGGAAATGATGGAGGCGGGACTCGCCCAAGGCGGAGTGCGCTAGCCTCGCTGCAGCAGGCCAGGAGGCCATGCCTGGGGCCGGCTGTGGACAAAGTCTCGTCGGCGCCCATCCGGGCAGAGACGCCGGTTGGCGCGACCATTGGCCGGCAGCTTCGGTGGGAGGATACGGGGCGGCGGCACACGGACCGATTGCAGGCGGACTCTCCTGCATGGAGAACCAGGGCCGTGCGCGTTCGATCCGCTGCCGGGCAAATAGTGATTTACGTCTACAGTGTTGGCGGCTCCTGCTGGCGCACCGCAAGCGCGAAGAGAAGGTTGCGGTCGGAATATGCGAGCAATCGGACGGCTTCGCGCTACACCAGTGGCGGGCGCCGCGATCCGGCCCCAGTCGCCCGTTCGAACGCATGGGCGATTTGCAGCAGCGCGAATTCGCCCTGATGGCGGCCGACGATCTGCAAGCCGACCGGCAGGCCGTCGTCGGTGAAGCCGCACGGCACCGAAATCGCCGGATGGCCGGTGGCGGTGACGTCGCAGCAGGAGCGCATCCACTCGATGTAGTTCGTCATGGGCACGCCATCGATCTCGGCCACGTACTGCTGCTCGATCGGGAACGGCGCCACCTGGTTCACCGGCAACACCAGGAATTCGTATTTCTGCAGGAACTGGTGCATGCGCAGAAACAGCGCGGTGCGCAATTTTTCCGCGCGCGCCAGTTGCGGCCCGGTCAGCTTGCGGCCGGCTTCGATATTCCAGACCACGGTGTCCTTGAGCACGCCCGGATGGCGGTCCAGCACCGCCCCCAGCTGCAGCTCGAACTGGTAGGCGCGCAGGGTCATGAAGATTTCCTGGGCGTCGCGGAAATCGGGACAAGCCTCCTCCACCGCGCAGCCGAGCGCCTCGAATACCGGCCGCTGCGCCGCCACCAGCCGCTTCACCCGCGGCTCGACCGGCAAACCGCCGGCGTCGGCGCTCAAGGCGATCTGCACACTCTTGAAATCGCGCTCCAGCGCTTGCGCAAAACGCGTGCCGTTTTCTGCGATCGCCAGCGGATCGCGCGCGTCCGGACCGGCCAGCACCGACAGGTACAGCGCCAGGTCCTGCACCGTGCGCGCCATCGGTCCCGATACCGAGAGCGCACCCCAGCCATCGAGCGCCGGCAGCTGCGGCACCCGGCCGACCGAGGGCCGCAGCCCGACCACGTTGTTGAAGCTGGCCGGACAGCGCAGCGAGCCGCCCATATCGGTGCCGTCGGCCAGCGCCGCCATCCCGGTTGCCAGCGCCACCGCCGAACCGCCGCTGGAACCGCCGCAGGTTTTCGACAAGTCGTAGGGATTGCGGGTGGCGCCGAACACGGCATTGAAGGTCTGGGCACCGGCGCCGAATTCCGGCGTATTGGTCTTGCCGATGGAAATCGCGCCGGCCTGCTGCTGGCGTTCGACGATCAGGGCGCTTCTGTTCGGAATGAAATGCTCGTGCACGCGCGAGCCATAGGTGGTGCGCATGCCGCGCGTGGCGAACAGGTCCTTGTGCGCTACCGGCAGGCCGTGCAGCGCTCCCAGCGCGGCACCCGCCGCCTGCGCCTCATCGGCCGCGCCGGCGGCGGCCATGGCCTGTTCCGCGTGCAGCGTGACGATGGCGTTCACCTGCGGATTGACGCGCTCGATCTGCGCCAGATGCGCGGTCATCACTTCACGCGCGGAAAGTTCGCCGGCGCGTATCGCGGCCGCCATCTGAACGGCCGTCATGAAGCAGATATCCCGGTTCATCGGAACCCTCCCGCCAAATTGCCGGATTGTATCCCTCCCGCAGGGAACACGCGTTTAAGAGCGCGCGGCGATGAGGCGGGGAGCGGGCCTTGCACCGGCGCCGAGCGGCAGCGCGGGCGACATGTCGAGTACCGGGCCATCGCCGGCAAGCCTGAAGCGCGCCACCGCATGCGCCAGCCGGGCCGCCTGGTCCTGCAGACTCTGCGCCGCTGCCGCCGCCTGCTCGACCAGCGCCGCGTTCTGTTGGGTCACCTCGTCCATTTGCACGACCGCCTGGTTCACCTGTTCGATGCCGGCGCTCTGCTCCTGGCTGGCGGCCGCGATCTCGCTCATGATTTCGGTCACATGCCTGACCGATGCCACCACCTCGGCCATGGTCGTGCCGGCTGTGCCCGCCAAGCTGCTGCCCGCATCGATTTTTTCAACCGAATCGCCGATCAGCTGCTTGATTTCTTTCGCCGCGCCTGCCGAGCGCTGCGCCAGGCTCCTGACTTCGGTGGCCACCACGGCAAAGCCGCGCCCCTGTTCGCCGGCGCGCGCCGCTTCGACCGCGGCATTCAAGGCCAGGATATTGGTTTGGAACGCGATGCCGTCGATGACGCCGATGATGTCGACGACCCGGCGCGAACTGTCCTTGATCGATTCCATCGTGTCGACCACTTGCGCCACCACGCTGCCGCCCCGGGTAGCGATATCCGAGGCGCTGGCCGCCAGCTGGTTGGCCTGGCGCGCATTGTCGGCGTTCTGGCGTACGGTGCTGGTCAACTCCTCCATCGAACTTGCGGTCTCCTCGAGGCTCGCGGCCTGCGCTTCGGTCCGCGCCGACAGGTCTAAGTTACCGGCGGCGATTTCGCGCGAGGCGGTATCGATGGCATCCGCGGATTGCTTGACGTCGCTCATGGTATGGCTCAACTGCCGGCGCATCGCATCCATGGCAAACAGCAGGCTGGAATCGTCCTTTGCTCCGACTGCGACGGCGCTCGAAAAATCTCCGCCAGCAATGTCGCGCGCAATCCCGGCCGCGTAGTCGGGCTCGCCGCCCAGCTGCCGCATGATATTGCGGGTAAGCCATCCCATCATCAGCGAGCCGACGACCGCAGCCAGCAGCGCAAGCGCCAGGCTGGCGACCAGGATCTGGCGCGTAAAGTCGATCATGCCGTCCTTCTCGCTGGCGACCTCGGCGTTCTTGGCCTTGACGAACTCGGTAAGCTGTCCGCGCATCTCGCGCCAGAGCGGAGTTTCCTCCTTGGCGATCATCTCGATGGCACCGACCTGATCTTCCTGGGCCGCCGCCACGATTTTTTCCTGGATCGGTTTCTGCCGTTCGCGCAGCGCCGCCACCTGATTCAGAATCTTGACCACGGCCGGATCGGCCGCCGCCAGCGAGAGCGCCTCTTGGTTGGCCTGTCCGAACGCCTTGCTGGCGTCTTCCAGGTTCTTATAGGCGGCCTTGTTGCCCGGATCCATCACGATGTTGCGCAAGGCCTGGCCCATCTGCAGCCCCTGGGTGTACATGGCGTTGCCGGCGCGCAGCAGCGCCTGGTCCTGATCGAGAAAGGTTTCGAAGCGCGCTTTGGTGTTTTGCATCCCGATCAATGCCACCGCCAGGGCCAGGATGAAGAGCGTGAAAGACAGCCCGGCACTTGCAATCATCTTTGTTCTTAACTTCAATTTTTCCTCGAACGAGTAGCGTTTCAGCCGAAAGAAGCGCACGCGCTCCGGCCGTTGATAGCGGACGTTCCGTGTCCGCCCCTTGATGGTTATCGCCACGCTGCGGCGCCGTGCTGACGACAGCCGCCGGCAACCGGCCGTGGGCCGGCATACCTGGCGCCTAGAGCTCCAGGTCTTCGGTAATGGCCGTCGAGCGCCGCCTTGGCGCAACTGTCGTCGGCCTCGCCCGAGGGGGCGCCCGAGATACCGACGCCGCCGTACAGCACGCCGCCGGCTTCGATCATCATGCCGCCGCCGATCGCCAGCACTTTGGGAATCTGGCGGATGCCGCTCGATGGCTTGCCGGCCTGCGTCGCCTCGGCGAATTGCGTCGTGTTGGATTTGAAGCTGACGGCGGTCCAGGCCTTGCCGACCGCGGCATCGGGTGTATGCATGCCGGCAAAACGGTCGCGCAGCACCACCTGCGTTTGTCCGGTGCGGTCGACGATCGCGACAGCCACCTGATAGCCGGCGTCGCGGCATTTATTCAAGCCGGCCAGCGCGGCTTTCAGCGCCGTCTCCGGCGTCATCAACTTGATCGCGTAGCTCGCGTCCGCGGCATGCGCGGCACTCGCTACTCCAGTCATCAAACTGAGGGCGAATAGGGCTTGGGTCAGGTGTTTCATGGCTTGGCTCCGATGGAATGGTTGCGCCCGGAGGCAGCTAGTTTTTTTGCAGCTTCGTCAAATGCGTTGTCCAGATATCCGCCATACAGTCCGGCGGTGTCGCCGCCGACGATCGGCGCCGTCAAATGCTGGCCGGAAGCATCGATCAATACGACGGTCGGTGCGATGCGGATATTGAGCTTGCTGGCAAAGCTCCGATGACTGGTTCGTTCTCCTTGCAAACCGACAAACGTCTGCGTGCCGCCGATCTCGATTTCACGGATGATCGGCCGCGCCGCTTCCGGCACGCCGCGCAATAGCGGCGCCAGATAGTTTTGCCTGACCTCGTCGCAAAAGCGGCATCCGGGAAGGGAAAACAGGATGAGCACCGGCTTGCCCGACTCTTGCGCCTGCCGCGCGTCGCGCTGCAAATCGAGCGGCGCCGGAAGTGTGACGGCGGCGCCGGCATGCGCGCCGGCAAACCAGCAAAGGAGGAAAGCAATCAGGCTGCGGGCGGCTTTCATCGGCGCGCCTATTGCTTTTGCGCGAAGCGGGCGATGTCGTCGAAGTCTTCTTCGAGCATCTCGCCAACTTCGATCCGGTTCAGCTTGCCGCGGCGGTCGATGATGTAGGTGACCGGCAAGCCCTTGGGTTTGCCCAGTACCGGCTCCAGGAGCGGAAAGTCTGCCGTCACCGGATGGGTCAGCTTGTATCTTGTCGATCCAGCGCGCCACCTTGATGCGCTGCTGCGGATCCTTGTGGTCGATATCGACGCCGATCACCACCACCTTGCCGGCATTTTCGCGGCTCAGCTTTTGCAGTTGCGGCGCCTCGTTCATGCAAAACGGGCAGGTGGTCGAAAAATAACTGATCACCAGCACCTTGCCGCGCCAGTCGGCCGGCCCGATCACCTGGCCGTCCACCGTCGTCACGGGCGGCAACTGCGGTGTGTCGCCGACGCGCACCGGGCCGGCATGCAGCCATCCTGCAAACAGCATCGTGTGAACCAGCAGGAGGATGCTGGACACTTTGAGAGGATTTCGCATGCGGCGCGCTTTCTCTTAATACTTCGGGAAATAGAGCTTGCTCTTGTCGAGCTTGTAGCTCCACGGCAGCCCAGCGTTCTTCCAGCCGTTCACCACGCGCTGGCCAGCCTGCGGACCGTCCTTCGACAGGTCGCCTTCGAAGCCATCCACCACGCTATAGACCTTGCCGTAGCCAAGCTCCTTCAGCAGATTGGCCGCACGTGCGCTGCGGTCGCCGGAACGGCACATCACAATGATGGTGTCGTCCTTGCCCAGCCCTTTTGCCGCTATGCGACGCGCCAATTCCGGCCCGAAGTCGCTGTTCACGTCCAGCTTGAAGCGCCCGTTCCGGTCGTCCCACGGCGCATCGTCCGCGTGTTCGACGTAGGGAATGTGCGCATCGGCCACGGTCGCCATGCCGACATACGCAATTTCAGCGCGAGTACGGACGTCGACAAAATAGGCCTTGTCGCCCAGTTTCTGCTTGAGGGCATAAGCTTCGCCTGCATCGAGGTACAGGCCGGCTGCGGTTCGCTTGATCTCGGGCAGGCGTGCCGCATCGACGGCGAGCGCATCGAACGCTGCGCATGCCAGGGAGACGCAGAGCATCGAGATGATCGTCATTTTCCTTGCGAGCATGATCATCCTGCGATACCTGGGTTGCCCTCCACGCCGATGATGCGCGGCGTGTTGAGCTTGCGCGGCTTCACCGTCTTGCTGGTGCGCAGCCATTGCGCCACCACGTCCCACACCGGTTCGCCGCTGGCGCCTTCGGCCACCGGCGCCCAGCCGGCCACCTTGTAAGTCTTGCCGGCGTCGATCGGCTTGCCGTTCAGGCGCATGTCCTGGATGCGGCTGCCCATTTTTTCCTTGGGGTCGATGCTGTAGGTCATGCCGCCCACCCTGACCATGTCGCCGCCCTGCTGGTAGTAGGGGTCGGGGTTGAACAGGTTGTCGGCGACGTCTTCCATCACCGTCTTGATCATGTCCCCGCTCATCTCGGTCAGCGTGCTGTACGAATAGGTGGTGGCGGTCTGGTCCATCAGCTGCTCCATCAGGATCGGGCTGTTCGGCAGCAATGACGTGCCCCAGCGGAATCCCGGCGAGAAGGCGATCTCGGCGCCCTTGACTTCCATCAGGGCGTCGACGATCAGCTGGTCGAAGGTGCCGTTGAAATTGCCGCGGCGGTACAGCGTGCCTTCGGTCACCGCCAGCTGTTCATTCAGCTTGGCTTCGTAGGGTGCGCGGATCTTCTTGATCAGGGCGTCCATTTCCTTGTCCGCCGGCAGGAAGTTGGAAAACACCGGCAGCAAATGGTATTTGAAGCCCTGTACCTGGCCGCCGCGCACATCGAAATCGAGCATGCCGAGGAATTTGCTGTTGCTGCCGGCATTGGTGACCAGCGTCTTGCCGCCGGCGTTGCTGACGATCACGGGTGCCGGCATGCCGTCGTGGGTGTGGCCGCCCATGATGGCGTCGATGCCGCGCACGCGCGAAGCCATCTTGAGATCGACGTCCATGCCGTTGTGCGACAGCACGACCACCACCTTGGCGCCCTTGGCGCGCGCTTCGTCCACCATCTTCTGCATGTGCTCGTCCTGGATGCCGAAGCTCCAGTCGGGCACCATGTAGCGCGGGTTGGCGATCGGCGTGTACGGAAAAGCCTGGCCGATGATGGCGACCTGCACGCCGTTCATCTCCTTCATCACGTACGGCTCGAACACCTGGTCGCCGAAGTCGGCAGTCTTGATGTTTTGCGCGACGAAATCGACCTTGCCCTTGAAATCCTTGCCGACGATTTCCTGCACGCGCTTGTCGCCGAGCGTCATTTCCCAGTGCGCGGTCATGACGTCGACGCCGAGCTGCAGGCAGGCGTCCACCATGTCCTGGCCGTTGGTCCACAAGGCGGTGGCCGACCCTTGCCAGGTGTCGCCGCCGTCGAGCAGCAGGGCCCCGGGACGGCTTGCCTTCATGCGCTTGACCAGCGTCGCCAGATGGGCGAAGCCGCCGACCTTGCCATAGGTCTTGGCCGCCTTTTCAAAATCGAGATAGGAGAACGCATAGGCCTGGGCCGTGTTCGGCTTGACACCGACATGCTTGAGCAGCTTGTCGCCGACCAGGTGCGGCATGCGGCCATATGCTTCGCCGATGCCGAGATTGACGCTCGGTTCGCGGAAATAGATCGGCTGCAGCTGGGCATGGCAGTCGGTGAAATGCAGGAAATGCACGTTGCCGAAACGCGGCACGTCATACAGCTTGTCGGCTGCCGGCGCCGCCCATGCACTCTTCGCATCGAGTGCCATTCCCCCTGCGGCCGCAATGCCGATAACCTGCATGAATTCCCGACGGCTCAACCCCATGTCCACATTCCTTAAATAAAATCCAATAACCAGATTGCGCCGTGTCCGGCGCTGATTCCTGCATTCACTGCCGGGACCGGCTTACGCCGGCCCCGGTGGCGCGTCCCGCGCTACTTGTTGACCGGCGAAGCCGGATCGAGCAGCAGCGCCATCACGTCCTTCAACTGCTTTTCGTCCAGGATGCCCTTGTGGCCGAAGCGCGGCATGTTGGAGCAGGCGTTGAACGCCTGGGCGTTGTAAATCTTGGCCCAGGTGTATTTCATGATCGCTTCGCTCTGGCCGCGCAGCTTCCCGTACTGGTACAGCGAGGGCCCGATATTGCCGAAGGAAATTTCTTCCTTGCTGACCTGATGGCAGGCATAGCAGTTGCCGCCGTTGGGACTGCCCACCGCGTCGGACGATTGCATGCCCCTGCCGTTCTGCGCGATTTTTTCGCCGGCCTGCCAGCTGCCCAGGTATTTGCCGTCGGCGGGATACTTGACCGTCTTCATTTGCGCCGCCTCGATCTGCGCCGCGATTTCCTTCGGACGTTCCATCGGATATTCGCTGCACAGGCGCTGCGCTTCGTCCTGATTGATCACGCCTTCAACGGTGGCCGGCCCTTTGGACTTGAAATCCGCGCGCATCATCTGCAGCGCCATCTGGCCGTAGTCGGATTCCGTCGCCACGGTCGCGCAGCCGGCCACGGCGGCAGCGACTGCCAATGCGATGCCAATTCGTTTCATCATCTCGCTCTCCCCTTTATCGTTTCAGTGCCGGCGCGCTGTACTCGCCGCCATCGGCATTTTTCGCCAGGAACATCGTCACCGCCGTGATCAGGTCGGAACCGTAGACCGGCTCGGGGAAGCGCTGCTGGCGGAAGCAGTCGTACAGGCGGTGCTGCATGGTCCGCACTTCACCCTGCGACACGCGATACGCCGGCCAGGTGGTGTAGGCGGCCTGGGCATTGCTCTTGGAAAGGATGTTCGGCAGATCCTGCAGGCGGATGCGCTGGCCGTCGGCCGAATGGCAGGTGGCGCAGGCGAAATCGTGGGCACCGCCGCGGTAGAAGAAAATCTTCTTGCCGATTTCATAGGCCGCCTTTTCCTGCGGATGCGCGGTCGACACCGACATCTTCAATCCTTTCGATTCGGCGGTGATGTAGGACACCAGCGCTTCGATATCGGATTGCTTGCCGGTGGAACCGAACGGCGTCTTGCTGGCCTGTTCGCGCGTCAGTCCCTGCAAGCTCATGCGGCAGTGCATCAGCCGCTGTTCCAGGTCCATTACCTTGCCGACGTCCTTGAAGTAGCGCGGCAATTCGACATAGGCGCCCTTGACCACGCCCGGTCCCTTGCCCAGATCGCACTGTTCGAGCGAAACGTTCTTTGGACCATCCTTTTTCTTCCACAGCTCTTCGCCGCGCATCTCCCACAGCTCGGCCGGATTTCCATCCGCGAGCAACTGGCGGTACTTCGCGATCTCGTCGGTGGTCGAATTCTGGGCAAATGCCGGGACGGCGGCACCCATCGCAGCGACTGCGAAAAAAACCAAAACGTTTCTTCTCATAACGTCTCCCTTGGTATTAAAAGTGATGCGATCTGTGCGCATCCATGCGATCAGGCGGCGTGTGGGCCGGCCTGATCGCTGCCAATTACGAAATCACCGCCTCATCGGTGCGCGAATCGCCCTTGTTGTCGGCCCAGGTGATGGTGATCTTGTCGCCCTTGGCGCCGCCCTTGAACTTGAACGACAGGAACGGATCCTTCGATACCGCGGTGCCCATCGACGCATCCAGAACGACCTTGTCATTCCATTTCGCGACCAGGGTTTGGATGAAGTGCGCCGGGATGACGGCGCCGGAGGCATCCTTGCGCTGGCCGGATTCCATGTCGTGGCGAATCAGCACCTTGACTTCGACGGTGTCGCCAGCTGCGTTTGCGCGGATGCGCATCGGATTTCCCATGATGTATTCCTCTTACGAATCGGTTGATATGAATTGGGGTCGGGCGCGGATCAACCGCCGCAACCGCCGAGGGTGACCTTGATTTCCTTGGTCGCGATCAGCCACTTGCCGTCGGCCTTGACCAGGGCGTGCACGTTGGAAGTGCCGCCCATCTTTACCCGGGTGCTGACGTTCGGCTCGGTGCCTTCGGGGATGTTGAAGCTGGCGGCCATGGTGTTGGGGTTCTTCTCGACCAGGATGGCGACGAATTCGGTCTTCGGCGCCTTGCTCGACACCGAGACCGGCACCACCGCGCCGTTTTCCGCGATGTCCGGGCCGCTGATGGCGACGTCGGCGCTCACCGCGAATTTGTCGCCGCCCAGCGCCTTGACCACGTCCTCGAGCGTTTTGGCTTCGAAGACGTTGGTCTTCCAGTCCGCGGCAAACACCTCGGTCGGCTTGATCAAGCCGGCGCTGATCGCCAGCCCGAGCACTGTGGTGATACGCATGATGTCGCGTCGGTTCTGATTCATTGCTTTCTCCTCTTTATAAAATTAGCGGCCGGATCGACCGCCAACGTTCGGGTGATACATCTGCTCTATTGATTCATACTGCACCGCCTGCCGGTTGGGGCAGGCGGCGCCGATTGCTATTTCGCGCCGCCCAGGATCCAGCCGACGATGGTCTTGATGTCGGCATCGCTGACCTGCGCCTGGGCTGGCATCGGGATCGGGCCCCAGGTCCCGCTCGAACCGCTCTTTACCTTGCCGCTCAGGTGCGCCTCGGCCGCGCCGTCACCCTTGTATTTGGCGGCAATTTCAGTGAAGCCCGGACCCACGATCTTGTTGCTGACGCCATGGCAGGCGACACATGCGTATTGCTTGGCCAGGCTCAGACCGTCGGCCTTGGCCGCCGGCGCTTCCGCCTTGGGCGCGGCGACCGCGGCGGCGACATTCTCGCCGCGCTTGGCGGCGGAGATCGGAGCCGTCGGCGCCGGCTTGGTCGTATCCGCGCCGCGCACCGGCCCGAAGCCGCGGTTTTGCTGCGCCAGGTTGCCGTGCACGTTCCTGGACTCATCGGGCAGGGACGAGCGGATTTTGGCGTCGACCGGGCAGTCCTTCATGCAAGCGACGCTTTTCACATCCGGCTTGCCCTTCACGTCCCACAGGCCGTGCTGCGTCGTCATGCCGTTGCGGTTGGGCATCAGCTTTTGCACTTCCGCGATATTACGGTCGGACAAGGTGAAATCGTCGGGCACGATTTCAGCCATGTTCAGCAGATACGCGGTGACCGCATACACCTCTTCGGTGCTCAGCGACTTCGGTGCGGTCCAGGGCATCGCACGGTTGATGTAATCCCACAGCGTGGAGACGGTCGGCACCTTCATGATCGTGGTGCGCTGCGGCTGCTTGCCGTTGGTCAGCCCCGCCACCCGGCCGGTCTTGATGTCGTCTTTGGTGGTGCCGCCGATGAGCGGCGTGAACACTTCGTTCGATTCACCGAAAGTGCCGTGGCACGAGGCGCATTTTCCTTCCCACACCTGCATGCCCTTGGCGACCGTGCCCGAGCCGGCCGGAAGTCCCTTGAAATCGGGGCGCACGTCGATATCCCAGGCGACGATTTCCTGCGGTGTCGCGCTCCGTCCGACATTCGGATAGCCCTGGGCGAAGGCGGCGCCGGCCGCCAGCGCCAGCGACAGCGCGGCGACGGCGTTAATACACTTGAACATTCGATACCTCTCCCGACTCGGCGACTTTCCACGATTGGATCGCATTGTTGTGATAGATCGAGCGGGTGCCGCGTACCGCACGCAACTCATTGATTTTCGGCTGCACATAGCCAGTGTCGTCGATGGCGCGCGACTGCAGCACCACCGGCGAACCATCCCAGTTCCAGTCGATATTGAAGCGCGTCAGGCATTTGTCCAGCACCGGCGTCTCCAGGCGCGCGGTGCGCCAGTTGCGGCCGCCGTCGACCGAGACGTCGACCCGCTTGACCTTGCCGCGCCCCGACCAGGCGAGGCCGGTGATGTTGTAGAAGCCCTTGTCCAGCAGCGTCTGTCCGGCCGAGGGCGTGGTGATCACCGACTTGCACTCCTGGATCGAAGTGTATTGCCGGTACATGCCGTCCGGCATGGCGTCAATGTAGTGGATCGCCTCATCCTTGGTGGCATACGGCTTGTCGCCGACCTCGATGCGGCGCAGCCATTTGACCCACGACACGCCCTGGACGCCGGGCACTACCAGTCGCAGCGGATAGCCGTTTTCAGGACGCAGCATCTCGCCGTTCATGCCCCACGCGACCAGCACGTCGTCCAGCGCGCGCTCGATCGGAATGGTGCGCGTCATGCCGGAACCGTCGGCGCCTTCGGCCAGGATGAACTTGCCGTTCTTCTTGTCGTAGCCGCAGTCCTCCAGCAGCACCGACAGCGGCACCCCGGTGAATTCGCTGCAGCTCAGCATGCCGTGCGAATACTGGACGGTCGGCACCGAGACGTTACCCCACTCCATCGCCGTATTGGCGCCGCATTCGATGAAGTGCATGCGCGACACCGACGGCAGGCGCATCAAATCGTCCATCGTATAGACCTTGGGATTCTTGACCAGGCCGTTGAGCATGAAGCGGTGCGTGGACGGATCGATGTCGACCCAGCCTTGGTGGTGGCGTTCGAAGTGCAGGCCGCTGGGCGTGATGATGCCGAACAGCCCCTGCAGCGGTGTGAACGACACCGATGCAGCGGATACCCGCGTCAGCCCCGGGGACTCGCGGCGCAGCAGGTTGGTTTCGAATTTCGACGGCACGCCGTAGGGATGGGTGGCCACCGGCTTGCCCAGGGTCTTGGCATGCTCTGGCAGGTTCAGGATATTCGGGTCGCCGGCAAAGGCCTGCCCCTTGCTTGCCTGCGCCAGCGCCGATCCGCTCGCCAGCGCAGCACTGGCGGCCATAAAGCTTTTGCGCAAAAACCCGCGGCGCTCCGCATTCAGGCCGTCTGTCGTGATCTGATGCGCCAGCGCATCGTCGACGAAATTTTCCGGAGCGCGCAGCACGCGCCCCATCTTCTTGCTTCCGGTCATACACCCTCTCTTTGGGCAACTCGATAAATCATTAATCAACTATTAACGTATATAGCTATACACTCATATACATGCCGCAATGCCGCGCCGTAATGGCATGGTTATTTGCCCGATTTCCTCGTTTTCTTCGGCGTGCCGCCGGCCGCGCCTGCCGGCATGGCGGGGATCCCGATCTTGTCGGCGATCTGGCCGCACACCGCCTGGCACATCTGGAGCGTCTTCTCGTCGTCGACGCGGTAATAGACTTGCGTGCCGTCCTTACGCCGGGCCAGGATCTTCGCGCGGTACAACATGTTGATCTGGCGCGACACGTTGGCCTGCGTGGACTCGACTTCCGTCACGATTTCGCCTACCGAGCGCTCGCCGTTGCACACGGCATAGAGAATCTTGAGGCGGGTCGGCTCGCAGAGCAGGGAGAAGTAGTTCGCCACCTCTTCGAACAGCTCTTCCATTTGTGCCTTACCGAAGTTCTTGTCCACGCCGCAGGGTTCTATTGATCAAACAAGTCAGCATCTAAACAAATCCCCACCCAAATGGCAATGGCTTTCCATGCTGCGCCGCGACAAGGCGGCCGGACAAGGGATTTTCCTGGCGAACCGCGCAGCGGGCCGATGCCACGCGCGCTCACGGCTTGATGTAGGCGTACCCCTCCTGGCTCTGCAAGCGGCCGATTTCCGCCGTGCCTGAAGGCACGATCGTCGCCTCCGGCAGCACCTGGTTCTTGTCGATCTTGCGCGTCTCCAGCGTATTGTTGCAGACGCGAAACTGGACGCCGCGCCCGGCCAATTCCTGCACCGGGATGTCGTACGGATTGCCGGTCTTGTTCTTCGCGCCCTCGAGCAGGAAATCGATGCCGGCACCATGCGTGACGACGACGATCTTCGCCTTCGGGCTGGCATCCAGGTGATTGCGGATATTGACCAGCGCCTGCGAGGCGATGGCGCTGTCGCTGATGTGATAGACCACTTTTTCCTCGCGCTCGGCGGCGCTGGCGGCGGCGATGCCGACCAAGGCCAGAAAAAACAGCAGCAGGGTATGGCGCAACATGTTCATTGTCGTCTCCGTTGGATGTGATGCTCGGCCGGCCTTACTGGCCGTTGCTCAGGCTTTCTTTTTCCATCAGCAGGTAGGTGCCATAGGCGTTGATCCGGTTCGCCTGCTCGAACGCCGGATATTTTTCAAACCCCGACCAGTCCGTCTGCCGGTAGGCGTCCTCGAACGGCACCAGGTCGGCCACCGCCTTGCCCATTTCCTTGCGCAAGTAGAGCAAATAGTCGCGCGTCAGCTGCATGTCTTGCAGCGGCTGGCTGGAAGCCGGGCCGTGGCCGGGGATCACGCTCTTCGGCTTTACTTCGAGCATGCGATCGAGCGCAGCCAGCCAGACCTTGCTGTCGGCCTCGCCGACAAACGGCAGGCGTCCGGTAAAAAACAGGTCGCCCGCAAACAGAACCTGCTCTTCTTCGACGAACAGCATTACGTCCTCGGGCGAATGGGCGCCGCTCGAGTCGATCACGCGAAAGCGCAGGCCGCCCAATTCGAACGGAATGGTCTTGGCGCTGGCGAAACTGAGCCAGCGGTCGGCCGGCACCAGGCGCGTCGCTTCGTCCACCCAGGGGGAAAGGTCGGCACGCCGCTGCTTGAGCCGCTCCTGCGCGGCATCCGAATTGAGCGTAGCGCGGCCGCTTTCGTGCGCCCAGACTTCGGCGCCGTCGGCTTTGAGCGCCTGCAGGCCATAGAAATGGTCGGCGTGGTAATGGCTGACAATCACCCGCCTTACCGGCTGCGGCGTGATCTTGCGGATCGCCTTCAGCATCGCCTGGCCGAGCGCCGGCGTGGCCAAGGCGTCGAACACGACGACACCGTCGCCGGTGACGACGAATCCGGAATTCGACATGAATCCCTTGTTGGCGGCACTCGCCATGCCCGGCTCGCCCCGGAAGTAGTACACATGGGGCGAAACCTGGATCGGCCGCAATTCGATTTCGGCGCCAGCCGCGGCAGCCGCGCCGAAGAAAAGGAAGCTCAGCGCGAAGACCAGTGCGGTGCAGGCCAGCTTGATCAGCGCGGACAGCGGGCGCCCGCGGTGCGCCGCCATCGACGGCGCCGGAATTTTTATCGTCATCGCAGGTGCGGAAAAACAGAACATACTTGATTATATGCGTATATGTTTATATATGGAATCACCTGAGCCGCAATCCGCCGCACCCATCGCGCCGGCGGCGCCCCCTTCGGCCGCGCCGGCAAGCGTCGCGGGCGAGCCTCGAACACCCCAACCGCCATCAGAATTCGCCGCGCGAACCGCGTTCGAGCATCTTCCAGATCGTGTCGCGTATCCGCAGGACCGTGGTCCGCAACTCGGGCGGCAGCTTGCGGCCCATGTGGATCAGCATGTCCATGTTCAAGGTGTAGAGCCAGAGGCCGTCCTCCTTTTCCAGCACCGTGATACGGCACGGCATGTAGGCGGCCATATGCGGACTGAAGTCGACCATGGCCCTGGCCGCCTCCGGGCTGCAATACGAGTAGACCTTGAGGAAGCGCTGCGGTTGGCCGGAACGATTCTCCAGTTCCCTGGAAAGATGGAATTCGCCGACGGCCTTGATGTTGTCTTCGGCGGCTACGCTGGTGAAGGCCTGCTCGATCTCTTCGATGGTGACGCCCGCCTTCACCTTGCGCTCCCAGGTGGTGGCGGCCGCGATGTCGCCGTCGGCATCCACCCAGCGCTGCCACACCGTCATCGCTTCCGAGCCGGCGCCTGCCTCCAGGTTGTTGATCGCGCGCATAGTGCCGCAACCCGCGAGCGCTCCCAGCAGGGCGACGGCCAGCAAAACTCTTGTTCCGTAGACGATCTTCATTTCCACTCCCGCCATCCGTCCGGCTTTGTCATGCCGACCCCGTGTGGCGCTTGCCTCCTTGAACCAACTTTCGCCAAAAGCGGCGCAAAACCTAATAGCCGAGCCAACGCGGCAGCCACAGCACCAGCTGCGGGAACACCATCACCAGCGCCATCGCCGCCAGCATCGCGCC
The DNA here is from genome assembly GCA_963706525.1 of uncultured beta proteobacterium. Classification (GTDB taxonomy): domain Bacteria; phylum Pseudomonadota; class Gammaproteobacteria; order Burkholderiales; family Burkholderiaceae_D; genus DATJCV01. The sequence goes on along the minus strand of CAVPMM010000020.1, from coordinate 88,492 downwards.
CACCATCCACAGCGCCCAGCGCACCGTCGATTCCATCGAGATGCCGGCGATGCGCGTGGTGACCATCAGGTTGACCGCCATCGGCGGCGTGAACTGGCCGATCGCCATGTTCATCGTGATGACGACGCCGAACCAGACCGGGTCCCAGCCGTAGATCAGCATGATCGGCACCAGGATCGGCAGGAACACCAGGAAGATCGATACTGCGTCGAGCAGCATGCCGGCAATCAGCAGCATGACGCTGATCATCACCAGCATCAGCGCCTCGTTGTCGGTGAAGCCGAGCAGCAGCTTGGCGAAGGCGTCGAAGGCGCCGAGCGTCGAGCCGGCGTGCGCGAACACGCCGGCCAGCGAGATGATGATCAGCACCACCGCCGAGATTTCGGCCGACTCGACCAGTACCCGGTACACCTTGCGCCAATTCAGCGTGCGGTAGACGAAGACGCCGACGAACCAGCCGTAGAACGCCGCCACCACCGCCGCCTCGGTCGGCGTGAACAGCCCGGTGCGCATGCCGCCGAGGATGATGACCGGCGCCAGCAAGCCCCAGATCGCTTCCCTGAAGCTGGCCCAGAAGGGCGGCGTTTCGGCGCCGTCGGCGACGCCCCAGCCGTGCTTGCGCGACAAATACAGCGTCGGCACGATCAAGGCCAGCCCGGCCAGGATGCCGGGCAGCATGCCGCCGGCGAACAGCGCCGGCACCGACGCCGCCGGCACCAGCACGCTGTAGACGATCAGCGCGATCGACGGCGGGATCAGGATCGCGGTGGAGCCGGCGGCGGCGATCACGGTGGCCGAGAATTCCTTCGGATAGCCCTGCTTCCACATGCTCGGGATCATCACCATCGCCACCGCGGCGGCGTCGGCCGGACCCGAGCCCGAGATGCCGCCCAGGAACATGCAGACCAGGATCGCCACCACGCCCTGGCCGCCGCGCCGCTTGCCGACGATGGCGGCGGCGAAGCGCACGATGCGCAGCGCAACGCCGGCGCGCTCGAACATCATGCCGGCCAGCACGAACACCGGCAGCGCCAGCAGCGGATATTTGGCGATGCCGTTGTAGGCGTTGGTCGGCACCGACATGATGCCCAGGCCTTCGATCAGGATCACCGCGGTGCCGGTGATGCCGAGCGCGATCGCCAGCGGCGCGCCGATCGCCAATAGCACGGCGAAGCCGAGAAACAGTACCAGGCTGCCTTCGGCGATCATGCGCGGCTCCGGCGAAAGCGGATCAGGCGGCCGACGATGCGCAGGAAAATCACCACCGACAACAGCGGCAGCCAGATCGTGTAGATCCATTGCGGAATGCCGATGCCGGGCGAGGTGGTGTCGTACTGCCAGTCGTCCCAGAACAGGAAGCTGCCGTAATACGCCATGATCGCGAACATCAGCGCGCCGAGCAGCAGCACGACGGTTTCGAGCGGCCGCGCCAGCTTGCGCGGCAGGCGCTCGACCAGGAAGCTCATGCGGATATGGCTGTTGCGGGCAAAGGCGGCGGCGGTTCCGGACAGGGTCAGCACCACCATCAGGAAGATCGAAAATTCCTCGGTGAACGCGAACGAGACGTCGGTGAAGTAGCGCACCAGCACGTTGGCAAAGGTGATGCAGCAGATCAGCGCCATCGCCAGCGCAGCGCAGAACTCCTCGATCTTGACCGGCACGCGCGGCGCTTCTTCGGCAGTGTCGGCGGGGGCAGCAGGCAAATCGCTCATTGCATTGTTCTTTTCAGTGGGATTTCGATTTCGGACAGGCGCGCCATCTCGACGGCGGCACGGTCCCGGCGCCCTTCGCAATTATGCACGCGTCCTCTCCCACAAAGGGAGTATGTTGTAATTTATGACATTTTTTGCTCGACATAGGCCGTATGTGCAGGGAGTATAAGAAGGATTCCCAACAAAAACGCCCCGCGGCAAACGGGGCGCTGCAGCGCTTGCAAGGCGCGACACGAAACGCTTACTGGCGCGCGGCAATCGCCGTTTCGGCTTTCTTCACGAGACCGGTGCCGATGGTCTTGGACCACTTGTCGTAGGTCGGCCGGGTCAGCTTGCGGAAGGCATCGACCTCGGCCGGCGTCAGGTGCGTGACCTTCACGCCCAGTCCTTCGACCTCCTTGTAGATGCCGCTGTTGGCGGCAGTCAGGCCCTGGCGCGCGAGCGCAATTTCTTCCTTGCCGGCTTGTACGGCGGCGGTGCGCACCGCCTCTTGATCCGCCTTGCTCCAGCTTTCCCAGACCTTGCGGTTGACCACGAAAATCAGGGGATCGGCGACATAGCCCCAGATCGTCAGGTATTTCTGGCCGACCGCATGGATCTTGGCGCCGGTGAACACCGAGATCGGATTTTCCTGGCCGTCGACCGCGCCCGAAGCCAGCGCCGGCTGGGCGTCGGCCCAGCTCATCTGGGTCGGATTGGCGCCCAGCGCGGTGAAGGTGTCGTTGAACAGCGGCGAGCCGACCACGCGGAATTTCAGGCCCTTCATGTCGGCCGGCGTCTTGATCTCATGCTTGGAATTGCTGATTTCGCGGAAACCGTTCTCGCCCCAGGCCAGCGGCACCACGCCGTTCTTTTCGATCACCTTGAACAGTTCGCGCCCGACTTCGCCCTGGGTCAGCGCATCGAGCGCGCGGTAATCCGGCATCAGGAACGGCAGCGAAAACAGGTTCAGCTCCTTGACTTGCGGCGACCAGTTGATCGACGAGCCGATCGCGAGGTCGATCACGCCCTGGCGGATCGCGGTGAACTCGCGCGTCTGGTCGCCCGCCACCAGCGAAGTGCCGGGATACATCTTGATGTTGATGCGGCCCTGGGTTTTTTCCTTGACCAGTTCGGCCCAGCGCTCGCCGCCCTTGCCCCACGGGAAAGCGCTGCCGAGCACGGTCGAGAGCCGGTATTCGGGCTGGTATTTCTGTTGCGCCAGGGCCGGCAGCGCCAGGCTCAGCGTGGCCGCCAGGGCGGCCGCAATAAGGGATTTGGCCAAGAGAGTTCTCCTGCAGAAGGTGGACAGAGGGAACCGGCGCGCTTGCCACGGTACCCATGACGCGTTCCAAGGACATGCTGCGCCCGCCCGTTATGTGAAGCCGTGGGCGGAACGATCAACTTTTTACAGGAATCTTTGTCGAAGGGCAACCGCCGTACCGCCCACGGCGGCCGCGCATGCGGAGCGAAGCGCGGGGGAAATTACCCACAGAAGCTGTGATCAAGCCTGTGGATAAACTGCGGGAAAAATCCCAAGTGATTGATCCGTATCAACTTTATGGCCATGATACGAAATCAGGCAGCTGCCGCCCAAGAGAAGGGAGCAGTGTCCAAGGAGGCCACCGGGACACGCGCCCGGCATGGCAGCCGGACGCAGGAACGCATCAAACCGCTATTGCACCGTCAATTGCTTGGCGCCGGCGGGCCCGGCTTTTTTCGGCAGGCTGAGCTCCAGCACGCCATCCTGGTATTTGGCTTGCGCCTGGCTGTCGTCGACTTCCTGCGCCAGCGTGAAGCGGCGATATTGCCTGCCGTAATAGCGCTCGCGATGGACTACGGTCTCGCCCTGCTTTTCTTCCGTTTCCTGGCTGCGCCTCGGCGCTGATCGAGACTTGATTGCCTTCGATTTCGATCTTGATGTCTTCCTTTTTCACACCGGGAATTTCGGCCTTCACCATATAGCCCTGATCGGTTTCGGCCACGTCCATCTTGATGCGGGGCGCGGCCGCCTCCAGTTCGCGCAACGCCGGACGGAAGCGGAAATCGTTAAGTAACTCTTCGAAGTCACGCAGCGGTTCGAAGCGTGCAAGATCGCCAAACGGATTAAAGTGTGTCAGCTTGTTCGCCATCATCTACCTCTTCGTCGAAAAATAGAGATCGCCCACGTACGCCGCTGTCGCGCCACGGCGCCAGGCGCTCGGATGCGACCAAACGTCCCTTGGTCGCACCACCATTTTTATTAATGATAGGAAGCGGGAGCAGCGCCAGCCTTGACCAATCTCAAGGCACTCTGCGGGCCGCCATCCTGCCGACAGCCCTCATCCAGGCAGCTTGAACGCCACCGCCAGCGCATAGCCGGCCCAGGCAGCGGCGACCAGCAGCAGCAGACCCGGGATCACCTGCGCCGCAAAACGGCGGCCGCCATTGACCCAGGCAAACACCGCCTTGCTTACGGTATTGGCGGACAGCGCGGCCAGCACCGGCACCACGGTCTGCGCGCCGCCGATTTTGCCGGCCGCCGCCAGCGACGCCACCGAGGCCGCCGCCGCGTGCGTGTCGGCCAGGCCGCCGACCAGCGCCGCCATCACGATTCCCTTGTCGCCGAGCCAGGCATTCAATGCCGCCGCCAGGAGCAGGACAGCGGCAATCATCAGCGACAGCAGCAGGGCCGTCTTCAGTTTGAATGGCGGCCCGGTCGCGATCGCCGGCGGCTCGCCATGGCGCATCGCCTTGAGCAGGAACAACGCGCCATAGGCCAGCGCGGCGGCGCCGCTGCACGACAGCGGAATGGCCAGCGCCCGCAGCGTCGCCGGGCTGATGGCCGCCAGCAGCACCGCCATCAGCGCCAGCGTGGAGATCGACGACAGCACGGCGCCGGCCACCGCCAGCCGCATCAGGCCCGGTTCGCGCGCGGCGCGCTCGCCCATCGCGCTGATCGTCACCGTGCTGGAAATGAAACCCGAGGCAAATCCCGCCAGCGGCAATCCCAGGCGCGGACCGAACAGGCGCAGCGCGACATGGCCGGCGGCGCTGACGGCCATCACGAGCAGCGCGAATTTCCAGATGGTGCGCAGGTTCAGCGCGCCGAACGGACCGATATAGGCGTCCGGCAGCAAGGGCAGCACCACCAGCGCGGCGGCGGCCAGGATCAGGGCATCGGTCAGCTCCTCCTGGCTCAGCACGGTGCGCACGAAGCGATGCAGCCGGGTGCGCGCCGCCAGCAGGATCACCAGCGTCACCGCCAAGCCCGACGCCAGCGCCGGATCGCGCAGGCACAGTGCCCCCAGCAGCAGGGTCAGCAGCGCCGCCGCCTCGGTGGTCAGGCCGGGGTCCTGGCGGAGGCGACGCACATACGCCACCAGCAGCAACAGCGCCAGTCCAAGCGCCAGCAAGCCGAGCAGCGGCGCCCCACCCAGGTGCATGGCGACCGCACCCAGCAACGACACGATGGCGAAGGTGCGCACTCCCGCCGCCGCGCGCGACGGGCCGCTCCCCTTGCGCCGCTCGCGCTCGATCCCGATCAGCAGGCCGATGCCGAGCGCGACTGCGAACTGGAATGCGGTTTGGCCATTCATCGGTGGGCGCCGTGGCTGGGCTGCCGTCTCATGCGGCTTGTGCTGCGCGCCCCGGCGGCGGCAGATGCTCGGCGCCGCTGCGGACATGCGACCCGCTTGCTGTGGCGGCGACAGCCGGAAAATGGGCACTGGTCATGCTGCGTCGTCTCCTTAGCGGCAGCTTAAGCGGGGCGTACACCGGTAAAACCGCAAGCACCGGAACGTGCGGCGCAGCTTGAGGGGAACGCCCTATTCCGAACCACGCGGCTTATGAAGGTGCGCAACTTGGCGGCCGCGCACCCCGGACTCCGATGAAAGCTCGGGTGGCTTCGCTCACCTGCTCTTTTTGAATGCCCGGGCCGGACAGAGACCGCCGGTGCCCGGTAAATCGTGAGAATTTCGCTCTAATTTTGTGAAATATTGTCACATTGCAATTTACTCCGTGTAAGCGTGAACAATACTTGGTAGATTAGCAGAGACATTTAACCGAACGCTTGCTTTACGCGAACAGATATGAGAATCGCAGTACTCGATGACGACCGCAGCCAGACCGATCTGGTGTGCCAAGTCCTGACTTCCGCCGGCCATCTTTGCTATCCGTTTCAGAGCGGAAGGGAAATGCTGGGCCAGTTGCGGCGCGAAAGCTTCGACATGCTGATCATCGACTGGCAAGTGCCGGACGTCGACGGCGCCGAAGTCTTGCGCTGGGCGCGCGAAAAACTCCTGCCCAACCTGCCGGTGCTGTTCATGACCAGCCGTTCCGGCGAAGACGATATCGTGGCCGGCCTGGCGGCAGGCGCCGACGATTACATGATCAAGCCGATTCGCCGCGGCGAGTTGGTGGCACGGGTGCAGGCGCTGCTGCGGCGCGCCTATCCGAACCAGAACGCGGTCGAGCAGCTGCAATTCGGCAACTATATTTTCGAAGTGCGCACCGGCCGCCTCACCGTCAACGGCACCCTGGTCGAACTCACCCAGAAGGAATTCGACCTGGCGCTGCTGTTCTTCCGCAACCTGGGGCGGCCCCTGTCGCGCGCCTATATTCTGGAGGCGGTCTGGGCGCGCGATGTCGAAATTCCGTCGCGCACCATGGATACCCATGTCTCACGAGTCCGTACCAAGTTACAATTGCGTCCAGACAACGGTTTTCGGCTGGCCCCGGTATACAGTTACGGCTATCGACTGGAACAAATATCCGCATAAGGCATTACCGGGGTGCGCAGGAGAAAAGCATGCGCATTTTTTTTATCGCCCTGGGGTTCCTATGGTGCCTGGCCTGTCCACCGGCCGTGGCGGAGCCAGCCAATCCCGCGACCGGCGTACCCGGCACGATCGTGATCGGCGTCGGTGAAATCACCTACTACACGCAATCCGGCGATACCCTGTCGTCGATCGCGCTGCAACACACCACGCGCTCCGGCAACTGGATCGCACTCGGCAAGCTGAACCGTATCAGCAAGGACATCAGCATCCCGATCGGCACCGCGATCACGATTCCCGCCAACCTGCTGCCGGACGAGCCGAATGAAGGCCGGATCATCGCGTTTTCCGGCCGCATCCGCGCCAGCGCCGCCAATGGCGCCGAAGTCGCGGTCGCGCTGGGCAGCATCATCCGCGAAGGCACGCAGCTCGAAACCGGCGCCAACAGTTTCCTGACCCTGTCGCTGGCGGACCAGTCGCGCGTCTCGATTCCCTCCAACAGCCGCATCCGGCTATCCAAGTTGCGCATGGCGCGCTATACCAAAAGCCCGCGCACTGAAGTGACCTTGTTGCAGGGCCGGGTCGAATCCCGCGTCGCGCCGCTGAATATCAACAAGGGCGTGTTTGAAGTCCTGTCACCGCAGAGCGTGACCGGCGTGCGCGGTACGCATTTCCGCGTGGCGCTCTCGGAAAGCCAGGTTGTCAATGAAGTGCTGAGCGGCAGCGTCGAGGTCGGCCGGCCGGGCGCGCCGGCGGCGCTGGTATTGGGCAATGGCCAGGGCAACCTGGTCACCGCGCAAAATATCGGGCGTGCGGTGGAGTTGCTGCCGGCACCGCAACTGGCGGCTGCGGCGCCGGCCGCCGAGGCCGCGGCGCTGCGCTTCGACCTGCTGCCGGTGGCCGGCGCCGGCGCCTATCAGATCCAGATCGCCACCGACAGCGACGCCCAGAATATCCTCACCGAAGGCCGCGCCGCCGAGGGCCGGATCAGGATTCAGGGACTGCGCGATGGCAACTATTTCGTCCGCATGTCGGCGATCGATGGCGCCGGCCTCGAAGGCATTTCGCGCATCCGCCCGTTTACCGTGCCGCCCGAACGCCAGGCGGCCAGCGAAACGCCGGTGCAGCTTCTTGCGACGCCCGGCGCCCCGGCCACGCTGAGCTGGCCCGCCAGCGCCACGGCCCAGGCCTACCGCTTGCGCATCGCGCGCGATCCCGCCTTCCGCTCCATCGTCGACGAGGTGGAGCTGGCGCGCCCGCACTACGTGAACGCGGCATTGGAGCCGGGTCAGTATTACTGGCAGGTGGCGGCGGTATCGATGCGTGGCGGCATGCGCGCCCAGGAACCGTTCGGCCGCGCCCGCCCGCTCACGGTGGCGCCGGCGCAAGGCGCGCCCTTCGTCGACGGCAGCGATCGGGACCGGCTCTGGCTGCGCTGGCAGGCGGCGCCCGGCCAGAAATTCCAGGTGCAGGTGGCGCGCGATCCCGCCTTCACCTGGATGTTGCTGTCGAGCAGCACGGATGCTCCGGAAATCCGCCTGACACGGCCGGCTTTCGGCACTTACTACGCGCGCGTGCAAACGATCAACCCGGACGGCAGCGCCAATCCGTTTTCACTGGCGCAGGCTTTCGTGGTCACCGACCACTGGATCATCCACGACGGCGAACCGTTCAGCGTCAGGGAAAGCCTGTTGCGCGGCGCGCGCTAGGCTTGCGCACGCCCCCCATGAAAATGCGCTGGCTTGCTCCCTTCGCGCACCGCCTGGCCTTCCGCGAATGGCTGCTGCTGGCCTGCATGCTGACGCTGCTGGCCGGCGGATTGGGCTGGCAGAACGGTCTGGGGCGCGTCGACCAGTCGCTCTACGACCTGTTGCTGTCGGCCGGCGGCCGGCCGGCGCGGGACGACATCATCATCGTCGCCATTGACGACTACAGCCTGTCCGAACTGGGGCGCTGGCCCTGGTCGCGCAAGCTCCATGCGCAGCTGATCGAGCGCATCGCCGGTGCCCGGCCGCGCGCCATCGGCCTCGACGTGATCCTGGCGGAGCCGGAGCATCCGGCCGCCGACGGCAGCCGCGGCGGCGATCGCGCGCTGGCGGCGACGCTGAGCGCCAATCGCCTGACCGTGCTGCCCATCATCCGCGCCAGTGCCGGGGCCGGTCCGGTGCTGGTGCCGCCGATCCTGGAACTGGCCTGCGCCGCCGCCGCGCTCGGCCATATCAATTTGCATCTGGACAGCGACGGCGTATTGCGCGGCTTTGTTCCCTACGAAGGCCAGGGTAGCGACCGCTGGCCGCATTTCGCGCTGGCAATGGCGGCGCCTGCGCCGGCATCCGCCTCGGCCCCATGCGCCGGTTCGGCGCACGAGCGCACGCCGCCGTCCGGCTCGGCCGCCCCCTCGGCGGCATGGCGCGACGAGGCGCTGGTACGCATCCCGTTCGCCGGCGGCAGCGGCCATTTCACTTCGGTGCCCTACGTCGCGGTGTTGCGCGGCGAGGTGCCGGACCAGTTCTTCGCCGGCAAATATGTGCTGGTCGGCGCCACCGCGGTCGGCATGGCCGACTCCTATCCCACCCCGGTCTCCGGCCTGAACGGCGCCATGGCCGGCATAGAGATCAACGCCAACATCCTGGCCAGCCTGCTGGACGGCATTTCGATCCGGGCGGCAGCGCCGTGGCAAGCCGCGCTGTTCTGCTGCCTGCCGGTGTGGCTGGTGCTGGCCGGCTATCTGTTCCTGTCGCCGCGCCGGTCTTTGCTGGTCAGCGCCGTGCTGCTGCTGCTGACGCTGGCGGCCAGTTACCTTGCCTTGCGCGCCGGGCTCTGGCTGGCGCCGGGCGCCGCGCTGATCGCGCTGATGCTGGCCTACCCGCTGTGGAGCTGGCGCCGGCTGGACGCGGCCATCTCCTATCTGGGCCAGGAATTCATGCGGCTCCAGCAGGAGCCGCACCTGCTGCCGGAGGCGCCGGCGCCGGAAGTCCAGGAGCCGCTGGCGGATTTGCTGGAGCGGCGCATCCGCGCCATGACCAGCGCGGTGCGGCGGGTGCGCGATTTGCGCCAGTTCGTCTCCGACAGCCTGAACAGCTTTCCCGATGCGGTGCTGATCACGGCGCCGCAGGGCCGGGTGCTGCTGGCCAACCGCCACGCGCACGACTATCTCGCCTCGCTCGGGATTCAAGTCGAAGACGCCGCGCTGCTGCCGCGCCTGTTCGCCGCGCTGTCGGCGCCGCAACCGATCGACCAGCGCGCCAACTACCATTTCCGCTGGGACGATCTGCTCGATCTGCAACAGGTGGCGGCGCTGGCCAACGGCATCGCGGCCCAGGACAGCAACGGCCGCGACCTGCTGCTGAAAAGCGCGCCCTGCTATTCCGCCGCCGGCCTGCTCACCGGCTGGATCATCAGCGTCGTCGACATCTCCAACATCCGCGCCGCCGAACGCAGCCGCGATGAAACCCTGCGCTTCCTGTCGCACGACATGCGGGCGCCGCAAGCCTCGATCCTGGCCTTGCTCGAACTGCAAAGCGACCCGGAATCCGCCTTGCCGCAGCCGGAGTTCTTCGCGCGCCTGGAGCGGGCTTCGCGCAAGACACTTGGCCTGGCCGACAATTTCGTGCAGCTGGCGCGCGCCGAATCGCAGGAGTATCGGCTGGAGGAAGTGGATTTCCAGGACCTGGTGCTGGATGCCACCGATGAAATGTGGACGCTCGCCAAGAACCGCCAGATGCAGCTGGAAACCGAACTCGGTGACGAGGCGCCGGTCCGCGTCGATCGGGCGCTGATGACGCGGGCGCTGATCAACCTGATTTCGAACGCCATCAACTACAGTCCCGTCGGCACCCGCATCACCTGCTCCGTGAAGCTGCTGGAGATGGCGGCGGGCGGCCAGTACATCGTCTGCAGCGTGCGTGACCAGGGATACGGCATCGCGCCGCCGGACCGCGCCAAGCTGTTCCAGCGCTTCCAGCGCATGAGTGCGCCCGGGCAACCGCGCCATGACGGCATCGGCCTGGGCCTGGTCTTCGTCAAGACCGTGGTCGAACGGCACGGCGGCCAGATCAGTTTCAACAGCAGGCTCGAGCACGGCACCACGTTCACGATCACCCTGCCATTGCTGAGCGAGCAACACACGGCAACGGCCCAAGCCGGCGCCTGAGCCCCTTGTGCAGCACGGCAAGCGGCTATAATAGCGTGTCGCCATTCCCCGCTTTTCCGCCACCCCATGCATTTGCTCGCCGTCGGGCTCAATCACACCACCGCGCCGTCTCGTCTTGCGCGAAAAGGTGGCCTTCCCGGCTGACCAGATCGGTCAGGCGGTGGCGGCGGCGCGCTCCTGGTTCGGCCGCGGCGGCGACGCGCGGCTGAGCGACGAGGCGGCGATCCTGTCGACCTGCAACCGCACCGAGCTGTATGCGGCCGGCGACCTGCCGAGCGGGGTCGAGGCCGCGATCGACGCCACCGCCCACTTCCTGGCCGATTACCACCGGCTGCCCTACGGCGAGCTGCGCCCCTACCTGTACACGCTGCCGCAGGACGATGCGGTGCGGCACGCGTTCCGCGTCGCCTCCGGCCTCGATTCGATGGTGCTGGGCGAGCCGCAAATCCTCGGCCAGATGAAGGACGCGGTGCGCCAGGCCGAAGCGGCCGGCGGCCTCGGCACCTATCTGCACCAGTTGTTCCAGCGCAGCTTTCGCGGTCGCCAAGGAAGTGCGCAGCACCACCGAGATCGGCGCCCACAGCGTGTCGATGGCGGCCGCCGCGGTGCGCCTGGCGCAGCGCATCTTCGACACCATCGCCGAGCAGAACGTGCTGTTCATCGGCGCCGGCGAAATGATCGAATTGTGCGCCACCCACTTCGCCGCGCAGAACCCGAAGTCGCTGACCATCGCCAACCGCACGCTGGAGCGCGGCGAGGCGCTGGCGCACCGCTTCAACGGCCGCGCGATCCGCCTGGCCGACCTGCCGGAGCAGCTGCGCGACTTCGACATCGTCGTCTCCTGCACCGCGTCGTCGCTGCCGATCATCGGCCTCGGCATGGTCGAGCGCGCCATCAAGGCGCGCCGCCACAAGCCGATGTTCATGGTCGACCTGGCGGTGCCGCGCGATATCGAACCCGAAGTCGGCCGCCTCGACGACGTCTTCCTGTACACCGTCGACGACCTCGGCGCGGTCGGTGCAGACCGGCATCGAAAGCCGCCAGGCCGCCGTCGCCCAGGCCGAAGCGATCATCGAGACGCGCGTGCAGTCGTTCATGCACTGGCTCGACGAGCCGCGCCGTGGTGCCGGTGATCCAGGACCTGCACGAAACGCAGCGAGGCGCTGCGCCTGGCCGAACTCGAACGCGCGCGCCGCATGCTGGCGCGCGGCGACGACGCCGAGGCGGTGCTCGAAGCGCTGTCGAAAGGCCTGACCGCCAAGTTCCTGCACGGCCCGCAGCAGGCGCTGCACCATGCGCAGGGCGACGAGCGCGCGCGGCTGGCGGCGCTGCTGCCGCAACTGTTCCGCACCCGGCGTTAGCGCGCCCGCGCCGCCCGCAGCGCGGCATCGCGCCGCGCCCGCCCGCGCTATCGCCGTCGCCGTTTCCTTTGCGCGCCGCGTGCCGGTTCCACTTCCCTTCGAATTCCGCATACGCCGATGAAACCATCCATGCTCGCCAAGCTCGACCAACTGACGCAATCGACTGGACGAACTCGAATGACCTGCTGATGCAGGAAGACGTGACGTCGAACATGGACAACTATCGCAAGCTGACGCGCGAACACGCCGAGCTCGGCCCGCTGGTGGCGCTCTACGCGCAGCTACCAGCAGTGCCGACGGCGACATCGCAGCCGGCGCAGGAGATGCTGGCCGATCCGGAGATGAAGGAATTCGCGCAGGAAGAAATCGACGCCGGCCAAGGAGCGCATGGCGCAGCTCGAAGTCGACCTGCAGAAAATGCTGCTGCCGAAAGACCCCAACGACGAGCGCAACATCTTCCTCGAAATCCGCGCCGGCACCGGCGGCGACGAATCGGCGCTGTTCGCCGGCGACCTGCTGCGCATGTACACGCGCTTCGCCGAGCGCAATCGCTGGCAGGTCGAGATGGTGTCGGAATCGCCGTCCGAACTCGGCGGCTACAAGGAAGTCATCGTGCGCATCGTCGGCGCACGGCGCCTATTCCAAGCTCAAGTTCGAATCGGGCGGCCACCGCGTGCAGCGCGTGCCGGCCACCGAAACCCAGGGCCGCATCCACACCTCGGCCTGCACGGTGGCGGTGATGCCGGAAGCCGACGAAGTCGAGCGACGTCGACATCAATCCGGCCGATCTGCGCATCGACACCTTCCGCGCCTCCGGCGCCGGCGGCCAGCACATCAACAAGACCGATTCGGCGGTGCGCATCACCCACCTGCCGACCGGCATCGTGGTCGAATGCCAGGACGACCGCAGCCAGCACAAGAACAAGGCGCAGGCGCTGAAGGTGCTGGCCGCGCGCATCAAGGACGTGCAGCTGCGCGAGCAGCAGGCGAAGGAAGCGGCCACGCGCAAGAGCGCTGATCGGCTCGGGCGACCGCAGCGAACGCATCCGCACCTACAATTTCCCGCAGGGACGCATGACCGACCACCGCATCAACCTGACGCTGTACAAGCTCGACTTCATCATGGACGGCGACCTCGACGGAACTGACCAATGCGCTGGCCGCCGAACACCAGGCCGAGCTGCTGGCGGCCTTGGGGGACAGCATGTAAAGATGCGGGAACCGGCGCCGGCCATCCCTACTCGAAAGGCGGCGTTCGCCCGTGACGCGATCCAGTAACCATCCACCACCAGGCCCAACATGAAAAACTCCAAACCCGTCCTGCTTGCCGTTGCCCTGATCTCGCTGGCCTTGCTGGCGTTGCGCTGTATCTGCAGCACGTCGAAAACATGCTGCCCTGCCCGCTGTGCATCATCCAGCGCTACCTGTTCGCCGCGATCGCGCTGCTGTGCCTGGTGTTCGCGCTGCTGCCGCGCGGCGCGGCCAAAGCCGGCGCCGGCCTCGGCCTGCTGACCGCGCTGGGCGGCGCCGGCGTCGCCGGCTGGCACATGTGGGTGCAGGCGCATCCGGCGATCTCCTGCGGCATCGATCCGCTGGAGACCTCGCTCAACACCTTCCCGACCGCCAGGCTGCTGCCGTCCTGTTCAAGGCCGACGGCCTGTGCAGCGCCGGCTATGAGCCGATACTCGGCCTGTCGATTCCGCAATGGTCGTTCGTCTGGTTCGCGATCTTCGCGATCGTGCTGGGCACGCTGCTGTTCCGGCGCGCGCGCTGATTGCGGCAGCGCGCACATGCCGCCATGTCCACGGGGAGTATGATGAAAAAATTGCCATTTCACGCCCGACATGGCGCGACAGCCTGAGGAGTATATGAAGCCGAGCGAACCCGGCCAGGCGCATGGAGCGGACATCCCCGACGCCTCCGCAACCGGCTGGCCGGCCGCCGGCAGCCGCATCGAGGCGCTGCTCAGAAATCCGCCGCTCGATCCGCTGGAAACCCGCATCCTGCTCGGCCACGCCCTGCAGCTGACGCGGGTGCAGCTGATCACCCAAGTCCGAACGCCAGCTCAGCGCCGACGAGGCGCGCGCGCTGGCGGCGCTGATCGAGCGCCGGCGCGGCGGCGAGCCGATCGCCTATATCGTCGGCGCGCGCGAATTCTACGGACTGTCGTTCGAAGTCACGCCGGAGGTGCTGATCCCGCGCCCGGAAACCGAATTGCTGGTGGAGCTGGCGCTCGAATACGCCTGCGCCGCGCAGCCGCCTGCTCGACATGGGCACCGGCTCCGGCGCCATCGCGGTGGCGCTGGCGCACAGCCGTCCCGACGCTCGCCGTCAGCGCGCTCGACCTCAGCGCCGCGGCGCTGGCGGTGGCGCAGCGCAACGCCAGCCGCCACGGCGCCGCCGTCCGCTTCCTGCGCAGCGACTGGTACGGCGCGGTCGGCGGCGAACGCTTCGATCTCATCGTCGCCAATCCGCCCTATATCGTCGCCGGCGATGCCCACCTGGCGCAGGGCGACCTGCGCTTCGAGCCGCTCGGCGCGCTGACCGACCACGCCGACGGCCTGGCGGCGCTGCGCGCGATCGTCGCCGGCGCCGCCGCGCATCTGACGCCGCACGGGCGGCTGCTGGTGGAACATGGCTACGACCAGGCGGCGGCGGTACGGGCGCTGATGGCTGCGGCGGGCTTGGTGGAAGTGCAGAGCTGGCGCGATCTGGCGGGCATCGAGCGGGTGACGGGCGCGGTGCGCGGCTAGAGCAGATTCGGCCTGACTGGCTCAGTCGAGGCCGAGGCGGATTGGTCGCGGGACAAGGCGCGGTGGCGCGCCGTAGCGGGGCTACGGCAAGGAGCCGCAACGCCGTACCGGGGCCAAGGCGACCGGCATCGGCGAGCCAGGTCGGGCTCGAATTTTCTCTAACGCCCGGCGCTCTTGACGCGAGGCGCTCACGGCGCGGCAGGCGGGCGCCCCGCGCCGGACCGCCGACCTTCCTAGCCGACCGAGGCGGCGGCGTGCACCGGATCGTTGGCGCCCATGCTTTCCAGCGCATGCGACAGCGCGCGGTCCACCAGGCCGCCCAGCGGCACCACGCTGGCGCGCTGCTCGCGGAAGGCGTGCGCCAGCTCCTCGTCCGAGATCGAAAACGATTCCTGGCGGTCGCGCGTGGTAAAGATGTACAGGCTGCGCATCGGGCTGACCCAGGCCAGCTTGACCTTCTTCTGCGCGCCGTCCTTGTGCGCGAATTCCAGCCACATGCCGCTCTTGAGCTGCGCCACCTGCTCGACGAATGCGTCGGGCTCCGGTTCGGGCTGCGCCTGCGCCTGCTTTTCGAGGCGCCGCTCGGCCGCCTTTTGCGCGATTTCGAGCGCCAGCTCCAGTTGCCGCTCGGGCGACAGGTTGACCGGCGCGCGCACGATCGAGGCATGGCACTCGGCCAGTTCGGCGAAAAATTGCAGGCGGTCGGCGTCTTCCCACTCGATCAGGTTGAGCCACTTGTTCAAGGCCGCCAGCATGCCCGGCAGCTTGGCCAGCAGTTCCTTGCGCTGCTCCGGCGTGATCTTCGGCTTCACGCTCCAGATCAGGTCGTCCATGGTGCGCAGCGCGCTATCGACCGCTTGCGGCTGCTGCTCGGCGCGCGCATAGGCGATGGTCAGCACCGCCACCCAGCGGTTTTCGAGGAAGGTCTCGACGAAGGCCACCACTTCGCCGCTGCCGATGCGCAAGGCCACCTCGTTCTTCGCCGCCTTGCTGGCCTCTCCCAGTTTTTCGCGGCGCAAGGCGCTCTTGATCGGCGCCGACAGCGCGCTGGCCGCCTCTTCCTCGTCGGCCTGCAAATGCGTTTCGAGATCGGAAACGACGTCGGAGAATACCGATACCTGCTGGTCGAACTCGCGCTGCACCCGCTCGACATTGCGCTTCAACAGCTGGAACAGCGGATCGTGATGCCCCTTCTCCTGGTCCCAGGACGCGCTGGATTTGGCCAGCACGTCGATCATGCGCCGCGCCGGATGGGCGTCGTTGAAGAAGAAATCCTTGTCGATCAGTGCCGCCTTCAGCACCGGCACCTGGAGAAAACCGATCAGGGTCTTGATTTCGGCCGGGATATGCTGGTCGCGGAAGATCACCTCGAAGATCGTGGTCAGCAGGTCGATCGTGTTTTCATCGACGCGCGTCAGCGCACCCGGCGGCGTCTGCCGCTTGATGTCGGCCAGCAGCGCCGGGCTGGGCGGCGCACTGTCGGCGCCGGCCAGCTGGCTCTCGAAGATCGATTTCTGGATTCCGGCCAGATAGTCGAACAGCTGCTGGCTGGCGGCGCCGTACGGCAACGGCGATTCGCGCAAACCGCCGCCCGCCGGCGCGCCGCCCGGGCCGGCCGGCGGCGCCGACAACAGCCGATGCAACTGCTGCAGCAGCGCCGGGTCGTCGACCTTGGCGCGCGCTGCATCGCGGCCGGCATTGGCCTTGCGGATGCGGTAGGAACTGGCCAATTCGGGCAGTATTCCCTGGGCGATCAACGCCTGGTTCAATTCCTTCAGGACCGGCGCCAGGTCGAGGAACAGCTCCGGCCGTAGCAACTGCAGCAGCATAGGATGCGCTTCCGGATCCGGATTGAATTCGCGCCAGGCGTCGTCGAGCGCGCGCACGAACAGCTCGGGCCGGAACGGATTCTCGGCCAGCGCCATGTCGTCGCGCCCGCACAGGAAGGCCAGCCGGATGCCGAGCGCGGTCAGCTGCTCTGCGTGCTGGTTTTCGACCGGGCGGCAGACATTCCCCAGCTGGACACGGCTCTCGATTTCCTCATACGGCACCAGCGACAATTCGCTCGTGCCCTGGCCGCCGCTGCCTGGCGCGCCGCCTTCGAGCGTACGCACGGCCTGCTGCAAGGCCGCCAGCACGCGGTCGGAGGCGAGGTAATAGAACGGATAGGCGTTTTTTTTCAGCAGGTTGGCGGCATTAAAACTGAGATTGGCCTCCTTGCCGTCGCCGCTCTGCTCGGAACACTCCAGCAGCGCGGCAGCCAGGCGGCTGGCGCAAGTCTCCAACTGGGTATTGGCAGCAGCTGCGGCAATCGACACCAGCGAGCGCAACAATTCGCCGCGGCGAGATGCCGGTATCGTCTCGGCCGCTTCAATGGATGGGGTCACCATGGTCTTGTTGCTCCAAGGCTATGTTTGTGGTTGCGCATATGAAATCCGGTGCCGCTGTCGGAATTTCGCCCTTGCCACTAGCGGGGCGGGCGCTTGCCGAATTGCCGCGAGAGCTGCAGGCGAAGACGGAAGCAACGCCAGATTGTCACATTCTGGCACAATATTTCCACACGGAAATATTTATTTGCAAAAAATCCGATGCAATGCCTACATCGCCCCGTGTTGTTGCTAATTCGCCATTCCGCCGAAAATCTACCCTGTGGTTCCTGAGAATATCGGCTCGTCGCGCGCTGGCTTGAGATGAATCAAATGCATCACTTGTCGCAGATTTAAATTGAAGCGGTCACTGCGTGATCCAGTGCGGCGCAGAACTTTGCCGCCGCTTCGGCATCATTCTGAGACGATGATTAATCAAACGGTATTTGCTACAGCCATGCGCTGCCCGTATTGCAGCGCAGAAAATCGGGACGGCTCGACCTTCTGCATTTTCTGCGGCCACGCGCTGCCGGCGCCGAGCGCGCGCACGCCGGCCACGCCCAACTATGCTTTTCCGCATCCGGGCCAGACGCCGAATGCGCGCATGGTTGGCAAAGGCCAATTCACCTTGAAAAGCGGCATACCGCTGCCTTCCGGCATGAGCGGGGTAGCGCCTCAGGCGCCGCCCGCGAACGCCGCCACGGCGGCTCCCGACACAGTTGCGCCGGCTTCCGATACGGCCACGCCGGCTGCCGAAACCCCTGCGCCTGCTTCCCCGGCATCGGCGGAAGCCGAAGCGACGTGGATCGCGCCCGACCCCATGCTCGGCAACGGCCGGCGCGCCCCCTATTTCGATCCGGCGGCCTTCGATGCGCTCGCCCACCCCCCTAACTGGCGCGAACCGGGGCCGGCGCGTGGCAGCAAGGCGGCCCACCTCATATTGCTTCTATGCATGTTCGGCGTCGGTCTGTTGAGCGGCGCGGCAGTACTGTGGTGGCTCAACCATCCTGGCGAAATACAGCAGGCGCTGAACGACTTGCGGACGGATCTCGGTTTACAGGCGCAGGCAAGGGTTACCGCAGCCCAGCCGACGTTATCGGAAAAGATGCCGCCGCCGGAACTGACGGTGACGCCGCCCGAGGCGAAGGTGCGGGCGCCGGCGCCGGCCGAGACGCCGGCCATCTCCGCCGGCGAATTGCCCTATGACGGCCAGGCGCCGGCCGCTGGCAGCGTGTCGGCACCGGACAATTCCGTCTCCGCGCCTGCCCTGCACTCGCCCCGCCCGCGGTGGCGCCGCCAGCCGCCGCGCCGGCACCGGACACGGCTGCCGGCGAAAACCCCGCAGCGCCCGCGCCGGCCAGAGAAGCGAAGCGCGCCGATCCGGCGCCGGTTGTGGCAAGCGGCGCCGCCGAGACGAAGCCGCCGCAAAAGGCGCAAGCCATCCCGATCCCCGAAGCAAGCCGTGCGCGCGTCGCCAAGCCGCCGAAAAAGCGGGCCGCCGACACCGGGGGTCCAGTGCGCGGCGATGCGAGGATCGCCAGCGCCCCGGCTACACCGCCGCGCGGCACGGCCGTGGGCGAGCGTTCGCTGACGCCGCTCATGATCGCGCAGTGCCAAAGCATGTCCAATCCGAAGGAACGGGCGCAATGCAAGTTGGAAGTCTGCCGCGGCAAAGGGGGCAAAGACGCCTGCCCGTCCTAGCAAGCCGCCTTCCTATGAAGCCGCCTCTCTATGCGCCGGTTTGCCGGCGGCAGGACCGATGCCGGCCGGGCAAATTCAGTCAAAAATATACTGCGCGTAGTATTTAAAATTGCGTAACGAATGCGCCCGAAATAGCCAGTTTTTCAGGCATACCCCCAAAACTTGAACAATGGCAGAACTGCGGCAAGGATGGGAAGTACACCTATTCAGGCCGCCCTGCCCGCCACACGCGGTAGCGGTATCCGCCCCGAGCCGGGCGGCGGCGTCAGCCCCAAGCAGCGGCACTGGACAATGAGCCGCTAGTTCCTCCACCCCGTTGAAACACTTGCCTGCACCACCTGCCGATCCCGACATCGTTGCGTCACTGCCCCTGGGACGCGACCTCATTCCATCCGGAGCCTCCCTACGCCCGCCCGGCATTCCGCGGACGGCGGGCAGCGTGCGGCTCGATGATCCGGCCGGCCGCAGCAGGACACGCACCGATGGCATAGCTCATGGGGTCGAGCGCAAGGCCGGTTTTGCAGCGTCGCCCGCTCGCCGCCGCCGCTGGCCACGCCGCCGACGCACCTGCACTTCAGGGCGGCGCCGGCAGCGTGGCGCGGCCATTACGCCTGACGCGCCGACGCCGATTCGGTATCATCTCGGCCTTGTTTTCACATTCCCGCCCCATTTCATTTCCCATGCTGCCTTCGATCGAACAACGTCTCGCGCTTGAACTCGCCGCCAAACCGGCCCAGGTGGCCGCCGCCGTCGCCCTGCTGGACGAGGGCGCCACCGTCCCCTTCATCGCCCGCTACCGCAAGGAAGCGACCGGCGGCCTGGACGACATCCAGCTACGCCTGCTGGAAGAACGCCTGCGCTACCTGCGCGAGCTGGAGGAGCGGCGCGCGACGATCCTGGCCTCGATCGAGGAACAGGGCAAGCTGACGCCGGAACTGCGCGACGCCATCAGCCACGCCGAAGACAAGACGCGGCTGGAAGACTTGTACCTGCCGTACAAGCCGAAGCGCCGCACCAAGGCGCAGATCGCCGCCGAAGCCGGCCTGACCGAACTGGCCGATGCCTTGCTGGCCGATCCGGCGCTGAACCCGGAAGAAGAAGCGATCAAGTACCTGAAGCCGGCGTTTACCACCGCCAACGGCGACAATCCCGGCGTGGCCGATGCCAAGGCGGCGCTGGACGGCGCGCGCCAGATCCTGATGGAGCGCTTCGCCGAAGACGCCAGCCTGTTGCAAGCCCTGCGCGAATACCTGACCGAACACGGCGTGGTGGAATCAAAGGTGATCGACGGCAAGCAGGACACCGGCGAAAAATTCGCCGACTATTTCGACTATTCCGAGACCATCGCCACCATTCCCTCGCACCGCGCCCTGGCCTTGTTCCGCGGCCGGCGCGAGGAAATCCTCAACGTCGCACTGCGCCTCGACAGCGAGGAAGAAAAGCCGAAATGGGACGCGCCGCACAATCCCTGCGAAGGCCGCATCGCCGCCCGCTTCGGCGTCAGCAACCAGGGCCGCGCCGCCGACAAGTGGCTGGCCGACACCGTGCGCTGGGCCTGGCGCGTGAAGGTGTTCATGCACCTGGAAACCGAGCTGATGACCGGCTTGCGCGAAAAGGCCGAGGTCGAAGCGATCAACGTCTTCGCGCGCAACCTGAAGGACCTGCTGCTGGCCGCCCCCGCCGGCCCGCGCGCGACCATGGGACTCGATCCCGGCCTGCGCACCGGCGTGAAAGTCGCGGTGGTCGACGCCACCGGCAAGGTGGTCGATACCGCGACCGTCTATCCGCACCAGCCGAGGAACGACTGGGACGGCACGCTGCATACGCTGGCGCAACTGGCGGAAAAGCATCGGGTTGCGCTGATCTCGATCGGCAACGGCACCGCCTCGCGCGAAACCGACAAGCTGGCGCAGGACTTGATCAAGCTGCGGCCGGAACTGAAGCTGACCAAGATCGTGGTCTCGGAAGCCGGCGCCTCGGTGTATTCGGCTTCGGAATTCGCCTCCAAGGAATTGCCGGAACTCGACGTGTCGCTGCGCGGCGCGGTGTCGATCGCGCGCCGCCTGCAGGACCCGCTGGCGGAACTGGTGAAGATCGATCCGAAATCGATCGGCGTTGGCCAGTACCAGCACGACGTCGGCCAGACCCAGCTGGCACGCTCGCTGGACGCCGTGGTCGAGGATTGCGTGAACGCGGTCGGAGTCGACGTCAATACCGCCTCGGCGCCGCTGTTGGCGCGCGTCTCCGGCTTGAATTCGAGCGTGGCGCAAAGCATCGTCAGCACCCGCGACATGAAGGGCATGTTCGCCTCGCGCGCCGAGCTGCGCGCGGTGCCGCGGCTGGGCGACAAGACCTTCGAGCAGGCTGCGGGGTTTTTGCGCGTGATGGGCGGCGACAATCCGCTCGACGCCTCGGCGGTGCACCCGGAATCCTATCCGCTGGTGGAAAAAATCCTGGCCGACATCCAGAAGGACGTGAAAGGAGTGATCGGCGACGGCAAGCTGCTGAAGTCGCTCAATCCGGCCAAGTACGCGGATGAGAAATTCGGCGTGCCGACGATTTCCGACATCCTCAAGGAACTGGAAAAGCCCGGCCGCGATCCGCGCCCTGAATTCGTCACCGCCACCTTCAAGGAAGGCGTCGAACAACTGCGCGACCTGCGCCCCGACATGATCCTGGAAGGCGTGGTGACCAACGTCGCCGCGTTTGGCGCCTTCGTCGACATCGGCGTGCACCAGGATGGGCTGGTGCATATCTCGGCGCTGTCGAACACCTTCGTCAAGGATCCGCACACGGTGGTGAAAGCCGGCCAGGTGGTGAAAGTGAAAGTCCTGGAAGTCGACGAAAAGCGCAAGCGCATCGCGCTCACCATGCGCCTGTCGGACACGCCGCCAGTCGCCGGCGCGCCGGCGCCGCAGCGCGGCGACCGCAACGACGCCAAGCGCCTGGCGCAGCACCAGCAGCGGGCGCAGCCGGTGGCCAACAATGCGATGGCGGCGGCCTTCGCCAAGCTGAAGAGCTAGCCAGAGCCCGCTCACCGGCGCCTGCCTTGCCGCGGCGGAATCTGTACGGCAGCGCGGCAGCGATCGCGCTTGCCGGTCCCCTTTTTTCAGCTCATGAGTATGTCGAAAAATCGCCCTACTGACGTCCGGAAAAAGACGGGCATCAAGGGAGTATGCGCCTCCAGATAGAAAAAGCGAGCCGGCGCCCCCCCGGCGGCGGCAAGCTGCCCGCACATCGGCGATGGCGGCACACGACAGCCGACGGGCCATCGCCATCTGCCTCCCACCGGCAGACCGGGATTCCTCGGAATGACAGCGCACCCACGCCATTTTTCTTATAATGGAACGATTAACTATAGCGAGGTAGCGATGAGCGACGTACAAGCCTGGATCAAAGAGACCGTAACCCAACACCCGGTCGTGCTGTTCATGAAGGGCACCGCCCAATTTCCTCAATGCGGCTTTTCCAGCCGCGCGGTGGAGCTGCTGAAAGCCAGCGGCGTCGACAACCTGGTCACCGTCAACGTGCTGGACGATCCGGAGGTGCGGCAAGGCATCAAGGACTATTCGAACTGGCCGACGATCCCCCAGCTCTACGTGAAGGGCGAATTCATCGGCGGCTCCGACATCCTCAACGAGATGTACAGCTCCGGCGAACTGCAGGCGCTGGTCAAGGCCTGAGTCGCAGCCCTTGAGCACGCCTTCTGCCACACCGGCGGTCCGCAGACGGCTGATCGTCGCCATCACCGGCGCCACCGGCGTCGCCTACGGCGTACGGCTGCTACAGGTGCTGCAGCCGATGGCCGACATCGAGACGCACCTGGTGCTGTCCGACGCCGGCGTGCTGAACCTGCACCAGGAACTCGACCTGCGGCGCAAGGAAGTGGAAGCGCTGGCCGATGTGGTGCACAACGTGCGCGATATCGGCGCCTCGATCGCCAGCGGCTCGCTGCCGACGGAGGGCATGATCGTCGCCCCGTGTTCGATGAAAACCCTGGCCTCGATCGCGCACGGCCTATCCGACAACCTGATCGCGCGCGCCGCCGACGTGGTGCTGAAGGAGCGGCGCCGGCTGGTCCTGATGGTGCGCGAAACGCCGCTCAACCTGGCCCATCTGCGCAACATGAGCGCCGTCACCGAAATGGGCGGCATCATCTTTCCACCCCTGCCGGCGTTCTACCACCGGCCGCAGACGATCGCCGACATGATCGACCACACCAATGGCCGCGTGCTGGATCTGTTCGCGATTCCGCATGACCTGACGCCGCGCTGGAACGGGCTGAAAGCCGCCGAATGAATTTCGGTCACTCGATCGGCAGAATCAATGAATCGATTTGAGTGACGGGCAGACGGAGCGGGATTAAAAGACGGGCGGCCTGTACCGGAAAGCGCTTTCCCGCCTAAAAATGTCCAAGCAAAACAGTCAGGCAATTTCCATCAGGGACTTTTGAGGCTGTTATCTCAAATCGCCACACCATCAATGAATAAAGTCTGGCGGCCCATCCCCTCTCTCACCGAAATCGCCGTCAGCCTGGCAAGCTGATTTCGGGATGCATCAAGACTGCCGCAAGATCAAGCAATCCCGGCTGGCCTGTCATCTATGCGCAGAGCAACGCCATGCGTCTCCTGCACCAGGGTGGCTTCTAACCAATAAAGATCAGCGCAATTAGCACGAATCCCGCCAGCCACACGGTTTCCGCCACCAGCAGTACCACCGGCCGCCAGCCGAGCGCAGCCAGCGCCTGAAACGAAGTCTTGACGCCGAGCGCGGCGATCGCCATGACCAGGCAGGCGCGCGACGCCTGCAGCAGGCTGGCGGCGACGGCCTGCGGGATCAGGCTGAAACTGTTGGCCAGCATGCACCAGACAAAGCCGATCAAAAACACCGGCATCAGCGGCTGGGTACGCACCGCGGTCCGGCCGCTGCCGCTGTGGAACAGCAGCGTCAATCCCAGCACCACCGGCACCAGGCAAGCCACACGCGTCAGCTTGACGACGGTGGCAACATCGCCGGTTTGGGGAGAAATCAGGTAGCCGGCGCCGACCACCTGCGCCACGTCGTGGATGGTGCCGCCGAGGAAGATGCCGGCCGCCCCGGGGGCCAAGCCCAGCAACTGCACCAGGAATGGATAGACGATCATTGCCACGGTCGACAGCGTGGTGACGCCAACCACCACCAGCAAGGTGAATTTTTCGTTCTCCTTGGTTTGCGGCAGGGCGGCGGCGATCGCCAGTGCCGCCGAGGCGCCGCAAATCCCCACCGCGCCGCCCGACAGCCAGCCCTCGCTGGCGGGTCGTCCGAGCCGGCGCGCCAGCAGCCAGCCAAAGCCCAGCGTGGCCGCCACCGCGACGACCACCATCAGCAGCGGCGCCGCGCCGAGCGCTCCAATGTCACCCAGGGTGATGCGCAAGCCAAGCAAGGCAACACCGGTACGCAGCAGTGTGCGGCTGCACCAGTCGATGCCGGGCTGGCATACCGGGTCGCTCGCCAGGAAATGGAAGGCCAGCCCAAAGAACAAGGCATACAGCAATTGCGGGCCGCCGTAGCTGTCGGCAATGAAGCTTGCCGCCAGCGCCACCACGGCGGCGAGCGCGATGCCGGGCGCACAGCGCCGCAGTAGCGCCGGATGCCAGACGGAAAGGAGAGTCATGGGGGAAATCACTTGAGGATGCGATGGATATCGGCGCTAGGTTCAGGCTTAGCCATATGCGCGTTGCGCCAGCCTTCGGGTGAAGCCGGCGCCGCTGGCCGGCCCTGAGCCAAGGGGGTGGTCAGCGCCGCCCGCAGCCAGGGCGGGATGAAACCATATGGCCCGAACGCATCGGCGCAGGACGGCTTATGCAGCCCTGAAGGCGACCGCCTCCACCTCGAACAACCATTCCGGCCGCGCCAGCGCCTTGACCACCACCAGGGTCGATGCCGGGCGCGCATCGCCCAGGTACTTCAGACGCACCGGCCCCAGCGCCGCAAGCTGGGTTTCGTCGGTGACATAGGTGACCACCTTGACCAGGTCGGCAACCTCCAGGCCGGCGGCGCGCAGCACTTCGTTCAAGTTCGACCACGCCAGATCGGCCTGCTCGGCCATGCCCTGAGCCAGACTGCCGTCCTTGCGCATTCCGACCTGGCCGGCGATATGCAGCCACGTTCCGGCGCCGGAGACCAGCACGCCCTGGCTGTACGGTCCGACCGGAGCGGCGATCTGTTCTGGATTCAATTGTCGAGTCATGTCGTTTCCCTTGATTTTGGTGGTCAAAAATGTGCTGTGTTACCGGCCGTGCAGCAGGGCCAGCGTTTTGCCGAACAGGATGCTATGCGGATCGGCGAATTCATCGACCAGGTCGAAATGGTTGCGCCCCGCCACCAGCATGGCCTCGGCCGCCCTGCCGCCCGTCCGGCAATGCCGTGCAAAGTCGAGGCTCTGGTCCTGAAAGCCGCTGGTTTCCAGCGCGCCGGCCGCCAGCAGCAAGGGCGCATCGATCAGGTCCGCGTCATATACGCTTAATGCGCGCGCCTCGGCGGAGCTCATATGCAGATCGCGGTTCACCGAGGTATGCAGCAGCGGTTCGAGATCGAACAGGCCGCTGAGGCACACGCATCCCCGCAGTTTCCCTTCGAGACTCGGGACGCGATCGCGGCGCACCGCGCTGGCCGCCATATGGCCGCCGGCGGAATGGCCGGACACCACGACGCGATTGGCGTCATAGCCGATGCGGGCGCCTTCGGTACCGGTCAGCCAGGCGACGCCGGAACACACTTCGGCAAGGATTTCACTGACAGTCACCTGCGGCGCCAGAGCATAGTTCGGCATCGCCACCGCGATGCCGGCCGCCAGGTAGGCATCCGCCACGAATGAAAAATCGCGCTTGTCGAGCGCCCGCCAGTAACCGCCATGGATGAATATCAACAAGGGAGCCGGCTCGGTGCCGTGCGGCAGGAATACGTCGACCCGGCTGCTGGGCGCGGGGCCGTAAGCCATGTCCAGCAATGCCGTGGGGCGCCGGCGCGTCACCTCGCTGCGTTCGGCAAAATCGTGGTAGATCACGGTCCGCTCGGGATGGCGGATCCGCAGGTTATAGCTCCCTTCGAGAGCGGAGTCGATGGCGGACGGCATAGGGGGCATGTGTGGCTTCATGATTGCGCTCAGAGGCCCAGATAGGCCGCCTGTACGCGGGGTTCGTTACGCAATTGCTCGGAGGAGCCGAAAAATGCCACCCGGCCTTCCTGCAGCACATAGCCATAGTCGGCGCTCTGCAGTGTCAGGTTGGCGTTCTGCTCGGCGATCAGCAGGGTCAGGCCTTCCTCATTGAGGCGCCGGATCGAGGCGAAAATATCCTTCACCACCAGCGGCGCGAGCCCCATCGAGGGCTCATCGAGCATCAGCAGGCGCGGTCCGCTCATGAGCGCGCGGCCGATCGCCACCATCTGCTGCTCGCCGCCCGAGAGCGTGCCGGCCGCCTGCTGGGAACGCTCGGCCAGGCGCGGAAACAAATCCAGTACGCGGTCCATGTTGCGCTTGAATTCGGTCGTGCGGCGCGCACGCAGGAAGGTGTAGCCGCCCATTTCCAGGTTTTCGCGCACGCTGAGCGCGGCGAAAACGCGCCGCCCTTCCGGCACCAGCACGATGCCGCGTGCCACGATCTGTTCGGTCGACAGGGATTCGAGCGGCTCGCCTTCGAAGCGTATGCTGCCGCGCAGGGGCCGCAGCAATCCGCTCAAACTGCGCATGGTCGTGCTCTTGCCGGCGCCATTGGCGCCCAGCAGGCAGCCGATCTGATTGGCGGGAATCTGCATGCTGACGTCACGCAAAACGTCGCCCGCGCCGTAGGCCGCGTGTAAGCCGCTGATCTCAAGCATGCTCGCCATCCTCTCCCAGATAAGCCTGCAGCACCTGGGGATCGGCGCGCACGCTGGCGGCGCTCCCTTCGGCGATCTTGCGGCCATAATTCAGCACGACGATGTCGTCGCAGAGTTTCATGACGAAGCTCATGTTGTGCTCCACCAACAGCACACTGACGCCGTTGCGGTTGATTTCCCGGATGACCTCGACCACCCGCTCCACCTCGGCATGCGGCACCCCGGCCACCGGCTCGTCGAGCAGCAGCAGCGCCGGTTCGGCGGCCAGGGCACGGGCGATTTCGAGAATCTTGGATTCGCCGAAACTGAGGTCGGAGGCTTTGGCAAATGCCTTGTGCGCGAGGCCAAGCAGCGCCAGCTTTTCCATGGCGATGCCGTGGATCTGCTCTTCTTCCCGCCGTTGGCGCGGCGTACGCACTATCGAAGCCAGCATGCCGGCATGAAAGCGCGAATGGCATCCGACCATCACGTTCTCGAGCACCGTAATATCCTTGAATATCTGCAGGTTCTGGAAAGTGCGCGCAATGCCGAGGCCGATCCGCGTATGCGAGGGAAGGCCTTCGATGCGCTGGCCGCGGAAAGCCACGCCGCCGGCCGATGGCCGCAGCACGCCGGCAATGATATTGAAAAGCGTGCTCTTGCCGGCGCCGTTTGGGCCGATCAAGCCTTTGACCTGACCCTGCTTCATGTCGAACGACAGTTCGGACAGGGCCGCCAATCCACCGAAGCGCATGCCGACGTCGGCAACGGACAAGAATCCGGAGTTATCCATTGGCCGCCCTCCGCGCCGGCACGGCACCGACTCCATCCATCGCCCTGCGGCGACCGAAGCGTTCAAGGAAGCCGGCGATCCCGCTGGGGAAGAAAATCAGCACCACGATCATGCCGAGCCCGAACGAAAACAGTTCGAGGTCGTGGAATGCCTGCAGCAATTCCGGTACGACCGTAAAGATCAGCGCCCCGAACAGCGGCCCCCAGTACTTGCCCCAGCCGCCGACCGCCACCATCACCACCATCAGCACGGAAGCGAAAAAACTGAAGGTTTCCGGCGACGCAAACTGGGTGAAGTGGACATAGAGCGCGCCGGCAAGCGCGGCCAATGTGGCCGACATCACGAAAATCGCGGTCTTCAGCCATTGCGTATTGACACCCAGGCTGGCCGCGCCGATTTCGCTGCCGGCAAGGCTGTTCATGGCACGACCGATGCGCGAGCGGGTCAGATTGAGAATGCCCCACATCACGATCAGGCCGACCGCCCATGCGAGGTAGAAAAACCGCATGTCGCTATCCAGGGTGAAGCCGCCGACACTGATCGGCTCGACGCCGGTCAGGCCGTTCGGCCCCCCGGTGAAGTCGACCAGCTCCACAAACAGGACCGACAGGATCGCATTGAAGCCGAGCGTCGCCATGGCCAGGTAATGCCCGCGCAGGCGCAATGCCGGCAAACCGACCAGGAGCGCAGCCAAGGCGGTAAGCGCCATGGCACAGGGAATGCCGATCAGCGCTGAAAGCCCGTATTTGACGGAAAGCACACCGCTGACATAGGCGCCCAACCCGAAAAATCCGCTATGGCACAGCGATATCTGCCCGCAGTAACCCATGATCAGGTTCAAGCTGGCGATCAGGACCAGGTTGATGAAGAACATCACTCCCAGGCCGACCAGATAGGTGCTGGGCGCCACCCATGGAAAGGCCAGCATGACTGCCCACAGGCCGAACAGGATCAGCAGCGGGCGGGCCTGACTGGGCGCGCCGGCCGCCGGCGAGGCCGCGCTTGGCGGTATCGTATTCATGTTGTCATCCATTTCCGCAAAAATTAAGGCGATCCGATGGCTGGTTGCGCTGCGCTCAGACCTTGTTGATTTCGGCCTTGCCCAGCATGCCGTGCGGCCGCAGGAACAACACCAGCAGCAGCAGGATGAACGACACGGCATCCTTGAAGTGAGACGAAAGCAGGTTGCCGGTCAGCGCTTCGACCACCCCCAGCAGAAGCCCGCCCAGAAAAGCGCCGTGCAGGCTGCCCAAACCGCCCAGCATCGCCGCGCTGAAACCCTTGAATCCCAGCATCGTGCCGTGGTCGTAAGAAGTGAAGGTGAGCGGCGTGATGATCACCCCTGCCAAGCCGCCCGCCAGCGCCGCCAGCAGAAATGCCCAGGTGACCGAGCGCTTGACGCTGATTCCGACCAGCGCCGCCGCATCGCGGTCGGCGGCCGTCGCGCGCATGGTCTTGCCCAACAGGGTGTGCTTGAAAAACCAGTCAGTCAGCAGCATGAAAACGCCCGCCACACCGAGCACCCAGAAACTCTGCGGCTGGATGCTTGCGCCTGCAACCATCACCGGCACATCGCCGGAGAACGCCGGGTAGCCCATCGGCGTCTTGCCCAGTACCAGCATCACCAGGCTCTTGGTGCAGATCGCCAATCCAATGCTGACCATCGTCACCAGCACCGGAGAGGGACTCGCCAGGGGCTGGATGGTGAGCCGCTGCGATAGCGCACCGACAATTCCCACCACCAGCACGCCGACGATACAAGCCATCCACAGCGGGAGATGCCAAGCGGCATACGTGGTGGCTGCCACCATGCCTCCCATCATGACCCATTCGCCCTGGGCGAAATTGATCGCATCGGTGCTTTTGAAGATGACATTGAAGCCCACCGCGACAATGGCATAGATGCTGCCCGTGGTCAGGCCCGCGATCAGGGACTGGATGACTTGCGTGGAAAGATCCATAGAGAAACTCCAGGTCCGTTTTCGGGTTACAGCTGGCCAAGGGCGGAATGAGTGAGTGGCGGCAGCGTCACTCCGAATTCACCCAGACGCTCGCGGACACTGGCGACGTAGTCGACGAAAATGCCCTGCTCGGTGGCACGAGTCGCGGCGCCCAGGCCGGCTTTGGCGGCAGTCTCGGCAGCGCTCGCCTCTGCGCCGTCGGGTTGCGCCAACCATGGGCAGTGGTAACCCGACAGCTCGATCTCTTGCAGATATTTGTGGACATGCGCGCCAATCGCGGCGCGGTCCGCATCCGACCAGTTGGCGGCACGTTCGGCGACGTACAGCCAGCCGAAGGTGACGTGGCGCTCCTTCGCCTGCACCGCTTTTTCCAGCAACTGGTAGGCGACCGGATCGGTAGCGTTGGCCAGATAGGCGCGATGGAGTTCCAGCTCCAATCCATCCTCCACCGCCGAATGGGTGGTGAAGAAGGCATCGGCATGCTGCTCCGCATCCAGCGCCTGACGATGGCGATACTGGTTGAACAGCGCTTTTTGCCGCGCCGAGGAAGGCCGGTCGATATACCCTCCCAGCAACTGCGCGAAGCGGTGGGCACTTTCGATCTGCCAGGCCTCCTCGGTATTACGTATCGTCAGGAAATACTTGGGATCGGATTCCCGTCCAGCTTCCAGGCAGAGCCGGATCAGGATGGCCGGCGTTTCCGCCAGGCCGGCGTACTCGAGCCAGGCACGACGGCTCCAGACCAGACGGCCGGCATCGATGGCCGCGGCATCATAGTTCTGCGGCGTGAATTGGGTCCAGGCGATATCCGTTTCCGGATTCCAGCGCTGCTGCTTTGCGGTTTCATACAACTCACGGATCGAAACGATCGAACGCTTCAATTCGAGCGGGAAGCGGTTTTCAACCAGAATTTTGGTGGATGGGGTCTGCGTCATCATCATGGTCTCCCGCTCAAAACTCACCGATCTTGGGATGCGTAAAAGTCGGCAGGTTGACGCCCCAGCCCTGCATCTGGCGGCGGATACGCTGCACCGTGTCGACGAAAATAGGCTTTTCCAGTTCTTCCACGGTGGCACCGAGTCCCGCCTCCCAGGTAATCCGGTCGACGTCCATTTCGCTGCGGGAAGCCGGATTGTCGGGAGCCAGCCAAGGGCTGTGGTAGCCGTTCAACTCGACTTTTTCGATCATGGTGATGACGGCGTTCTCGACGATCCTGATTTCGTCGGCCGTCATCTGCGGGATGCGGTGGTCGAGATAGCGCCAGCCGAAGGCGCAATGACGCACCTCGTCGCGCATGATCAGCGAGCAGATCTGCTTCGCCACCGGATCGCGGGTGATGTCCACCAGGTGACGGAAGACGTCGAAGGCGATTTCTTCTGCCGCACACACCAGCGCCGCCAGAATCGCCTCGACCGAGACCTTGGGGTCGAGCGCCATCTTGCGCACGCCATGGGTTGCAACGGAGCCTTGGAATCCTGCGTGCATCGGTTGCTCGACGTAGCCCCCGAGAAGCTCGGCCATCCGGTAGCACACCTCGGAATGGCGGCTTTCTTCCTGTGAGCGGATGGTAAAGAA
Organism: uncultured beta proteobacterium; assembly: GCA_963706525.1. GTDB lineage: Bacteria > Pseudomonadota > Gammaproteobacteria > Burkholderiales > Burkholderiaceae_D > DATJCV01. Next base: position 57,545 of record CAVPMM010000020.1, on the reverse strand, counting down.
CAGGCGCAGGTCGGGTGCGCACTTGTCATGGCAAAAGCGGATTTGCAGCGCCGGGCTTTCGGAGATCGCGCCGTACTCGCTCCACGCGCGCCGGCTCCAGTACTGGCGTGCCGCGTAGCGCTGCTCCTCGGTATAGAGCGAAGGATCGAAGGCATCCCAGTTGATGTCGGTGCGCGGATCCCATTGCTTTTGCGTCGCCAGGTGGAAGAGTTCCCGAATCTTGGGAATCCGCGTATCCAGGTCGAGCGGGAAGATGTCGTCCGCCTCGTCGAGGATGGTGTGCTGTTCAACCACTGCTGCTGTCATGGCCATGCTCCTGAATGTAGGTTGGCTGGAAGTCGAAATCACTTATAGTCGGCGAGCCGGAACGCCCCGTCCTTATAGGACAACATCACGATGTCGTCCTTCAGCAATCCGGAATGCCGGCCGGATGAGAAGTTGAAGACGCCGCCTACCCCCTTGTAGTTCTGGATCGACTCCAGTGCCGCCCGCACCTTTGCCCTGTCCGCGCCGCCCTGCTCAAGCGCCGTCTTCGCCAGCATCACGGCATCATAGGTTTGTGCCACGAACTGATTCGGCTTGCGCTTGTACTTGGCCTCAAAACGTTTGGTCAGGTCCTGGATGTTTTTTTTCACGCCGTCGTTGTCGGGCAGATCGTCTCCTACCGGAAACTTGACGCTGACCAGCAGCAGGTCCTTGACCGAATCACCGGCCAGGCGCATGTAGCGCTGGTCGACAAATCCATAGCTGTGCACCAGCGTCAGCTTGTCGAGTCCGAGCTGTTGCGCCTGCTTGATGAATACCGCGCCGGCCGGGGTGACGGTCCAGCAGATGATGGCTTGAACCGCGCTGCCCTTGATCTTCGCCAGCTGCGGCGTGAGGTCGGTATCGGAGGGATTGAATGATTCGTACAGAATTTCGATGCCGCGTGCCGACGCCAGTCGCTTCATCTGCTCGACCGCGCTCTGGCCGAAGCCGCTGCTGTCGGCCAGCAAGGCGGCCTTCTTGATGCCTTTCTTGACGAAGTAGTCGAGCACGCGATCGATCACCTGGTCGTCATCGACCGTGCTCTTGAACGAATACTTGCGCTCGGCCACCGGCGAGACGATCTGCATGCTGCCTTCGGTGGAGATGAAAGGCATGCCGGCCTTCTCCGTCATCGGGACCATGGCGAGCGCAATCCCGCTCATGTTGCCGCCGCCGACGATGATATTGACCTTGTCCTGCGACATCAGGCGGCGGGTGGCGTTGATCGCCTTGGAAGTCTGGCTCTCGGCGTCGTAGAACACCCACTCCAGCTTTTTACCGTGGATGCCGCCAGCCGAGTTGATGTCCTCGACGGCCATTTCCATCCCTGCCTTCATGTCTTCGCCGAGGAACGCGGCCGGCCCGGTTACCGACAGGATCGAGCCTATCTTCAGCGCGTTTTCGGCATGGGCGGCCGAGACGCCAGCGGCGCTCACCAGCGCGGCGGCCGCGAGGGATTGGGTAAGGGTACGAATGAAGCTCTTCAGTTGCAGCATGGTGTGTCTCCTTCACCTTTTGTTTAACTGGACGGCGTACTTCGGTACTTCGATTCAGGTTTTTTTGGGCGCCCTCTTTTGCTTGGCGGCCGGCGCCATCCGCACCTCAAGCGCCTCGGTCACGCCGCTCATTACCTTTTCTTTGCCTTGCAACGGCACACGCACCGAATAACGCACCTGGTCCGCCCGGTAGTGCGATATCCCGGCCATCACCGGACGGTCGGCGGTATCGTAGTAGACGAGATTGCGCGTGAGAATCGGGTCTCCCGGCAGTAGCCCGAGGTAGTCGGCATGCTCTTCGCGCACCGCCGCCGCTTCCACCTTCAGTTCGCCATAGGCAATATCGGCATGCTTGCGGATCAGATCGAGCAAGGACCCCGATGCCACCTGCTTGGGGTCCACGGCGGGAATCCGTGCCGCATCGATATAGCGGTAATCGATCGAGATCGGCACGTGCTGCACGGTGCGCAGGCGGTGGATGTGCCAGATTTTCCCGTCGTCCGGCAGATCCAGCAGGCGGGCGATGTGCGTGCCCGGATGCTCGAGCGCGCAATGCAGCACCCGCAGGCTGAGCGGCCGCCCCTTCATGGCCCATTGATCGAGGAAATCCATGGAAGGCGTGAATTGCTCGTCGATCTTCGGCGCGCAGACGAATGTTCCAAGCCCGCGTACGCGCCGCAGGAAACCCTCTTCCACCAACTCTTGCACGGCCTGGCGCACGGTCATCCGGCTTACGCCGAACTGTTCGCTCAATTCCAGGTCAGTATGAAAACGCTCGTCCTCCTGCTGCCAGCTCAGGATCATCGTCAGCACCCTCCGCTTGATCTGCTCATAAAGCGGCAAAGGCGACTGACGGTCCAGCAAGGGTGCGGCGACGGCCTGAAGTCCGGATTGCTTAGTCATAGGTGGGTAAGTTGTATAGTAATCTAAACATCTACTAATCTATACATTATGCTATATTGCTTCAATCCGTCAACTTCTTTCGCTCATGAAAATCGCCGCTATCGACTTACCGCTTGCCGCGAGCCGCAGCACTCGCCTGGATCATCTGGCGTTCATGCGTCCGCACGCGCTGGACGAATTCGACACTGTCATATGGAGTCCCGCCGGCGCCTTTGCGGAATTTGAAAAGCGGCTGGAACGCCGCTCCCCCGACGTGCTTTCCGCGCATGCATCGGAAGAATTGCTGGCCGTGTCGCGTCACTGGCGCCAACAGTTCCGCCAGCTTTTGCAACGCGGCGGCACGATGGCGCTGACCCTGCCCGCTCCCCGCACATTCGGCATCCACACCCTGCAGGAGGTGATCGACTATGCGCCGCTGGAACCCCTGACGGCGCTGTTGTCTTCCCAGGTTGCGGTTGCGCGCGCCGAGCCGGGCACGCCGCAATGCCGTGCCGGCGATCCGTTCCGGACCTTCTTTGAGCATGTCGGCGGCGCATTGCAGCCGCAGGCGATCCTGACCGACTTTCCCGGCATCGCCATACTGCAGGATGATGCCGGCTTGCCGCTGGCGGCTTATGTCAGCCTGCCACCGGGCCGTGTCCTGCTATTGCCGACCCTGGCGGACCATGCCATCGCCGATGCCGTGCACTCGACGCGCTTTGTCGAGGCCTTGCGTCACTGCATCGAGCGCCTTGGCTGCATCACCGGCATCCATAACGCAGCCTGGATGGGAAGCTATCGCACCGCCGCCGAGCAAGAGCTGATCGGCCGGCAAAGCGCCCTCTTGCGGAAAATCGGCACACTACAGGAAGAGCTCAATGCGACCCAGAAGTCCATTGAGCAGCTGGAATTCCAGAAGCAGCTTGTCGGTGGCGAAGGGAGCGGCGTGCGGCTGGCGATCGCCGAACTGTTCCGCAAGAAAGGCGCCTTCGTCCAGCAGGATTGGCTGGAGGAGGACTTGCTGATCGTCGAACTGAGCGAGCGCCTCCTCGTCGTCAAGGTCCATTTGCCGGAGGAGACGCTGGATACCGGATATTTCGCCGAACTGGAACGCGCGCGCGTGCGCATCGCGGATTATTTCAACAAACCTGTGCGCATCCTGCTGGCCGACTGTGCGGAAAACGCATTGGAAATCCAGGAGCGGACGGCGGTGCAAAAGCGGGCCGCCCTCACCCGCCCCCACAAGCTGCTCTACCTGCAAGGGACTCACCTTTATGGCTGGCTCATGCAGGCTGACGGCCTTGTCCCCGAAGCCTTGACGGCCGCACTGGAGCGGGACGACGCAGCGCTATGGGAATCGCTGCAAAAGAGCGCTTCGGTCGCGCTGGTGCGAGCCGTCGGCCCAGGGCACTGACTCCCACCTCGCAACCAAATCAGGAACCGTCACCATGAAGCTTTTCAATACCGCAGCCCTGCAAGGCCAGACCGCTCTGGTCACGGGCGCTTTCGGCGGCCTGGGCCGCCATTTTGCCGGCACCCTGGCCCGGGCTGGCGCGCGCGTGGCGCTGGCCGGGCGGCGTATTGCCGAGGGCGAAAAATTGGCCGACGAATTGCGCGCAGCCGGCGCCGAAGCCTGCGCCGTGGCGCTCGACGTCACCGACCCGGACAGCGTTGAGCAAGCCATCGCGCACGCCGCCGCACAGCTCGGGCCCATCCGCATCGTCGTCAACAACGCCGGCATCGCCGTCACCAAGCCGGCGCTCGAACTCAAGGAGGCCGACTGGAGCAGTGTGATCGACGTCAACCTGAACGGCGCCTGGCGCGTGGCGCAGAGTGCCGGCCGCCATATGCGCGCCCATCAGGGCGGCAGCATCATCAACATCGCCTCCATTCTGGGCCTGCGCGTGGCGCAACAAGTGCCGGCCTACGCGGCGGCCAAAGCCGGCCTGATCCAGCTGACCAGCGCCCTGGCCCTGGAGTGGGCGCGTTATGGCATCCGCGTCAACGCGCTGGCCCCCGGCTATATCGAAACCGACCTGAACCGCGAATTTTTCGCCAGCGAAGCGGGACTAGCCTTGCTCAAGCGCGTGCCGCAGCGCCGTCTCGGACGGCCCGAGCATCTCGATGGCCCCTTGCTGCTGCTGGCCTCGGACGCCTCCGAATTCATGACCGGTGCCGTGCTCACCGTCGATGGCGGCCATTTGGTCAGCTCCCTTTAACACTAGCCAAGGAAATTTCATGGATTTTTCTATCAGCCCCGAAATCGAAAGAGTCCGCCGGCGCATCAATTTGTTCGTCAAGGAACAATTGTTGCCGGTCGAAGCCGATCGCGCCAATTACGATGAGCATGACAACATCCGCGAGGACGTACTGACGGCCCTGCGCGCCAAGGCGCGCGAGGCTGGTCTGTGGGCGCCGCAGATGCCGCAGGCGCGCGGCGGCATGGGGCTGCCGGTGGTCGGCATGGCCGCCTGTTATGAAGCCATGAATTATTCGATCTTCGGTCCGGTCACCTTCAATTGCGCCGCGCCCGACGACGGCAACATGATCCTGCTCAACAAGGTCGGCACCGAAGCGCAGAAAGCGCGCTGGCTGCAGCCGATCATCGACGGCAAGGTGCGCTCCGCATTCGCCATGACCGAACCGCATCCGGGCGGCGGTTCCGATCCGAGCATGATCCAGACCACGGCCGAGCGCCGCGGCGACCGCTGGGTGATCCATGGCCGCAAATGGTTCATCACCGGCGCCGGCGTCGCCCAGCATTTCATTCTTATCGCCAAAACCTCGGACGATCCGCGCAAGGGCCTCACTGCGTTCCTGTTCGACGCCAGCCAGCCCGGCTGGCGCATAGAGCGCCGGATTCCGATCATGGGGCCCGAGGAGCACGGCGGCCACTGCGAGCTGGTGTTCGACGGCCTGGAGATTCCCGATGAAGACCGATTGATGGGCATTGGCGACGGCCTCAAGGCGACCCAGATCCGCCTCGGCACGGCGCGCCTGACGCACTGCATGCGCTGGCTCGGACTGTCGCGCCGGGCCATGGCGATCGCCCGCGATTATGTGCAGGCGCGCCACAGCCAGGGCCGGCCGCTGGCCGAGCGCGAAGGCGTGCAATGGCTGTTGGGCGAAGCGGCGATGCAGATCGAGATCGGCCGCCTCTTGACGATGCGCGCCGCCGCCAAGCTCGATGCCGGTGATTTCGCGCGCAAGGAAATCTCGATGGCGAAGATCGTCGTGTCCGAAACGCTGCACAAGGCCGCCGACACCGCGATCCAGCTGAACGGCGCGCGTGGCTATTCGAAGGACACGCCGCTCGAATGGATCTACCGCTACGCGCGCCAGGCGCGCCTGGTCGATGGCGCCTCCGAGGTGCACAAGATGGTGCTCGCCAAATATCTGCTCGACGAAGGCGACGCCTTCTGGCAATGGGATGCCGCAAGCGCCGCCTCGTCCGGACCTGCCGCATCATGAGCAGTCCCGTGCGCCCGGAAAACGGTTTCAGCCTCGATACCGAGCGGCTGGCAGGCTACCTCAGGGTCGGTGGCCACATCGGTTCGGCGCCGCTCGAAATCACGCCGCTGTCGGGCGGCCAATCCAACCCGACCTATCTGTTGCGCAGCGGCGGCGAGCGGCTGGTGCTGCGCAAGCAGCCGCCGGGCAAGCTGCTGCCCTCGGCGCATGCGATCGATCGCGAGTACCGCGTGATGCAGGCGCTGGCCGGCAGCGGCGTGCCGGTACCGCGCATGCACCTGTACTGCGCCGATCCGGAGATCATCGGCACGCCCTTCTTCCTGATGGAATTCGTCGATGGCCGCATCTTCGTCGACCAATCGCTGCCGGGCATGAGCGCGGCTGAGCGGAGCGCACTCTACGCCGAAATGAACCGCGTGATCGCGGCGCTGCACGGCGTCGACTACGCCGCCGTCGGCCTGGCCGACTACGGCAAGGCCGGGAACTATTTCACGCGCCAGATCGCCCGCTGGAGCCGCCAGTACCGCGATTCGCAAACCACGCAGATCGCCGCCATGGATGCGCTGATCGACTGGCTGCCGGCGCACATTCCGGCCGGCGACGAGACTTCGATCGTGCATGGCGACTATCGGCTCGACAATCTGGTATTCCACCCCAGCGAGCCGCGCGTGCTGGCGGTGCTCGACTGGGAACTGTCGACGCTCGGCCATCCGCTCGCGGACTTTTCCTATCACTGCATGAGCTGGCACATCCCGGCCACGCTGTGGCGCGGTATCGGCGGCCTCGATCTGGCAGCGCTTGGCCTTCCCGACGAGCAGTCTTACATTGCCGCCTATTGCCGCCATACCGGACGCACCGGCATCGCGCACTGGGATTTTTACCTGGCCTACAACCTGTTCCGCATCGCTGCGATCCTGCAGGGCATCGCCGGCCGCGCGCGCGACGGTAACGCCAATGCCGCCGACGCCGTACAGATGGGGCTCAAGGCGCAACCCTTGGCGGAACTCGGCTGGGCATGCGCACAGCGCGCCATGGCCGACCCCGGCTGAACCAACGCCAAACCCTCCGCTCTCTCTTCGCGCAGACACCATGACTACTTCGCCCATCCGCCAGGAAGCCGGCCTCGAGCCGAATGCCGCCAATCATGTGGCGCTGTCGCCGCTGAACTTCATCGAACGCGCCGCCGCCGTCTATCCGGAGCGGCTGGCCGTCATTCACGGCGCGCAGCGCCATACCTGGCGCCAGACCTATCTGCGCTGCCGCCGGCTGGCCTCGGCCCTGAAGCGCGCCGGCGTGCGGCGCGGCGACATCGTCGCCGTGCTGGCGCCGAACATCCCGGCGCTGTACGAAGCGCACTTCGGCGTGCCGATGGCTGGCGCCATATTGAATGCGCTCAATACCCGGCTCGACGCCGACACGCTGGCCTTCATCCTCGAGCACAGCGGCGCCGCGATATTGTTTACAGACCGCGAATACTCGGCCACCGTGAAAAAGGTCCTTGCCAAGCTCGCGCGACCGATACGCGTGATCGATATCGACGACCCGGTCTACACCGGCCCCGGCGAGCGTCTCGGCGACTGCGAATACGAAGCCTTCCTAGCCGGCGGCAGCGCCGACGAGCCCTACGACTGGCCGGAAGACGAATGGCAATCGCTGTGCCTCAACTACACTTCCGGCACCACCGGCAATCCCAAGGGCGTCGTCTATCACCATCGCGGCGCCTACCTGAACGCGGTCGGCAACGTCCTGGCCTCGAACATGCGCCAGCATGCGGTCTATCTGTGGACGCTGCCGATGTTCCATTGCAACGGCTGGTGTTTCCCGTGGACCATGGCGGTGCTGGCCGGCACCAATGTCTGCCTGCGGCGGGTGGAAGCCCCGGCCATTTTCGAGGCGATCGCCACGCATCGCGTCGATTACTTCTGCGCCGCCCCGGTGATCTTGAACATGCTCGCCAACGCGCCGCCGCAAGTGCAGGTCGCGATATCGCATCCGGTCGAAGTGCAGACCGGCGGCGCACCACCGCCCGCCGCCATCATCGCCGCCATGGAAGCGCTGGGGATCAGCGTCACCCATCTCTATGGCTTGACCGAGACCTACGGCCCGTCGGTCAGCTGCGCCTGGCACGAGGAATGGAATGCCTTGCCGATGGCCGAACGCGCCACTCTCAAGTCCCGCATCGGCGTGCGCAAGCACAATATGGAACAGGTGCGCGTGCTCGATCCGGCCACGCTGGAGCCGGTGCCGGCCGACGGCAGCACCATGGGCGAAATCATGATGCGCGGTAATACTGTGATGAAGGGCTATCTTCGCAATCCGGCGGCGACGGCGGAAGCCTTCGCCGGCGGCTGGTTTCACAGCGGGGACTTGGGCGTGGTGCATCCCGATGGCTACATCCAGGTCAAGGATCGCGCCAAGGACATCGTGATTTCCGGCGGCGAAAACATCTCCACGGTCGAGGTCGAGGATGCCCTGTACGCGCATCCGGCGGTGCTGGAAGCGGCAGTCGTGGCCCGGCCTGATTCGAAATGGGGCGAAACCCCGTGCGCCTTCGTCACGCTCAAGGAAGGCCAACAAGCCAGCGCCGATGACATCATCGCTTTCTGCCGCCAACGGCTGGCCGGCTTCAAGATTCCGCGCACCGTGATTTTCGGACCGTTGCCGAAAACCGCGACGGGCAAGATCCAGAAATTCGCCTTGCGCGAGCAAGCCAGGAATCTGGGGTAGCGGAAAAATCGGCAATTGCCGACCGCGGGCTATCCGGCGGCGCCGAACGGCCCCTTGCCAATAGCGCCGAAGGCTTGCCGCCGCGGCTCACCTATGGCAGGTGACCAAATTCGCACGTCGCGGCTTGCGGCTCGGACATGGCGTGTGGGATCCGGGATTTCAAAAGCGTTGATGACAGCATATACTCCCGCCATCACTTGCTCATATCGCACGAAAAACAAGCGGAATTATTGGATACTCCCTTGTTTTTGTCCGAAACAGCCGCCTCCAGGCGCAACCGGCATGGCGGACGACTGTCGCGACGCCACCTCTGCCGACTGCGCACTTCCCGCAATCGGCATAGGGAGATCGCTGCCAGAGCTTTCCAGTTTCTGTTCTTCGCGCCCCAAACAAAAAGTCCAGCCTTGCGGACTGGACTTTTTGTTGGAATGGATTGGTGCCGGCTGCAGGACTTGAACCCGCCACCCCATGATTACAAATCATGTGCTCTACCAGATGAGCTAAGCCGGCAAATTCGAACGAGCGGTATTGTACGTTATTTGATGCGGGTCAATGTCGGCCTGCCGCCTTTTTTTGGCGGTTCCGGATCGCCATCCGGTTCCGGCGCGGTGGTGCCGGCCGACTCGGAAGGAACCGAACTCAGCGTCGGAGCGGACGGTGCCGGCGGCGCCGTATCTTCGGCCGATTCTTCCGGCGGCGGTATCGATGCGCCAGTCGCCTTGGGCACTTCAAATGCCATGCCCTGCCCGTTCTCGCGCGCATAGATGGCGATCACGTTGTCGACCGGCACCAGCACGTCGCGCGAGACGCCGCCGAAGCGGGCGCTGAAATGGATCGAGTCGTTGTCGAGCTTGAGGCCGCTAGTGGCTTCGAAACTGATGTTCAGCACGATCTCGCCGTTCTTGACGAACTGCATCGGCACGCGGGTATTGGCATCGACCATCGCCGCCACATACGGGGTGTAGCCGTTGTCGGTACACCATTCGTAAATGGCGCGCAGGAGATAAGGCTTGGTGGAAATTTCGGGCATGGTTTTATGGCTGAGGGGCGCTCAAGATTTCGGCCGTCTCAGGCAGCGCGCAATGCCGAACGGTAATGCGCGGTGGCCGAGACGGACAAAAGCTAGCGGCGCATCACCTTTTCCGACGGGGTCAGCGCTTCGATGTACGCCGGCCGCGAGAAAATGCGCTCGGCGTATTTCATCAGCGGCGCCGCGGTCTTCGACAGATCGATGCCGTAATGGTCGAGGCGCCACAGCAGCGGCGCGATCGCCACGTCGAGCATCGAGAATTCGTCGCCCAGCATGTACTTGTTCTTCAGGAACAGCGGCGCCAGCGTCGTCAGGCGATCGCGGATTTCAGCGCGCGCCTTTTCCTGGGTCTTTTCCGAGCCGCGGCCCTTGTCGTTTTCCAGCGTATGGACGTGGACGAACAGCTCTTTCTCGAAATTGAACAGCATCAGGCGCGCCCGCGCACGCATCAGCGGATCGGCCGGCATCAGCTGCGGATGCGGAAAGCGCTCGTCGATGTATTCGTTGATGATGTTCGACTCGTACAGGATCAGGTCGCGTTCGACCAGGATCGGCACCTGGCCGTAGGGATTCATCGTCGAAATGTCTTCCGGCTTGTTGAACAGGTCGACATCGCGCACTTCGAAGTCCATGCCTTTTTCGAACAGGACCAGGCGGCAGCGTTGCGAGAAGGGGCAGGTCGTGCCCGAATAGAGAACCATCATTTTTATAGTTCCTTAGAAACAAAAGGGTGAGACGTGTGGCGGCTCACCCTGAAACACACGTCCGCGGATTGCGGACGAATTCAACCCAATCAAAACCTCTTCCGGAATGACGCCCGTACTATTTGACGTCTTTCCAGTAGGCGGCGTTCAGGCGCCATGCCAGGAACAGGAACAGGAACAGAAACAACAACACCCAGACGCCGAGGCGCTTGCGCGTTTCCTGGATCGGTTCGGCCATCCATGTCATGTAGGAAACCAGGTCGGCCACCGCGTTATCGTATTCGAGCGCGCTCAAGGTGCCGGGCTTGACTTGCTCGAAGCCGTCGAACTTGTGGATCGTCTTGCCTTCCTCGTGCGGATCTTTCTGCTCGACAAACTTGACCGTACGCACGCCTTGCAGTTCCCACAACGCATGCGGCATGGCCACGTTCGGAAAGACCAGATTGTTCCAGCCGGTCGGGCGCGTATCGTCCTTGTAGAAGGTGCGCAGATAAGTGTACAGATAGTCCGAACCGGAACCCGCTTCCGAAGCCTTGGCGCGCGCGATCACCGACAGGTCCGGCGGCGTGGCGCCGAACCAATCCTTGCGCGTCCGCCGGCGTCATGGCGACCGTCATCAATGCGCCGACCTTGTCCGAGGTGAACAGCAGATTGTTCTTGATCTGCTCTTCGGTCAGGCCGATGTCGCGCATGCGGTTGTAGCGCATGGAGGAGGCGGAATGGCAGTTCAGGCAGTAGTTGACGAACAGCTTGGCGCCGTTTTGCAGCGACGCGATGTCGCGCGTGCGGTCCGGTGCCCGATCGAGCGGATAGCCGCCATCGGCAGCCAGCGCCAGTGCCGGCAGCAAGGCCAGCGCCGCAATCAGTTTTTTCAGCAATTTCATGATTCTCTTATCCCTTCGCGGCTTAGTGCGGCTGGATACGTGACACGGTCCGGCACCGGCTTGAATGTGCCCATCGGGCTCCACCACGGCATCAACAGGAAGAAGCCGAAGTACACGAAGGTGCAGATCTGCGACACCAGCGTACGGCCGGCGGTCGGCGGCAAGGTGCCCAGATAGCCGAGCACCAGGAAGGCGATGCCGAACAGCGGCATACACGTACTTGTGCCAGTCGGGACGATAGCGGATCGACTTGACCGGCGAATGGTCCAGCCAGGGCAGAGCGGCCAGGATCACCACCGAGACGCCCATCAGCACCACGCCCCAGAATTTGGCATCGAATACCAGCATGCCGACGATCACCGCCAGGCCGATCACCGCGATCGCGCCCTTGCACCGTGCTGCGCAACTTCGTGCCCACGAAAATCAGGGCGACGTAAGCGGCGATGCCGGCAATCAGCCCATACATGAAGTCCGAGGTGGTGGCGCGCAGGACCGAGTAGAACGGCGTGAAGTACCAGACCGGCGCGATGTGCGGCGGCGTCTTCAGCGGATCGGCCGGCATGAAGTTGTTGTACTCGAGGAAGTAGCCGCCCATTTCCGGCGCAAAGAAGACGACCGCCGAGAAGACGATCAGGAACACCGACGACGCCGAACACGTCATGCACCGTGTAGTACGGATGCGAAGGGATGCCGTCGAGCGGGATGCCGTTCGGCGTCCGGTGTTTTCCTTGATCTCGATGCCGTCCGGATTGTTCGAACCCACTTCGTGCAGCGCGACGATGTGCGCCACCACCAGGCCGAGCAGCACCAGCGGGATCGCGATCACGTGGAACGAGAAGAAGCGGTTCAGGGTGGCATCGGACACCACGTAGTCGCCGCGGATCCACAGCGACAGGTCAGGACCGATGAAGGGGATCGCGCCGAACAGGTTGACGATCACCTGCGCGCCCCAGTACGACATCTGGCCCCACGGCAGCAGGTAGCCGAAGAAGGCCTCGGCCATCAGGCACAGGAAGATGCCGAAGCCGAACAGCCAGATCAGTTCGCGCGGCTTGCGGTAGGAGCCGTACAGCAGGCCGCGCATCATGTGCAGATAGACCACGATGAAGAAGGCCGAGGCGCCGGTCGAGTGCATGTAGCGCACCAGCCAGCCCCAGGGCACGTCGCGCATGATGTATTCGACCGAAGCGAAGGCCAGGTCGGCGTCCGGCTTGTAGTGCATGATCAGGAAAATGCCGGTGACGATCTGGATCACCAGCACCAGCATCGCCAGCGAGCCGAAGACGTACCAGAAGTTGAAGTTCTTCGGCGCGTAGTACTTGCCGACACTGGTCTTTCCAAGCTGGCGGACAGCGGGAAGCGGGCGTCGACCCAGTTCAGCGCCTTGTCGGCCAGCGGCGCGTCGGCGGGCAGTTTTTTTTCTTGGAATGCCATGATTATGCCTCGCCTTTCTCGTCTTTGCCGATCACCAGCTTGGTGTCGCCGTCAGAACATATAGCGCGGCACCTCGAGGTTGTCGGGCGCCGGCTTGTTCTTGAACACGCGGCCGGCCAGGTCGAAGGTGGAGCCGTGGCAGGGGCACAGAAAGCCGCCTTGCCAGTCGTCCGGCAGCGACGGTTGGGCGCCGGGCTGGAATTTGGCGATCGGGGAACAGCCCAGGTGGGTGCAGATGCCGACCGCCACCAGCAGTTCCGGCTTGATCGAGCGGTATTCGTTGTGCGCGTACTCCGGCGTCACCGCGTACTGAGTGCGATCGGAATTGGGGTCGGCGACTTCGCTGTCAGTCTTCTTCAGCGAGGCGAGCATTTCCGGCGAGCGCTTCAGAATCCAGACCGGCTTGCCGCGCCATTCGACCGTTTTCATCTCGCCGGCTGCAAGGTCGGAGATATCCACCTCGACCGGCGCGCCGGCAGCCTTGGCCCGCTCGGACGGCTGGAAGGTGCGACACAAAGGCTCCCGCCGTCGCCACTCCGGCCACTCCGCCCGCCGCACATGTTGCGAGAGCACGCCACGTCGGCCGGATCGACCTGCTTTTCGTTACTCATACCAACCCCAATCAGTCAAATGCGAAATCTGAACGAAACTTCTAGCAACCTTAGATTATAACGGAGCCAACCATCGTTTTAAAGGTGTTTCAAGTTGTCAGCTACTTCGGCATTGAATTTCCGCGGCCGGCGCCCAGCGCGGAGCGGTCCGCAGGCGCCCTTTCTATTGCCGGCGCCGCAGCGGGGCACAGCCCTCAAACCGGATTGGGGATATCGATAAAATGGTGCTGCAGCCCGAAACGCTGCGCCAGATGCTCGCCCAACGCCTGCACGCCATAACGTTCGGTCGCGTGATGGCCGCAGGCCAGATAGGCGACGCCCGATTCGCGCGCCAGATGCACTGTCGGCTCCGAGATTTCGCCGCTCAGGTAGACGCTGGCGCCGGCCGTCGATCGCGGCGCCCAGCAAATCCTGGGCGGCGCCGGTACACCAGCCGATGGATGCCAGCGGCTGCGCCGGATCGCCGATCAGCAGCGGCATCCGGCCCAGGCGCGCCTCGACCCTGTGCGCCAGGTCGCCGACGGTGCGCAGCGCGGGATCGGCGGCGACTCCCAGCCAGCCCAGGTTGCTCTCGCCGAACCGGGCCTGCGCCGTCAATCCGAGCTGCCGCGCCAATTGCGCGTTGTTGCCCCATTCCGGGTGCATGTCGAGCGGCAAGTGATAGGCAAACAGGTTGATGTCCTCCACCAGCAGCCGTTTCAGCCGTCTATGCTTCTGGCCGATGACGCGTGCATCCTCGCCGCGCCAGAAATAGCCGTGATGCACCAGGATCGCATCGGCGTTCTGCGGCAATGGCGGCCTCGATCAGCGCCTGGCTGGCGGTGACGCCGCTGACCAGCCTTGCGATCTGCGGGCGCCCCTCCACCTGCAAGCCGTTCGGGCAATAATCGCGATATTGTGTAATATCTAATGCCTGCGCCAAATATTGCGTAAGCTCTTCCCTTCCGACCGTTTTCCGACCCATTTTCTTTCCCGTTTTTTGACATCTTATGCGACGTCTCTGGCTGTTGTTTGCGCAAACCGTCACCATCATTTTGGCGATCTGGTTCATTGTAGCGACCTTGAAACCGGGCTGGGGCCCAAGTCTGTTCGGCCGCCTGCCCGGTGTGCCGGTTTCGTCTTCCCCGGTGCCGATGCAGGAAGCGCCGATCGCAACGCCGGGCCAGGGTTCGTACCGCGACGGCGCCAAACGGGCGATGCCGTCGGTGGTGAACATCTTCACGACCAAGGAAGCCCGGCAACCGCAAAACCCCTTCCTCGACGATCCTTTCTTCCGCAAATTTTTCGGCGACCGCTTCGGCGAACAGGAAGAGAAGCAGTTCAGCCTCGGCTCCGGCGTGATCGTCAGCCCGGAAGGCTATATCCTTACCAATAACCACGTGGTCGAAGCGGCCGACGAAATCGAGGTGGCGCTGGCCGACGGCCGCAAGGCCGCCGCCAAGGTGGTCGGCGCCGATCCCGAGACCGACCTCGCGGTAGTCAAGATCACGCTGCCGAACCTGCCGGCGATCACCCTCGGCCATGCCGAACAGGCGCGGGTCGGCGACGTGGTGCTGGCGATCGGCAACCCGTTCGGCGTCGGCCAGACGGTGACCATGGGCATCATCTCGGCGCTCGGGCGCAGCCACCTCGGCATCAATACCTTCGAGAACTTCATCCAGACCGACGCCGCCATCAATCCCGGCAACTCGGGCGGCGCCCTGATCGATACCAACGGCAATCTGCTCGGCATCAATACCGCGATCTACTCGCGCAGCGGCGGCTCGCTCGGCATCGGCTTTGCGATCCCGGTATCGACCGTCAAGACGGTGATGGATTCGATCATCAAGACCGGGCAGGTGGTGCGCGGCTGGATCGGCGTCGAGCCGCAGGACATCACGCCGGAGCTGGCGGAAAGCTTCGGCCTGAACACGAAAACCGGCGCCATCATCGCCGGCGTCCTGAAGAATGGGCCGGCGGACAAGGCCGGCATGAAGCCGGGCGACATCCTGGTGGCGATCAACGGCAAGCCGGTCAACGACACCACCGAAATGCTGAACCTGATCGCGCAACTGGCGCCCGGCGAGCGCGCGGAAATGAAGGTGCTGCGCAAGGGGCGCGAAGCGGCGCTGAGCGTGGTGGTCGGCAAACGGCCGAATGCGGCGCGGTAGGAAAAATAGCCGCATTGACGCCTCCCACAACCACGCTTCGACACCGATGCATATCCGCGACCTGACCCGCTTCCTGGCCGAACTGGCGGAGAACAACCAGCGCGCCTGGTTCGTGATGAACAGGCCGCGCTACGATATCTTGCGGATGGAATTCCTGCAGCTGGTGACCCAGCTCATCGCCGGTATCGCGCAGCTTCGATCCGGCGGTGGCCGACTGCAACCCGAAGAAAGCGCTGTTTCGCATCAACCGCGACATCCGCTTTTCGCACGACAAAAGCCCGTACAAAACCACGTTTTCCGCCGCCATCACGGCCAGCGGCCTGAAAAAGCCGAGCCAGGGCGGCGGCCCGATGTATTACTTCCACATCAATGCCGACGGCCTGCTGATGATTGCCGGCGGCGAATACATGCCGCCGGCGGATCGCCTGCGCGTCATCCGCCGCCAGTTGGTCGCAGACAGCGCGGGATTTGCAAAAGTATTGAACAACCGGAAGCTGCGCGCCGCCTATGGCGACCTGCGCCAGCGCGACAAGCTGACGCGGCCGCCCAAAGGATTTTCGAGCCGACAGTCCGCATGCCGATTATGTGCGCCTGAAGAGCTTCATCGTGGCCCGCGAGCTGGCGCTCGATCGGATGGCGCCGGAAGAGCTGCAGGCGCAGCTGCTGTCCGGCTTCCGCGATGCTTGGCCCCTGATCGCCTGGCTGCGCAGCGCCCAATAGGCTGCCGGCGGCCGCCTCAGGCAGTTTCTTCCGGCGCCCGCGTCATCCTCACGAACAGCGGCGCCAGCAGCAAGCCCACCTCGTACAACAGGCACAGCGGCAAGGCCAGCAGCATCTGGCTCATCACGTCCGGCGGCGTCACCACCGCCGCCACGACGAAGGCGCCGACGATCACGTAGGGTCGGATCTGCTTCAGCTTTTCCACCGAGACCAGGCCCATGCGCACCAGCACGATCACGATCACCGGCACTTCGAAGGTGATGCCGAAGGCCAGGAACATTGTCATCACGAAGCCGAAATAGCTGTCGATGTCCGGCGCCACTGAAATCGAATGTGGCGCGAAGTTGTTGATGAATTTGAAGACGACGCCGAATACCAGGAAGTAACAGAAGGCGATGCCGACGATAAACAGCAGCGACGACGACACCACCAGCGGCGCCACCAGCCGCTGTTCATGGGCGTACAGGCCAGGCGCGACGAACGCCCACATCTGGTACAGCACCCACGGCAGGGAGATGATGAATGCCACCAGCAAGGTCACCTTGACCGGGATCAGGAACGGCGTGATGACGCCGGTGGCGATCATCTTGCTGCCGGCCGGCAGTGCCACCATCATCGGATGTGCCAGCAGATCGTAAATGTCGGCCGCCCATGGCATCAGGCAGACGAACACCACGATGATCGCCACCGAGGCCTTCATGATGCGGTTGCGCAGCTCGATCAGATGCGAGATGAAAGTATCTTCCGCGCCGGCGGGTTTCTGTTCTTCAGTCATTGGGAACGGCAAAAATGGAATTCGAAAGCGAACGTTCGCCGCGTGGCGCCCGGTACCGGCATCCCGTCCTCCACCCGGATGCCGCAGCGGAGAGCGGAAGCGGCGGCATCAATGAAAGAAGGCCGGCGATTTGCCGCTGGCGGGACGGTAGCGGGCCACGCGTGCGGCGCCGGAAATGACCCGCACCCGGCGGCCGTTCTGGCGCTTGTACCAGGACGGCACCGCCGAACTGTGCGCCAGCTTTTTCTTGCGAAAGCTCTTCGCCTTGGCTGCCGGCGCATCGAGATCGAAGGGTGTGTACACCGAATCCTCGGCTTCGCTGGCGGCCGGCGTGTCGTTCCAGGCGGCGTTCAGCGATTGCTCGGTTTCGGCCATGCTTTTGGCAATGCTCTGCTCGACGTCGCTGGCCGCTTCCTGCACATCCTTTTGCATCTTGCGCAGTTCTTCCAGCTCGATTTCGCGGCTGACTTCCGACTTGACCTCGTTGATGTAGCGCTGCGCGCGGCCGAACAGCGAACCGGCCATGCGCGCCACGGTAGGCAACTTCTCGGGGCCGATCACCACCAGGGCGACCACGCCGATCAGCGCGATTTTTGTGAGGCCGATATCAATCATGGCAGTGGAGCAATAATAGTGGGCGACATGCCCGGCACTGCATCGCGGCGGCGGACATCAGACGGGCGCCAACACGGCCTGTCAGCTTCCGGATTTTTCTTTTTCGCGGGCTTGCACGTCGATCGTGGTCTGATCGGCGACTTGCGACGGCGGCGCGCTGGGTTTTGGGGCCTGGGTCTCCTCTTCCGCGCCTTTCACGCCATCCTTGAAACCCTTGACCGCCTTGCCCAGATCGCTGCCCATGTTGCCCAACTTTTTGGTACCGAATACCAACATCACGATCACCAGCACGATCAGCCAGTGCCAGATACTAAATGAACCCATGTTTCTCTCCTTGCGGGACGCCGTCCCGATATGAATTTGGCCGTCGACAGTAACGGGGATTACGCCATTTTAAAGCGCTTTCATGTCAAGCGATTGACGCTGCCGATTACGGTTATCGCTGGCCACGCCACGGACGCGGACCGCCAATGATGTGCATATGCAGATGGTACACCTCCTGGCCGCCGTCGGGACCGACGTTGAACAGCGTCTTGTAGCCGCCGCTGCGGTTGCCGTCGGCGTCGACCTTGACGCCGCAGCCCTGCTCCTCGGCCAGTTGCTGGCCGAGCAGCGTCATGTGCCCGAGCATGCCGAGATGGCGTTCGTCGCAATCCGGCAGCATCGGAATATGCTGCTTCGGAATGATCAGGAAATGAATCGGCGCCGCCGGGTTGATGTCGTGAAACGCCATGAACTCGTCATTCTCGTAAATGATTTCCGACGGAATCTGTTTCTGCCCGATCTTGCAAAAAATGCAGTTGTCCAAACTTTCCCCCATGTGCATCCGTTGAGTCGTATTGCCGCTAGTCCTTGCGCTCCGCGTGCTCGCGCTGCTGCAGCTTGCGATTGGCCTTTTCCTCGATGCCCGAAATGCCTTCGCGCCGCGCCAGTTCGTCCAGCACGTCCTGCGGCGTCAGCTCGAACTGCGCCAGCATGATCATCGAGTGGAACCAGAGATCGGCGCATTCGTAGAGCAGCTTGGAGCGCTCGCCGCCGGCGCGCGCGTCCTTGGCTGCCATCACTGTTTCGGTCGCTTCCTCGCCGATTTTTTTCAGGATCGCATCGTCGCCCTTGGCGAACAGCCGGGCGACATAGGATTTTTCCGGGTCGCCGCCATTGGCCGGCTTGCGCGATTCGATCACTTCGGCCAGGCGGCGCAAGGTGTCACTCATGATTTTCGTTTGCCTTGTAAATGCTGGCCGGGTCTTTCAGCACCGGCTCCACGGTATGCCATTCATGTTCGCTGCCCTCGCCTTCCAGCTTCTGGAAAAAGCAGGCGTGGCGGCCGGTGTGGCAGGCGATGCCGCCGCGCTGCTCGACCTTCAGCAGCACCACGTCTTCGTCGCAATCGAGGCGGATTTCATGCACCTTCTGCACATGGCCGGATTCCTC
Source organism: uncultured beta proteobacterium (assembly GCA_963706525.1). Taxonomy (GTDB): domain Bacteria; phylum Pseudomonadota; class Gammaproteobacteria; order Burkholderiales; family Burkholderiaceae_D; genus DATJCV01. Next base: position 38,585 of record CAVPMM010000020.1, on the reverse strand, counting down.
GCCCTTGTGCCACAGCTTCTTGCGCGAGCGGCTCCAGTAGACCGCTTCGCCAGCTGGCGACGGTCTGCGCCAGCGCCTCGCGGTTCATCCAGGCGAACATCAGGACATCGTTCGAGCCGACTTCCTGCGCGATCACCGGCACCAGGCCGTGCTCGTCCCACTTCACCTTGCTCAGCCATTTGCCGCTCAGGGGCATGTCAGCCTCATCGGAATCTGCTGCTCGGCCATGAAGCGTTTCGCCTCCTGCACCGTGTGCTGGCCGTAATGGAAGATGCTGGCGGCCAGCACCGCGTCGGCGCGGCCGAGCTTGATGCCGTCGGCCAGGTCCTGCAGGCCGCCGACGCCGCCCGAGGCGATCACCGGGATCGAGACCGCGTCCGACACGGCGCGCGTCAGTTCCAGGTCGAAGCCGCTTTTGGTGCCGTCGCGGTCCATGCTGGTCAGCAGGATTTCGCCGGCGCCCAGATGCGCCATCTTGCGCGCCCAGTCGACGACGTCGAGCCCGGTGCGGGTGCGGCCGCCGTGGGTGAACACTTCCCACTGCTGGTCGCCGGTTTTCTTGGCGTCGATCGCCACCACGATGCATTGCGAGCCGTGCTTCTGCGCGGCCTCGAACACCAGCTGCGGATTGGTCACGGCCGAGGTGTTGATGCTGACCTTGTCGGCGCCGGCGTTGAGCAGGCGCCGCACGTCCTCGACCACGCGCACGCCGCCGCCCACCGTCAACGGGATGAACACCTGCGAGGCCACCGCCTCGATGATGTTGCAGGATCAGGTCGCGGCCGTCGGAAGTGGCGGTGATGTCGAGGAAGGTCAGTTCGTCGGCGCCCTGTTCGTCGTAGCGACGCGCGATCTCGACCGGATCGCCGGCGTCGCGCAGCTCGACGAAGTTGACGCCCTTGACGACGCGCCCGGCGGTGACGTCGAGGCAGGGAATGATGCGTTTGGCAAGCGTCATGGCTGGTCTGTTTCCGATTCTTCGGAGAGGTCGGCCTCCGGGCTCAATTCGTCGGCGCGCTGCTGCGCCGAGCGCAAATCCAGCGTGCCTTCGTAGATCGAGCGGCCGCAGATCACGCCCTCGATGCCTTCATCCTGCACCGCGCACAGCGCTTCGACGTCCTTGATGGTGTGCACGCCGCCCGAAGCGATCACCGGGATCGTCATGCTCTGCGCCAGCTTGACGGTGGCTTCGATGTTGACGCCGCCCATCATGCCGTCGCGGCCGATGTCGGTGTAGACGATCGCTTCGCAGCCGTAGTCCTCGAACTTGCGCGCCAGGTCGATCACTTCGTGGCCGGACAGCTTGCTCCAGCCGTCGGTCGCCACCTTGCCGCCCTTGGCGTCGAGGCCGACGATGATCTGGCCCGGGAAGGCGCTGCAGGCGTCGTGCAGGAAGCCCGGGTTCTTGACCGCCGCGGTGCCGATGATGATGTAGGACAGGCCGCCGTCCAGGTAGCGCTCGATGGTGTCGAGGTCGCGGATGCCGCCGCCCAGCTGCACCGGGATTTCGTCGACGTCGTGCTCGGCCGCATAGTCGCGCACCGCGCCCAGAATCGCCTTCACCGCCGCGCCGTTTTTCGGCTTGCCGGCGAAGGCGCCGTTCAGGTCGACCAGGTGCAGCCGCCGCGCGCCCTGCGCCAGCCAGTGGCGCGCCATTTCGGCCGGATCTTCGGAAAACACGGTGGCTTGGTCCATATCGCCCTGTTTCAGGCGCACGCAATGACCGTCTTTGAGGTCGATGGCAGGTATCAGCAGCATGGCAAGTGGGATAACTTGAAAAAAAGTGGTGAAATCGTGGAAGGAAATCGGCAGTGTGCCATCGGCTTGCGGTTTACGGGTTCCAGTCGACGAAATTCTTGTACAAGCGCAAGCCGGTGGCGGCGCTTTTTTCAGGATGGAACTGGGTCGCAAAAATATTATCACGCGCCACCGCGCAACTGAACCACTCGCCGTATTCGGTGTTGCCGGCGATATGCGCTGGATTCTCCGGTGCCGCGTGGTAACTATGCACGAAATAGAAATAGCTGTCGTCGGCAATGCCGCTCCACAGCGGATGGGACATTGCCTGCCGCACCCGGTTCCAACCCATCTGCGGCACCTTGAAGCGCGAACCGTCGGCCTGCAGGCGGCCGTCGAGCCGGAAGCGCACGACCTTTCCGGGCAGCAAGCCGAGGCCGGGGGTGCCGACGCCTTCGACGCCTTCCTCGCTCCAGTCGAACAGCATCTGTTCGCCGACGCAGACGCCGAACAGCGGCTTGCTGCGCGCCGCTTCCAGCACCGCGTCCTGCAGCCCGGATTCGCGCAGGCTGCGCATGCAGTCCGGCATCGCGCCCTGGCCCGGCAGCACGATGCGTTCGGCGGCGCGGATTTCGGCGACGTCGCTGGAAATCCGCACGTCCGCCTGCGGCGCCACGTGGCGCAAGGCTTGCGCCACCGAGCGCAGGTTGCCCATGCCGTAATCAACAATCGCGATCGTCTTCATTCTGAGGGCTTCTGTTTCGTAAAGGAGTATATGAAAAATTATGCCTGTTTATGCCCGAGATAAAGCCCCGGCAACAGGAGTATATAAATCAAGCCGGACCGGCAAGCACCGGCAGCAAGCGCACCAGGCCGTTGGCGATGATTTCCACCGCCAGCGCCGACAGGATCAAGCCCCATCAGGCGGGTCGCGACGTTGATCCCGGTCTGCCCCAGCAGACGAGCGATGCGTCCGGCCATCGACAAGGCCAGCATCACCAGCGCCGCCATCGCGATCGCCGCCAGCAGCAGCCCCAGGTATTGCAGCCAGCCGTGCATTTCGTGGGCGTAGACGATCACCGTGCTGATGGCGCCGGGCCCGGTCAGGAACGGAATCGCCAGCGGCACCACGCCGATGTTGGGCTTGGTTTCGGCTTCCGTTTCTTCTTCCGGCGTGCTGCGCGCGCCGCCGGCCTTGGCGTTCAGCATGTTCAACGCGGTCAGCAAAATGATCAGGCCGCCGCCGACCTGCAGCGAGCCAATCGAGATGCCGAAAAAATCGATGATCTGCTGTCCCAGCACGCCCGACACCGCGATCACCACGGCGACGCTGGTGGCGGCCGTGATGATCGTCTTGCGCCGCTCGAGACGGGAGTACTGGTCCGTCAGCGAAATGAAGATCGGCACCGCACCCAGCGGATTGACCAGTGCCAGCAATGCCACGAACAGCTTCAAGCCGTCCACTATAGGCTGCCCTTGGTCGAGGGGATCGTGCCGGCCATGCGCGGATCGTGTTCGATCGCCATGCGCAGGGCGCGGCCGAAGGCCTTGAATACGGTTTCGCACTGATGGTGGGCGTTGTTGCCGCGCAGGTTGTCGATGTGCAAGGTCACCAGCGCATGGTTGACGAAGCCCTGGAAGAATTCGCGCGTCAGGTCGACGTCGAAGCCGCCGATCATGGCGCGCGTGAACGGCACGTGGAATTCGAGTCCGGGGCGGCCGGAAAAATCGACCACCACGCGCGACAGCGCCTCGTCCAGCGGCACGTAGGCGTGGCCGTAGCGGCGCAGGCCCTTCTTGTCGCCGACCGCCTTGGCGAAGGCCTGGCCGAGCGTGATGCCGACGTCTTCCACCGTGTGGTGGGCGTCGATATGCAAGTCGCCGTGGCACTCGACCTCGATGTCGATCAGGCCGTGGCGCACGATCTGGTCCAGCATGTGGTCGAGGAAAGGCACGCCGGTATTCAGCTTTTGCTGGCCGCTGCCGTCGAGGTTGATGGCGACGCGGATCTGCGTTTCGTTGGTGTTGCGGGCGACTTCGGCGCGACGGGGTGCCAATGCGGCGGATATGTTGGACATGATTGAACCGATACAGGATTTATGATGAAAGAGAAGCAGCGAAGGCATCCAGGAACAGCGCGTTTTCCTGCGCCGTGCCGACGGTCACGCGCAAGCAGTTCTCCAGCAACGGATGCATTTTACCGACATTTTTGACGAGCACCTTATGTGCCAGCAAACGGGCGAACACGGCGTCCGCCTGCGGCACGCGCAGCAGCAGGAAATTGGCCGCCGACGGAAACACCTGAACCCCGGGCAGCGCCGCCAGCGCCGCCGCCATTTGCGCGCGCGCGGCGCGCAGCGCGGCGGCCTGCTGGTCCAGCACGGCGCCATGCTCGAGCACGAACGCGGCGGCGGCTTCGGTCAGCACATTGATATTGTAGGGCGGCCGCAGCTTTTCGAATTCCGCCAGCAGCGCCGCGCTGGCGGCCATGTAGCCGAGGCGGATGCCGGCCAGGCCGAGCTTGGAGACGGTGCGCAGCACCACCAGGTTGTCGAACTCCGCCAGGCGCGGCATGAAGCTGGCCTGGGCGAACGGCTGGTAGGCTTCGTCGACCACCACGATGCCGGTGTCGCCGACCGCGCGCAGGATCGCCGCCATGTCGTCGGCGTCGAACAGCGTGCCGGTCGGATTGTTGGGATAGGCCAGCCAAGTGATGACCGGCCGCTGCGCGGCGATCGCGGCCAGCATCGCCGCACGGTCCAGCGTGAAATCGGCGCGCAGCGGCACGCCGACGAAGTCCAGCCCGGCGAACTGCGCCGACATCTGGTACATGACGAAGCCCGGCACCGGCGCCAGCACTTTCGGCCTCTGCTGCGGCGGCAGGTCGTGGCCGGGCACAGGCGAGCGACAGCATCGCAATCAATTCGTCCGAGCCGTTGCCGAGCACCACGTCGAAGCCGGCCGGCACGCCGAGCTGCTCGCGGATTTTCGCCTTCAGCTCGGCGTACGACGGCACCGGATAGCGGTTCAGCGCGACTTCGGCCAGGCGCTGCCCCAGTTCGGCGCGCAGTTCCGGCGGCAGCAGGTAGGGATTTTCCATCGCATCCAGCTTGACCAGGCCGGCCGCGTCCGGCACGTGGTAGGCGGCCAGCGCGCGGACATCGGGACGGATGATGTTTTCAATCAGGGACATGGCGATTCATCTGCTTGCTGGTTGGCGAATTGGTTTTCAAAGGCGCGGGCGCCGCCGCCAATCTTAGTCGGCTTCTTTCCGCAGCCCGGATCAAACATATACTCCCATGCAAGACCGTCGATCTCGCATGTGAAATGGTCATTTATGCAACATACTCCCATATCGAGCGACAACGGGCGCTGGCAGCGCTATGCGCCCGGTGCCCGCTCCAGCGCCGCCAGCCGGCGCTCGCTCAGCGCGCAATATTCGGCATTCAGCTCGAAGCCGACGAACTCGCGCCCGCAGCGCCTGGCGGCCACCGCGCTGGTGCCGCTGCCCATGAACGGATCGAGCACCATGCCGCCCGGCGGACACGAAGCGCGCACCATGCGCTCGACGATCTGCAGCGGCTTCTGGGTCGGATGGTCGGCGCGCTCGCGATGCTCGCGGTGCAGGCGCGACACGCTCCACACGTCCTTCGGGTTGTGCCCCAGCTCCAGCCACTTGGCGCCGACGAAGATCGAGCGCGAACGGGCTTTCTTGGTGGCGGCGTCGTAGGGCACCCGGATCGCGTCGAGGTCGAAATAATAATCGCGCGCCTTGACGAAAAAACCGATCGTGTCGTGCACCGAGGAAAAGCGCCGGGTGCCGCCGCCCATCGACGGCACCCGGCGGTCCCAGATGATTTCGTTGATCATGGTCAGCCGCTGCTTCAGCAGCACGAACACTTCCGGCGCATGGCGCCAGGTCAGGAAGATGTACAGGCTGCCGTTGCTTTTCAGCTTCGGCAGCGCGGCGTCGATCCATTGCTCCATCCAGTGCAGGTAGCGCGCGCTTTCCAGCTTGTCGGAATCGTTGCCGTAATCCTTGCCGAGGCCGTAAGGCGGATCGGCGATCAGCAAATCGATCGCGCCGTCCGGAATGCGCGCCATGCCCACCAGCGCATCTTCGCAAAAAATGCGATTGCGCCAGGGGCTCGTCACGCCAGGCTCATTTCAAGCGGAACTCGGCCGAGCGCGCATGCGCCTGCAGCCTTCGCCGTAGGCCAGTTCGGCGGCCACCCGGCCCAGCGTTTGCGCGCCGGCTTGGCTGACCTCGATCACGCTGCTGCGCTTCTGGAAATCGTAGACCCCGAGCGGCGACGAAAAACGCGCGGTGCGCGAGGTCGGCAGCACGTGGTTGGGTCCGGCGCAATAGTCGCCCAGCGCCTCCGAGGAAAAGCGGCCGAGGAACAGGGCGCCGGCGTGGCGGATCTGGTCGGCCCACTGCTGCGGCGCCTGCGCCGAGATTTCCAGGTGCTCGGCGGCGATCAGGTTGGCGATCGCGCAGGCTTCGTCCATGTCGCGCACCTGGACCAGCGCGCCGCGGTTGGTGAGCGAAGTGCGGATCACGTCGCGCCGCGGCATGTCGTCGAGCAGCCGGTTGAGGCTGGCCTCGACCGCGGCGATATAGGCGGCATCCGGGCACAGCAAGATCGATTGCGCCAGTTCGTCATGCTCGGCCTGCGAAAACAGGTCCATCGCCACCCAGTCGGGGTCGGTGCTGCCGTCGCAGATGATCAGGATTTCCGACGGCCCGGCGATCATGTCGATGCCGACCGTGCCGAACACGCGCCGCTTGGCGGCGGCGACATAGGCATTGCCGGGACCGACGATCTTGTCGACTTGCGGAATCGTCGCGGTGCCGTAGGCCAGCGCGCCGACCGCTTGCGCGCCGCCGATGGTCCAGGCGCGGTCGACGCCGGCAATCGCGGCGGCGGCCAGCACCAGCGGATTCTTCACGCCGTCCGGAGTCGGCACCACCATGATGACGTCGGCCACGCCGGCCACCTTGGCCGGGATCGCGTTCATCAGCACCGAAGACGGATAGGCGGCCTTGCCGCCGGGCACGTAGATGCCGACGCGGTCGAGCGGCGTGACTTTCTGCCCGAGCACGGTGCCGTCGGCTTCGGTGTACAGAAAGCCGGCCGAGCCGCATTCTTCCTTTTGCCGCTGGTGGTAGGCGCGCACGCGCTCGGCGGCGGTTTGCAGCGCGGCGCGGCGCACCGGCGTCAGGCCATCCAGCGCCGCCTGCATTTCGGCGCGGCCGATTTCCAGCGCGTCCATGCCGGCGGCCGGCAGGCGGTCGAAGCGCTGCGTGTATTCGAGCACGGCGGCGTCGCCGCGCGCCTTGACGTCGGCCAGGATGGCGGCGGCGGCGGCGTCGATCGCGGCGTCCTCGCCGGCCTCGAAGGCCAGCAGCGCGCGCAGTTGCGCCTCGAAACCGGCTTGCGCCGAATCCAGCTTGCGAATCGCGATGGGAGTGGGAGTCGTCACGCTAGGGGTCATGGTGTCATCCGTCTGCCTGGGCCGCCTCGGTGGCGCGTTGCTGGGTCGCCTGTTCGAACATGTCGAGGATCGGTTTCAGGCGTTCGCGCTTCATCTTCAGTGCGGCCTGGTTGACGATCAGGCGCGCCGAAATATCCATGATGTGCTCGACTTCGGCCAGGTGGTTGGCGCGCAAGGTGTTGCCGGTGCTGACCATGTCGACGATGGCGTCGGCCAGGCCGACCAGCGGCGCCAGTTCCATCGAGCCGTACAGCTTGATCAGGTCGACGTGCACGCCCTTGTCGGCGAAATGTTCGCGCGCGGCGCGCAGATACTTGGTCGCCACCCGCAGGCGCGCGCCCTGACGCACGGCGCGGGCGTAGTCGAAGCCGGCCGGCACCGCGACCGACATCCGGCATTTGGCGATACCGAGGTCGATCGGCTGGTACAGGCCGTCGCCGCCGTGCTCGAACAGCACGTCCTTGCCGGCCACGCCGAAGTCCGCCGCGCCGTACTGGACGTAGGTCGGCACGTCCGAGGCGCGCACGATGATCACGCGCAGCTGCGCATCGTTGGTGGCGAGGATCAGCTTGCGCGAAGTCTCCGGATCTTCCAGCACGCGGATCCCGGCCGCTTCCAGCAACGGCAGGGTTTCCTCGAAAATGCGGCCCTTGGACAGCGCCAGCGTCAATTGGCGCTGATCGTTGGCGTCATCCGTCTTTTGATTCGCTTGGTTCATTTGACTCTTTCGATCCTGGCGCCGACGGCGGCCAGCTTGACTTCCATGCGGTCGTAGCCGCGATCCAGATGATAAATGCGTTCGATCAGCGTCTCGCCCTGTGCCACCAGGCCGGCGATCACCAGCGACGCCGAGGCGCGCAGGTCGGTCGCCATCACCGGCGCCCCGACCAGCTGGCCGACGCCGGTCACGATCGCGGTGTTGCCCTCGATATCGATGTCGGCGCCGAGCCGGTTCATTTCCTGCACGTGCATGAAACGGTTTTCGAAGATCGTCTCGGTGACGTGGCTGGAGCCTTCGGCGATCGCGTTCAGCGCCATGAACTGCGCCTGCATGTCGGTCGGGAAGCCCGGATATTCGGTGGTGCGGAAGCTGACCGCCTTCGGCCGCGCCGCCATCTGCACCCGGATCCAGTCGGCGCCCGAGGTCAGGATGACGCCGGCTTCGCGCAGCTTGTCGAGCGCGGCGTCGAGGATGTCGCCGCGGGTGTTGGTCAGGACGACGTCGCCGCCGGCGGCCGCCACCGCACAGAGGAAGGTGCCGGTCTCGATGCGGTCCGGGATCACCGCATGGGTGGCGCCATGCAGGCGCTCGACGCCCTGGATCACCAGCACGTCGGTGTTGATGCCTTCGATCTTGGCGCCCATCGCCACCAGCAGGTGGGCGAGGTCGGTCACCTCCGGCTCGCGCGCGGCGTTGGCCAGGATCGTCTCGCCTTCGGCCAGGGTGGCCGCCATCAGCAGGTTTTCGGTGCCGGTGACGGTGATCATGTCGGTCACGATACGCGCGCCCTTCAGGCGCTTGGCCTTGGCGTGGATGTAGCCGGCCTCGATGTGGATCTCGGCGCCCATCGCCTGCAGGCCGCGGATGTGCTGGTCGACCGGGCGCGAGCCGATCGCGCAGCCGCCCGGCAGCGACACCCGCGCCTCGCCGAAGCGCGCCAAGAGCGGCCCCAGCACCAGGATCGAGGCGCGCATGGTTTTCACCATTTCGTAGGGCGCTTCCAGCCGCTCCACCGCGCTGGCGTCGAGCGTGACCGATTCGCCGTCCTGCTGCGCGCGCACGCCCATCTGGCGCAGCAGCTTCAGCATGGTGGCAACGTCGTGCAGGCGCGGCACGTTCGACAGCTGCAAGGGCTCGGCCGTCAGCAGGCCGGCGCACAGGATCGGCAGCGCCGCGTTCTTGGCGCCGGAAATGGCGATTTCGCCGGCCAGACGCTGGCCGCCGCGGATTAGTAACTTGTCCATTCAGGCACTTTAACTGGTTCGTTCAACGGCTGGCTCAGCCGGCGGCGCCGAATTCTTCCGGCGTCAGGGTTTTCATCGACAGCGCGTGGATTTCCTCGCGCATGCGGTCGCCCAGCGCCGCGTACACCAGCTGGTGGCGCTGGATCAGGCGCTTGCCGGCGAACGCCGGCGACACGATGATCGCCTGGAAATGCTGGCCGTCGCCGTCCACTTCGAGGTGGGTGCAATCCAGCCCGGCGGCGATATAGCTATGGATCAGTTCTGGAGTGGTCGACATGATTACGCTCTTTAAAAAGAAGGGGCGGGAAGCGGCGGCGCGGCCGGATTCAATGGCGCAGCTTGTAGCCGCTGCGCAGCAGGTACATCGCGAAGGCGGCGACCACCACGAAGAAGCAGGCCACCACCGTGAAACTGAACAGCGGCGCGACGTCGGACTGGCCGAAAAACCCGTAGCGGAAGCCGTCGATCATGTAAAAGAACGGGTTGAAACGGGAAATACCCTGCCAGAACGCCGGCAGCGAATTGATCGAATAGAACACCCCGGACAGGAAAGTCGCCGGCATGATCAGGAAATTCTGGAACGCCGCCAGCTGGTCGAACTTGTCGGCCCAGATGCCGGCGATCAGCCCCATGGTGCCGAGCAGCGCCGCGCCCAACGCCGCGAACACCAGGATCCACCAGGGTGCCACGAACGACAGCCGGGCAAACCAGGCGGTGATCAGGAACACGCCGCTGCCGACCATGACGCCGCGCACCACGGCCGCGCCGACATAGGCGCCGAACAGCTCCCAGTGCGACAGCGGCGGCAGCAGCACGAATACCAGGTTGCCGGTGATCTTCGACTGGATCAGCGACGACGAACTGTTGGCGAATGAGTTTTGCAGCACGCTCATCATGATCAGGCCGGGCACCAGGAACGCGGTGTACTTGACGCCGGGGTAGACCTGCACGTGCTCCTCGAGCACATGGCCGAAAATCAGCAGGTACAGCATCGCGGTCAGCACCGGCGCCGCCACGGTCTGCGCCGCCACCTTCCAGAAACGCAGCACTTCCTTGTAGAACAGGGTCTGGAAGCCGATCATTTTTCGCTCTCCATGATCTGGATGAAGACGTCCTCCAGATCGGCTTGCTGCAACTGCATGTCTTCGATCACGACGCCGGCCTGGCGCAGCTTGGCCAGGATCGGCTCGACCTCGGCCACATCGGTCACGCGCAGGGTGAATTGGTTGCCGCCCAGCAGCTGGTCGGGGTGCGCCACCAGCGGTTTCAGCGCATCCGGCAGGCTGCCGTGCGCCAGCCGCAGCGCCAGCTGCGAGCCGGAGATGCGGCGGATCAGGGCGGCGGTCGAATCGAGCGCCACCAGCTTGCCGGCCTTCAGCATCGCGATCCGGTTGCACAGCGCCTGCGCCTCTTCCAGGTAATGGGTGGTCAGCACCACGGTGTGGCCTTCGCGGTTCAGGCGCGCGATGAATTTCCACAAAGTCTGGCGCAGTTCGACGTCGACGCCGGCGGTCGGCTCGTCCAGCACGATCACCGGCGGCTTGTGCACCAGCGCCTGCGCCACCAGCACGCGCCGCTTCATGCCGCCGGACAGCGCGCGCATGTTGGCGTCGGCTTTTTTGGTCAGGTCGAGGTGGTGCATCACCTCGTCGATCCAGGCGTCGTTGTTTTTCAGGCCGAAGTAGCCGGACTGCAGCCGCAGCGTCTCGCGCACCGTAAAGAACGGATCGAACACCAGCTCCTGCGGCACCACGCCCAGCAGCTTGCGGGCGGCGCGGTAATCGGTGACCACGTCATGGCCGTGCACCGACACGCGGCCGGCATCGGCACGGTTCAAGCCGGCGAGGATCGAAATCAGCGTGGTCTTGCCGGCGCCGTTCGGGCCCAGCAGGCCGAAAAACTCGCCCTCTTCGATCGTCAGCGAGACGCCGTCGAGCGCGCGCAGCGCGCGGTAACGTTTTTCGACATTGGTGATCTGAATTGCAGCCATCGGCCCTGACGCAAGAGGAACGGAAAACAAACGGCGGGCACGCCTGCTGCGCGCCTGCCGTGGCAAAGGAAAGCCTTTGATTATAGGGGATTTCCGGCCCGACAGCCGGCGTTCCGGCTCAGGCCGGGGACGCGGCGGCGGGCGCCTGCAGCAGCGCGGCGACGCCGTACAATTCGGCCAGGCTGTGCAGGGTCGGCGGCAGGCGGCCGAAATCGAGGCGGCTGCCGCGCTTCTCGGCGGCGCGTTGCCAAGCCAGCAAGGTGGCGACCGCGACCGAATCGACCGCCACCACGTGGGACAGGTCGATCGCCGTCTGACCGTCGGCGATCGCGCGATAACCGGCCTGCAGCACGGTTTTCGCGTTATGGACGGTAAGCGATGAGGGCGGCTTGAACATGGAACGAATCAGGCGCGGCGCTCAGGAAGCAGCCTTGACGCCTTTGGCGGCGCCGGTGGCGAGCCGCTTGTTGCGCTCGGCCAGGGTCTTGATCAGGCCGTCGATGCCGCCCTTGCTGATCTCGCTGGCGAAATTGCCCTTGTAGGTCTGCACCAGCCAAGCGCCGAGGACGTTGACGTCATAGATCTTCCAGCCGCCAGGCAGCTTTTCCAGGCGGTAATTGAGCTGGATCGGCTCGCCGCCGCGCGGCTGCAGCACCTGCGACTGCACTTCGACCTCGGTGTCGTTCGGACCGGCACGCAGCGGCCGGAACTGGACCTGCTGGTCGCGCACCTGCGCCAAGGCGCCGGAATAGGTGTACTTCAGCAGATCGCGGAATTCGGCGGTCAGCTGCTTTTGCTGCTCGGGCGTGGCTTCGCGCCAGAAACGGCCGGCGGCCAGCGAGGTCATGCGCTGGAAGTCGACATACGGCATCACTTTTTCCTCGACCAGTTGCAGGATGCGCTGCTGGTCGCCGCCCTGGATCTGCTTGTCGTTCTTGGCCGTGTCCAGCACTTCCTGGCTGATGCGCTTGACGAGGGCGTCAGGCGCCTCCTCGGCGGCCGAGGCGATGGCGGTGCACGCCAATACGCTGCCGGCGATCAGTACGGTCATGAGTTTTTGCAGGATATTCATAATTTTCCAGAATGGTTTATTCAAATAGCAATTAGTTGCCGCCTGGTTTGGGTTGGACGGCAGCGGGCGCCGCGGGTTCCGGCGCCGTTTCTTCGTCGCTTTCCCAGCCGCTATTATCCAATGGCTGAATCTGGCTGGCGCGCCGCTGCAGGTAAGCATCGCGCACGAACTGGTATTTATCCAGCGCCACATCCTCGACCAGATTGGAGGCGTCCAGCAGCGCCGCGCGCTGGTCGACCAGGCGCACGACGGCGCCGACATTGCGCCAGCGCACCGGATCCTTGTAGGTCCAGATGTTGCCGTAGATGTCGGCCGGCAAGGCGGCCGTATCGCGCACCGTCGACGAACCGAACAGCGGCAATACGACGTAGGGACCGGAGTGCACGCCCCAGCGGCCCAGGGTCTGGCCGAAATCGGCCTTGTGGCGGGTCAGGCCGGCTTCCGAGCTGATGTCGAGCACGCCAGCGAAGCCGAGCACGGTATTCACCGCCACCCGCATCACGCCGGTAACGCCATACTCCAGGTTGCCTTGCAACAGGTGGTTGACCGCGCTCCAGATATCGCCGATGTTGCCGAAGAAATTGCCGACCCCGGTCTGCACGAACGAAGGCGTCACGTCCTTGTAGACGGTGGCGGCCGGCTTCAGCGCCACCTGGTCCAGCTTGTCGTTGAAGGTGAACATGGCGCGGTTGAATCCTTCAAACGGGTCGCGCGGATCGTTGGCGGCGGTGCTGGCGCACCCGCCCAGCGCCAGCGCGATTGCCACTACCCCTAGCCTGACGGCTCGTTTCATTCTGTACCACCCTTTCCTTCGCTGGCTTTGCTGAAGAGAAACTGACCGATCAGGTTCTCCAGCACGATCGCCGATTGCGTCATTTTGATGTTGTCGCCGGCCGCCAGGTTGACGGTATCGCCGCCCGGCTCCAGCCCGATGTATTGCTCGCCCAGCAGCCCGGAAGTCAGGATCTTGGCCGAGCTATCCTTGGGAAATTTATAACGGTTATCCAGTTTCAGGGTGACCAGCGCCCGGTAAGACTTGTCGTCGAAGGCGATGCTGTCGACGCGCCCGACCACCACGCCGGCGCTCTTCACCGGCGCCCGCGGCTTCAGGCCGCCGATGTTGTCGAACGTGGTCTTGACGTCATAGGTCTGGGCGAACGACATCGATGCCAGGTTGCCCGCCTTCAGCGCCAGGAACACCAGCGCCAGCGCGCCCAACAGCACGAACAGTCCGACCCAGACGTCCAGTGATTTTCGTTGCATAGCTTTACCTTAGATATCTATCATTGAACATTATTCAACAAATTCTTTGTTTTGGGGAGTATGCCGAAAAATAGCCGATTTTCGGACGTATTTTGGACATCTTTAAAAATACTCCCTTTATATACCTAGCCTTGATTGAACATCAGGGCGGTCAGCAGGAAGTCCAGCCACAGCACCATCAGCGAGGCGATCACCACGGTGCGCGTGGTGGCTTGCGCCACGCCTTCCGGCGTCGCCTTGGCTTCGTAGCCCTGCCACAGCGCGATGAAGGTCACGGCGATGCCGAATACGATGCTTTTGATGACGCCGTTGGCGATATCCTTCCAGATGTCGACGCCGGCCTGCATCTGCGACCAGAACGCGCCCTCGTCGACGCCGATCAGCTGCACGCCGACCACATAGCCGCCGAGGATGCCGACCGCGGAAAAGACGGTCGCCAGAATCGGCATCGCCACCACGCCGGCCCAGAAGCGCGGCGCCACCACGCGCTGCAGCGGATCGATCGCCATCATTTCCATCGCCGCCAACTGCTCGCCGGCTTTCATCAAGCCGATTTCGGCGGTCAGCGAGGTGCCGGCGCGGCCGGCGAACAGCAGCGCGGTGACCACCGGCCCCAGCTCGCGCGTCAGCGACAAGGCCACCAGCAGCCCGAGCGCCTGCTCCGAGCCGTAGCGGTTCAGGGTGTAATAGCCCTGCAAGCCGAGCACGAAACCGACGAACATGCCGGACACCGCGATGATCAAGAGCGAATGGTTGCCGATGAAGTGGATCTGGTCGGTAATCAGGCGCGGCCGGCGCCACAGGCCGGCCGAGGCGCGCAGCACTTCGAACAGCATGCGCACCGCATAGCCGAGACTGGCCAGCGTGGTCCGCACCCAGGCGCCGAGCGCCGCCAGCAGATCGGTGATCATGGGCGGCCCTCCAGGCCGAGATCGGCCGCCAGCGATTTGCCGGGGTAGTGGAAGTGCACCGGCCCGTCCGGCTCGCCGCGCACGAATTGCGTCACGAACGGGTCTTCCGAGGCGCGCATCTGCTGTGGTGTGCCGTGCGCGACGATCTTGCCGTGCGACAGCAGATAAACGTAGTCGGCGATCGAAAACGTCATGTCGACGTCATGCGACACCAGGATCGAGGTCGAGCCCAGCGCCCGATTCAGAGTACGGATCAGGTTCGCGGTCACGCCCATCGAAATCGGGTCGAGGCCGGCGAACGGCTCGTCGTACATGATCAGTTGCGGATCGAGCGCGATCGCGCGCGCCACCGCCACCCGGCGCGCCATGCCGCCCGAGACTTCGGCCGGCTTCAGGTGCGCGGCATTGCGCAGGCCGACCGTCTCCAGCTTCATCAGCACCAGATCGCGCACCAGTTCTTCCGGCAGGTCGGTGTGCTCGCGCAGCGGGAAGGCGACGTTTTCAAATGCCGTCAGGTCGGTGAACAGCGCGCCCTGCTGGAACAGCATGCCCATCTTGCGCCGCAACAGGTAGAGCGCGCGCGTATCCAGCTTCGCCACTTCCTCGCCGGCCACCTTCAGGCTGCCGCTGTTCGGACGCAGCTGGCCGCCGATCAGGCGCAGGATCGTGGTCTTGCCGGAGCCGGAGCCGCCCATCACCGCCACCAATTGGCCGCGCGCAAAGCGCATGTTCAACCCGTCCAGGATCAGGCGATCGCCGTAGCCGAAACTGAGGTTGTCTATCTCAACCAGGGAGGAAGGAGCCGATTCCACGTGTGCGCAGGAGTAAATGTCAGAACAATAAAATTGCGAAAGCCGCCATTATAGATGCAGTGCCCTCATTCCGGAGTGGGCGCAATGGCGTCCTCCCTGTCGCAAGGGCCCTCCACCCACGATCGGCGACGCAGCCAATGGGGAAACCTCTCGCACTGCATACTTGTTACAACAAAAAATTGCAAAAGACTTTTCCGATACCTTATAAAAAATCAACATATACCCATGGCTTCGAGAAGAGCCGTTTTGTGACCTTCACCGACAAATGGTGCAAATCTTCGGCGTTATCTGGCGCAATCGATGAGGCGGAGCCAGCGTAGCGCGATACGTTCTCGATACAAAAACTCTAAAGCTTGCCTCACCGATTGTCAGGCTAGACGGATCTTGGGCTGGACTAGTCCGTTGATCTGTTCCGCAGCCCATAACAGGGTCGCTTTTCGCATGCCATGAAGCGCCTGCTGATGGCGCCGGTAGAGCATTGCGTGGCTCAGTTGGGCAAAGCGCCCGCGTATGAAACCACCGCGAAAGAAGCCGAAGCGTCCGAGCGTGCCGAAGGCGTTGTAGTCACTCAGCGAGACGAGCGAACCGAAATCGTGGAAAGCGAAATCGGGAATCGGCTTGCCCGCAAGCCAGCCCGGTAGGTGACGCGAGAGATGCTCAGCCTGCTGCGTGGCGACCTGCGCGGTCGGCGCAAGTGGTCGCTCATGGCCGGCAACGGTCAGGCTTGCACAATCGCCCAGAGCGAACACGCGATCGTCGCGGGAGGATTGCAGACCGGCCCCGACGACGATTTGGTTCGATCGGTTCGTTTCAAGGCCGCCGAGATGGCTCATGAAATCTGGCGCCTTCACACCCGCTGCCCAGACCATCAAATCGGCCTCGGTAAGCGCCCCCTCATCGTGCCGAAAACCATTCGCTTCTGCGGCGGTGACGCGCGTCGATGTCAGCACCCGAAAGCCGATATGCTCGAGCTGCCGCTGGCTCCTCGCCGATATCTCTGACGGAAACGACGTCAGCACGCGCGAGCCGCTTTCGAGCAGCGTCAGGCTCAGGCGCTCTCTCACGGCCGGGTCGCCATAACTCGACGCCACCTCAAGCAGGCGGCTCAGCTCGGCGGACAGTTCAACACCCGTCGCACCCGCGCCGACGATTGCCACCCGCAGCGCTTCATCCTTCGCGACGCTTCGGAAGACACGCGTTCGCAACGCCACGTTGAACGCTTCAGCTTGCTTTTGACTGTCGATGAAATGGCAGTGCTCTTTCACGCCCGGCACACCGAAATCATTCGCTCGGCTGCCCAGCGACAGCGCCAGAACGTCATACTCGACCGTGCGAGGATCGAGTATGACTTCACCTTCGGGCGTCCTGATCTCGGCCAGTCGTACCAGCCGCCGGCTTCGATCGAGCCCGATCATTTCGCCAGGCTGGTAGGTGAAGCCGTGTTCGCGGGCATGCGCCAGATAGATCACCTGTTGTTGCTGGACGTCGCGCGTACCGGCGGCGATGGTGTGCAGCATCGGCTTCCAGATGTGGGTCGGGCTACTGTCAATCAGCGTGATCCTCGCACGCCCCGTGCGGCCCAGTTGGTCGCCAAGCCTAGTCGCCAGCAGAATTCCAGCGATCCCGCCGCCGACGATGACAATGCGTACTGGTTGAGCCATCTTAAATTCAACGAGTGATGAATAAAGCGATCCTAGCCTGAAGTGCTTACGCTGTCAAACTGCAACCACCCGGCGACTGGTCAGGCGTCGGTTACACTGCGGCTGAGCTCACGATCCTCGCCTCACATCCTATGAACGACGTAACACCAGGCTCTCGCAAGCCGAACAAGAGAAAGCGCGCCCGCGGACGTCCCGCGTGCAGCGCGTCAGTAGGGGCCGATGTCCTCCTGCGAAACGCCCGGCGGACCTTTGCAAAGCGAGGCTTCGATGCAAGCAGCGTGCGGGAAATCGCGCGCGACGCAGGTGTCGACCCGGCGCTGATCGCGCATCATTTCGGGTCGAAAGAGGCGCTGTGGGTTGCGGTTGTGGAACAAATCGCGGACCAGGCCGCGCCGCTAATCCGCGCCACCGCCGGCTTGCGTTCCGCCAGCCTCAGTCCGCGCGAGCGGATCGAACACGCGCTGGTTCTATTCATTGAACAAGTTTTCGACGAACCCGATATCGGCATGTTCTTTTCGACTGCGGCGCTGGAGGAAGGCGAGCGGCTCAAGGTACTCATCGGGCGCCTGGTACGCCCCTATCATGACGTGTTCGTGCCCTTGCTTGCGGAAGCATCGGAGGCGGGACAATTGAAAGTGAACGACCCCGAAGTGATGTTCTCCATGCTGACCAATGCCGTCAGCAAGACCGTGGTTTACAGTCATGTGCTTCAGGCATTTTCGGCACTTCCCGAAGATCGCGTCAAGTTCAAACGTGCGGTGCTGGACACGGCGCTGAGCATGCTCGGCTAGAGCGATGTATTTTTTTCGGCGCCGCAATGAAATTCGCGGCGCCGCGCAGCATGCCCGCTTCCAAAGCCTGTACAGGGAAAGGCATGGGTTCGACAAAGAACGGCATGTGCTAACGCGGCAACAGCGAGCTCTCCATCAAGAATTCATCGACGGCACGCGCGCATTGCCGCCCTTCGCGGATCGCCCACACCACCAGCGACTGGCCGCGCCGCATGTCGCCGGCGGCGAACACCTTGGCGACCGAGGTCTGGTAGCAGCCGGCGCCCTCGGTCGCCGCACGGGCGTTACCGCGCGCGTCGCGCTCGACGCCGAACGCCTCCAGCACCTGCTGCACCGGCGACACGAAGCCCATCGCCAGCAGCACCAGGTCGGCCTTGATTTCGAATTCGGAATCGGGCACTTCGACCATCTTGCCGCTCTGCCATTCGACGCGCGCGGCGATCAGCTTTTCGACCTTGCCGCCCTTGCCTTCGAGCCGCTTGGTGGCGACCGCCCAGTCGCGCTGGCAGCCTTCCTCGTG
This sequence comes from uncultured beta proteobacterium, assembly GCA_963706525.1. Classification (GTDB taxonomy): domain Bacteria; phylum Pseudomonadota; class Gammaproteobacteria; order Burkholderiales; family Burkholderiaceae_D; genus DATJCV01. The sequence continues at coordinate 20,364 of CAVPMM010000020.1, read as the reverse complement.
CGACGACGAAGTGCGTAGCTTGAGCGGCCAGTAAGGCCAGACCAGCTCCTTGTTTTCCTGCTCCGGCGGCTGCGGCAGCAGTTCGAACTGCGTCACCGACAGCGCGCCGTGCCGGTTCGAAGTGCCGACGCAGTCGGAGCCGGTATCGCCGCCGCCGATCACGATCACGTGCTTGCCGCCGGCGCCGATCTGGTTCTTCACCTTGTCGCCGGCATTCACCTTGTTTTGCTGGGGCAGGAAATCCATCGCGAAATGCACGCCCTTCAGCTCGCGCCCCGGCACCGGCAGGTCGCGCGGGCTCTCGGCGCCGCCGGTCAGGACGACGGCGTCGAATTCCTGCTGCAGCTGTTCCGGCGTGATGGTCTGCTTGGCCCAGTTGGTGACGTTGCCGGGAAAATCCTTGCCGACCAGGACGCCGGTGCGAAACACCACGCCTTCGGCTTCCATCTGTTCCATGCGGCGGTCGATGTGCGATTTCTCCAGCTTGAAGTCGGGAATGCCGTAGCGCAGCAGGCCGCCGATGCGATCGTTCTTTTCGAACACGGTGACCGCATGGCCGGCACGCGCCAGCTGCTGCGCCGCCGCCAGTCCGGCCGGACCGGAGCCGACCACCGCCACCGTCTTGCCGGTTTTGACCGCGGCCGGCTGCGGCGCGACCCAGCCGTTTTCCCAGCCCTTGTCGATGATGAAGTGCTCGATCGACTTGATGCCGACCGGGTCGGCATTGATGTTCAGCGTGCAGGCCGCTTCGCATGGCGCCGGGCAGACGCGGCCGGTGAATTCGGGGAAGTTGTTGGTCGAGTGCAGCGTCTCCAGCGCCGCCCGGTAATTGCCGTGATACACCAGATCATTCCAGTCCGGGATGATGTTGTTGACCGGGCAGCCGCTGGTGCAGAACGGCGTGCCGCAATCCATGCAGCGTGCGCCCTGCACTTTCGCCTTGTCGTCGGCCAGGCGCAGCACGAACTCCTTGTGATTGGCGACGCGCTCGACCGCCGGCAGATAGGTTTCGTCCTGTCGCGCAAACTCCATGAATCCCGTGATTTTTCCCATGACTTTCCTTCAATGATTCCTATGCTTCGGCGTACCCGCTAGGCGGCGATCTGTTCCAGTTCCTGCTCGTCGACGCCGGCATTCAATTCCGCCAGCGCGCGCTTGTACTCGGTCGGGAACACCATCACGAACTTGGCGCGCGCATGGGCCCAGTCGTCCAGCAGGTTGCGCGCGCGCGTGCTGCCGGTATGCTTGAAGTGGCGCTCGATCAGGTGCTTCAGGATCAGCTCATGGGTCTGCGGTTCGCCGCCGCGCTTGGCGGCATGCCAGATCGCCCGCTCGCCGGCGGCTTCCTGCTCGGTCGCGGCCGGCACCGGGTGCAGGTCGACCATCGCCAGGTTGCAGCGGGAGGCAAAATCGCCGTCCGGGTCGTACACGTAGGCGATGCCGCCCGACATGCCGGCCGCGAAGTTGCGCCCGGTGCGGCCCAGCACCACCACGGTGCCGCCAGTCATGTATTCGCAGCCATGGTCGCCGGTGCCCTCGACCACCGCGATCGCGCCCGAATTGCGCACCGCGAAGCGTTCGCCGGCGACGCCGTTGATGAAGGCCTCGCCGGCGATCGCGCCGTAGAGCACGGTATTGCCGACGATGATGTTGTCCACCGCCCAGCCGCGGAACTCGGTGTTCGGACGCACGATGATGCGGCCGCCCGACAGGCCCTTGCCGACGTAGTCGTTGCCCTCGCCGACCAGGTCGAGCGTGATGCCATGCGCCAGGAAGGCGCCGGCCGACTGCCCGGCGGTGCCGTGCAGCTGGATATGGATGGTGTCGTCGGGCAGGCCGGCATGGCCGTATTTTTGCGCCACCAAACCGGACAGCATCGCGCCGACGGTGCGGTTGCGGTTCCTGATCGGCGAAATGAACGAGACCTTTTCACCCTGCTCCAGCGCCGGCCGCGCCTGCGCGATCAGCTTGTGATCGAGCGCGCCGTGCAGGCCGTGGTCCTGCTCTTCGCAGTGATAGCGGGCCGACGGCGAGACCTCGGTGCGGTAAAAAATTTTGGAAAAATCCAGCCCCTGCGCCTTCCAGTGCGTGACCGCTTTCGACTTGTCGAGCAGGTCGCTGCGGCCGATCAGCTCGTCGAAGGTGGCGACGCCGAGCTGCGCCATGATCTGGCGCGCCTCCTCGGCGACGAAGAAGAAGTAGTTGACCACGTGCTCCGGCTTGCCGGTGAACTTGGCGCGCAGCACCGGATCCTGGGTGGCGACGCCAACCGGACAGGTGTTCAGATGGCATTTGCGCATCATGATGCAGCCCTCGGCCACCAGCGGCGCGGTGGCGAAGCCGACTTCGTCGGCGCCCAGGAGCGCGGCGATGACGACGTCGCGCCCGGTCTTCATCTGGCCGTCGGCCTGCACCCGGATGCGGCTGCGCAAGCCGTTCAGCACCAGCGTCTGCTGGGTCTCGGCCAGGCCCAGTTCCCACGGCGTGCCGGCGTGCTTGATCGAGGACAGCGGCGAGGCGCCGGTGCCGCCGTCATGGCCGGCGATCACGACGTGGTCCGACTTGGCCTTGGCGACGCCGGCGGCGATGGTGCCGACCCCGACTTCGGCCACCAGCTTGACCGAGATCGAGGCTTTCGAATTGACGTTCTTGAGGTCATGGATCAGTTGTGCCAGATCCTCGATCGAATAGATGTCGTGGTGCGGCGGCGGCGAGATCAGGCCGACGCCGGGCACCGAGAAGCGCAGCTGGGCGATGTATTCGGACACCTTGTGGCCCGGCAGCTGGCCGCCTTCGCCGGGCTTGGCGCCCTGCGCCATCTTGATCTGGATTTGGTCGGCCGACATCAGGTATTCGGCGGTGACGCCGAAGCGGCCCGACGCCACCTGCTTGATCTTCGAGCGCAGCGAATCGCCTTCCTGCAGAGGCGTGTCGACCACGATCTCGCGTGCGCCCAGCACCGAGGCCAGGGTTTCGCCCTGGCGGATTGGAATGCCTTTCAGTTCCTGCCGATAGCGCTTCGGGTCCTCGCCGCCTTCGCCGGTGTTGGACTTGCCGCCGATGCGGTTCATCGCCACCGCCAGCGTGGTGTGCGCCTCGGTCGAGATCGAGCCGAGCGACATGGCGCCGGTGGCGAAGCGCTTGACGATGTCCTTGGCCGATTCGACCTGGTCCAGGCGGATCGCCTTGGCCGGATCGAACTTGAATTCGAACAGGCCGCGCAAGGTCAGGTGGCGCTGCGACTGGTCGTTGACGATCTGCGCGTATTCCTTGTAGGTATTGAAGTTGTTGGCGCGCGCCGAATGCTGCAGCTTGGCGATCGCGTCCGGCGTCCACATGTGTTCTTCGCCGCGCACGCGGAACGCGTATTCGCCGCCGGCGTCGAGCGCCTGGCGCAGCAGCGGATCGTCGCCGAAGGCGGTCCGGTGCAGGCGCAGCGCCTCTTCGGCCACCTCGAACACGCCGATCCCTTCGACGTTGGAGGCGGTGCCCTTGAAGTACTTGTCGACCAGCGATTTGTTCAGGCCGATCGCTTCGAAGATCTGCGCGCCGCAGTACGACATGTAGGTCGAGATGCCCATCTTCGACATCACCTTCATCAGGCCCTTGCCGATCGCTTTCTGGAAGTTGTAGATCGCCTGCTCCGGCGTCAGATGGCCGGGCAGCTGGCTGGCCATCTCGGCCAGGGTATCCATCGCCAGGTTCGGATGGATCGCTTCGGCGCCATAGCCGGCCAGCAGCGCGAAATGGTGGGTTTCGCGCGCCGAGCCGGTTTCCACCACCAGCCCGGTCGAGGTACGCAGCCCCTTGCTGACCAGGTGCTGGTGGATCGCCGAGGTGGCCAGCAACGCCGGGATCGCCAATTGTCCGGCGTCCATCAGGCGGTCGGAAATGATCAGGATGTTGTGGCCCGACTTGACCGCGTCGACCGCCTGCGCGCACAGCGAGGCCAGGCGTGCTTCGATGCCGTCCTTGCCCCAGGCCACCGGATAGCAGATGTTCAGCTCATGCGAGCGGAACTTGCCGCCGGTGTGGGCGCCGATGTTGCGCAGCTTGGCGATGTCGGCGTAATCGAGGATCGGCTGCGACACTTCGAGCCGCATCGGCGGATTGATGTGATTGGTATCCAGCAGGTTCGGCTTGGGGCCGACGAACGACACCAGCGACATCACCAGCGCTTCGCGGATCGAGTCGATCGGCGGGTTGGTGACCTGCGCGAACATCTGCTTGAAGTAGTGGTACAGCGTCTTGTTCTTGCCGGACATCACCGCCAGCGGCGAATCGTTGCCCATCGAGCCGATCGCCTCTTCGCCGCTGGCGGCCATCGGCGTCAACAGGTATTTCAAGTCTTCCTGGGTGTAGCCGAAGGCCTGCTGGCGGTCCAGCAGCGCCGTCGCCGGCTTGGCTTCGGGCGGCTCCGGCTGCAAGGCCGACAGCTTGATGCGCACCGAGGCGATCCATTGCTTGTAGGGCTTGGAATTGGCGTAGGTGTCCTTCAATTCCTTGTCGTCGATGATGCGGCCGGCGTCGAGGTCGATCAGGAACATCTTGCCGGGCTGCAGCCGCCATTTCTGCACGATCTTCGATTCCGGGATCGGCAGCACGCCGGATTCGGAGGCCATCACCACCAGGTCGTCGTCGGTCACGATGTAGCGCGCCGGACGCAGGCCGTTGCGGTCGAGCGTGCCGCCGATCTGGCGGCCGTCGGTGAAGGCCATCGCCGCCGGGCCGTCCCACGGCTCCATCATCGCCGCGTGGTATTCGTAGAAGGCCTTGCGGTTCGGGTCCATCGCTGCGTGGTTTTCCCAGGCTTCCGGGATCATCATCATCATCGCCTGCGCCAGCGGGTAGTCGGCCATCACCAGCAGTTCCAGCACGTTGTCGAAGCAGGCGGTGTCGGATTGCCCTTCATAGATCAGCGGGAACAGCTTCTTGAGGTCGTCGCCCAGCACCGGCGACTTCATCACGCCTTCGCGCGCGCGCATCCAGTTGAAGTTGCCCTTGACGGTATTGATCTCGCCGTTGTGCGCGATCATCCGGTAGGGATGCGCCAGCGGCCATTCGGGGAAGGTGTTGGTCGAGAAGCGCTGGTGCACCAGCGCCAGCGCCGATTCGCAGCGCGGGTCCTGCAGGTCGCGGTAATACTGGCCGACCTGGTCGGCCAGCAGCAAGCCCTTGTAGACGATGGTGCGGGCCGACATCGAAGGCACGAAATATTCCTTGCCGTGCAAGAGGTTCAGCGCCTGGATCGCGTGGCTGCAGGACTTGCGGATCACGTACAGCTTGCGCTCCAGCGCGTCGGTCACCATGATGTCCGGGCCGCGGCCGATGAACAGCTGGCGGATCACCGGCTCCTTGTCGCGCACCGTGGGCGACATCGGCATCTCGGCATCGATCGGGACGTCGCGCCAGCCCAGCACCACCTGGCCCTCGGCCAGGGTGGCGCGCTCCAGTTCCTGCTCGCAGGCGATGCGCGAGGCATGCTCCTTCGGCAGGAACACCATGCCGACGCCATATTCGCCCGGTGGCGGCAGCTCGACGCCCTGCTTCGCCATCTCTTCGCGATAGTACTGGTCCGGAATCTGGATCAGGATGCCGGCGCCGTCGCCCATCAGCTTGTCGGCCCCGACCGCGCCCCGATGATCGAGATTCTTCAGGATCAGCAAGCCCTGCTCGATGATCGAATGGCTCTTTTTCCCCTTGATATGCGCGATGAAACCGATGCCGCAGGCATCGTGTTCATGGGACGGGTCGTACAAACCTTGGGCGTGCATAGCGCTGCTCCCTGCTGATAGATCGAAAAAGAAGAATAGTGCAGCGCAACAGATATTTCAACGAAATAAAATGGGGTCAGAGTCGAATAAAAATTATTGATTTTTGCAAATTAAAAAAATAGGGACAGAGTAAATGGAGGCAAATGCATGCCACCCATATTTAGCACCGACGAAAGGAATATTGGCAGAAGAACCTTGCCTCCACCAACATACTCCCTGTATTAGACATTAGTATCGAGCGTAAAATAACATTTTTTAGGATATACCCCGACCATTGGAATCCTGGGAACGCGCTAGGACTTTCTCTCAATAGCAAAAGCATTTTCAACAGCAGCCACCGGAGGCGGAACCGGCCGGTTCAGGCCGCACTGGAATCGCTGCCGGAGACCTTGCGTGGCCGCCCTCTTTTTGCCGGCCGCACGCGCCGCTCGGTCTGCCGTTCCAGGTGCGACTTGAATTGGTCCGAACCGAGCGCCCAGCCTTTCAGGGTTGCCTCGCTCAATGCCGTAATCTGATCCGAGCTGAGCGCCTGCCGCGTCAGCTCGACGTAGGCCGCCTCACGGGCAAAGGGCGTATTGCCCAGCGCCCAATACAAGGCATGGTCCGTGATCAGCGGATCGGAATGGGCGCCGACATGATGTGCGTAGCTCGACCAGCGAAAATCTCCGGGATTATTCGTCATACCGGCGCGCACCGGGTTCAGCTCGATATAACGGCTGCAGGTAAGGAAATAATGTTCCGAATCGATCACCGTCGTCTTGTAGCGCCCCTGCCACAAAGTGCCGCTCCGTTCGTATTTGTGATTGAAATACGGCACGTAATAGCGCCCCACCCACTGCATCATGCGGCCCAGACCAATGTCGTCGGCCGGGGTCGCCAGCAAATGCAGGTGGTTCGGCATCAATACATAGGCGTGAATCGCGACATGGAATTGGCGGGCAGCCTCGCGCAGCCACTTCAGGAAAGCCTCATGGTCGCTGTCATCGCGAAAAATCAAGCGGCGATCATTGCCGCGCTGGATGAGATGATGCGGCTGGCCGGGCACTACGAGACGCGGGAGTCGAGCCATGGCGGGAAAATTGAATGATGTGTGATCCTGTAATTCTACTCTGACCCTAATATTCGCTAATATTCGCAATTTCAATTGCATTCGTCCGCCACATGAAAAAATGCCCGCTTGCGCGGGCATTTTCCAGTCAGCTGAGCCGGAGCGCGAGGCTCCGGCTCGCGATCAGGTCGGACGGGCCTGATCCGGCTTGCTGTAGTCGCACACGCCGCTCGGGAAGATTTGCTTGAGCTTGGCGATTTCCGCCGCGTTTGGCGTCCACGGCGCATAGGTGCCGTCGGCCACCGCGGTGTCCACCGATTTCAGCGCGCAGCGGTAGATTCCGCCTTCGATCGGCGCACCGGCGACGATGCGCGAAGTCGAGTACAGCGGGAATGCCTTGGTGCACGCGCCTTGTGGCTTGTCGTTCAGGATGCCATCCCAGACATCGGCGCCGGAGAACATCAGCTTGCCGTTGACGTCGAAGCAGCTGTCGACCGCCTTGGCCGGCCGGTTCTGGGCGATGGTGCGGGTCGGATTGGCGCGGATGTTGGCCATCCACTCATCCATGACGGCCGCCGCCTCGAGCGACTGGCTGGCCTTCGGCGTACCCGGCTTGGTGTCGGTGAACCAGATCACCAGGTGGTCGGAATGGCCCATCTTCTGGATCATGCGCTTGCGCACCGCGAACGACTGGTGCACGTTGTGCATGTCGAGCTCGCGCTCCATGTACTGGCGGTGGTCGATCGTCGGCAGCGCCACCTGCCCGCCGAACACCATGCCGGACGTATAGGCCGCCTTCATCGCGATCGGGTCGCCGGCGGTGCGCGGCGCCGGTACGGCAGGATCGGCAGAGAGCCGCATGTTGCGCCGGCTCCAGGGATCGAACTTGGTCGGATCGGCCATCACGTCGGCAACCGAGCCGAGGAAGGGGAAGGCTTCCTGCACCATGTCGCGCTGATGTTTCCAGCCGCCGACCTTGAAGTTGACGTCGAGGAATTCGGCCGCCGTGATGGTGCCCTGCTTCAGGGATTTCAAGCCGTACTGGACGCCGACGTTGTCCCAGGTCGGACGCGCATAACCGGTATCGTCGACGCCATAGATGTTGCGCAGGTCGTCGTAGTGGGTCCAGTGCACCTTGTCCATGATGCCGGCCGGCTCCATCAGCTCCTGGTTGTCGGCACGGCCGTAGTGCGGGTTCATCGCCAGCGGCGACAGGCCGCGCCAGGCTTTGACGCACTCGTTGGAGCCGCGCGCGGTGCTGTAGCCGAGCAACGGCTTCAGATCAGCCAGCGGATCGTTGACCTTGGCGACGTCGGTCTGGCCGGCCGGCGTTTCTTCTCCGTTCATGCCGGCCAGCAAGCTGCGGTTCTTGGTCACGCGCCACTTGGGGTTGGCCTTGTCGGTCACGTCCATGTAGTGCTCCAGCAGTTCGCAGTCGCCGACGTGGATGGTCTGCGTCACCATGTCGGGATAGGACTGCACCGGCAGCATGGCGTCGAGCACGCCCGGATTGTTCTGGGCGATGATGTATTGCTGGATCGCGCCGCCCGAACCGCCCAGGCCGACCGTGTAGGTCGGCACGCCGTAGCGCTTGATGAAGGCTTCCTTGGTCATCATCGCGGTTTCGCCGGCCACCTGCAGGTTGTAGTGGGTGCCGGTGTTGTTGCCGCTGGAATGGACGATCGCGTAGCCTTGGCCGAGGATGTCCGGATTCATCGAGCCGCCATGCACCGTGCCTTGCGAATGGCCGATGGCGACGCCGCCCTGGAACCAGTACAGCAGCTTGCCGTTCCACAGGCTGGTGTCGGGCTTGGCGCTATTCTCGCCGAACGGCGCCAGCATCGCGAAGCTGTACAGGAAGCGGTTGACGCTGCCGATTTCCCGACGCACGATGAAGTCGACGCTGCGGCCATCGGACAACTTGGTCTTGGCCAGGTCGGCCGGCTTCGAGCCGTCGGTCGGCATCGGCTTGAACTTGTTCTCGGTCGAGCTGAAGTAGGAATAGGCGACGTACGAAGCAATCGAGCAGTTGCGGCTGTAGCCGATCTTGTTGTTGTTGGCATCGGTGACCGGATAGCCGGGCGCCGTCGCCGCATCGACCAGCGGCTGCAGGCCGAGCTGCTTGGTGGTGCAGACGAACGGTGTCTGCTGCGGGCCCGAGAACATGGGTCCGGTGATCGGATAATTGGTGAGCTTGAGCGAAGTCAGCGCACCGCGATCCTTATGGCGCACTTCCAGCGTATTGCTGCCGTTGACGAGGCCGGACACCAGCCCCTCCATGCGATCGCCGTTCGCCTTCAGCACCGGCGTGATCTGCTTGCCGTTCAGCCAGAATTCGAGCTTCGACTGCTCGCCGCTGGCCGCCTTGACTTCGATCCTCGAATCGCCGCCCGATACATAGTCGGGCGAGCTGGACAACACTTTCATGGAAACCGCCGGCAGGTCGCTGCTGCCGCAGCCGGCCGCCAGCAAGGCCACCGCCGCGCAGGCGGCAAGGGATTGATAGAACCTCATGTGTGCTCCTCCTGAATTCAGATGGGTACGGCTTGTCGTGCGCCGCTTGTTTTGAGTGCCTTCACTTCGAATTCGCGCACGACCGTGCGCAAATACCCAAATGATCCTAGCACAAATCATTTCTTAAAATAAACAATGTAAACCTGACATCAAATTTGCCCACCGACGCCCTGTGCCTCCGATGAAATTTGCGGGTGCCTTGTTCTGCCGGTTGGAGGAAGAGGTCGCGCGGATCTCATCGTGTTCTGGGATGAAACGATGCCCGGGGCCGCGCTCATTGCGGCATCGAGACGCGAGCGTTCGGCGCTTCAGCCTTTGGGTGCGACCGGATCGACATGGGTCATTACATTCAGCACGCGATGCTTATCGAGCACCCGGCGCCGCGCCAGGACCGCGATATCGTGGCCTTGCGCCACGCTTTGATGGGCGTCGATTTCCAGATGAACATCGACGATCGCCATGTCGCCCATGCGGCGCGTGCGCAAATCGTGGATGCCGAGCACGCCCGGAGTGGCGCGCAGGGTGGCGGCGATCGCCGCCGACTCCTCTTCCGAGACGGCGCGATCCATCAGGTCGTGCAGTGCCGACCAGAAGAACCCCCAACCCATCCGGCCCACCATCAGGCCGACGATCAGCGCCGCGATCGGGTCCAGCAGCGGAAATCCCAGCAGGTTGCCGCCGATGCCGAGCGCCACCACCAGCGACGAGGCAGCGTCCGAGCGGGCGTGCCAGGCGTTGGCGACCAACAGGCTGGAGCGCACCCTGGTGGCCACCGCCAGCATGTAACGAAACAGCAGTTCCTTGACCGCCAGCGCGCCCAGCGCCACCCACAGGGCGATCAGGTGGACCGCCGGCACGGCATGCGGCGCCTGGATTTTCTGGAGGGCGGCCCACAGCATGCCGAGGCCGACCGCCAGCAGCAGGCCGCCCAAGGCCAGTGCGGCGGCGTTTTCATAGCGATGGTGGCCGTAGGAATGGTCGGCATCGGCGCCCTTGCGGCTGTGATGGCCGGCCAGCAGTACGACGAAGTCCGATACCAGGTCCGACAGCGAATGGATGCCGTCGGCAATCAAGCCCTGCGAGCCGGAAAAAATGCCGGCGGCAACTTGGCAAATGGTCAGCGCGACATTGACGACGACGCTGACCCAGGTGCTTTTGCGGCCGGCGGCAAAGCGCTCCGGGCCGTTCTGCTCATCGTGCTCATCGACGTCGGTGGCGAAAATGCTCATGGGCTTCCTGGGACGGGCTGCAATCTCGCGAATCCTGAGAGCGCGGACGCGCCCTCACCGTGATTATTGCCATTGTGCATCAGCACGGCGCCGATGCGCAGCGGCATTGGATGGCAGGTAGCGCAGACGCGACCGCAGGACACCCATCGGAATTACGCCGGTGCCGCTTCTTGCTGCGGCACCGCATGCGGCTGCCAGCGCGGCGCGGCTTCGAATTGCCGCTGCCACGGCAACACCTGTTCGGCCGGCATCGGGCGCGCAATGCCGTAGCCCTGCACCACGTCACAGCCGAGTTGCAACAGCATTGCCGCCTGCTGCTCGGTTTCCACCCCTTCGGCCACTACCTTCAGGCCGAAACTGTCGGCCAGCCCCAGCATGCCGCGCACCAGCGCCAGGTCGCTCTCGTCTTCCAGCATGTCGCGCACGAAAGTCTGGTCGATTTTCAGCGTATCCGCCGGTATCCGCTTCAGATAGGCAAGCGAAGAGTAGCCAGTGCCGAAGTCGTCCAGCGCAAAGCGGATCCCCTGTTGCCCCAATTCCATGATGACCTGGCGCACATGCTCGAAGTCGTTCAGCACGCCTGATTCGACGATTTCGAATTCCAGCAGCGCGCGCTCCAGTTGCGGCTCGGCGTCGCACAGGGCGAGCATGCGGTCGGCGAAGCGCGGATGCTGCAGATGGCGCGAAGCGATGTTGATTGCCACCGGCAGCCGCATTCCCAGCACCCGCCAGTCCGCCAGTTGCCGGATCACGCTGCGCGTGACCCATTCGCCGATGTCGATGATCAGGTCGTCATTCTCGATCAGCGGAAAAATCGCGTTCGGGCCGAGCAAGCCGTGCTCGGGATGCTGCCAGCGCAGCAGCGCTTCCACGCCGACCACCTGGCCGCGCCGCAGGTCGACCTTGGGCTGGTAATACAGGCGCAGCTCCTGGTCGCGCAGGGCCTGGCGCAGGCGCCCGATCTGGATTTGCCGCGCTTGAAACGCGTTTTCCCGGGCGGCATCGAAGATGCGGTAGTCGTCGCCCCCGCGTTTCTTGGCGTCGTACATGGCCTGATCGGCTTGCCGCAGCAGCGCGTCGGCGCCGAGCTGGGCCGGATGCGCCGCGTCGTGCAGCGCCAGCCCGATGCTGCAACGCAGCGACAGCAGGTGGCCGTCGAATTCGAATGGAGTACACAAGGACTGGCGAATGTGCTGCATCCGCTCGTGCAACCGCTCCAGGTCGGCCACCGGGTTCAAGACCAGCGCGAATTCATCGCCGCCCAGGCGCGCCACCATATCGTGCTCGCGTGTGATCGCCTGCAGGCGTTTGCCCACCCGCCGCAACAGGGCGTCGCCGATGGCATGGCCATACTCGTCGTTGATATCCTTGAAATGATCCAGATCGAGCACGCACACGGCAATCAGGCCCGGCTGCCGTTGCGCCAACGCCTGTTCCAGCCGCTCACTCAACCGGCTGCGATTCACCAGCCCCGTCAGTGCATCGTGCGAGGCGCGATATTCCAGGTCGCGCTCCAGTCGGGCGCGCGCGGTAATGTCGCGGCCGATGACCGTTATCAGCTTCTTCGCGCCGCGCTCGTCGAACAGCGGTTTCTTGATGGTATCGAATATCCGGCTGCCGCCGTGCGGCAACTGGACTTCCGCGGCGCCGCGCCAGATGCCGTCTTCGGCCTGCCACGCCGCCTGATCCGAAGCGATGCATTGGCTCAGGCTGGCGGCATGAACCGGATGCGTCAATTCGGCGATCTCGGCATCGGTGCGCTGCAACCAGTCCTTCCCCTCGATGCCATACAGCTGGCGTGCTGCCTGATTGGCGATCAGCCAGCGGCTGGCGGCATCCTTGACCAGCACGAAATCCGGCGTGGAGTCGATCAGCGTGCGCAACAGCTGCTCGCGCTCGCGCAGGGAATTTTCAAAACGCTTGCGCTGCGTGATGTCATGGAAGATGGCGATATGGTAGGCCGGCTGCCCTGCCGCGTCGCGCAGCAGCGTGATATGCACTTCCTTCTCGTATACGTGGCCGTCCTTGTGCCGGTCCTGCATGTCGCCCGACCATGTGCCGGTTTCGTTCAGCGAGCGCCACAGTTCGGCATAGAACTCCTGCGTATGCTGGCCCGACGACAGCATGCGCGGATTCTTGCCTTGTACCTCGGCAGCGGCATATCCGGTTACCTGTTCGAAAGAGCGATTGACCACGACGATCCGATTGCCGGCATCGGTGATCATCACCGCGTTATGCGTGGCATGAAATACCATTGCCGACAGCTCGGCCAGCGGGGGCGACACGACGCCGTTGGATGCCGGATGCGCACCGATCATCGGGATTTCATGGAAATTCTTGCCGGTCATGGAAACACAAGCTGGACTTCGCTCTGAGAGTTGCGGAAATTCATATGGCACGAGTATGTTGAAAATTTCTTTTACTGACCGCCGATATTTGGTATCTTTCCAGGGAGTATAGCCTCCCACAAAATCCCCGCATCCTTGGTCCGGTGCCAATCCACTGAATACCGCGCCAACAAAAAACCCGGGCAATGCATCTGCCCGGGTTCGAGGGAGTTGGCGAGACGCGCTTAGAACGGGATATCGTCGTCCATATCCGAGAAATTCGGCGCCGGCCGCGAAGCCGGACGCGCCGCGCCGCCCGCTGGTGCGCTGCTCTGGCGCTGCGGCGGGCTGCTGTAGCCGTCATCGCTGGGCGCGCCCATGCCTTGGCGGCTGCCGAGCATTTGCATGGTATCGGCGCGGATTTCGGTGGCATAGCGCTCGATGCCGTCCTTGTCGGTGTATTTGCGCGTGCGCAAGCTGCCTTCGATGTAGACCTGCGAACCCTTTTTCAGGTATTGCGCCATGATCTCAGCGAGCTTGCCGAAGGCGCTGATCCGATGCCACTCGGTCTGCTCCTTCTTTTCGCCGGTGGCCTTGTCTTTCCAGCTGTCGGTGGTGGCGACGGCGATGTTGGTGATGGCGTCGCCGCTCGGCATGTAGCGGGTTTCCGGATCGCGGCCGAGGTTGCCGACGATGATGACTTTATTGACCGAAGCCATGTATTTCTCCTGTTAAACTGCGGCGGCCGGCTGGCTGCGGCGCGGTAGATTTTTCATATTAGCGGCGATTATAAGCCACAGCAAACTGGCGGCTATGCCCAATATAAAGACCGATGACGGCCCCTGGTGCTGGCGCAGCCAGCCGCCCAGCGCGCCGCCGCAAAACAATCCCAGCGACTGCAAGGTGTTGTAGACGCCGAGCGCCGCGCCCTTGGCCGCCGGCGGCGCGATGCGCGACACCAGCGACGGCTGGCTGGCTTCCAGGATGTTGAACGCAGATGAAGAACGCCAGCAGCAGCGCCACCAGCAGCCAGCCATGGCCGGGCTGCGCGAGCAACAGGCCGAAGCCGACCTGCACCAGCAGCAGCAAGCCGATGGCGCCGACGAATACCTGCTTCATGCGGCCGCGCCGCTCGCCGGCGAACAGCGGCGGCAGCATCAGCACGAACGAGGCCAGCATCACCGGCAGATAGATTTTCCAGTGCTCGGCCAGCGGCAGATCCAGCGCCTGCACCAGCGCCGCCGGCACCACCACGAACATCGCCATCTGCATCATGTGCAAGGCAAACACGCCGAAATTCAGGCGCATCAATTCGCGGTTGCGCAGCACTTCGCGCAGCGAGACCGGCGCCACCGCCGTCGCCGCTACGTGCGCGGCCGGCGGCGCCGGCACGACATACAGCACCACCAGGATCGCCAGCAGCGAGAGGATGCCGGTCAGCGCGAAAATGCCGCCCATGCCGATCGCCTGATACAACAGCGGCGCCACCACCAGCGACAGCGCGAAGGTCAGGCCGATCGAGCCGCCGACCATCGCCATCGCCTTGGTGCGATGTTGTTCGCGCGTGGAATCGGCGATCATCGCCGTCACCGCCGCCGAGATCGCGCCGGCGCCCTGCACCGCGCGCCCGATGACCACCCACAACAGGTCGTCCGCGCCGGCGGCGATGAACGAGCCCAGCGCGAACAGGATCAGGCCGATGACGATGACGCGCTTGCGGCCGTATTTATCGGAAGCAACGCCGAACGGAATCTGGCCGAACGCCTGGGTCAAGCCGTAAATCCCCATCGCCAGCCCGATCATGGCGGCATTGGCGCCGCCCGGCATGGTTTTGGCGTGCACCGCGAACACCGGCAGGATCAGGAACAGGCCCAGCATGCGCAGCGCAAAGATCGACGCCAACGAAGCGCTGGCGCGGATTTCCGTGGGCGTCATGGCGGTGCTTGGCGATGCGGAAATTTCAGCGGACAGAGAGGTCATGGAAAGGGGAAAAGCGCAGGTTACGGCAGACTTTGAAACCCGTTATAGTAACAGGTTGCCTCGTTTTTCCTGACTTGCCTATTTGCAAGAATTTCATCGAGGTTGCAAAAATTCATGCCAATTTACGCTGAAAGCAGTTCATGGAAGAAATTCGCATTCGGGGCGCACGCACGCATAACCTCAAGAACATCAATCTCGATTTGCCGCGCAACAAACTGATCGTCATCACCGGCCTGTCCGGTTCCGGCAAATCGTCGCTGGCATTCGATACCCTGTATGCCGAAGGGCAGCGGCGCTATGTCGAGTCGCTGTCGGCCTATGCGCGCCAGTTCCTGCAATTGATGGAAAAGCCGGATGTCGATCTGATCGAAGGCCTGTCGCCGGCGATCTCGATCGAGCAGAAAGCCACCTCGCACAATCCGCGCTCGACGGTCGGCACCGTCACCGAAATCCACGACTACCTGCGCCTGCTGTACGCGCGGGTCGGCACGCCCTATTGCCCCGACCATCCGGAAAATCCGCTGGCCGCGCAATCGGTGTCGCAGATGGTCGATGCGGTGCTGGCGATGCCGGAAGAAACCAAGCTGATGATCCTGGCGCCGGTGGTGGCCAACCGCAAGGGCGAGCACGCCGACCTGTTCGAGCAGATGCAGGCGCAGGGCTTCGTGCGCTTCCGCGTGCAGAGCGGCACCGCCAAGGCGCGCATCTACGAAGTCGACGACTTGCCGAAGCTGAAGAAAACCGAGAAGCACACGATCGACGTCGTCATCGACCGCGTCAAGGTGCAGCCCGGACATCAAGCAGCGGCTGGCGGAGAGCTTCGAGACCGCGCTGCGCCTGGCCGAAGGCCGCGCGGTCGCGCTGGAAATGGACAGCGGCACCGAGCACCTGTTTTCCAACAAGTTCGCCTGCCCGATCTGCGGCTACTCGCTGCAGGAGCTGGAGCCGCGCCTGTTTTCGTTCAACAACCCGATGGGCGCCTGCCCCGAATGCGACGGCCTCGGCCATATCGAGTTCTTCGATCCCAAGCGCATCGTCGCCTTCCCCAACCTGTCGCTGGCCTCCGGCGCGATCAAGGGCTGGGACCGGCGCAACCAGTTTTATTTCCAGATGCTGTCGAACCTGGCGGCGTTTTACGAATTCGACCTCGACACGCCGTTCGAGCAATTGCCGGAATCGGCGCAGCAGGTGATCCTGTTCGGCTCCGGCCGCCAGGCGATCCCGTTCACCTACATCAACGAGCGCGGCCGCGCGGTGGTGCGCGAGCACACCTTCGAAGGCGTGGTCAACAACCTGCAGCGGCGCTACCGCGAAACCGATTCGATGGCGGTCAAGGAAGAGCTGGCCAAATTCATCAACGAGAAGGAATGCCCGTCCTGCGACGGCGCGCGGCTGCGCGTCGAAGCGCGCTTCGTCAAGGTCGGCAGCGGCGAGCAGCAACGCGCGATCTACGAAGTGGCGACCACGCCCCTGCGCGACACCCTGGCGTTCTTTGAAACGCTGCAGCTGACGGGCGCCAAGAAGGAGATCGCCGACCGCATCATCAAGGAAATCGTCGTCGCGCCTGAAATTCCTGAACAACGTCGGCCTCGATTACCTGTCGCTCGACCGCAGCGCCGACACCCTGTCCGGCGGCGAAGCGCAGCGCATCCGCCTGGCGTCGCAGATCGGCTCCGGCCTGACCGGCGTCATGTATGTGCTGGACGAACCGTCGATCGGCCTGCACCAGCGCGACAACGACCGCCTGATCGACACCCTCAAGCATCTGCGCGACATCGGCAACAGCGTGCTGGTGGTGGAGCACGACGAAGACGCGATCCGCTGCGCCGACTACGTCGTCGACATGGGCATCGGCGCCGGCGTGCACGGCGGCGAAGTGATCGCCCAAGGCACGCTTGAAGGACATCCTGAAGAACAAGAAGTCGCTGACCGCGCAATACCTGAACGGCACGCGGCAGATCGCGGTGCCGAAAAAGCGCACCAGCCCGATCCCGAGCGCCAGTTCGTGATCACCGGCGCCACCGGCAACAACCTGAAGAGCGTCACGCTGAACCTGCCGGTCGGCCTGCTGACCTGCGTGACCGGCGTCTCCGGCTCCGGCAAGTCGACGCTGGTCAACGACACGCTGTACCTGGCGGCTGGCGCGCCACCTGTACGGCTCGCAGGCGGAACCGGCGACGCATGAATGCGATCAGCGGCCTCGAGCATTTCGACAAGGTGATCTCGGTCGACCAGGCGCCGATCGGCCGCACGCCGCGCTCCAATCCGGCCACCTACACCGGCGTGTTCACGCCGATCCGCGACCTGTTCGCCACCGTGCCGACGGCCAAGGAACGCGGCTATTCGGCCGGGCCGCTTCTCGTTCAACGTCAAGGGCGGCCGCTGCGAAGCCTGCCAGGGCGACGGCGTGATCAAGGTCGAGATGCACTTCCTGCCGGACGTCTACGTGCCGTGCGACGTCTGCCACGGCAAGCGCTACAACCGCGAAACGCTGGAAGTGCAGTACAAGGGCAAGAACATCACCGAAGTGCTGGACATGACGGTCGAGGAAGCGCACGAATTCTTCAAGCCGGTGCCGGTGATCGCGCGCAAGCTGCAGACGCTGCTCGACGTCGGCCTCGGCTACATCCAGCTGGGCCAGAGCGCGACCACGCTGTCGGGCGGCGAGGCGCAGCGCGTCAAGCTGTCGCTGGAACTGTCCAAGCGCGATACCGGCCGCACGCTGTACATCCTGGACGAGCCGACCACCGGCCTGCATTTCCACGACATCGACCTGCTGCTGAAAGTGATCCACCGCCTGCGCGACCAGGGCAACACGCGTGGTCATCATCGAGCACAACCTGGACGTGATCAAGACCGCCGACTGGATGATCGACCTCGGCCCCGAAGGCGGCGCCGGCGGCGGCCAGATCATCGCCAGCGGCACGCCGGAGGAGGTGGCGAAGAATCCGGCCAGCTTCACCGGCAAATACCTGGCGCCCTTGTTGAAGAAGAAATAGCGGCGGCGCGGCAGGATTTTATCTCGCGCCGCGCGATCACGGCGTGCGCCCAGACGAGGGGCCGGTCGCCTGACGGGCATCCCGCTTCAGGCACTGCGCGCCAGCGGGTTTTTGCCTGCGGATGCGGTGATACAAAACCGGTAATCGCTGTACCCAAGGCCGTCCGCATTCGCTATGTCACGGGAGTATAAGGATATAACCGCCATAACATGGGCGGCATAGAGCCTATTTAGTGGGAGTATATAAATCCCTTGCGGCTCCCGCATACGTGCTGGGCATCGGGGCGCAATTCAGCGCGCCGCCTTGCGCTGTTTTTTGGATGCGAACATGCGCTCGTCGGCAACCTTCAGTAACTGTTCGAAGTTCTCGCCGTCGTGCGGAAACCGCGCCCAGCCGATCGAGACGCCGACCGTTTCGCTACCCTGCGCCAGTTCGATCGGTTGCTCGCTCAGGCTGGAGATCTTCTGCTCCGCGGCGAATATGTCGCGCATCGACCCCATATCCTTCAGCAGCACCAAGAACTCATCGCCGCCGTAGCGGGCCACGATATCGCTGCTGCGCACCGCCAGCTTCATGCGCGCGGCCACGCTGGCCAGCACCCGGTCGCCGGCGTCATGCCCGTAGCGGTCATTGATGAACTTGAAATTGTCGAGATCGACGAACAGCAATGCGAAACGCAGCCTGCGCGCTCCGCTGGCGCTGCAGCAGGGCGACCTGGCGCAGCAGCCATTCGCGCGTGGCAAC
The DNA here is from genome assembly GCA_963706525.1 of uncultured beta proteobacterium. Classification (GTDB taxonomy): domain Bacteria; phylum Pseudomonadota; class Gammaproteobacteria; order Burkholderiales; family Burkholderiaceae_D; genus DATJCV01. Next base: position 1,749 of record CAVPMM010000020.1, on the reverse strand, counting down.
GCCGGTCAGGCGGTCGGTGCGCAGGTTGTGCTCCATTTCGACCAGGGTGCGCGCCAGCTGGCCGAGTTCGTCGTTGCGGTCGATCTCGAGTTTCGACAACGGTTCGCCCTCGCCGATTTTTTTGGCGGCGCCGGTCAGCTTGCGGATATCGGCGAGGAAGCCATTCAGGATCGACAGGCCGGCCAGCAACACGATCAGGATGCAGACGCTGGCGATCACCAGGCCGTTATACAGGCTGCGCGTAACGCCCTGCATGAAATCGGCGCGCGGCGCAGCCACCACGACCGTCCAATCGAGTCCGTACTCGCCATCGATACGGGTGGCAGCCATCTCGATGACGCCCGAGGCCAGCGTGAACTGCGCATGCCGCGACGCGCGCAAATCGATGCGCTCGGCATTCCATTTGAGGGCACGGGCACCCGCCTCGCGGATCAGCTCGGTGCGCATATTTTTGACCTGGATACGCTGCGGCCGGTAGTCAATCGACTTGAACGGCACCTCGGCATTGGAGGTCGCGATCAGGAAGCCGTCGGCATCCATCAGGAATGCCACACCGTTCTTGCTGATCGTCAGGGTCCGCAGCAAGTCGGTCAGCGCCGTCAGGGTGATATCGGTGGCGACGACCCCCGCCAGCCTGCGGTCGGCGCGGTACAGCGCCTTGGCAAAGGTAATGGTCGGCTGGCCCGAAGTGAACTCGCTATAGACCGGCGACCAGACCGGCTGCGTCTGTCTGGCTGCCGCCTCATACCATGGACGCCGGCGCGGATCGTAGTTATCGCTGCGCAGCTTATTGCCGCGATCGCCCGGCGCCGTGATCGCATAAACGCTACGGCGCGGCTCGCCGGCCTTGCGCAGATACAATTCGACGAAGTCCTGGTCGATCCGGTTGACGCCGACGAATCGGCCGTCTTCCCCACCGTAGTAGACATACTTGCCCAAGCCGCTGGAGCGTGCACTGCTGCTCACGCTCCAGAATTGCTCTTCCAGCAGCGCCAGATTGTCGGAAAACGCCGGACTACCCGTCGGCGCTTCCGTTTCGGACCTCATCGTCACCACGGCCGCGCGCACCTCGGCCAGATAATTGCCGGTCATGCCGCTCACCCGATACGCCATATCGAGCAGCACCCTTTGCGTCAATGCGCCGACCGCTTCCGAGGTGGCTTGGAACGAAACCCAGCCGATCGCCAGCGCGACGAAGGCGACCATGGATATAAAGGGAAGAATCAGCTGCTGCCGCAATGAAGACTTGATCATGCGCCCCCTGGGAGCTCAGTCAGGCTGTCTGCTCAGCATGGGCGCCAATTCGAGGCGGCGGCGTAGCGGGAGCCGGCACCGTACATGTATTTATAAGGAAGGCGAAATGCCACCCTGGCGGCGCCATTCCGGGCTCTTGAGCGAATCGCGGAACGGCCCGCATGTTTTTATGTCAGCGCAGACCCAGCCATAGTCCGGCGGGCACAAAAGCCAGCGCCGCCAGATTCCCCATCAACACAATCGAAGCCACCTTCTCCGGCTCCTGCTGATATTGCTCCGCAACCATAAAGCAGAACACCGCCGGTGGTAATGCCGCGAACAGATACATCTGCCCGCGCTGATCGGGCGTCAACCCCAACCATGGATCCAGCAAGGCGGCGACAGCCAGCCCCGCCAAGGGACAGACCAGCGCGCCCACCAGGCCGATGTGCCAACTCTTGAAGCTGACATCGAGCATGCGCACCCCCAGGGCGAACAGCATGATCGGGATGCAGG
>CAVPMM010000019.1:0-158251 GCA_963706525.1 uncultured beta proteobacterium | reverse complement strand
ACGGCAAGCTTTGCGCAAGGCGGTTCTGTCGGCAATTGCCTGCTGATTTCGGCGCGCTCCCAGCGGGCATAGCGCGGGGACAGCAAGGTTTCATCACGAGGCGGCCGGCAATGCATGACGGCTCTCCTCGCTTCCTCGGCATCCCGCCAGTACCCGGTTCTTGCATATAACAAAATGGAGAATCCCATGACAACTCAAACTGTCGAATCGAATATCTACACCGTCGGCGAGGAAAGCATGGGCGACATGCACGCCTCGGGAGTGTCGTGGGGCGCGGTGTTCGCCGGTGGCGCCGTGGCCGCGGCGCTGTCCCTGATTTTGCTGATACTGGGCTTTGGCCTGGGCCTGTCCTCGATCTCGCCATGGTCCTACAATGCTGCGGCAATAGGTACGGGGACTATCCTGTGGCTCGCGTTCATGCAGCTGGCAGCGTCGGGGGTGGGCGGCTATCTGGCGGGCCGCTTGCGCGTCAAATGGGCCGGCGTGCATACCGACGAAGTGTTCTTCCGCGATACGGCGCACGGCTTGCTGACCTGGGCGGTCGCTTCGCTGTTTACCGCGGCGTTGCTGGCCGGCGCCGTGCGCGCCATCCTGGGTGGAGCGCTCACTGTGGGGACCGAAGCCGCCGGCGCCGCCGCTCCGGTACTGGGCGCGGCCGTCGCCGCCGGCGGACCGGATACCGCCCTCAATCCCGTCAACTATTTCTCCGACATGCTACTGCGCTCGGATCGGCCGGCAGCGGATGCGAACAATGACGCCGCTTTGCGTAGCGAGGTGAGCAAAATCCTTGTAACGGATCTGCGCGCCGGCCAGCTGGCGCCGGAAGACCGCAATTACCTGGCGCAGCTCATCGCCCGGCGCACGGGCCTGAGCCAAGCCGATGCGCAACGCCGGGTCGACGATATTTATGCCCGTGCCAGCAAGGCCAGTAACGACGTCCAGGCCGCCGCCAAGCAAGCGGCGGAAAGCGCACGCAAAGCGGCGGCCCATTCGGCGTTGTGGATGTTTGTCGCGCTGCTGCTGGGCGCATTCGTTGCCAGCTGGGCGGCCACCTTCGGCGGGCGCCAGCGCGACCACCTTGTCCTGCAGATCCGCTAATCCCTGGAGATCATCATGCGCTCGATCCTGCTTTACCTGCTTGGCATTCCCATCCCGATCATTATCTTGATCGCCCTGTTCAGTCACTAACGTATCGCGCTTCGACAAGGTGCCCGCCGCACCTATGTCGTGCGGCGCGCGGCCCTATACATGAGAGGTTTCCATGGCGAATCGAAAAAAAACCGCGGGCACCGTCGCCGGTGCCGGCTCCGTACTCAGCACCGTCTCCGGCCCTTCGAACGCAACTCCCCCTTCCAGTCTGGACAGCAAGGAAGCGGTAGCCGAACGGCTGCTGGAAAAAACCGTCACTGGACAAGCGCTTGCGGCAGCGATGCCCGACAATCCCACCAAACCGGGCGAATATGGCGAAGCGGCGCGCACGCCGCAGCCCGGTGCCAGCCGGGAGCCCTCCAGTGCCGCCGCCACGGGCAGCACGGCCTCCGAAATCCAAGCCTCTGCCAAAATCGGTGACGGCGTGCCCGCCATTGGCGCCAATCCTACCGTCGCCCCGCTGGATCGGGTGCGGGTCGACGGCGGCGGCCAGATCCTGACCACCAATCAAGGCGTGCCGGTCGCCGACAATCAGAATTCGCTGAAGATCGGCCTGCGCGGGCCCACGGCGATGGAAGACTTCATCCTGCGTGAAAAGATCACCCACTTCGATCATGAACGCATTCCTGAGCGCGTCGTGCATGCGCGCGGGTCGGCGGCGCATGGATATTTCGAATGCTACAAGGCGCTGGACGACCTGACCCGCGCCGCGCCTTTTGCCCAAGCCGGCAAACGCACTCCGGTGTTCGTGCGCTTTTCGACGGTGGCGGGCGAACGCGGCTCCGCCGATACGGTGCGCGACGTCCGCGGTTTCGCCGTCAAGTTCTATACCGAGGAAGGCAACTGGGACTTGGTGGGCAACAACATCCCGGTCTTCTTCATCCAGGATGCGATGAAGTTTCCCGACCTGGTCCACGCGGTCAAACCGGAGCCGCATCATGGGATGCCGCAAGCGGCCAGCGCACACGACACCTTCTGGGATTTCGTCTCGCTGATGCCGGAATCGGTCCATATGCTGATGTGGCATATGTCCGACCGCGCCATTCCACGCAGCTTTCGCATGATGCAGGGGTTCGGCGTCCACACCTTTCGCCTGTTGAACGCCAGGGGCGAATCGACGTTCTGCAAATTCCACTGGACCCCGAAGGCAGGCACCCATTCCCTGGTATGGGACGAAGCCTCGAAGATCGCGGGGGCGGATGCCGACTTCCACCGGCGCGATCTGTGGGAGGCGATCGAAGCGGGTAATGGCCCCGAATATGAGCTGGGCCTGCAACTGTTTTCCGAAGCGCAGGCCGAGACCTTCGGCTTCGATGTCCTCGATCCGACCAAGATCGTTCCAGAAGAGCTGGTGCCGATCACGCCGGTGGGCAAGATGGTGCTGAACCGCAATCCGGATAATTTCTTTGCCGAGACCGAACAGGTGGCCTTCTGCACCGCGCACATCGTCCCCGGCATCGACTTCACCAACGATCCGCTGCTGCAGGGACGCATCCATTCCTATGTCGACACCCAGATCAGCCGTCTCGGCGGCCCGAATTTCCATGAGATTCCGATCAATTCCCCTATTGCGCCGGTCCAGAACAACCAGCGCGACGGCATGCATCGGCAGGCGATCCATCGCGGCCGCGCCAACTATGAGCCGAACTCCCTGGGCGGCGGCTGCCCGTTCCAAGCGGGAATGCAAGGCTTCACCAGTTTTCCGCAGCCGGTCGCCGAAGACAAGGTGCGCGGCAAAGCCGAACTGTTTGCCGATCACTATTCGCAAGCGCGCCTGTTCTGGGAAAGCCAGACGCCGGTCGAGCAGGCGCATATCATCGCGGCCTACCGTTTTGAATTGACGCGCGTACAAACGCCTGCGGTGCGCGAACGCGTCCTGGCCATGCTGGCCAATGTCAATCCGGATTTGGTGGGCGCGGTCAGCGCCGGTTTGGGGATCAAGGTGCCGAAGCCCCTGCCGCTGGCGACAAAACTGCCGATTCCGCAGTACCCGCCGTCCCCGGCGCTGTCGCTATTGCACCGGCCCGGGAAGACCGGGGTGCGCACCCGGCGCGTCGCGGTGCTGGTGGCGCCAGGCGTCGACGGCGCCAGCGTGCAGACCGTCTACGCCTCCCTGCTGGCGGACGGCGCCGTGCCGCGTCTGGTTGGCAGCCGGCTCGGCAAAGTGACCAGCGCCGACAACGGCAAGTTCGACGTCGAAATCACGTTCGAAGCCGGCCCCTCGGTCCTCTATGATGCGATGGTCGTTCCCGACGGCGAAGCAGCCATCAGCGCCTGGGTTGAGGACGCGCACGTGCTCGATTTCGTACGCCAGCAATACCGCCATTGCAAGCCAATCCTGGCAGTCGGCTCAGGCAGAACACTGCTCGACAAGGCCGATATACCACCGAGCTTGGTGGATGGCTCGGTCGACCCGGGATTGGTCGATACCTCCAGCGACACTTTGGCGGAGGCAATCTCCACGTTCAAAGCGGCACTGGCTAGCCACCGCTCGTTTGGACGGGAAAGCGATCCGCCCAAGGTGTAGCGCGTTGCGCAGGCCGGCATAAAGGAGCGACACGGGGACAGCGAAGAACGTCATGCCTCTTCGCGGTTCTCCTTCGAGCCGGCTCAGCATTTCCCAATGTCCTCACTCGTCCATGCGCAGCGCCCATGTAACGGGCCGGGCGGCCAAAGGAAGGGGTGGGCATGAACGGCGATGCGTAATCGATGATGCGATGCTCCAAAATTTTTACTATCACTGAAAATTGCGCAGGCATTTCGTGTCCGGCGCGTCAGAGCTCGAAGCGGGGAAGGCGGCGTCGACCCTCCTTATCGGCGTGTCTGCATCAATATGGTCAGCGATTTTTTTTAGAAAATTCGCAGGATATCCTGCGTTCGCCCAAACCAAAACAGGCGGATCTGGCGGAGAGTACCGATCGATAACGAATCTTGCGGTTTTTTCTCATTGCCACACCGGCCCGTGTCGGCCAATTTATTGGAGGAAATGCCGCCTTCCAGCTCCGCGGCCCGTATAGGGACGGATAACCCCGCCGCCGGTCCGCGCCTTCTAGGCTTGCGTCAAACTTCCGCCATCCCGGCCGAACGCCTTATGAAGAACGGATGCGAATTTCGGCAAGGGGAAGTGAAGCTTGCGGGGGCATTCTCGCTGAACCGGATAGAAGAGCAGCCCGGCAATGACCTTAAAAAAACTCCTGTATCCGCTTGGACTGGCATCGATGACCATGCTGCAGGTCTATGCCACGCCCTATACACCTTCCAATGGCGCAGAGGTCCTGGAGCATTTGCCGAGCCGCAATGATCCCGCGCAGCAGGAGTTGCGACGGTTACGTGCCGAGCTGGCGATCCATCCCGAAAATCTTCCAGTAGCGGTCGATCTCGCGCGTCTCTATATCACTACCTGGAGAGACGGCGGCGATCCACGGTATTTGGGCTATGCACAGGCGGCCCTGGCACCATGGTGGAATTTACCCGATCCGCCGCTTGCCGCCCGCGTGATGCGGGCGACACTGCTGCAAAGCACGCACCGTTTTACGGCTGCGCTGGCCGATCTGGATGCCGTGTTGCGCAGCGACCGCAATAACGCCCAGGCCTGGCTCACCCGTGCAACCGTGTTGACGGTGCTGGGCGAGTATGCAGAGGCAAAGAAAAGCTGTTTGCAGCTTTCTACCTTGGCGCCGGCATTGGTCACCCGCACATGTCTGTCCAGCGTCGAAAATTTGAATGGCCAGGCAGAAAAAAGCTACCGCGAATTAAGGCAGGCCTTCATGACGCATCCGGATGCCGATCCTGAAATCAAGCTCTGGATCCTGACGCTCTTGGCCGAAATGTCATTGCGTCTGGCCGATACGGGCGCGGCGCAAAGCTATTTTCAGCAGGCGCTGGCACTGGGCAATCCCGACAATTATCTGCTTGCGGCCTATGCCGATTTTTTACTTGGACGGCATCAGCCTGCGCAAGTGGTTTCCTTGCTGAAAGGCAAAAGCCAAGTGGATGCCTTGTTATTGCGCTATGCGCTTGCGCTCGACGCGCTCAATGCCCCTGATGCCGCCAAAGTCATCGGCCAGCTGCAGCAGCGTTTTGAAGCGGCCAAGATGCGCGACGACACGATCCATCAGCGCGAACAAGCCAGATTCGAACTGGAATTGATGCACAATCCGCGCGCTGCCCTCAAGCTCGCGCAAGAAAACTGGAGTACCCAAAAGGAGCCCGCCGATACTCTGCTCCTGCTGAATGCCGCCGCAGCCGCCGGCGATCGAAATGCGGCCCAGCCGGTGCTGGCGTGGGTACAAAAGACCGGCTTCGAAGATCATGCATTGGCCTCGCCGATTGCCCAATTGGGTTTCAAATGATCCGGTGCCTTTCCTATAGCTTGCTTGTGGCGCTCTTCTCAGCTTGGCCTACATTTGCGTTCGCCGACAAATTCAGCGACAGCTATCTTTCTCTCCGCGTCACGGACCAGCAGATCGAGGGGCAATGGGACATTGCGCTCAAGGACCTCGACGTCGCGGTCGGCCTGGACCAGAACGGCAACGGCGAAATCACCTGGGATGAAGTGCGGGCCCGACATCCCGCAATCGCCGCCTATGCGCTTTCGCGATTGGGATTATTTGCGGGCGGCCAAAGATGTCCGGCGCAAGTGTCTCAACAGCTCATCGAGCACCATAGCGATGGCGCGTACTCGGTGCTGCGCTTTCGCGCTGCCTGCCCCTCTTCCATCCGGTTATTGACCATCGAATACAACTTGTTATTCGATATCGACCCTCAGCACAAAGGATTGTTGAAGCTGGAAAGCGACGGCATTACCTCGACCGCCATTTTCAGCCCGGACCGGTCCAAGCAGACATTCCGATTTGAAACCATTGGCAAGCTCGGCCAGTTCGGCCAGTACCTCAAAACCGGCGTCTGGCACATCTGGATTGGCTTCGATCATCTTTTGTTTTTGTTTTCGCTGCTCTTTCCAGCCGTGCTGATATTTGCGGGGCACCAGTGGCAGCCGGCAGAGAGTTTCAAGGCATCGCTGGTGGATGTATTGAAAATTGTCACCGCATTCACCTTGGCGCATTCCATTACGTTGACGCTTGCGACCCTGCATATCATCGCGCTGCCGTCGCGCCTGGTGGAATCCGGCATCGCCGCTTCCGTGGTAATTGCGGCGCTGAATAACCTCTTCCCGATTGTGCCAGGCAGGCGCTGGACAGTGGCATTCGGATTTGGACTGATTCACGGCTTCGGTTTTGCCAGCGTCCTATCCGATCTGGGCTTGCCGCAATCGGCATTATTACTTGCCTTGGTGGGCTTCAATTTGGGCGTCGAGATCGGGCAGCTCGTAGTGGTCGCCGCTTTTTTGCCACTTGCTTACGCGTTACGGCGAACCTGGTTTTACCGCACGCTGATATTTAGCACCGGGTCGGCATTCATCGCCTTGATTGCGTCAGTCTGGCTGATCGAACGAGCCTTCAATCTGGAATTGATTTCGCTTTGAAAGCCGACAATAGATATTCTTGGTATGCAAAAAACCAAAAAAGCCCGCGAACCATGCGATTGCGGGCTTCGCGCTTTGAGCAAGCGACTCAAAACGCCGCGAATTACCCATCAGGAAATGGGAAGCGGTTCGAGATTGTCGGGCGTTGTCACCGCGATGGAATCAATCGAGGTCGGTTCAGTATTGTCCGGGCTACTGAGCACCAATGCCAGCACTTGATTCATGAACGCATCCGGAGCATTGGAGAGCACGCCATTGACCCCACTGTCACTGTTGCTGCTTCCTCCGCATGCGGCAAGGGCTGTCGCCAGGCTCATCGCCAAGGCAAAATAGCCGAACGAGCGTTTGCTTCGCATCATGCGCTCCTCAATTATTGATTGCCAGGGATCGGTGTATTGAAATAGGGAAACACCGGCTTGAAATCGGCTGCGGTCTTGCGCACGCCGTCGGTCAGCGCCAAGCCGCCGGCCGGTGCATCGGTGGGTTTGCAGCCTACCCCCAATACATCGCCGCTCCCTGTCAACACGCACAGCGCACCCATGGCAACGCGCAGGGATAAATCGACGACGTCATCGCCCGGCCGCCGCCCATTCGGAAATCCAGCCTTGTCGCCGCCCGCAACGCCCAGAGGATTCTGCAACGCCGGCGCCACCGGGGGAATCGAAGTGTTCAAGCGCAGCATCTCGGCAGGTACCACATTTCTGGGCTGGTTGAGACCCGGTATGCCTTTCAGGAATACCGTGACCAAATCCGTACGCGGAAAATTGGTGGGCGCCTTGGCGGCAGGAAACAAAGTTTGCACCAAAGCGGGAAGTGAAGGGTTGGTGACGTAGTTAAGGAACTGCGCATCGTCCTGAGGCTTGGAGGCATTGAACCGGTCTTTATCATCCAGGCCGATGATCACTTCATTCACCAAGGGCATGCCCAAACGGGACACTTGCGCCCACGGCCCACCTTCCTTGACTGCATTGTTGATATCGGTGGTCGGTCGCGGATTGATCAATCGTCCCTGCCGCACGCTCGCCGTCGTGTAGGCGCCGATCACGGGATCCGCGGCAGTCGCCAGACAGGCGATCGGGATTTCCATGGCAATCGAGCTGACGTTTTTATTTTCCAGGTCGTTCTTATTCCCATTCACTTCGGGCCCGAGGGGATTCAGGTTGAAGAGATCGAAAATCTTTCCGACAGCAATATAAAACGATTCCTTGCGCTGCCCGACAAAGACGCGTCCATTGCCGCAGCCCGGAATGGCAACGTTGTAAATATGCTGATTGGCATAGCTTTCGTAGCCAGTGGCGCTGCCGAAAGTCTTATCGCCGATATTGTCGACCGGCTTGTCGAAATCAGTGGCATTGCCGGCAACATTTCTGACACTGTCCCTAGTCCCACTGCGTCGATCGCCGCGTACGATTTCTATCGAATAAGTCTCGCGCACATTGAGGGTGGCCGGATTCACGCCGGCAATCGTTCCGGAATTGATGAGAGGAATCAGTGTCTGCTTGCCGCCGACCGGCAGTGCCGTTTTCTTCGAGGTGTTCTTGAAGCGGAACTGGAAGGTAATGTGTTCCTTCGCATCCCCCACGTTGTCGATATGGATTTCATAAAGTGCGTTGGGATCAAACTGATAGAAATTCGGTCCGCCTTGCGGATCCTGGAATGGGATGTAATTCGCAATGATCGTCACCTGGTCCTGGCGGCCCGGTTCGTAACTGCGGAACATATACAGATCGGTACCGTCCACCTTAGGCTGACCCGCGATAAAAGGCGCTTCCCGGTGGCTGGAGGCAAGAGCCGGGACGCTGGCGATACTCAAAATCGCACTGACCACGCATGTCAATGCCAAGACATTTCCGGATTTATTGGTCTTCATGATGGCATCCTGTTCGGTAGGGAATTTGGGATGGAGGCGGCAGGCATCAATGCCAATGCAAAGTGGGTTCTTCGCGTCACGCTCTCGCCTTAAGTGACGCCAAGGCGCGGCGATTCGAGATATAAAACCTCGTCTTTTTCTATTAGAAATTCCTGGGTTTTGAATCGAAGGAGGAAAAAACCATTGCCTTGGCTCCTCACATTGAATGACGACTTCAAAATGAGGTCGAATCGGTTCGACAGATTTGCTCAGGCACGTGAAATCTTTTTTAGTATAGGTCGCACAAAAAATCGGGCCTTGGTATTTGACTGCTAGCGCACTTGCATTTGACCAAGGTCAAATTTGCAAATTGCTTCCTGCTGCCAAGATAAAGCATGGGCCGAGCGGTCATCGATTCAGTGAGATAGTTGCCGAAGTGCGTGGCAGCGAGAGGCAAAGCTGTGGACAGTTTTCCAAGTGAGTCATTGCCCTAAATTGTCTGAGCCGTATAAACGAAATTCTCAAAACAATCTTTTCACGTCGCAAGGAGCGATCATGATCAAGAAAGCATCAGCAATCTGGCAAGGTGGTTTCAAAGAAGGTGGCGGCACGATATCGACCGAGACCGGCGTCCTGAAAGACGCGCCCTACGGCTACCGCTCGAGGTTTGAGAGCGGCCCGGGAACGAATCCGGAAGAACTCATCGGCGCCGCCCATGCCGGCTGCTTCTCGATGGCGCTGTCGCTGCTGCTTGGGCAAGCGGGAATCACGCCGGACAAGATCGAGACGCATGCCGCGGTCACGCTCGACAAGGTCGGCGACGGCTACGAAATCACCGCCAGCCATCTGACCGTCAGTGCCAGAATTCCCGGTGCGGATCCGGCCAAGTTCAATGAAATCGCCAATCAGGCCAAGGCCGGCTGCCCGGTGTCGAAACTGCTGAAAGCGAAAATCACCATGGACGCAAGCCTGGAGCCGTAAGGGCCGCGCGGCATGGCGCCGGCCGCATGGCTCAAGCGCCCGGGGCCGGCGATATGGCGGCTTGTGCTCCTGCCGTCTGCGCCTTGTGCTCGCCGGCCAGGAACATGTACATCGCCGGCACCACGAATAGCGTAAATAAGGTGCCGATCGACAAGCCGGTAAAGATCACCAGGCCCATGGCATGACGACCAGCGGCACCGGCACCGGAAGCGATCACCAGCGGCAGCACCCCGAATACCATGGCGGCGGTCGTCATCAGGATCGGGCGCAAGCGGATCGCCGCCGCCGCCTCGATCGCCTCGCGCTTGCTCATGCCGGTTTGCTGCAACTGGTTGGCGAACTGGACGATCAGGATACCGTGTTTGCTGATCAAACCCATCAGCGTCACCAGGCCGACTTGAGTGTAGATGTTGATCGAGGCGAAGCCTAAAAAGATGAAGATCATCGCGCCGAACAGCGCCAGCGGCACCGATACCAGGATCACGATCGGATCGCGGAAGCTTTCAAACTGCGCCGCCAGCGCCAAAAATACGATGATCACCGCGAACAGCATGGTGATCAGGAAGCCGCCTGACTCGTGCACGAACTGGCGCGACAGTCCGGAATAGTCAACCGTATAGCCAGCCGGCGCGACTTCCTGCACGGTGTCCCGCAGGTATTGCAGTATCTCGCCCTGCGAGGCGCCAGTGACGCCGCTGATGGTCACCGAATTGAGCTGCTGAAAGCGATTGATCGACTCCGGCACCACGCTGTACTTGATGTCGGCAATCGTGCTGACTGGAATCACTCTGCCGTCCGGGGTCTTGATGTAGTAATCCAGCACTTGTGCCGGGTTGAGCCGATCGACCTGCAGCACTTGCGGGATCACCTTGTAAGAGCGGCCCGCGATCGAAAAGTAATTCACGTAGCTGCCGCCAAGCGCGGCACCAAGTGCGCTGCCGACTTCCTGCTGGCTCAAGCCCAGGCTAGCGATCTTGTCACGGTCCACCTGCACCGTGGCCTGCGGCAGGTCGATCTTCAGATCGGCATCCACGAAGTAGAACTTGCCCGAACTGCGCGCCTTGTCCAGCACTTGCTGCGCGACCGTGTTCAGATTTTCAAACGGCTCGGTGGTGGTGATCAAGAACTGCACCGGCAGACCGGAGGCGCCCGGCAGCGGTGGGAACTGAAAGGCCGCGACCCGCGCCCCGGCGATCTGGTTCCATTGCTCCTGCAGATACTGTTGAATCTGCTTGGCGCTGCGCGTGCGCTCTCCCCAGTCCTTCAGCAAGACGCCACCAAGGCCGGCATTGATAGTGGGCACGCCGGTGATCTGGAACATCTGCTTGTACTCGGGAATGGCCTTGGAAATCTGGAATATCTGATCGGCATAGGTCAGCATCTGGTCCGAGGTTGCGTTCGGCGCGCCGACCACCTGCGACAGCACCAGGCCCTGATCTTCTTCCGGCGCCAGTTCCGATTGCGACATCTTGAACATCAAGCCGAGACACACGACCAGCAGTACCCCCATCGCGATCAGCACCGGCCAGGTATCCAACAAGCTGTGCAACAAGCGTTGGTAGCCGTGGTGCACCTTGCCGAACACACGGTCGATCGCCTTCGCGAAGCGGCCTTCATCCTGTGACGGCCGGAAGAAGCGCGAACACATCATTGGCGACAAGGTCAGCGCGACGATGCCGGAAACCGCCACCGCGCCGGCCAGGGTGAAGGCAAATTCGGTGAACAGGGCGCCGGTCAGGCCGCCCTGAAAGCCGATCGGCACGTACACCGCAACCAGTACCACCGTCATTGCCAGGATCGGGCCGCCGAGTTCCCGCGCGGCGAGCAATGCCGCGTCCAACGGCGATCGGCGTTCTTCCTTCATGTGACGGTCGACGTTTTCGACCACGATGATCGCATCGTCGACCACCAGACCGATCGCCAGCACGATCGCCAGCAAGGTCAACAGGTTGATCGAGTAGCCCAGCATCAGCATGACGAAGAAGGTACCGATCAGCGACAAGGGCATTGCGATCACCGGCACGATCACCGCGCGGAAGCTGCCGAGGAACAGGTAGATCACCACGGTGACGATCAGCAAGGCTTCGACCAGGGTCTTGATCACCTCCCGGATCGAGGTATTGATGAAGTCGGTCGAGTCATACACGATCTCGCCGGTCAATCCCGTCGGCAGCTGCTCCTGTATCGAGGGGAATACGGTACGCACGCGCTTGGCCACATCCAGGATATTCGCTTCCGGCGCCACCTTGATACCGATGAACACCGAGCGCACGCCGCTGAAGGCAACATTGAAATCGTAGTTTTCCGAACCCAGGGTCACGGTCGCCACGTCTTCCAGCCGGACGATGGCGCCGCCGTTCTGCTTCACCGCCAGCTGCTTGAATTCGTCCACCGTGTGCAGGTCGGTGCCGGCCGTCAGCGGCACCGTCACCATCTGCCCCTTGCTCGCGCCGAGCGCCGTCAGGAAGTTGTTGCTTGCCAGCGCAGCGCTGACGTCGGCCGCAGTCACGCCGTAGGCTGCCATCTTGGCGCTGTCCAGCCACGCACGCAGCGCAAACTGGCGCGCACCGAGTATCTCGGCGGTCTGCACGCCATCGATCGAATCGAGTTTCGGCTTGACCACGCGGACCAGGAAGTCGGTGACGTTGTTGGTCGGCAGCGTGTCGCTGTAGAAGCCCATATACATGGCGTCGGTGGTTTGTCCGGTCTGCACCGTCAGCACCGGCTGTTGCGCCTGCGGCGGCAATTGATTGCGAACCGAGGCGACCTGGGTATTGATTTCCGTCAGGGCGCGGTTGGCATCGTAGTTCAGGCGCAGCGTGGCGGTGATGGTCGACACGCCGCTGCTGCTGGACGACGATAGGTAATCGATGCCCTGGGCCTGGGCGATGGCGGATTCCAGAGGCTGCGTGATGAAGCCAGCGATGGTTTGTGCGTCGGCGCCGTAATAAGTGGTCGATACCGTGACCACCGCGTTTTGCGTGCGCGGATACTGGTTGACCGGCAGGCTGAACACTGAACGCAAGCCGAGCACCACGATCAACAGGCTGACCACCGTCGCCAATACCGGACGATGGATGAACAGGTCGGTAAATTTCATCGCCCCTCCTCAATGTTCCTGCGGAGTCGGATTCGAATTGTCGGTCGGCTGCACCGAATTATTGACCACCACCGGCGTGCCATTCTTCAGCTTGAGTTGGCCGCTGGTGACGACCTGCTGCCCTTCTTCCAGCCCCTTGAGAACCGCGACCTGATCGCCGCGGGTCGGTCCGGTGGTGACGAACACTTGCTGCGCCACCAGTTGCGGATTGCCCTTGTCATCCTTCTTGGCGTCCTTGCTATCGTCCGGCTTCAGCACGAACACCGTCGACCCATACGGGTTATAGGTGATCGCCGTCTGCGGCAGCGTCAGATAGCGATGCTTCTCACCCATATCCACGCTCACGTTGGCGAACATGCCGGGCATCATCTGCTGCTTGGGATTGGCGACCGTGGCCTCGACCTGAATGTTGCGCGTGGCCGGATCGACCTTGGGGTTGATCGCGGAAATTTTCCCCGGAAATACCACACCGGCATAGGCATCGTTGCTAACGGTCAGCGTTTGTCCCACCGACAGGCCGGCGACCTGCTTTTGCGGCACGAAGAAATCGACGTAGATCGGATCGATGGTTTGCAACGTGACAATCTTGTCGCCCGGATTCACATACTGCCCCGGATTGACCGTGGTGATGCCGAGCCGGCCGGCAAACGGCGCGCGCAGGGTTTTCTTGGCCACCATGGCTGCTTGCTGCGCCACTAGCGCCTGCTTGCCTTTGAGGTCGGCCAGGTCGGCGTCCACCTGGGCCTGGCTGATGCCCTGCGCCGCCAGTTGGGCGCGGTCGCGCGCCAGCACCGTGGCGGCCAGCTCAGCCGCCGCTTCCAGCGAGCGCAATTGCGCGATATCCGAGTCGGCGTTGAGCTGCACCAGCACCGTGCCGGCTTGCACATCCTGGCCGGACTTGAACTTGACTTCGTGTACCAGGCCGGCGATTTCGCTGGCCAGATCGACTCCGCGCACCGCCGTCAAGGTTCCGACCGATGTGATCTGCGGTTGCCATTCCAGGAATTCGACCTTGACTGCCGATACGGTCTGCGGTCCCGGCTTGGGCGAGTTGGCGATCAATTGACGGATCTGCAGGAACTTGCCGAGCGCCAGCGCGGCGACCAGCAGCACCACACAGCCCAGCATGATGAGCATGCGCTTCGTCATGGGTACTTCTCCCTCACGGTTCGAAGTTGGAATGGATGAAGCCGAGACTATTGCGCCGCTAGTTTGCCGACGTCGGCGCCGCCTCGGCGAGCGCCTCACGATTCCACCAGCCGCCGCCAAGGGCCTGGAACAAGGCGGCGGTATCGGCGTATCGCGCCGCCTGCGCCTGGACCAGGGCGATACGGGTCTGCTGATAGATACGCTGAGCATCCAGCAGCGCCAGATAGCTGATGCCGCCGAGCCGGTATTGGCGCGTGGTGAGCTCCAGCGATTCGCGTGCCAACGCTTCGGCCGCGGCCTGGGCCTTCAGCGCGGCGGCGTCGATTTCCAGTGCCCGCAGGCTGTCGGCGACATTCTGGAACGCGCCCAGCACCGTGGAACGGTATTGCGCCTCCGCCTGCTCGTAGGCCGCCACGGCAGCACGGCGCCTAGCACTCAGCGCACCGGCATTGAATAGCGGTTGCAGCAAGCCGGCACCCACGTTCCAGAGCCCGGTGCCGCTGCTGAACAGATCTCGCGCCACGGTGCTGGCGGAGCCGTAACTGGCGGACAGCGTCAATTGCGGATATTGATTCGCGGTAGCAACCCCGATTTGAGCGCTGGCCACATGCAGCAAGGCTTCACTGGCGCGGATGTCGGGGCGCTGACGCACCAGCGCCGACGGCAAGGAAACCGGCAACTCCTCCGGCAATGCCAGCGAATCGAGCCGAAACTCGGGTAGCCCAGCTTCACTGGGGAGCCTGCCGGCGAAGACCGACAACTGGTGACGGGTTTGCGTCAGCGATTTTTCCAGCGGTGGCACGCTGGCGATGGTCTGTGCCACCTGCGCTTGTTGGCTGAGGACAGTGGAGCGCGGAATGGCGCCGAGCGCAAACTGCTTTTCTATGACTGCCAGCTGCTGTTGCTGGGCCTCCAGGACTTCGCGCGTGGCCTGCAGCTGCGCCCGCAGTGACGCTTCTCGGATCGCTGCCGTAACCAAATTGGCGCTCAGTGTCAGATAGGTGGCTTCGACCTGGAAGCGCTGGTAGTCGGCGGTGGCCTGCAAGCCTTCCAGCGTGCGGCGTGAAGCACCGAATACGTCCAGCGTATACGACACATTGACCGAGGCGTTATACAGGGTAAATACGCTGCTGCCGGGCAACCCGAGTGAGGCTGCCGATACCCGCTCACGGGCCACGCCCAATTGCCCGGTGACGTTCGGATATTCGCGATTGCCCGATTCGGCCCTGAAGTTTTCCTGGGCCTGGCGCAATGCCGCTTGCGCGGCGGCCAGATTCGGACTCTGCTGCAAGGCCGAACGGATCAACTGATCCAGCTCCTCGGAATGGAATACGGCCCACCATTGCGCCGGGATATCCCGCGCCAGGGCAAAGTGCTGCGAAGCGCCCGCTACGCCTTGCGCGCCCACGGTCTGGGCCGGCAGCGGCGTCGGCGTATAGGAAGTGTCGGCGCTGGCGGGCGGTTCGGGCGGCTTGAAATCCGGGCCCAGCGCGCATCCGCACAGCGCGAGAACGACGCTCATGCCGAAAACGCGCACAAGCAAGAAGGCAGATCGACCACATCGTTTTTTTTCCATGGCTTGATTCCTGGCATCAAGACTCGGATCTACTTCGGTTTTTGTCGGCCCAGCAAACCGCTCCATGATATATAAGAATTTGGCAATCCGGAAAAAAGCCATGCGTCGCCTCGGCTCGCGCAATTGTCTGCTTATCCCAAATTAAGCCGACACTTCAAAACTCCCCTATCATCGAAAAATGACGGCTCACTCCTCCACTTACACCGCCGCCGGTGTCCGGAGAATGGAGACGGCGACCCGCGGCGAGCGATCGGTGGCCTGCTTCGAAGCGGCAAAAGGTGCACTGGTTATTCTGGCAGGATTCGGCCTGCTGTCGTTGATGCATCACGACCTGCAGCATTTTGCCAAGGCTTTTGTCGGCCATCTGCACCTGAATCCGGATGGCCGCAGCTCGCGCATCTTCCTGTCGCTCGGTGCGGCTTCGAGCCAGCGGATCTGGCTGCTGGCGGCGATGTCGGGCGCCTATGCGGCGCTACGGCTGGCCGAAGCCTATGGCCTATGGACTGGCAAGGCATGGGCCAAGTGGCTCGCAGTCGCCAGCGGCGGCTTGTATATCCCGCTGGAAGCCTATGAATTGTTACGCGGCATCAACTGGATGAAACTGGCGGCGTTCATCATCAATGCCGGAATCGTGCTCTACATGATTTACGCGCTGCGGCGCCAGAACCGCCGTGTAGCGCAAACCACAGGGGAATGACATGACATCCGAAACTATTCTGGTCGCCCAGGGCGGCGGCCCGACCGCGGTGATCAACCAGTCGCTGGTCGGAGTGGTGCTGGAGGCGCGCCGTTTTGCGCAGGTCGAGCGCGTCTACGGCGCGCTGCTACGGCGTGCGCGGCATCGTCAACGAAGACTTGGTCGACCTGACGCAGGAAACCAGCGCCAACCTGGAACGGGTCGCCGCCACGCCGTCTTCGGCGCTGGGCTCGACGCGCGACAAGCCCGACCTCAAGTATTGCCACGAAATCTTCAAGGTGCTGCAGGCGCACGCGCATCGGCAATTTCTTCTACATCGGCGGCAACGATTCGTCCGACACGGTGCGCATCGTCAGCGAGGAGGCGCAGCAGGCCGAACTATCCGCTGCGCTGCATCCACATTCCCAAGACCATCGACAACGACCTGGTCGGCAACGACCACACGCCGGGCTATCCCTCGGCGGCGCGCTTCGTGGCGCAGGCCTTCGCCGGCGCCAACCTGGACAATGCCGCCCTGCCCGGCGTCTACATCGGCGTCGTGATGGGCCGCCATGCCGGCTTCCTGACCGCGGCGGCGGCGCTCGGGCGCAAAGTTCCCGGACGATGGTCCGCACCTGATCTACCTGCCCGAACGCACCTTCGTGCTGGAGCACTTCCTGGCCGACGTGCAAGGCGGTCCACGAGCGCTTCGGCCGCTGCGTGATCGCCGTCTCCGAAGGCATCCACGACGCCACGGGCACGCCGATCGCCAGCCTGCTGGCGCCGGAAATCGAGCGCGATGCGCACGGCAATGTGCAGCTGTCCGGCACCGGCGCGCTGGCCGACCTGCTGTGCGAGGAGATCAAGGCGAAACTGAAGATCAAGCGCGTGCGCGGCGACACCTTCGGCTACCTGCAGCGCTCCTTCCTCGGCTGCGTGTCCGACGTCGACCAGCGCGAGGCGCGCGAAGTCGGCGAGAAGGCGGTGCAGTTCGCGATGCGGGGCAAGCGCGACGGCTCGGTGGCGATCCGCCGCACCGGCGACTACGCGGTCGACTACGAGCTGCTGCCGCTGGAGGCGGTGGCCGGCAAGACGCGCGTGATGGAAGATGCCTTCATCGCCGCCAACGGCACCGACGTCACCGACGCCTTCCACGATTACCTGCGCCCGCTGCTGGGATCGGGGCTGCCGGATGCGTTCCGGCTGCACGCGCATCCGGTGGCCAAGGTCATCGGGGTCTGAGCGCACGGAAGGCCGCGGGTGCCCGCCATGCCGGACAGTCTCCAGACACGCTGTTGCATCGCCGGCGGCGGCCCGGCCGGCATGATGCTGGGTCTGCTGCTGGCGCGCGCCGGCGTCGAGGTGCTGGTGCTGGAAAAGCATGCCGATTTCCTGCGCGACTTCCGCGGCGATACGGTCCATCCGTCGACGCTCGATGTGATCGATGAACTCGGCCTGCTCGACGCATTCCTGGCGCGTCCGCATGAGGAGGCGCGCGAATTGCGCGTGGCGGTCGGCGGCAGCGAGTTGGCAGTCGCCGACTTCTCCCGCCTGCATACGCGCTGCCGCTTCATCGCGCTGATGCCGCAGTGGGAATTCCTCGATTTCCTGCGCGACGAGGCGCGGCATTACCCCGGCTTTCATCTGCGCTTGAATGCGGAAGCCAAGACCGTGATCGAACAAGACGGCCGGGTGTGCGGAGTGCGCGCCGACACCGCCGAAGGCCCGCTGGAAATACGCTCCGACCTGCTCGTCGGCGCCGACGGCCGCCATTCCGCCGTGCGCGCGGCCGCTGGCCTGGCGGTACGGAACCTGGGTGCGCCGATCGACGTCCTGTGGCTGCGCCTGCCGCTGGCCGAGGGCGATCCGGTCGCCAGCGGCGGCCGCATCGACAATGGCCATTTCCTGGCGATGATCCGGCGCGACCATTACTGGCAATGCGCCTACGTGATCCCGAAAGGCGGCATCGAGGCGGTGCAGGCAGCCGGGCTGGCGGCATTTCGCGCGCGAATTGCCAAAGTCGCGCCGCTGTTCACCGAACGCGTCCAGACTCTCACCAGCTGGGACGACATCAAGCTGTTGAGCGTCGCAGTGGACCGCCTGCAGCATTGGTGGAAACCCGGCCTGCTGTGCATCGGCGACGCCGCCCACGCGATGTCGCCGATCGGCGGGGTCGGCATCAATCTGGCGATTCAGGATGCAGTGGCGGCCGCCAACCTGCTGGCAGCCCCCCTGGCCGATCCGCGCGTTTCAGCGACGGCGCTGACGCCGCTGCTGGCGCAGGTCGAGCAGCGCCGCCTGCTTCCGACACGCCTCATACAAGCGGCGCAGGTGATGGTTCAAAACCGGCTGTTGGCACCGGTGGTCGGCAGCGCAGGCGACCGGCCGCTGCACACTCCGGCGCTGCTGAAATGGCTGAACCGCTGGCCGGCGCTGCGCGCACTGCCGGCCTACGCGGTCGGCGTCGGCGTGCGGCCCGAGCACGTCCGTTCGCCAAGCGTGCGGACGGTGCCGCACTAGCTGAGGTTGGTCTCGCGGATCGTGAGGTTGAGGCAGCCGCGTAGCGCGAGCCACCTCGGTACGTAGAATGCTCCGTGGGCAACTGTCATCGGTTGCCGTTCGAGGAGTACCAAAGCCAGTACGTTGTGGTGTCGGCGAGAGCGGGAAAACATACGCTGTATTAACCAACCGTCCGGCACTTGACCGTCGAAACCGCTTTTTCTGCAGGCGAATTAAAGGCAACTGCCGGGCGCGTGAGCTACATGCTGCGGCAGCGCGCACCTTGTGAAACCGAAGCATGGACCAACCGACACCGTACCTATCACCCAACACGGATTGCTGAGCTGCTCCTATATGTGCTTGTTTATGCTGCCGGCATCAGCTTGCCGGATTCCGCTCCACAACTTTCTCTGCCAATTTCGCGGCGCCGGGGTCGGCACCAAAAAGCGCCAGCGGATTCGCCGCATCTTTTCCCAGCACCAGTTTCACATCCACGCCGCGCTGCAAACGATCGTCGCTGATCAAAACCGGGGAATTGGCCATGGCTTGGCCTAGTCGCAGCGCCTGCTCATGAAAACCGCTGCGGTACTGGATGAAGGATGTCGGCTGCCGGTACGGCTTCAGATTCGTCAGATGCGCGATCGGCAAGCCTTGCTGGGCCAGCCTCGCGCCGACTTTTTTTGCCAGGCCGGTGATACCGTTGCCGTTGGCGATCTGCAGCCTGAACGCATTGCCAGGTCGAGATGCGCCGCTGGCAACCGGTGGCGATGCCGGCTGCCTCGATCGGGCCACGGGTTGCCATCGAGCTCCCCGTCGAGCTGAGCGCGATCGAGTCGGGAATCTGCCGCACTTGCGAGATGGGCGCTGGAAGTGTAGTCGACGGAGGTAGCGGCTGCCAGCGCTACGCCGTCGTTGCCGACCGTCAAGGGTAAGCTGGCCGACTGCGGTGGCAAGTCAATGCTGGGCGCGTCATTCTTTAGCGCAATCGAAGGGGCGGCACTTGCAACATTCCCGGCCGCCCCGGTTGCTGCGACTGCTCCAGCGCCAGTGTTATTCAAGGCGGCCGCGCGGGCAAATGCCAGGCGCGATTTTTCACTGTCGCCCATCTTCCGATACGCCAACCCTAGGTTGTTGTATGTTCTCGGGTTGCCCGGCTCAAGCGCCATTGCGGTCTCGAATGCGGCGACCGCGTTGCCGACATTGCCCTGCAGGTAGTAGGCGTAACCGAGGTTGTTATGCAAATGCGCGAGTTCCGGCTTGACCTTCAGAATCGCCTCGAACTCCGCAATCGCCTCGTCCAGCTTGCCTTGCGCCGAATAGGTCGTCGCCAGAGCATTGCGCGCCTCGATGTCGTCCTTGTGGTACTCCAGCGCCTTGCGATAGGCATCGGCCGCCTGCGCGAAACGATTCTGGCCCTGGTAATAACGTCCGAGTTGATAGAAGTCGCGCGCGCTGCCGGCGGCATCCCTGACCCGCAGCACCGGCTGGACCGTCAGTCGGCTTGGCGGTGGCAACAGGCGCCACAGCCGGCGTGGAACAACCGAGCAATATCGGAGCGCTGCATGCCAGCGGCAGCATGATGCGTGCAAGTCTCATGATGATTCTCCCTGTTCCGGTAGAATTACGACTCATTGCCCCGCCATGGTCGGCAGCAAAACACGATAAATCTGGATCATGGCCGGCCCCAGCAGCACCAGCATCAAGGCCGGGAAGATGCAGAAAATCAGTGGAAACAGCAGCTTCAAGGCAATCTTTGCGGCCGTTTCCTCGGCCCGCTGGCGGCGCTTGGTGCGCAAACCTTCCGAGTGAATCCGCAGCGAGTCGGCGATGCTGGTGCCGAAGCGTTCGGCCTGAATCAGCATCGACACCAGCGTCTCGACATCCTCGACGCCGGTACGCATCGCCAGATTGCGCAACGCTTTTTCCTTGCTGTTGCCGGCGCGCAGCTCCAGCGTCACCAGGTGCAACTCCTCGCTGAGTACTGGCGCGACTGGCATCATCTCTTCCGCCACCCGGACGATCGCGGCATCGATCGCCAGGCCGGCCTCGATGCAAATCGTCAGCAAGTCCAGCGCGTCGGGAAAGGTCTCGAAAATTTCCCGTTGGCGCGCCGTCACCAGGCGGCCCAGAATCAGATTCGGCAGATAGAAACCGATCGTGGCCGCGCCAGCAGAAAAAACATCGTCGTGTTGGTGCTCAGCGTCTCGCCGGAAACGACTAAGCAGTCAGCCACAGCAGGATCGGTGCCGCGATCGCGAGCAGCGTCTTGGCGCCGAAGTAAATCATCGGCGCGTATTCGCCCCGCAATCCGGCGTTCATGAAGCGGATCCGCAGCGCCGACTTTTCCCAACCTTCATCAGGTACCGACAACTTCGCCAGCGGGCCGGACAGCTTGGCGATCCTGGCGACCCAGGCCTCGGCCGGCCTGGCTTCGCGTTGCGCCGGCATCGCCGGCAAATCGCTGCAGGCGTTCCTGCACTGGGTTGGGCAGCAAAAGCCGCATCAGCGCCAACGCAAAACTGAACACGGCGAAAAAGACCAGCGCCAAAAAAATCATGTTGAGCCACTGAGATCATCCATCTTTCCATGATCACCGCCATCGCTTCCTACGCTCATCACTCTGATACGAATGATCTTGCGCATCCAGAACACGCCCAGCACCATGAATACCGCCATGGTCACAGCATCTTGTCGCCCAGCCGGATCGGTCCATAGCACCTGCATGAAGTCTGGATTGACCACGTGCAGCACCAGCACCAGGCCAACCGGCAGCAGACTGAGAATCCAGGCCGAAAGGCGCCCCTCCGCGGAATAGGTGCGAATCTGCCCAAACAGCTTGAGCCGCTCGCGCACGATGGCGGCAATATTGCCGAGCAATCTCGGTGAGGTTGCCGCCGGTTTCACGCTGGATCAGCACCGCCACCACGAAATAGCCGACATCGGTGCTGGGCACGCGGGTTGCCAGGTTTTTCAACGCATCCTGCATCGGGATGCCATAGTTGACTTCATCGAACACGATATGGAACTCGGCCGGCAACGGATTGGCCATTTCGTCGCCGACCATGCTTGACGGCCGAAGGGAAGGCATGGCCGGCGCGCAGGGCGCGGCTCATCAGGTCGAGCGCGTCCGGCAGCTGCGCTTCGATGCGGGTCAGCCGCTTGCGTCTTCTTGCCCAGCACCACCAGCCAGCGGGATGACGACTGCCGCCAACTGCCCAGCACAGCGGCGAGCATCAGCGGCACCGCGAGAAGCCAGCGCCAGCATCATCGCGGCAAAACCGCTACAGCCAGCGACAGCAGGCAGAACTGGGCGACATTGATCTGCTGCCGCCTGTTGCAGAGCAGCCTATCCAGCGCGTGGACGCGCGGCATTCGCTGCAACATGCGCTGGAGTGCCGGCGCTTCACTGAGCATCCGCTTTCTTCAGAATCGAAATGTCCTGCTGGCCCGCATGCGCGCCGGCCGACATCGCCTGCAAACGCCGCGCGATACGCTTGGCCTCCGGTCCGCGCGTGAGCATTCCACGATGGTGTAGATCCCGCTCAGCAGCAAGACCACCGCGATGAAAATCGCGAGCGCAAACAAGAGATAGAGAATGTCCATGACGGACTCCTGCGCAGCTCTTGACCTCGTACAGACCGGACCGGGTCGAACAACGTCTCCGGCAGCTCGACGCCGTGCACCTGCAAACGGCTGGACGAAATGCGGCCGCACGCCGGTAGCGCAGAAATGTCCAGCCACCACGCCGCCGTCGCCGGATGCCGGTTTGGCGGAACGTGAAGATCTCCTGCATGGTGATGATGTCGCCTTCCATGCCGGTGATTTCCTGGATGCTGACCATCTTGCGCTTGCCGTCCGACAGGCGGGCGATCTGCAGCACCACCGTGATCGCCGAACTGATCTGATGCCGCGCCACCTTGGACGGCAGGTTCATGCCGGCCAGTCCGATCATGTTCTCCAGCCGGGTCAGCGCGTCCCGCGGCGTATTGGCATGGATCGTCGCCAGCGACCCTTCATGGCCGGTATTCATCGCCTGCAGCATGTCGATCGCTTCGGCGCCGCGCACCTCGCCCAGGATGATGCGGTCCGGACGCATCCGCAGCGCATTGCGCACCAGCGAGCGCTGCGTGATTTCACCCTTGCCTTCGATATTGGGCGGCCGGGTTTCGAGCCGCACCACATGCGGCTGTTGCAATTGCAGCTCGGCCGCGTCTTCGATGGTGACGATGCGCTCGCCCGCGCCGATAAAACCGGACAGGATATTGAGCAGCGTGGTCTTGCCGCTGCCGGTACCGCCCGAGATGATCATGTTGATCTTGGCCTGGGCCAGCCCTTCGATCACCTGCGCCATCGCCGGGGTCAGGCTCTGGTACTGGAGGAAATCATCCATCGTCAGCGGCTTGGCCGCGAAACGCCGGATCGACATCAGCGGGCCGTCGATCGCCAGCGGCGGAATGATGACGTTGACCCGCGAGCCGTCCGGCAGGCGCGCATCGACCATCGGGCTCGATTCATCGACCCGCCGCCCGACGCGCGAGACGATCTTGTCGATGATCTTCATCAGGTGCGCGTTGTCGTTGAAGCAGACATCGGTCACCTCCAGCTTGCCGAAGCGCTCGACATACACCTGCTTGTGGGTGTTGACCAGGATGTCGGAAACGGTGGGGTCGGCCATCAACAATTCGAGCGGCCCCAAGCCCAGCATCTCGAACTGGATGTCGCGCACCAGGTTCTTGCGCTCCTGATCGTTGATGACGACGCTCTTCGGCGCTCAACAGCTCTTCGATCAGGCTTTTCAGTTCGTCCTTGAGCTGCGCCTGCGTCATGCTCTCCATCACCTGCAGATCGATGCGGATCGAGCAAGGTCGCGTGAATGCGCGCCTTCAATTCCCGATAGGCGCGATTGTCGATGCCTTTGGCGATCGAGGTCGGAATGCCGAAGGTGCTCGTTGCCCCGTTGCCGGTTTCCAGTCGGTCTCGTAAAGACATGATGCTTCTCCCCTCTGTGTCGGCATTGATGCCGCATACTGAATACGTTTTTTCACGTCGCAATTGAGCTACGTCTATCCGACGGCGCTTAACAATTCGTACTGTCACAACTCCCGTTCAAGCACGCTTGAAAACGCGCTTGATCCAGCTTCCGCCCTCCTGCTCCGGCGCGCGCGCCAGCAGTTCGCTCCACTCATTCAAGGCCCTGGTCATCGGGCTGTTGCGCGCCAGACGGGCAATCGGCACACCCTGGTTGACCGAAGCGGCCGCCGCCTCATAGTGGTTCGGAATGGTGCGCCACACTTTGGCGCCGAGCGATCGCTCGAGGTCGGCCAGTCCGATATCACCGCCTTTTTCAACGCGGTTGACCACCAGGTGATCTTTTCCTTCGGATAGTCGAGCGTACGGAACACGTCCAGCAGGCGCTTGCCGTCTCGAATGAACGGCAAGGTGATTTGCAGCACCGGGAAGATCATGTCCGCGTGGTCGAGCGCCTTGATCGTCTGCGCATCGAGATTGCGGCCGACGTCGAGGACGATGAAGTCGTACTGATTGCGCGCCAGCTTGAGCAGCGTATCGATATGCTCCGGCTTGACCTCCATGCCGTGCGCCGGATCTTCCGGCGCGGCCAGCACCGACAGATTCGGCCCCACACTCACCATGCTGGACGCCAGAAAGGCGGCATCCAGCCGATGAATGCCGCGCGCCACATCGGACAGCGTCGCCGCCGGCTTCTGGTCGGACAGGAACAGCAGCGCATCGCCGAACTGCAGGTTGAAGTCGAACAGCGCCACCTTCTTGTTGGCCTTGGTCGCCAGCGCATGGGCCAGATTGGCGGCCAGAAAGGTCGCGCCGCTGCCGCCCTTGCAGGAAATGAAAGCCAGGATCTTGCCCTTCCTGGTCGGCGCAAATCCCTGTTTGTGCCGAATGCGCTCCAGGGCCGCCCTGAGCGCTTCTGCAGTGAGTCGGCAATGGCAACACTTCGCGTACGCCGGCCCGCATCGCCTGGATCAGAAAATCCGGCGACTGCTGCTCGCATAACACGATGAACGCCATGTTCGGATAGATCTGCCCCAGGCGCTCCAGCGGCTCCAGATCGGTGCGGCCGTCGCATGCGCTATCGACGATCAGCACATCGGGCGCCGGCCGATTCGTCCGTGTAATCAGTTGCCGCAGCGGCCCCTCGATCGTATCGATATTGGCTGCAAGAGTGATGCCCTGAAGATTGCCGACTATTTCTTCCAAATGCCTTTTGCTGGCAGAGATCACCGTGATGTGAAAGTCATTCATTGCTACCACCTTGTCCATTCCTTCTTTATCTACGAGAGTCAATATCGTTTTTGTCATTTTCTGGCCTGTTCATCGGCAATCGTTAGTCCACTTGTCCATCTGATTTCAGCAACCGGGTGACCACGAGCCGGAAACCCAGGCTCTCGGCCGGCATCAGCACCGGCGAAGGCGGGATCGTGACCTGCCGCAAATATCTGCGGCAGCAACATCGACTGGAATAAAATCGGGGCTGCATTCTGCCGAGCTCGCCGGATCACAGATGCTGTGCCCGTACAAAGCGGATACAGCTTGTCCCTTCGGATCCGTCAGGCAAGTCCGTAATGTTTTTTGATGGGCACGTGAGGCTGGCATCGACCTCGTTCAAGTCCACGTTGAGATACCTGATCCTGACCGCAGCATCGGTAATTTCCGCTGCCTGCAATCAAGGGCCGGCATCGTCACGAAATATGGCGTTGCTGACGCACTTTCTTCCATCGCGTCGAGGTCCGTGAAATCCGTCGACCGTCGCCTGGCGTGCCGCCTCGCGCGTCACCTGCTGCACCGTATTCAAGAGGTAAATCGGCACGACCGAACTCAATCACGCCAAACAGCAGACGTCAAGAACAACATTGCAGACCAAGCGCAAATTCAACCGCGGCGGCCCCGCTTTGGCGCAGCCTTTCCCGGCTTGTGGGGCGTACATGAACGTTTCATAGATGGCCGACTCAATTCATGTAGCGCATCGTGGTTCTCGGGAGCAATGGGAACGCTGCCAAAACCACCGCTTGGGCTGACGATAAAAGGAAACAAGCCACCAATGCCCACGGTGAAACTGGTGATACTTACCGTCACATTGGTCGGCTTGGTGCCATTACAAGCACTGGAATCACACACAATATTCACGTTCGCTGTACGTAAGAACCGGGCTCACTCGCGCGCCATTTGCGGCACTCACCACCAAGTCCTTCGCCTTCGACACGGCCGCAACAGCTTCCGTAGCCATTCGTGATATCGGTCGCCGGTAGTGCCGACAAATAGCGCGCAGCATCGCGGGTGGCCTTATCGAGTGCGTTGTAGTACCAGAACACGCGTCCGAATTCGACGATACCGGCGAGTCATCGTCAGTATTACGATCGTCACGAAAGCAAGCTCGACCGCTACCGCTCCGCGCTGCCAGCATGTGCAGACGGCGAAGGGTAGCCTGGCCTCTATATGCGGGATTTTTCACTTGTAGAGCTTGATTTCAGAAGTCAGTACAGCCTCGGATATCAACCCCGCAAATTCGGCGTCAAGATGCTTCGGAACATCGGATTCAACTGTCATGAAAAATTTGCCGACACCGAGCACCTTGAGGGTTGAACATTTCCCGTTTTTTTTCAGCGAGTTGCAATCTATGATCGCCACGTTCAACACCCGCCGATCTCTTTGGCCGGTGCCGGCCAGGTAGAAGTTTCCACTGTTCTGGCTATACGGACTCTGTGGTGACGCTGGATAAGCAAGCTTGGTTGTTGGCGTCGGGGCAGGTGTAGTTGGATAGAGCGAGGGCCAGTCCGCTGTTGTGTATGGGATCATTAGGCGCGGCGAATTTAACTGCAGAGTTATACGACCATAGGACACCCCAGTCATCCGCTTTGGCCGCCGCCGGCGCCGGTTTAGCGGTAAGATAAAATGGTACTCCTGCTGCATTTAGCTTGACGGTCTGCGCAAGGGCATTAGCGAGCGGAGAAGTCATCCACTCTGCTCGGATCGCCAGTTGCTGCGGAATTGTTTGCCGGATATTGCCGAATATTTTTATCGGGCGGAACCGTGCACGATGAAGAGGCCAAAAAGCGGGAATTAAAATCCGTATTCAAGGTTGCCTGCATCCCCGTATTCGCAAAGACATACCCTGGTAATGAAGTGATGATGTTGGACGCTACCAGAGCACAGGAACGGGCGTATGCGTCGGCGTCGTTGTTGTGGCTTGGGTCACATCCATTATCGTTGGCGGAGGTCGCGATATCGAGTGGATTGAGCAAATACTTATTGGCTGCCGCGCCCAAGGGATTGACGTTAATAATGTCATAAGCCATACCACGCCGATAGCCAAACTCCATTAATTCGTCGGGAATGGCGGGAGGACCAGGGTGAGGCAGCGGCTCATGTTTTACATCACTAAGAGCGCAAACCCCCAAGGGCGCAACCCCGAGCGAAAATCTCCCGGCAACCGCACGACCGACGGTATTGGTAGCGGACAGCGCTGGGGATAAAACTGACATGAAATAGGCATTGACCCGACCGTAATTGGCATTGCCGCCCCGAGTGTCGATCTTGATAAAAAATATCGCGCTTGGCTTGGCTTTTGCCGCACTAATGCTCTGCCAACTGGCATCTGCCAAATCCGGTGAATCTCCAAACGTAATCGCTTCATCCGCAAGCACGACCGAGGTGCCGAACTTGAATTTATGTAGGGCGGCTATGGATTTCGCCTTCGAGACCGCAAGGTCTATGCCAGCCGCGGTTCCCTTTAGTTCTTTCGCGCCCGCCAGCGCCGCCGCATCTGCTGCATTCTGCAATTCAGTCTTGCGGTCATAGGTTTGCGAAAGGTCCAGCGCCAGCCCCATGAAACCCACCAGAAAGAATGCAGACAACGCAAACATAATGGCTACTGCGCCGCGCTGACGATACGTCCCATTGGATAAGCGTCTCATGATGGTCCCTCCGGCTTTCATTGTGGCTAGATTTACTGTCCGCCACCTACACCGAGCGTGAATATGTTGGGTTGCGGTGGCGGCTCCTTGAACGATTTCTGGTAACTGACAACCGCTTCGCGGGCGGCACGACCATCCATGCCGATGACCGGATCCTGGTTTTGCGCCGCATCCGGGTTCAGGATTTGCTGCGCGACGGCAGTCCTAACCGAATTGCCGAAATTGGCGTCCCATTGCGGGGTGGTCGGCACGCAGGCGGACAGCAAACCGGCTGCAACCAGTGCGGCCAGTTTCAGAGCGAGCCGCCAGGCATTCACCTGCGGCTGATGGTAAAAGGTGCTCATCGCAATCTCCTTATTTCACGTCGAAGCCGGATGGGCCGTTTTGCTCCGCCTGCCCCTGATCCATGACCGGCGCACTCTGCGAACTGCCTGGCGCCAGCGGCTTGCTGCCCTTCCATTTGGCCGCCCAGGAACAGCTCGGCCCGGCCAGGATCGGTAACGCTATCGGTCGGCAGCGCATAGTTCGGCGGCAACGGCTTGACCAGATGCGGCGTGATCACGAACAGGAGTTCGGTCTTGTCCTGCTGGAAGTCGGTGCTGCGAAACAGCGCACCGAGTACAGGGACTTCGCCCAGAACCGGCAAGCCCTTGATGTTGGCCGTGGTGTTGTTCTTGATCAGGCCGCCAATCGCAAAGCTTTGGCCGTCGTTTAGTTGCACCGTGGTAGAGGCGCGCCGGGTCGTGATCAAGGGCAGGATGCTGCTGCCGCCAATGCCAGTGGCCGTGATGCCGACCCCTTCGCGCGACAGCTCCGACACCTCCGGCGCCACGCGGATATTGATGCGCCCACCAGCCAGCACCGTCGGCGTGAACCGGAGGCCCACGCCGAATTCCTTCTCGGCCAGCGTGATCGTCGTGATGCCGCCATTGCCTGCGGCGTCTGCGCGACAGGAATAAAGATTTTTCCGCCGGCCAGGAAGCTGCCTTCCTGGCCGCTGATCGCCATCACGTTCGGTTCAGCCAATATCCGCACCAGGCCATCGCGGTTTTCCGCCTCGAACGCCACCTGCGAGCCGTTCGACTTGACCGCCGAGAGCGCACCGCCCAGGGTACCGGTCAGGAAGTTCGACAGCAAGGTGTATGCCCAGCTGCCGCCAAAGGCGCGCACCGTGACATTGGCGCCCAACTTGTCGAGCAGAGTTTTCGATACCTCGGCCACCTTAACTTCCAGCATCACCTGCTGCGGTGCCGCCACCGACAGCATGTTGACGATGCGTTCTCCGCCGGCCCGGTGCCGCACCACCTCCCGGTCCTGCGCCGCCACCCTCTGCGTACATAGGCATTAGCAATCGCCATCACCTGATCGACCGCCATCGCGTCGGCCACCTCCCCGCTCAACACTAGCGAATTGGCGGCGGTGGCAACCCTGATCTTCTTTTCATTCGGCAGCAGCTGCGCCAGGCTTGCCTGTACCGAAGCGGTATCGATGCCGACAGCGACTTCCACCACCGCGCAACGCCCGCTCTTGTCCTGAAACATGAGGTTGGTCGAGCCTACCTTTTGTCCAAACAGGAAAAACATGTTGCGCGGCGCCAGCGACGTGAGCGGTTCGACCCGGACCATCTCCGGATCGCCAATGGTGCGCAGCCAGGCCGGCGAAGGCAGCTTCAGCTGGTCAAGGTTCAACATCCCCGATTTACCTTCCGGCAGACTGACGTTGGCCGTCGGCGCTAGCTCGCCCGTGCAGACCGGCGTAAAAGCAGCGCGCGGCACGGCGTTGGCTTTGGTCGGCGCGCCGGGTTTGCTATCGACCACCTTGGCCATCTGAGGAATGCCGCCGGAAGCTGTCGGCTTGATACCGGTCGCGCCGTTGCTTATTGCTGCCGTCTCGGCAGCTGGCTGCGCATGCGAGGAAAACGGCAGCGAGGTGAGCATGATCACAGCTCCAAACAGCATAGACCGTCGACTACGTCGCACCGGACTGGCTGCATCCGATCCTGGCTTGCCCTCGTTCTTGTTCATGTTGTCTCCCTGTTCCAGCGATTGAACCGTGTTGCCTTGTTATGGAACCACTGATCAAGTGGCGCTAAGCCATTCCAGCGGTCTTAAGTGGGGATGCCATCAATTCTTGCCAAATCGCTCCTGCAGCACCACTTCATCTGCCTCAGGACTGGCTGGTCTCAGAATGATTGAAGTACCTGGACGACCTCGATCAGCGGCTTCTCAATAACATTGGCTGATACGTCCCGCTCCGGTAATGACTTCCTGACATACCTGTTCGTTCAGCACGTTTTTCTGCACCGGTCTGGCCGCCCTGATTCTTTTCGGTTCCACGGGCTTGGCCGCCGCCAGAACAACGGCAGGAGCCTCGGTTTGTGTGTAAAGCAGCGTTTGTTTTGTGGCGCCTTCGGTTTCGGCTGCCTTCATGTCGATCTGATTGCGCAATACCAGTGACAGCTGACCCACACTGCGCGCCAGATCGAGCTTTTCCGCTTGCTGCGGCGTGACTTCGAGCGTGACCGCGTTGACGACTTTCGGCTTGGTGTCGTTCTGGCTCGCCTCCTGCGCCACCGCCAGCACCAGGATTCGCTCCAGCACCAGCTTGGAAATATTCAAATCCCGGTTGCCATTGGCCGCCTTGCTGGTTTCGTCCTGGGTGCTGACCAGGATATCGACGAAGTTGCCCGGCAAGGCGAAACCGGCGACGCCGACCACGTCATTGACGCGCACGGTCATCGCCCGCTTGCCCTCCGCCACCACCGCCGACAGGCCGCCGGTCGCCCCGACGGCGCCAGCTTCGATTCAGTCAGCGGCTCGCCACGCTGCAGGCTGACTTTCACCACACGGGTATCGAGCAGTTTCATGTCATTGAAGCTGTCCTTCTGCACACTGCCAGCTGGCCAGTCGGCCAGCCGGATCATGTCCGGCGTTAGCCGCGTGCCGAGATTAAGATCGACCGCAGCCACCGCAATCTTGTTGGTGCTCAGGCTGTTCTGCTCGGCCATCCAGCGCGATGCCAAAACGACTGCCGCCAGCGCCGCCAGGATCGAGACGCCAAGCATGAGAATGGCTCTGGTGTTTTTCATGGTTTTCCTCTGCTGATTGAATCAATCCGATGTCTTAATCAGTCCCCTTCTTGCCGCAGGCAAGTGATCAGCTCTGCGACGCTCTCGTATCTCCTCTCGCATCGCCGCGGCCCTGCCTGCTCGGCATGAAATAGTTGTGCCATGCCCAGCCCAGCATCTGCGCACTGAGCACCGGCGGCCGGCTTTCGTAGCGCGCATAATCCCTAAGCTGTCCCAGCAGGTCGCGGGGATAGCACGCCAGCAGAGGCCGGCCTTCCTTGTAGTGATATTCGTGCAGCAAATGCTGTAGCGCGTCTTCGACGAACGCAATCCCCAACTCCTCGCAGACGTCGCGGAACACCTGCCGATAGTGTTCCTCGGACAACGGGCCAATGTGGATCTTGTAACCGAGGCGACGCAAGAAGGCTTCGTCAGTCAGTTGGGACGGATCGATATTGGACGAAAACACCACGATCACATCGAATGGAATCTGGAATTTGTAGCCGGTATGCAGGGTCAGATAATCGCGGCGCCGGTCCAGCGGCACGATCCAGCGATTCATCAAATCCTGGGGCGACACCATCTGGCGCCCGAGATCGTCGACCACGTACAGGCCGTTGTTGGCCTTCACGTGCGGCGGCGCCTGATAAAAGCGCGTGCCGTCATCGAAATCGAGATCGAGGGTATCGAGCGTCAGCTCGCCGCCGGAAATCGCAATCGGCCGCTTGCAGGCCTGCCAGCGCGCATCGGTCAGGTTCTTGCGGCCGAGATTGGGCGTGCCGTCCTTCTGCGGCATCGTCTGGTGCACGTGCGGATCGAAAATCTGGATGATCTCGTTATCGACCGTGATCGCATACGGAATCGCCACAAAGTCGTGCATTAACCGGGTCAGGTGTTCGGCAATGAAGGTTTTGCCGCTGCCGGGCTGGCCGTAAATGATGATGGCGCGACCCGAGTTCATCGCCGCGCCCAACTGGTCAAGCACCGTTGTACGGATGATGAAGCCCTCGAAGCCGGCGGCCATCATTTCGCGGGTATAGAAGACACGCCGGATCGACTGGCGTTCGACTTGCGCCGCATAGGCATCCAGGCTCACTGGCGCCGGCCCTGCGTACTGGCAGCGGCGCAGATAGTCGCCGGCGCGCACCCGGCCGGTATCGGACAAATGGAAGAAGGTGCTGGCGCTGTTGTCGCCGCGACTGGCCAACTCGCACAGATGCTCGGCGCGCAAGAAATCGAAAACGCTTTCCAGCACGCTGACCGGCAATTTGATGTGGCTGGAAATATCCGCCAGGCTGGTGCGCCCGCGCAGGAACAGTATCTTGCACAGCAACTCACTCAGGAACAGAAAACTAGTCCCGTCTCTTCCACCGTGCGCGGCGACGGCGGCAGACACCTGGCTTGCATCGTCTGCGACCGCATCGTCCATCAAGCTAATCATTGCCATGCCGCCCCCTCGATTTATGGCTTTCGGCTTCGCCTTGTTCTTTGTCCGTCTTGCCGAGTCACTGGTTCATTTGAAAGCCGCTGATGAATCAGTGATGCGTTTCTGCGCCAAATCCATGTCGAGAATTCACTAGCTGGACAAGCGTGGTTGTCCTGGAAATTCGCCTCCGCCTTATTTGCCCGAGGAGCACTTAATCAGAGACTCACGCGGAACTATCGTTCTTCTACAATCGTTACCTTGCATAAACCTTGTTGCCAATATGCATTTCTGTGTCCATGGCAACTTTGCGCTATATCAAAAAACTTTCAAGAAATTCATGCGCCCGCCCCGTTCCAGCACGACATAGACAGTGTCCCCAGCGCGATCGCTACCCCATACGGCAATTTCCCGGCTGCTACTGGAGCAGCATCCACCTTCGGGATTTCATGCAGTATGGTCGTCTTGATCACCGCGCTCATAAACGTCACGCGCAGATTTTCGATCAGCAGCCCCCACGTGCGATTCCGTAGCACCACCAGCAATGTCAGCACTCCACCGACGATGAAGGTCGACAAATCGCGCCTATCGTCGCGTTCGGTCCGAGAAATGCGCCGACCATCGCCATCAGTTTCACATCGCCCGCACCAAGCGCGCGCAGCATGTACAGCGGCAGCATGATGAGCAGACCCAAACCAAGACCCGCCAGCGCCTTCCAGAGACCAAGCGCGCCAGGCAACGAGCTGACGAAGCCATAGCCCTCCGGCAGCACGCTGTTCAACAACAATCCCAGTCCGGCTCCGAAAAACACCAGCCGATTCGGAATCCGATGGC
Source organism: uncultured beta proteobacterium (assembly GCA_963706525.1). Lineage (GTDB taxonomy): Bacteria > Pseudomonadota > Gammaproteobacteria > Burkholderiales > Burkholderiaceae_D > DATJCV01. Next base: position 125,515 of record CAVPMM010000019.1, on the reverse strand, counting down.
TTTTGACGTCTGCTCCACGCCGCCCCCAGCAACAGCACAAACAACGGGACTAACCGCGATGATGGCAACCAGGTCCGGTGTCAGATTATTCATTTTTTCTCTGCCATTTAATCAGGAGCAAGGGGTGAAATTCGGTGGTGCCGTGAAAATATTCGTTGAGACTGCTGTGGCGATACCCTGGAACACACCGCACAGATCCCTTCCCAGTACCGAGGCGCCGGCTGCGATCGCCAGCGCGATTAGTGCTCCCAGCAATGCATATTCGGTCGCGATGGCACCGTCGTCCTCCTTTAGAAAATCCTTGATGGCATTCATACTGGGCTCCCTTGAATTTGCGAGGCTTGTTCCACTGCCGCAGCCTCTGCGATACCACTGATTATTGAACTGAAATACTTGATTCTTGACGGCGTCGATTGCAATGGTGTTGCTCGTACCCACCCGCCAGGACGCTTTACTGCAGGCGGGTGAGGTATTTATTCAGCCTTACGTGCAGGCGGTAAAGCTGGTTGGCACCGTGATGGGATTAGCCAGCAATGCTGCACCTATACCGTTGAATACGCCGCAAATATCTTTTCCCAGCACTGTGGCGCCGGCGGCGATTGCAGTGCGATCAAGGCTGCCAGCAACGCATATTCAATCGCCACGGCGCCTTCTTCTTCGTGCAGAAAATTCATGATTGGATTCATTGGGAACTCCTTCTTGGTAAGCACTGAGAAATTTCCTTGGCTGCTGCAACTTCCCTAGGCGTATCCTGGATTTTTCTTAACTTGGCTCACTTACGCCTAACAGCATCGATTGGAGCAATATTGTTCATATCCCACCCGCCAGAATGTTTTCTTCAAGCGGGTGAGATATTGCTGCAACCTTAGGTGCAGGCGGTAAAGCTGGTCGGCACAACGACCGGAGTTGCCATGAGAGCCCCGCCGATACCCCTGAACACGCCGCAGATATCCTTACCCAGCACCGTAGCACCCGCAGCGATCGCGAGCGCAATCAGTGCCGCCAGCAATGCGTATTCAATGGCGACGGCACCTTCTTCCTCCTGCATGAAATTCTTGACGGCATTCATAACGAGCTCCTTTTTCAAGTAAAAATGAACTACATGAGTGTGTTTCTAGCTATGACTACTCTTTGTGCAGGAGCTGGTGTTGTCACAGAGGCCGGGCAGTTATCCGGTCAAACTGCTTGTCCCTCCCCGCCCAGCGAGTATTCCATCCTTGAAGTTTTGCCAATTGATTGGAATCAATAAAAATATCACTCGCCAAATTTTTGACAGGACATCGGTCCTAAGTGGCGCTGGTCGCGCATTAGCCCAACGCTGAGTGCCAAAAATTGTTTGGCCTCTTCGTCTGCGGGACACGAGTTTGATGGTGCGTATTTCTATCTCGTCGCGCCTTGCCGCGCTGGACGCATAGATTTGACGATATTCGGCTAGCGCCTGAGCGTGTTAGGCCGTATTGACAATCAAGTTTTCGAGCAAAAGCCCAGGCGAGTTGAATGAAGGTGAGGAAATTGGCAGCGAGTTTGTCGTAACGAATGACGACGCGGCGGAAGTTTTTTAGACGCTTGAAGAATCGCTCAATGAGATTGCGGCAACGATATTGCGGGCGATCGAAAGCGCGCGGATCGCATCGGTTGGAACGAGGCGGAATGACTGCGCTGGCCTCGGAAGCTGCAATTTGATCGACCAGGGCATTGGAGCCATAACCTTTGCCGGCGATCATGGCATCGGTGGGAAGGTCGCCCATCCGCTCTGCTGCGCACTCGATGTCGACCACCTGGCCGGCAGTCAGAATGACGCGCAGGGGATTGCCCAACGCGTCGACGGCAACATGCAGCTTGGTGCTCAATCCGCCGCGTGAGCGACCGAGCGCTTACGGTCCTGTTTTTTTGAGCGCCCGAGGAACGCTGGTGGGCACGCGCTTTGGGCCTGCCACCTTTCCTAACTTAGCCGATGAAGGCTGTGGAGCTATTTGCTGGGCCTCCCTGCTTGCTCCATTCATCGGTGTTTTCCAATTGCGGATTAAGGATAGGTGAATATTTCAACCCGCGCCGGCGGGATATTGGCCCAAACCGTTTCACTGGCAACTCTTGTCAAGCCGGCCGTTAACCATGGTGATATTCCATACGGGGCATAGGTGAATTGGATCACGCTGCCTTGCGCACTCAATGTCCGGACGCATGCGTTCGTAATGTTGCTTACGGCATCCATTGGTAGCGAGCACAGTGGGAGTCCCGATACCACTGCCTTAACGGCCATCCCTTGCTTCAACATCGCGGCTATGTCAGCCGCATCGTCGTGGACAATGCGAACGCCGGGAAAGCGATTGGACAAGTGGCGGGCTAACCGGGCCGACTTTTCGATAACAATCAACTTGTCGCTAGTCACGCCGTGGCGCAACAGGGCTGCGGTAATAGCACCCGTCCCACCGCCGAGTTCGATAACCCAGCCCTCTTGCTGAACATCAATCCACGCGGCCATTCGTTTAGCTAACCGCTGGGAACTGGAACAAACTGCGCCGATCGCTTTTGGGGTCCGAAGAAGTTCGCCAAGTAGAAGTAAATTTGGCGCGCACGACCATGCGTTTGTTTTGGGTAGCGCCGGTGGCGCTTCGGGTATGGCCGCGCTCTGCGATGCAGGCGCATTAGGATCAAAAGAGCGGAGAACGCGATTCGTGATCCGACTAAGCATAATAATTTTTCTAATTCTTCCCTTGGGCTGCCTATTACAACATTGACCGTATTACGTAAATTTGCTTTTCATCAAGCATTACCACTGAGGAACGATGAAAATCGCTGGAGGTAAAAATTCCCAGAATAAAAATTATTGATTCGAGGAAACAATGTTTTCTGTTGGCTACAGGCAATTCGATTGGCGGTCCAGACGCCTATCAATAAAAACAAATGCACCATGGGCGATTATTTTCGTCGCCTTTATTGACTGGATCTGGGCCTATTGGGCAGGACTCACGTTTGCGGGAGTAGATAGGAGCGTCGTTTTCATCGTATCGATCGCGTCCGTTGGCTTCTTTTGCGACGCCTTGGCGCGGGCCAAACGATTGGCCCACATAGCGTATTACATGGCGCTCTGGTTCGGTCTTTTGTCGGTCGGAAGTGTATTGACTTACTTTAACGGCTACCCTGCAGTTTCCGCTCCATGACAGTGAATTTTCTCGTATCGATGCAGCACTAGGCTTTAATTGGCTAAGGTGGTTCGAGTTCGTTAAGTCGAATCTGCTCGTAAGAAATCTCTGCATCATTGGTTACAGCAGTATGTCTCTGCAAATTTTTGTGTCTATTCTTTATTTTTCACATTCCGAGCGAAGTCACCGCAATGAAGAATTGTGGTGGACGGCTATGGTATCTCTCGTCATTACCGCGGTTGTATCGGGCATCCTTCCTGCAGCCGGAACATTCTTTCATTTCGGGGTTGGACTCGACCATGCTGTCCACCTTCCCCATTTGTTTGCACTTCGTGACGGCACTATGTCCGTTTTCTCAATGACTAAGATGCAAGGTATAGTAACTTTGCCGTCATACCATACGGTAATCGCGATCCTTCTTATCTACGTCTACCGGAATAATAAATTTTTCCTGTCGCTTGGGGTGATTAATGGCCTGATGCTACTGTCTATCCCTTCCGAGGGCGGCCATTATCTGATCGATATGATCATGGGCGGTATGGTCGCGGCGCTTTCGATAGTGATCGTAAAAAGTGCGACGCGCATGCAGTCTAAGGCTAGAGCCGCGAGGAGAAAAAATCGTGAAGCCTTGATTGGCGGGTAGCCAGATCGAGCACTCGACACCCCTGTTGAAGTCGCCCGCACGGTTTCACTCGAGGTCATCTCATAAATACCTCTGTCTCCACCGAGAAGACGGGGCCAGTGTCGTTTAGATATACACTGATTTCATCCTGGCTACGGGCCACTAACTCCGAGCTTGATGAGGAACGGAACGGCCCATTTATGAAATCAATTCTAGTTTTAAATCCATACCGATATTGACTCTTCCGCTTTGCTCATTGCCGACTACTGAAGTGGCCCTCATCGCTGAGGGCCGTTTTCATTTTGGCTCAAGCTTCATCACGATTACGCGGGGATGAGAACAGACATTGTGTTTCAACGATTTTCGCCACCCGGTTTTATCAAAATTCTATAGATCTCGCATGATTAATTGATCTTGATCAAGCCAATCATCGTTATTTCCCACAATCATTAGTTTTCATATTGAAATATTGACAAAAATAAAATGGAGGTTCCATGCCAAGGAAAGCATTTCCGGACATCCGCTCGGTTCTTGCCTAAGCCATGATCTTCGCGCCCCCTTCTTCCCCTCAGGAGTCGCACCCCGAACTGCCGGGGGCGATCGCCTTCCTTGCGTGGCTGGGAGGATACGCTCATCACCCTGCTGGTGCCGATAGTCTTCTTTGCCATCGGCTACCATAATGAGGTCGCTCCGCTGGAAGCGGCGCTCCAGGTTGGCGTCCAGCACATTTCCGAACAATCTCGCGTGCGTCCTGGACGCACGGGAACGGAACCCCACTCCCCACAAGACCTCGTAGAGCACTTGGCCTGGCTGGGGGACAAAGTCAGCATCCGCATCCGCGGCGCCGACCAGCAGTTACTGGTCGAAAAAAATCGTGACCTGAGGCCTCCGCTCATCACTCGGAACGCGACCCTGACCCAGGGCAAGACGGGTATCCGGCAGCTGGAGTTGAGCCGTTCCTTGTGGCCGCTCCTGATCGTTACGCTCCTGATGTTCATCCCCGGGCTGCTGCTCGGCCTGGTGACCTTCGTCGCGCTCAAGGCCGTGCCGATGCGCGCCTTCCATCTGGCCTTGCAGGAAATCGCCGTGCGCAAGGCGACGGAGGAGCGGCTGGCCAAATCCTTGTCGATTTTCTCCGCGACTCTCGAATCCACCAGCCGACGGAATTTTCGTCACCGATGTCCTCGGCCGGGCAGTCGTTGCCAACCAGCGTTTTCTTGATTTGTGGAAGCTGCATGGGTCGGCTAGTACTGGGCTGGACGACAACGAAATTCCGGTCAGGTTAGCGGGACAATTGCGGGATCCGGGCACATTTGTTAGCACGCAAAAGGATCTGACCAAGCACATCGGTGCTGATCGCGGCGCCCTCCTCGAGTTGCGCGACGGGCGCCTGTTCGAGTGGAATTCCCGACCCCAGTACGTGGACGGAAACGTCGTGGGGCGGGTTTCGAGCTTCCGCGACATCAGCGAGCGCAAACGGGCTGAATCGATCCTGGCGGCCGAGAAAGAGGTGCTGGAAATGGTCGTCTGCGGACTTCCCCTAAAGGCAGCGCTGGACGTGCTGGCACGCCATGTGGAGGTGCTTTCCGGACAAATGTTCTGCACCATCCTGTTCCGGGAAAGCAGCGAAGATAGCGCTCTGATGTGTGCCACCGGTCCTAGTCTGCCCCACGCCGTGACTGAGACCATCCTCAATCAAGGGCAGGCGGCTCTGGGCGGGATATTCGCGGATGCCAGGAAACGAGGTGGACTGCAGCAGCACGGCCTGTCGGACGAGTTCAGCGGCGTGATCGAACATATCGAGCGCAATCCAGCTTGGACGGGATACCGGAGCTTGATAGGGAGGCACGGTCTACAGGCCTGTTTCGCGGTGTCCGTTCAGTCCACTTCAAGACAGCTGCTGGGACTCATCGTGGCGCACTATCGCAAACCGTCCGATCAGCCGCCCCATGATCGGGAACTGACCTGGGTCGCCGCCCACCTGACCAGCATCGCCATCGAGCGCAGCCAGGCGGAAGCCCGGCTGCGGGTTTTGGCCCACTATGACGCCCTCACCCATCTGCCCAACCGGGACTTGTTCCGCGATCGCCTCAACCAGGCCCTGACCCGCGCCGAACGGCACCATCACCTGGTGGCGGTCATGTTCCTGGATCTGGATCGATTCAAGACCATCAATGACACCCTGGGCCACGACGCCGGAGACATTTTGCTGCGTGAAGTGTCGGCACGACTGCAGCAGTGCGTACGCGAGGAAGACACCGTGGCCCGCCTTGGCGGCGACGAGTTCACCGTGATCCTGGGAGAAGTCAAGAGGCCGGAGGATGCCGCCATCGTCGCCGGCAAGATCGTCGAAGCCTTGGCTCCCGCCATCCCTCTGAGTGGCCAGGAAACCTTCATCACCCCCAGCATCGGCGTCACCATTTATCCCTTGGACAGCAATAACGCCGAGAACCTCCTCAAGAATGCCGACACCGCCATGTATCGCGCCAAGCAGGAAGGGGGCAACGGCTACCGCTTCTTCACCCCGGAAATGAACACCCGGACCGCGGGCCGGCTGGAAATGGAAAGCGGCCTGCGCCGTGCCCTGGAGCGGGAAGAATTCGTCGTCTATTACCAGCCCAAGGTCGATCTGGCCAGCGGCGCGATCATCAGCGCCGAGGCATTATTGCGTTGGAACCATCCGGACTGGGGACCTGGTTTCGCCTGGCGAATTTATTCCCATTCTGGAAGAGACCGGCCAGATCGAACAGGTAGGCGAATGGGTACTGAAAACCGTGTGCACCCAGATTCGCTCCTGGCAAAACGCCGCCCTGCCCTCCTTGAACGTTGCCGTGAACCTTTCCGGCCGGCAGCTGCAGCGCAATAATCTGTCCACCACCATCGCCGGAATTCTCGAAGAAACGCAGCTGGATCCGAGCTTCCTGGAGTTGGAGGTGACCGAGAGCATGCTGATGCACGATCCCAAATACGCGATCGACATGCTCATGCAGATTCGCGCCAAGGGTGTAGTGCATATCAACGTGGACGACTTCGGCACCGGCTATTCGTCCCTCAGCTACCTCAAGCGTTTTCCCATCGATGCCTTGAAACTCGACAAATCCTTCGTAGACGGACTACCCCACGACGAAGACGACGTCGCCATCTGCCGGGCCGTCATCGCGCTGGCCCACAGCCTCAAACTCCGCGTCATTGCCGAAGGCGTGGAGAATGATGAGCAGCTGGCATTCCTTCGTCAAAACGGCTGCGACGTCATCCAGGGCTACTTCGTCAGCCGGCCTCTTCCCGCCGATGCCTTTGCCCAACTGGTATGGGAACACCGCCGGAATCCCTGCTGGCCTGTCCAAGAACCCAATCCACGCGTGACTCCGATCGGTCATCGGCACAAGTCCCCGCCCTCCAAGGCGCCACGGATGCGGCGCTCCTTGTGAAGTGGCGACTCTGGAATTCCTGCTCAATCCATAGCCAACGGCGCGTAAATTGATGCTTTTCTTTCCTCGGTGATGTCCGCGTGGCCAATGAAAATGCGACAGCGGCAAATGCGCGCCGACCAGAAGTGCTGGAAGAGAGGCGATTCATGAAGGCTCTGTCGTAATTAGCTGTTGAATACCTTGTCATGTCGTCCCCGCGAAGGCGGGAATCCAGGGTCGTCGGCCTGTTACGCCACTGGATGGCCGTTCCTCGAAACTTCGTTTTCCCGCCTTCGCGGGAATGACAGAGGGTGGAGTTTTTGCCTCTATTAAATGGTTATTGAAGGTGAGCGGACATTTTCAATAGATAACTACGACATAGCCTTCATGAAGACGGGGTCGGGAAAGCTTGGCGCCGCAGTTCCGGCGCTGCCGGTAGAATGGCGCCTTTGCCGTTGAATCCATCGAACTTCATCATGCATCAACCTTCATCTTCGGTCGGCGCCCCGCTACCGCTCGCAGGCCGCTCCTTCCCCACCTCCCCTGCTTCAAACAAGCACAGCCCGTATTCCGCCACGACCGGCCGATGAACATCTTTTCGGTATGGCATCCGACGGTATTGCGCAAATGCTGGCCGGGGATGGCGATTGCGATCGTGATCGCGCTGGCGGCGAGCTTCATCTCGGACAGCTACGGCGGACCGCAATTTCTGTATGCGTTGTTCTTCGGATTGGCGTTTCACTTCCTCGCGCACGATCCGGTGTGCCAGCCCGGCATCGAATTTTGCAGCCGCACGCTGCTGCGCACCGGCGTCGCGCTGCTCGGCGCGCGCATTACCTTCGCGCAGATCGCGTCATTGGGCGTGGCGCCGATCCTGATGGTGCTATGCGCGGTGGCGGCGACCATGCTGTTCGGCTGGCTGCTGGCGCGGCGCCTGGGACGGCCGCACACCGAGGGAGTGCTGTCGGGCGGCGCGGTGGCGATTTGCGGCGCCTCGGCGGCGCTGGCGATCGCGGCGGTGCTGCCGCAAAGCAAGGAGAACGAAAAGTTCACGCTGCTGACCGTGGTCGGCGTCACCACGCTGTCGACGCTGGCGATGATCGTCTATCCGCTGATCGTCAAGCTGTTCGGGATGACGCCGGACGCCGCCGGCATCTTCATCGGCGGCACGATTCACGACGTGGCGCAGGTGGTCGGCGCCGGCTATTTGATCTCCAACCACACCGGCGACGTCGCCACCTTCGTCAAGCTGACGCGGGTGGCCTGCCTGGTGCCGGCGGTGCTGGCGCTGTCGATCCTGTTCAAGAGCCGGGTCGGCAAGACCGAGGTGCAGACGCAGCCGCTGGTGCCGGTCTTTTTGATCGGTTTCGTCTGGTTCGTGATCGCCAACAGCTTCGGCTTCATTCCGGCGCCGGCGGCGGACTGGCTCAACCACGCCTCGCGCGCCTGCCTGGTCACCGCCATCGCCGCGCTCGGGGTCAAGACTTCGTTTCAGTCGCTGGCCGCGCTCGGCTGGCGGCCGGTGGCGATGCTGCTGGCGGAAACGGTGTGGCTGGCGGGCTTCGTTCTGATCGCGCTGGCCTTCATCGGCTAAGGCATTAGAGCAAATTCGGCCTGACCTGACTCGCCGATGCCGGTCGCCTTGGCCCCGGTACGGCGTTGCGGCTCCTTGCCGTAGCCCCGCTACGGCGCGTCGCCGCGCCTTGTCCCGAGACCAATCCGCCTCGGCCTCGACTGAGCCAGTCAGGCCGAATCTGCTCTAGGCGCGGCGCCAGACCAGCAGCCGGTTATTGGCCGGCATGTCGTGATCGGCTTCCAGCGCCAGCCCGGCGGCGCCGGCCAGCCGCTCGACCGCTTCAAAATCGCGGATGCCCATATGCGGCGCCTGCTGCCGCAAGGCGGCATCGAACTGGGCATTGCTGGCGCTGGTGAAGCGGCCGCCGTAATTGAACGGGCCGTACACGCACAGCACGCCGCCCGCCGGCAGCAAGCGGCCGGCGCCGGCAAACATGCGCTCGACTTCCGGCCAGGCCATGATGTGGCAGGTATTCGCCGAAAACACCGCGTCGTAGCGCCCGGCCGGCCAGTCCGGTGCGCGCATGTCGAGCGTCAGCGGCGACAGCACGTTCGGCAGGCGTGCCTCCTGCTGCCAGGCGAGGATGCTGGCGTGATTCTGCGGCAGGTCGCTGGTCTGCCAGATCACCTCGGGCAGGGCGGCGCCGAAATACACCGCGTGCTGGCCGGTGCCGCTGCCGATTTCCAAGACGCGCGTGCGGCCGCTGAAAATCGTGCGCAACACCGCCAGGATCGGTTGCTGATTGCGTTCGCAGGCGGCGGAAAACTGTTTGCTCATGGGGACTCTTTAGTGCCTCGGATGCGCCCTGACGGACGTCATCCGGCGTCAGGGCTGTGTTCGATTCGTTTGTCGTTCCCGCGGCTTTAAGTGGGAATCCAGTGGCGTTTTCGCCGTACTTCATTAATCCGGAGCAGCGTGCGCATACATGACCTACGCCGCTGGGGGATTGCATGCGTTCCCGCCTGCAGCGGGAACGACGGCGAGGATTTCGCCCGTCCTCTCCGTAAACCGCTGCATTCTGCCTCGCACGGCATGTATGCGCTGGCCAGCGCAAACCGTTGCGGGAACGGCAAGGAGCATATTCCGCCCCACCTGAGTAAATCAGACAATGAACAACCCTATATCCGGCGCGATTGAACATGGGAGTATATTGAAAAAATAACCATATGACGCCCGAGATTAGCCGCACACATAGGGAGTATATGATCAATCAAGTGTGGCGCGGCGGTTTCCACGCGCGGCAGCGCCCATACGCCCTGCCCGCTTCAATCACTTGCCCAGCAATTGATAATACGTCGGATCGTCGTCGCACTGGCCGGCGCCGCATTCCAGTACGGTGGACACCAGGTTGGCGGCGATCAGCAGGGCAAACAAGACGGCGACCGCCTTGCCGGCGCCGCTCATGCGGCCCGACGAAGCCGCATCTTCGCGCGTGTGCAGCATCAGCAGCACCGCGATGAAGGCCGCCGCCGCGATCGACGACACCAGCGCCAGCGTGTAGAAGTGCATGCCGAACAGTGCCGAACCATAGGTGCCGGTGCCGGGGACGATATGCAGCAGCACCTGGCGCGACGCAATTGCGCCGGTCAGCAGGCAGCCAAAGAGCGCCACGCCGTAATGCATGCTGCGCACGCCCATGCATACATTCATCATGAAACCGAGGCCGATTGCGATCATGCCGACCCGCTGCAGCAGGCATAGCGGACAAGGCAATTCATTCAGCGCCAGCTGATAATAGAAGGCGATCAACAGCGCCAGGCTGATGCCGGACAAGCCCAATAAATTCAGGGCGGCACCGCGGTCCAGCGCCCGGCGAGCCGGAAGTGGTCGCGTACGAGTCAAGACGGTTCATCATGTGCCCTTAAAACACCAGATTGAGAGAATCGGTGGCATGGTGCTTGAACCAGGCGACGGTGACGATGACCAGCAGCAGCCAGGCGGCGAAAGCGGCTTGACGGCGCCCATACAGAACGCCGAGGGCGGCGATCAAGGCGATCAAAAACGGTAAAAACATGAACATGCGATTCCTCCCTGGAAAATTGATTGGGCGACAACGATCCGGCCGCCGGTATTGCCTGTAGTCGCACTGGAACAGGATATTAAGGCGAGTTTTTGCCATACTTGCCGATCCTAAGCAGCAAAATGGCGGCTCCACGCACCATACCGCAGTGCAGCGTTTGGGATACCATTTCGCTCTGCTTCGAAGCAGCCAGCCGCCATGCGGCGACGCGTTCCGGCTCCTATCCTCATCCGAAAGCTTTAGCGTGCGCCTGAAGTACACCGCCTTCGCCCTGCTGGCGATCCTGATCTGGGCCGGCAACACCGTGGTCAGCAAGATGGCCGCCGGCGCCATCGAGCCGGCGGTGATTTCCTTCGAGCGCTGGCTGCTGGCGGCGCTGGTGCTGACGCCGTTCCTGCTGCGTCCGAGCTGGCGCAACCGCGCTGCGATCCGGCCGTATTTTTTCAAGCTGCTGGCGCTGTCGCTGCTGGGCATGGTGCTGTACCAGAGCCTGGCCTACTTCGCCGCCGATACCACCTCGGCCACCAACATGGGCATCATCGCCTCGCTGATGCCGTTGTTGACCCTGTGGCTTTCCAGCCTGCTGCTGGGCGAGTCGCCGACGCTGGGCACCGTGGCCGGCGGCCTGCTGTCGCTGACGGGATTGATTCTGCTGATCGGCAAGGGCGAGCCGGCACTGCTGCTGGCGCACGGCATCGGCTACGGCGACGGCCTGATGCTGCTGGCGACGCTGGCCTATGCCGGCTATGGCGTGCTGCTGCGCAAATGGCCGATGCCGATACCGACCTGGCAAATGCTGTACGTGCAGATCTGGATTGCGGTGCTGCTGCTGTTGCCCGGCTTCTGGCTGGCGCCGGCCTCGCCGATCACCGCCGCCAACCTGCCGCTGGTGCTGTATGCCGGCATCGCCGCCTCGATCGTGTCGGCCTTCCTGTGGATGGAAGGAGTCGGCAATCTGGGCGCCGCGCGCGCCACGATGTACATGAACCTGATGCCGTTGTTCACCGCGCTGATCGCGGTCCTGCTGCTGTCGGAAACCCTGCACGGCTATCACCTGCTCGGCGGCGGCATCGCGTTGGCCGGGGTGCTGCTGGCGCAAACGCTGAAGCGGCCGCTGGCGCTGCGGCGCAAGTGAGCCGCCATCGACATACATCAACCGGACCGCGCCGGCGAACGCAGTACGTCGGTAGCGCGGTGATCGGACGCCACGCCGTCGACCAAGAACACGGTGCCGCGCGAATTGCCGGTGCGCAGCGGCAGGATGGCGCGGTACGCCGGCGAGGCGTACCACCGGCGCGCCTGCCCGATGTCGGGAAATTCGATCACGATCACGTCGCCGATCAGCGCGCCTTCCTTCACTTCGACGGGATCGCCGTGAACCAGGAACCGACCGGAAAATGGCGCCAGCGTGGCGTCGATCGCCTGCAGATAGCCGACGATTTCAGGCCCCATGCGGACCTGTTGCAGATGACCGATGGCATAAGCGCTCATGGTGCTTCTCCCTTGCAATGGAAAATGAGAAATGGCGCTCAGGCACGCGCCGCGCGCAGCGCCGCCACCGGCGTCGACGCCTTCAGTCCGGCGAATTCCAGACCGGCAAAAACCAGCACCGTCAGCGCCTGCAGCAGCACGAAACCGACGCCGAGGGCATTCGGCGCCGCCCATCCTGCCGCCAGCAAGGCAATACAGCCGACGGCCCAGCCGAGGTTGCCGGCGACGATCAGCGCGATGAGCGCGGTCCATACCGTTTTGCTGCGCGCCAGCGCCACCAGCAGCACGGTATAGAAGAGCAGGAACACGCCGCTGCCCAAGAGCAGCGCATCCGGCAGCGCCAGCAAGCCGGCCAGGAATTGCGGCGCCAGCGACTGCAGCAGCGCCACCGCGCCGCTGACCACGGCGTCGGCGATCAAGGTGAATCTGAGGATGGGAGCGGGATGGATGGCTTTCATGGGATTCTCCTAGGTTGAGGTAAGCGCCCGCAGGCTGCGGCGAAGGCATTTTGGCCGCCTTCGAGATGCAGTTTCGGCGCGCGGGCGCGCGGCGACAATTACCTTCCAGGTAAGCATCGGCGCATGCCTAGGCCTGCCGGGAGCCGGCTTGCATGGCGGTATGGAGAGAGAAAAGCAGCGGCCGGAGCTTCTGTCCGGCCGCGCGATCGGCGCTGCTAGTCGAAGCGCCTGTTGAACAGCACGTCCAGGCCGGAAATCGCGCCGGCGCGCGCCACCAGCGACCAGCGCCGCGAGAATTGCCAGGTCATCTTGACGATGCTGGCGGCGCCGGTCAGGCTTTGTTCGTAGCCGACGTAAAAGCGCTCCGAAATCGCCTTGCCGAGGTTCACCACCTGCTGGTCGGCCAGCCCCGATTCGCTGGTGCCGATGGAAAATTCATCGAGCCCGATCCCTTGCGCGATGCGCTTGCCGCCGGCATTGCCGAGCAGCGCCAGCGCCGCGCCGGCCGCCTGCCGCTGGCCCAGGCCGCTGCTTTCGGAGCCGTGGCCGAACATCAGCCACGACAGTTTTTCTTCCTCGCCGACATTGGGTTCCGACACCAGCCGCACGCGCGGCTGCTGCGCCAGGCCGGTGACTTCCACCCCGGCCTCGACTTCCTGGTTGCGCCGCATGGCCAGGATATTGATGTTCGGATTGTCGATCGGCCCCTGGAAATTCAGCAAGCCGCGTTCGATCGCCAGCTTGCGGCCGAACACTTCATAGGTGCCCTCGCTCACGCGCACGGTGCCGGCAGCGCGCAGCGGCGCATACGGCTCGCTATGCACCGCCATGTCGCCGCGCAGCTGCAAGTCGGCGCCGCTGCCGCGGAAGCGGAAGTCGCGTCCGAGGTCGACCGCGATATCGACCACCGGCGACCAGCGGCTGGCCGGCTTCCTGGCGCCGGCCCCGACCGGCTGCGGCGCCACCGGCTGACCCTTGCCGTCCTTTTGCCGGCGCACCACGACGACGTCGTCGCCGAGCTGCGGCGCGCTCTTGGGCGGCAGGTCGAACAGTGCGCGGTCGATAGTCACCTTGCCGTCGACCCGCAACTGCTGCGCGACATTGGCGATTTTCGCCTGGCCGGACAAGGTCAGCCGCCGGTCGGGGCTGGCAAACAGCTGCAGGCGGTCGGCGACGATGGTGGCCGCCAGCGCCTGATCCGATGCGCCGACCTGCACCCGGCCGCTGGCACGCAGCGTGCCCTCGCCGCCGTGGAACTCGATCTGGCGCAGTTCGACTTCGTCCTGGTTGAGGCCGATACGCGCCACGCCGTCGCGCAGATGGATGCCGAGGTCGAACAGGGTCACGGCCAGATCGTCGCCGGCGATCGCGCCCGACCACTTCGGCTGCGCCAGCGTACCGGCGACATCGAGGTCCATCTTCAGGCTGCCTTCGAGCGCCAGTTCCGGGCCGGCCAGTGTGGCCGCCACCGTTTTCAATTGCGGTACGCGCGCCGCCACATGTCCGGCCAGCGGCGCCGTCGGCGTCAAGACCAGGCGCCCGCCCTCGCGGCTCCAGCCGGCGCTGGCCTGCGCCGCCACGCTGCCGATGCGGGCCGCCACCGCCTGCAGATCGAGGTGCAGGCCGTCCGCCTGCAGGTCGGCGCGCAGTTGCAGGGCCGACAGGCCGAGCCCGGCGGCGCCACGGCCGCTGTCGGCACTGATATCGCCGCTGCGGCGCGCGATGCGGGCAAAGCCACTGGCCCGTTCGCCGAGTTCAAAGTTCCAGTTGCCGTCCAGCACCAGATCGGTCTTCAGCGGCGCTGGCTCGCCGGTGAACTGCTGCTGCAGCTGCAGCAGATTGGCCACCGCCAGCGCGCTGAACGCGCCTTCGGACTTGATCCGGCCCTGCTCCCAGGCGAAGTGCTTCAAGTCGAGCACGGCGTCGGCCAGGGTCAGGCGCGCCGCGCCCAGCAGCAGCCGGTCGGCCGCCGCGCTGACCGTCAAGGGCGCGTCCAAGGCGAAGCGCGGCCGGCCGTCATTTTTGAGCGTGCCGATGGTGCCGTCCCAGCGATAGCCGTCCTTGTCCTGCGTCAGTCCGCCCTGCGCCGCCAGCGCCAGCGCCAGCGGCTGGCCGCGCAGCGTGCCGTCGGCCGCGGCGCTGAAGCTGTGCTGGCGGTCGCTGCCGGACAGCTGCGCATGCAGCTTCTCCAGCATCATTTCGGGGCCGCGATAGCCGTGCGCATCGAAGCTCAGTGCCAGCCGCAACGGTTGCTTGGCATTGGCGGCCAGCTCGCCGTCCAGCTCGGCCTGCCCGGAGAGACCGGCCAGCCGATGCGCGCCGAACGCCAGTTTTTCCGCGCGATAGCGCGCCTGCAGAGCCGGCCGCACCAGCGTGCCGCCGATTTCGCCGTCGAGCTGCAGCAAGCCTTCCAGCCCATAGCCAAGCCGCTGCAGTTGCGGCGCCTCCAGCCGTAACCTGCAGGCGGTCGCCGGCGGCGCCGAAACTGCCCTTCAGCGACAGCTGATTGCCCGCCACGTCCAGCGCCATGTCGCTCGGCAGCAGACGTTGCCCGGCCAGGTTGAGCGTGCCGCCGCCGGTCAGCGGCAACTGGTCGTAGCTGCTGTCATGTACGCCGAATTTGAGCTTCACCTGCAGCTGCGGCGCAAATGCACCGCTGGCGTCGAAATCCATGTTGATGCGCGCCGACGGCGCGCGGCGCGCGTTTTTGGTGGCCGCCGCCTTATTCGCCGGTCCGGTATCGATCCACGCCGCCGGATCGAAATCGGCGAGCTTGCCGGTCAGCGCATAGTCCATCCGCGCGTTGCGCGCCAGCGTGCCCGCCAGCTGCAGTTGCGCGGGCCCGGCATTCAGCTGCGCGCGCCGCACATGAATCCGGCTGGCGTCGATGTCGGTCTCCAGCTGCAGCCGGTACATGGCGTCGGCCAAGGTCAGCGCAAGCTGCTGCGCATCGGGCTGCAGCCGGATCGACAGCGGACCGCGCAAGCGGGTCGGTTTCAGCCTGGCATGCAGGGCGTGCAGATCGAGCTCCCTGGCTTCGAAGCGGAATTCTCCGCTGCTGCCCGCCTCTGTGCGTTGCAATTGGCCTGCGCCGCTCAGCACGGCGTTTTGCAGCAAGCCGACCTGGATCTCCGTCAGTTGCTGGACGTCCGCATTCAGGCGCGCGCGCAGCTTTGCCGACACCAGCGGCAAGCGATCCCTATCCAGCGAACCCGGTGTGGCGTTGTGCAGCGTGACCGGGCCGCTTACCGTGAGTGCATCGCTGTCGGTCGCCGCTTCCGGCCTCAGATCGGCGTGCAGCGCCAGGTCCGCGCTGGGCGCGCCGGCGCTGAACAGTTTCGGATTGATGTGGGCGGCGGAAATTTGCGCGCGCAGCAGCGGCTGCAGCGCGAACGGCGCCACTTCGAGCTGGGCCTGGCCGTTCAGCTTGTCGCCGCCGGCATTCAGCTCCACCGCCAGCGCCGCCAGCGTGCCCGACCAGTGGGCATCGAGCCGGTAGCCTTCGTCGCGGTAGCTGCCGGCCAGTTCGGCGCCGCCAGTTACCGCGAACGGCGCGCGGCCATCCAGCCGCAGTTGCGCCGCCGCCTTGCCGTACGGGGTATCGACGTTTTCCAGCACCAGCTGATGCTGCACGCGATCGGAGGCGGCGTGCAGGCGCAGCTTGCCGATCTCGACATGGCTGGCGCCGCGGCGCAGGTCCAGCTTTTCCAGCGACAGCTCCTGCAGCTTGAATGCCAGCGGCAGGCGCAAATCCTGCGGCATCGCGGGCGCCGTCGGCGCCGCGGGCGGCGGCAGTTGCAGCTCCAGCCGGCCCAGCCGCACATGGTCGACGGTCAGCGTCAGCGGCGCGCGACTCAGGCGCCAGCGGCCGTCGAAACGGTCCAGGCTCAGCTGCAGGTCGCGCTCGCCATAGCGCAGGTCGCGCAACTGCACTCCGTGCGCCAGCGTGCCGCCGGCGTAGGTACCCGACAGGCGCCCGTGCATGGCCCAGGTGCCGAGCTGCCACAGCAGGCGGCTGCCGGATTCCGAATGCACGGCCAGCAGCAGCGCGCGCAGCCAGCAGCAAGGGCAGCAGCACCAGGCCGGCGGCGAGCCATAGCGCCAGCCGGCGGCGGCGTGCGCCGGGCGGCGGTGCGGCGGGACGAGGGGCGGAGGAAGCTGTCATGCAATTCGCAAATGAATGAGTAAGATCGGCGGAAGCGGAACCTGAAACAGGCGGCGCGCCGCCTCAGAACGCGACGCCGAGCGAAATGTGCGGCCGGATCTGGCCGCCGCGCACGCCGTAGGCAAGGTCGACGTTGACCGGTCCGACCGGGCTGCGCCAGCGGGCGCCGATGCCTATCCCCTGGTAGATGGTCTTGTCGCTCCAGTTGTCGGTGGCGGTACCGACATCGTAAAACACCGCGCCGCCCCATTCACCGCTGAACCAGCGCTGGTATTCGGCGCTGGCGGTCAGCAGGAACTTGGTCGGAAACACGGTGCCATTCTGCACATTGCCGATGCTCTGGTAGCCGTAGCCACGAATCGATTCGGTGCCGCCGGCGCGAAACAGCAGCGAGGCCGGAATCGCGACGCTGCTGCCCTTGGTCAGGACCGCGCCCACTTCGGAGCGCAGCAGCAGCAAATCGCGCTTGCCGATCGGCAAGTACTGGCGCGCCCTGCCATACACGCGCATGAAGCTCTGATCGCTCACCAGACCTTGCAGCGCCGCGCCGGCCTGCAGCGCCACCACATTGCCGCGGCGCGGAAAGATCGGGTTGTCGACATCGCGCCGCGCCCAGGAAACGCCCGGCACCAGCGCCTGATGCTTGCCGGGCTCGGCCACCGTACCGCTCGGCAGCGGCACGCCGCTCAGCTGCTGCAGCTCGTCGCGGTAGTATTCGAGCGTGTAGGCCAGATCGTATTTGTCGCGCGAGCGGGCGCGCTTGACGCCGGCGCGCAGGCTGCGCAGGTCGATGCCCTGCAAGGTGGTGCGCTCGAACGAGGTATGGGCGCTGTTGACGAAGCTGGAGGTATCCGGCGGCAGCGCCAGGTCGAGCAAGCCGTACTGGCGCTGCTGCTCGATGCGCAGCTGGCTGTCGAAGACCAGCGCGCGCCCGAACACGTCCAGATGCGAATAGCGCCCCTCGACGCGGGCCCCGGTATCGGTCGCGTAGCCGGCGCCGGCGCGGACGCGCTGGACCGGGAATTCGCTGACGCGCACCTTGACCGGCGCCAGCTCGGCGTTTTGCACGTCGTTGTCGATGCCGACCACCACGTTCGAGAAATACGGCGTGTTCTGGATCTGGCGCTGCAGTTCGAGCAGGCGCTCGACACTGTACTCTTCGCCCACATGCAGCGGATTGACGTTTTCGATGATCGTCGCCGGATAGCGTCGGGTGCCGCTGATGTCGAGCGCGCCGAGCGTGAAGGCCGGCCCGCTGTCGTACTGCACGGCGAGCCGCGCGGCGTGCTCGTCGGCGTCGACCTCGGCCTGCGAATGGGCGATGCCGGCGCCGGCATAGCGGCGGTCCTGCAGGCGCTGCAAGCCCTCCCTCTTGGCGCGATCCCATTCGCTCTGGCGGAATGGTTGGCCGGATCGCAAGGCCCAGTTGCGGCGGATGTCTTCGATCCGTTGCGGCGCCTCCTGCGCCGCCGCGCCGATCACGTCGATACCGACGTCGGTCACCACGGTGCGGGCGCCGGCATCGACCCGCACGCGCACCACGCGTGCGTCGCCCTTTCCTTCCAGCGTGACCGTGGTGGCGGGAGAAAAATAGCCTTCGGTGGAGAGCAGCCGCTGCACCTGCGCCGGCGCGGTGTCGATCATGAACTGCAGCTGGTCGTCGTTCAGATCGGTGCGCTTCTGGTAGCGCGCCAGGTCCAGGAATTCAGTCAGCAGCGCCCGCAGCGGCGATGGCGCCTCCACTTCGACCCGGTACACGGCGGCCGCTGGCGGCGCCAGCAGCGCCAGCAAGAGACAGATCAAGCCGTATTGCAGCCGGCGCCACGCAGCCGGCCGCGCCTTGCCCCGACCGCCGCTCATTGCACGCTGCCGCAATCATCGCCGATGCTTCGCGGGGGGAGTCTCCTGCCGTTTCGACTCAATTTCATACTCTATATAGTATTTTTTAATACGTCCGAAATTCAACCGAGAAGGATGGCATTTTTTGCCATACTCCCCCTTTCAAAATCAGGGAACAGACGCTGACGCCATGCGATGGTGGTGGCGCTGCCGATGCCGGGCCGCAGCCATACCGATATCGACCTGCGCCAGCCGCAATAGTTGCCAAACGGTTCCATCTCCGGCGAGCGCGACTTCTTTGCCTCGTGCGCCGCACCAGGCGGCAACGCATCGGCGGTGGACAGGAACGAAGTAAACGGATCGAGCGGGCCGCCCTGCGGCACGGCAGCCGCGATCATACTTGAATTGCCGTAAACGCTGGGGCAGCGACCCGGCTTCAGGGCAGCGCGCAGGGCGACACTTCGACCAGCGGCGCCGCCGCCGGCGAGCCGGCCAGCGCTGCCAGCGGACGGCAGGCGCCGTCCCAGCACAGGCTGTAATCGGTGACGTAATCGGAGCGCGCCAGCCGCAGCCGCTCGAGCGGCGCCAGCGGCGGCCGATAGTGCCAGGCACCGTCCGCAAAGCGCGCGTCCGCCGGCGGCTCCATGCCGGCGCCGGAGCCGCGGATGCGCGCCTCGCTCAATTGCAGGCGCAGGCCCGCGGCCGTCTGCAGCACGCGGTAGTCCTCTTCCCAGCCGATCTTTTCGATCGAATGGGTCCAGGCCAGCGTAAATGCCTGCAGCGGCAGGCTGAGCGCCAGCCCCGCCGCCGCCAGGCACACGCCGATCATGCGATGGCCAGCCGGCGCCTGCGCCACAGATGCCAGGCAGCGAACAGCGCGGCCATGGCGAAGCCGATCTGGTCGGAGACCGGTTCCGCCGCCACCAGCATCAGCGCCGCCACGCCGGTGAACGCGCGCTCGTGCAGCTTCAACGGGGTCAGCAGATAGCCGACCGCGGTCGCGCCCCACAAACCGACCGCCAGCAGCGCCTTGCCGACGATATACGCCACCGCCGCCACGGTCCAGTCGCCCTGCAGCATCAGCGCCGGGGTATACACCGCCATGTACGGGATCACGAAACCGGCGATCGCGATCTGCGTGGCCTTGACGCCGATCTTCATCGGCGACGCCTTGGCGATCGAGGCCGCGGCAAACGCCGCCAGGGCCACCGGCGGCGTCAGGTCGGCCATGATGCCGAAGTAGAACACGAACATGTGGGAGACGATCAGCGGCACGCCCAGGTGCAGCAGCGCCGGCGCGGCGATCGAGCTGGTGATGATGTAGTTTGGAATGGTCGGGATGCCCATGCCCAGGATCAGGCACACGATCATCGTCAGGAACAGCGACAGGAACAGGCTCTTTTCGCCGACGGTCAGGATGAAGCCGGCGAAGCTCGACGCCGCCCCGGTCAGCGTCAGCACGCCGATGATGACGCCGACGATGGCGCAGGCGATGCCGACCGGCAGCGCCTGGCGCGCGCCGTCGATCAGGCTCATGCGGATCGTGTGCAAGGTCTCACGGCCGCCCTTGACCCAGAAGCAACAGAGCGCCAAGGCGCCGATGATGGCCAGCACCGAATAGATGCCCCACTTGACGAAGGTCGCCGCCGCCAGCCCCAGCCCAACCCAGAACACGTACCGAAACGCGGTGCTGGACAGGCGCGCCGCCAGCGCCGCGCCGAGGATCAGGATCGCAGTCAGCGCCAGGCCGGTCAGGCCGGCGAACATCGGCGTGAAGCCATGGAACAGCATGCCGACCAGCGCCGCCAGCGGCAGCACCAGATACCAGCTTTCCTTGATCGCCTTGAGCGGGCTCGGACACTGGTCCTTCGGCAGGCCGACCAGGCCCATGCGCCCGGCTTCCAGGTGCACCATCCAGAACGCGGTGACGTAGTACAGGATGGCCGGGATCACGGCGGCCTTGACGATCTCGACATAGGGCACGTTCAGGGTCTCGGCCATGATGAACGCCACCGCGCCCATCACCGGCGGCATGATCTGGCCGCCCATCGAGGCCGTCGCCTCGACCGCGCCGGCAAACACCGAGGTATAGCCGAAGCGCTTCATCAGTGGAATCGTGAACTGGCCGACCGTCAGCACGTTGGCCACGCCGGAACCGGAGATCGTGCCCATGAAGCCGGACGAAATCACCGCCACCTTGGCCGGGCCGCCCTTGGCCTGCCCGACCAGGCCGAGCGCGATCGAGTTGAACAGCTTGATCATGCCGGCGTGTTCAAGAAAGGCGCCGAACAGGATGAACAGAAAGATATAGGTAGCCGACACCATCACCGGCGTGCCGAGTATGCCTTCGGTGCCGAGGTAGAGCTGGTTGACGATCTGGTCGAAGCCGTAACCGCGATGCGCGAGCGGGGCCGGCAGGTATTGGCCGAACAAGCCGTACAGCAAAAAGCTGCCGCAGACGATCGGCAATGCCAGGCCGAGAATGCGCCGAGTCGCCTCGAACACCAGGACGATCATGACGGCGCCGACGACCAGGTCGGCGGTATTCGGATCGCCCGAGCGCTGAATCAGGTCCGCCTCGAAAATCCAGTGATAAAACGACAGCCCGAAGGCAAGCGTGGCCAGCAGCCAGTCGTACCAGACGATGGCGGTCAGCTTGCCGCTCTTGAGCGCGGGGTACAGCAGGAAGGTGAGCAGCAGCAGGAAGCCGACGTGCACCGAGCGGATCACCAGCGACGACCAAGGGTGGAAGCCGGCGACGATCAACTGGTAGGTCGAGAAGGTCAGTGCCGCGGCGATTGCTATCTTCAGCGTAATGCCGGACAGCGAGCGCTGCGTGCCGTGCTCCTGGAAATCTTCAGCGGGAGTGTGAAGGGAAGACATGTGCGGATAACTCCTATGCGCGTGATCAAGGGAGGGCATGGCCGCCCTCCCCGCGTGACGACTTGCAGCCTGCTTACTTGATCAGGCCGATTTCGCGATAGTATTTTTCAGCGCCCGGATGCAGCGGCAGCGGCATGCCGACCAGCGCCGTTTCCTTGCGGATCGATTTGGCGGAGGCATGCGCCGCCACCAGGTGATCCAGGTTTTCGAACATGCTCTTGGTCATCTTGTAGACCGTATCGGTCGGCACGCCTTCATGCGTCACCAGGAAGTTTTGCACAAAAGCGGTCGGCACCTCGCTGGTCTGCCCCTCGTAGGTATTGGCCGGAACCATGCCGGACTGGTAGGCCGGATCGCCCACTTTCTTCACCACGTCGGGCTGGATCGGCACGATCACGATCTTGATCGAGGTCGCCAGGTCGCGCAGCGAGGACACGCCCAGGCCGGCCGACTGCAAGGTGGCGTCGAGCTGGCGGTTCTTCATCAACTCCACCGATTCGCCGAACGGCAGGTACTCGACCTTGGCGAAATCCTTGTAGGTCATGCCGGCGGCCTTGAAGATGGCGCGCGCGTTCAGTTCGGTGCCCGACTTCGGCGCGCCGACCGAGATGCGCTTGCCCTTCAGGTCCGCCAGCGTCTTCACGCCGGAATCGGCGGCAGCCACGATCTGGATGTAGTTCGGGTAAATGCCGGCGACGCCGCGCAGCTTGTTGAGCGGCGTCTTGAAGCCGGCTTCGGCATCGCCTTTCCAGGCATCCGACAGCGAGTCGCCCAGCGTGAAGGCGATTTCTCCGCGGCCCGCCTGCAACAAATTCAGGTTTTCAGCGGAAGCCTTGGTCGCCTGGACCGAGGTTTTAGCGTCGGGCATTGCCTTCGCGTAGATCTGGGACAGCGCCACGCCCATCGGGTAATAAACGCCGCTGGTGCCTCCGGTCAGCACATTGATGAATTGCTGCTGGGCCTGGACCGGCCCCGCCGCCAGCATCGCGACGCCAGCCAGCGCCAGTAATCCACGCAATAGTCTGAATTTCATTGTCCGTCTCCTGTAATTATTGATCAATGAGGCACAAAGCCTTCCATATTCTATTAGCAGAATCCATGACATGGTACGAAAACTGCCAAGCCCTTGAAAAACCGGGATTTTTGCGTCTGCAGGGCGGAACGCGCCGCTCAAACGGAGAGAGTCCACCTCGTAGGGCCGGCTGGATTGCGCAAGATGGAAATGACGGCGTCGCGTGTACGCCGGGACAGGATGAGGCTGCGACCATGGCCCCGATGATTTCGCTCGCGTGATTCGATGGCTTCGCCAACTGGGGCATAGCCCTGATCAGCCTTGTCGCCCGCGTGGAAATTCGCGGCATCGAATGATGCGCCAAGCCTGGCGTGTATCCATGCACGGAGGACAATCCTGCCAGGGCTTGCCCCAAGCCGGGGGCCGATTCGCATGCGCCCGCAATGAGCCGGGGCGCGCCGCGCCTTCGGTCATTTCACCCATGAAAGGAAACGAACGCTTGAGGCGACATAGCCGTCGTGGGATAGCGTCCGCGCCGGATTCAGTGAGTGAGTGCGTGCCGCCGTTCACCGACGGCGCCGCGCCCTCTTAAAACTGCTCCCACTCTCCGTTGTCGCCGGCGGCGAGCTTGGTGACCTGCTTTGCCCGTTGCGGCGCGACAGCGCTCCGTACCGCCGGCGCGGTCTTGCCGGTCAGTGCCGGCGTCTGCTTGGGCCGCACCGTGCGCAGCGCCGCCGTGCCGTCCAGCCGGAACACCGCCACCACCTGCGCCAGCTGGCCGGCCTGCTCCTGCAGCGCTTCCGACGCCGCCGCCGCTTCTTCCACCAGCGCCGCATTCTGTTGCGTGACCTGGTCCATTTGCACGATCGCCTGGTTGATCTGCTCGATGCCCGAAGTCTGCTCGGCGCTGGCGGCGGTGATCTCACCCATGATGTCGGTGACTCGTTTGACGCTTTCCACGATCTCGTGCATGGTCGCCCCGGCTTCGTCGACCAGCTTGGCGCCGGCGTCGACCTTGTCGACCGAGTCGTCGATCAGGGTCTTGATTTCCTTGGCCGCCGCCGCGCTGCGCTGCGCCAGGTTGCGCACTTCGGCCGCCACCACGGCGAAGCCGCGGCCCTGTTCGCCGGCGCGCGCCGCTTCGACCGCCGCATTCAAGCGCCAGGATATTGGTTTGGAAGGCGATGCCGTCGATGACGCCGATGATGTCGACGATCTGTTTCGACGAGGCATTGATCGCGGCCATGGTGTCGACCACTTGCGCCACCACCGCGCCGCCGCGGCCGGCGACTTCGGAAGCCGACCCCGCCAGCTGGTTGGCTTGGCGCGCATTGTCGGCGTTCTGCTTGACCGTCGAGGTCAGCTCTTCCATCGACGACGCGGTTTCTTCCAGCGCGCTGGCTTGTTCCTCGGTGCGCGCCGACAGGTCTTGGTTGCCGGCGGCGATCTGGCCCGAGGCGGTGGCGATGGTGTCGGTACCCGAGCGGACGTCGCCGACGATTTTGACCAGACTGTCGTTCATCTCTTTCAATGCCCGCAGCAATTGGCCGGTCTCGTCCTTGGTGCGGACCTCGATGCGGCTGGTCAGGTCGCCGGCGGAAACGGTTTGCGCGATTTTCACGGCTTCGTTGAGCGGACGCGAAATGATGCGGGCGATCCAGAACGCCAGGATCAGGCCGAGGAAGATGCTAGCTGCCAGCAGACCGATGATCAACTGGCGTGACGACAGGTACAGTGCCTCGCCCGTCTTGGCTGCTTGGGCGCCGCCATCGACGTTCAGCTGGACCAGCTTGTCGATGGTTTTGATGATCTCGCCTTGCAGACGGATAGATTCCTCGCGAACCAGGGCTCGCGCCTCTTCCGTCTTGTTTTCATTCGACAGCGCCGCGACCTTGGCGTTTTCCGCCTCGTAACGCTGCCACAATTTGAGAAATTCGTCGAAGCCCGCCTGTTCCTCGGCCGAACTGATCAATTTGGCATAGGTTTCCTGGTTCTTGCGCACCATGGCGGCGTACTGTTCACGCGCCTTTTCGTAGTGCTGCATCTCTTTTTCGTCATTGGAGAGGATGTGCTGCAGCAACTGTATGCGATAACGCGCCAGGTTGGCTTTCATGTCCAGCACGGCATTCGTGGATGGCATCCAGTTGTCGGCGATTTCATGAGTGCCGGCGTTGACGTTCGCCAGTTGAGCGATGGAGAAAAATCCGAGTGCTGTGGTCAGCGCAAGCACGACAAAGAACGAGGCCACCAGCTTGGTCGCGAGCTTCAAGTCATAAAACCATTTCATCATGTTTCCTATCCGATTTCTATTCGATTCAGGGCGCTTCATGCCCGGGTTGTTGTTGGTGTTTATTTGTTCGACGCCGTTTGGATCTAAGCCGCGAGCTTGTCGACCAGCCCCATTTCGTCGCTGGACATGAGCCTGTCGATATCGACCAAGATCAGCATGCGCTGCTCGAGCGTGCCGAGGCCGATCAGGTAATCGACGTTGACGGCGGCCCCCATTTCCGGTGCCGGCTTGATGTGCTCGGCACCCAGCGTGATCACGTCCGAGACGCTGTCGACCACCATGCCGACCACGCGTCCGCCGATGTTGAGGATGATCACCACCGTGAACTGGTCGTAGCTCGGTGTGCCGAGATCGAACTTGATGCGCATGTCGACGATCGGCACGATGATGCCGCGCAGGTTGACCACGCCCTTGATGAACTCGGGTGCGTTGGCGATGCGGGTGACGGCATCGTAGCCGCGCAATTCCTGCACTTTCTGGATGTCGATTCCGTACTCTTCACTACCAAGGGTAAACGCCAGAAATTCCAGCGCCGGCTCCGATTGCTTGCCTGCCGGTCCGGTGGCGCCTGGACCCTCTCCCTGATTGCCGCTCACTTCCATACCTATCCTCTCTTTATGTCATGCTTGATCAAATATTTTTTAACCGGCGCCCATGAGGCCGCCCTCTCTTTGTCTCTTGATTTTTCGCCAGCGCGTGCTCGGCTCGGATGCTTGCGCGGTCGCGCCTTCCACGCCCATGCCGGTATGGCTGAGCATCAATTCCTTTCGCTATGGAGTTCGTGCGGCAAGCCTTCCCGCCGCAAAATGTCATCCGCAATCACCGCCCTTGGTCAGGCGCGATGCCTCTATCCGGTGCCAGGAAGTCGAGATCGTCAAACGCTCCTAGGCACAAGGCTGGCCAAGCATGAATCTCGATAGAGGGTGATGGCCATGGCAGTTCGCCATCCATGCGACAGCGGCGGTCCTGTTGGGAACACCGATTTTTTTCAAGATCGCATGGACATGGTTTTGTATCGTCTGTTCGCTCCGGTACAGGCTTTGTGCAATTGCCCGGTTCGACATCCCGGTCGCCATCAGCAGCAGGATTTCCCGTTCGCGCTTTGTCAGCTGTTCAAACCCCTTCTCGCAATACCGGAAATGGGGAAAGGCCTTGGGTGCGATCCGGGTCAGCGCCTGATGCAAATAAGGCACCAGCAATTCCAGCAAATAGCCATGCCGCTGCGTCAATGTGCCGGGAATTTTTGAAAAGAGAAAATACGAGCCACCGAGACTAGCCCTATCCATCAAGCCGTACGCAGCGCAATGCGTCAGGCCCAGCTCCAGCATCTCTTCTTGTTCCGGGAGCGACAGACGGGTGGTGAAGTCGCTGGAATCAACTATCTGCGCCCGGTATTGGGAAAGCCATCCGCGGATCAGCGACTGCTCGGCCAGATTATTGTTTTTCAAAAAAAACCGCAGACATTTGTCCGGGCAATCGGTGCTGACCAGGTGCTGGATGCGGATTTCCTTCTCCAGCATCTGGCCCAGGACGCCGATCATCATTTGATGCGGAAAATAGGCTTTTACCGGCCCTTTGATCCAGGCGTAAAAGTCGTCGACTGTATGGACCGAATAACAGGTTTCTGCGACATTCAAGAGTTGATTCTTTTCATAAGGGTCGAGCGAGTAACTCATTTCGATGCATACCAAATTAATGGCAAATCGCAACCCTCATGCCGAAAGACCCGGGATCCAGCGGCACTGTTAAGCAACGAGGAATGCAAATTTACTGGAATGACAAGGCTCTAATTAACATGCTGTTTTATTGAGTAATTTCTTGACAGTTTTCAACATTTGTTTCCTTATGGCAATGGATGGAATCACCCATATTGACCTACACAAAGTTACATTCTGTTAATTAGGAAGAGAAGAATTTCATCCACGAGAGATGAACGGATGAGAGGGGAAGAAGATGACGGGACGTGAAAACTTTATGCAGCCTTCCTTTCAATAAGCGGACGCATTCGGCACGCTGATTTTTTGTTTCAGGACGGCCCGGACTTTGGGCGTGCACATCATCGGAGCTGCCTTTCGTAGCTGCCCCCTTTCCGCACTTAGGAAAAGCCAATTTTAAAAAATCGTCGCCCCGCATCGGGGTTTGACGCGCACAGGGCTGGCTATCGTTCAACCGCAATCAAACTGGTTCGGAGGTCAATCCGTGCACCGGCAAGCGGGATTGAAAGATTGGAATAGCCCATCGGAAGACCTATCGGGCGCCGATTCGATTCGGTGCCTCCGGACGGAGCGTAGGAACGCGCCCTTATTCCTGATGCGGGTAGGTCATTGCCGTCGGCTGTACCCAGCGCTGGAACTGTTCTTCGGTGACATAGCCGAGCGCCAACGCCGCCTGCTTCAGCGTGCTGCCGTCGTGATGCGCATGCTTGGCGATCTGCGCCGCCTTGTCGTATCCGATGTGCGGGGTCAAGGCGGTCACCAGCATCAGCGAACGCTCCATCAATTCCTGAATGCGTTCGCGATCGGCTTCGATGCCGCGCGCGCAATGTTCGTCGAAGCTGGCCATGCCGTCGGCCAGCAGTCGCACGCTCTGCAAAAAATTATGCGCGATCATCGGCTTGAAGACATTCAGTTCGAAATTGCCGGAAGCGCCGCCCACCGTGATCGCGACATCGTTGCCGAACACCTGGCAACACAGCATGGTCAACGCTTCGCATTGGGTGGGATTGACCTTGCCGGGCATGATCGAGCTGCCCGGTTCATTTTCGGGGATGCGGATCTCGCCGAGCCCGGAGCGCGGCCCAGATGCCATCCAACGTACGTCATTGGCGATTTTCATCAGCGCCGCCGCCAGCGTTTTCAGCGTGCCATGCGCGGCCACCAGCGCATCGTGCGCCGCCAGCGCGGCAAACTTGTTGGGTGCGCTGACAAACGGTAACCCGAAGCGGGCCGCCAGCTGGGCCGCCACGCGCGCGCCGAATTGCGGATGCGTGTTGAGGCCGGTGCCGACCGCGGTGCCGCCCACGGCCAACGCGCACAGCGCCGGCAGCGCCGCGCTGATGCATGTCTCGGCAAACTCCAGCTGCGCCGTATAACCGGAGAATTCCTGACCCAGGGTGAGCGGCGTCGCGTCCTGCAGGTGGGTGCGCCCGATCTTGACGATATCGGCGAAGTCGGCGGATTTCTGCGCCAGCGTGGCCCGCAGCCGGCGCAAGGCCGGCAGCAGCGCGTTGGCGATCTGCAGCGCGGCGGCGACATGCATGGCGGTGGGAAAGATATCGTTGGACGACTGCCCGCGATTGACGGTGTCGTTCGGATGCACCAGCCGTTGCTCGCCCCTGGTGCCGCCGCACAATTCGGAAGCGCGATTGGCCAGCACCTCGTTCATGTTCATGTTGGTTTGCGTGCCGGAACCGGTTTGCCAAACCGCCAGCGGAAATTCATCGGCATACATGCCGGCGCTGACTTCATCGGCTGCCCGCATGATGGCCCCGGCCTGTTGCGCGTCCACCAGACCGAGATCGCAATTGACCCGCGCACAGGCATGCTTGATGGCCGCCAGCGCCGCGATCAGCTCCGGCGCCATGCGCTCGGTAGAGATTTTGAAATGCTGCAGCGAGCGCTGTGTTTGCGCGCCCCACAAGCGGTCGCCGGCTACTTCGATCGGACCAAAGGAATCGCGCTCAATTCTGGTGGAAGCCATGCTTTACTCCGTCGGGCAATGGGGGAAATTGCATCCATATGGCGGTGCGCTTCAGCCCAAGCGCGCCAGCCGCACCGGAAACGCTGGTTGCGGCTTCATTATCGCGAAAACCGGAAAAAGGCGCCCCCTAAACGCAAATATGGGAGTATGTGCAAAAAACGCCCCATCCCGCTCTATTTTCGGGCGACTTAATTAATACTGCCGCCTGTATATTTACGAATCGCTACGCGCAATGTCGCGCCAGCGATCATTGGCCGGGCTCGCATACGGGGACAGGCACTTGCCCTGTTCCAGCAATTGCCGGAACTCGTCGGCCGGCAACGGCCGGCTGAAATGGTAGCCCTGGATCTCGTTGCAACCGTTGCAGCGCAAGAAATCCAGCTGTTCGGCGGTTTCGACGCCTTCCGCGATCACGCCCATCTTCAGGTTGTGCGCGAGCGAGATGACCGACAGCACGATGGCAGCATCGTCGGCATCCAGCGTGATGTCGCGCACGAACGATTGATCGATCTTCAGCAAGTCGACCGGGAAACGCTTCAGGTACGACAGGCTCGAATAGCCGGTGCCGAAATCGTCGATCGACATCTGCACCCCGATCGCGCGCAGCCGGCGCAATATCTCGATCGCCTCCTCGACATCCGCCATCACCAGGCTTTCCGTCAGCTCGATGCCCAGGTAGTGCGGTGCCAGTCCGGTCTCTTTCAGCACCGCGGCAATCGACTGCGCCAGATCGTTCTCGTAAAACTGACGCGCCGAAAGATTGACGGAAACGCGCAGTGCCGGCAGGCCGGCGTCCTGCCAGGCCTTGTTCTGCTGGCAGGCGGCGCGGATCACCCAGGCGCCGATCGGCACGATCAGTCCGGTTTCTTCCGCCAGGCTGATGAAGCGCAGCGGCGAAACCAGGCCCAGCTGCGGATGCTGCCAGCGAATCAGCGCTTCCATGCCGATCACCCGGCCGCTGCGCAGCTCCACCTGCGGCTGGTAGTGCAGCACGAACTCGCCGCGCTCCAGGGCGCCGCGCAGATCGCTCTCCAGGCGCAGCCGCTCCAGCGCCCGCTCGTTCATTTCCGGGGTATAGAACTGGTAGGTGCCGCGTCCCATTTCCTTGGCCCGGTACATCGCGATTTCCGCGTGTTTGGTCAGGGTTTCGGCGTCGATGGCGTCGGTCGGATAGATCGCGATGCCGACACTGCAAGTCAGGAACAGCTCATGCTGGTCGATTTCCAGCGGCTCGGCCACGGTCTGCATGATGCGCTGGATGATGCCGACCGCGGCGCTCTGCTCGCGGTCCTCGATGAAGATCAGCAAAAACTCGTCGCCATTGAGGCGGGCCACGGTATCGGCTTCGCGCAGGCTCTGTTTCAGGCGCTCGGCAATGACGCGCAACAAGGCGTCGCCGGCGTGATGGCCGAGAGCGTCGTTGATGAATTTGAATTGGTCGAGGTCGATGTATATCAGGCATACAGCATGGCCGTAGCGATCGGCGTAGGCGATCGCCTGGCTGAGCCGGTCGCGCAGCAGGTTGCGGTTGGCCAGGCCGGTAAGAGTGTCGTGGTTGGCCTGGAATTCCAATTCCGCCTCGTAATTCTTGGTGGCAGTGATGTCATACTGGGCGATGACGAAATGGCTGACCGACGCATGCAGGTCCATCACCGGCGAGAGGTAAAACTCGTTCCAATAGAATGTGCCGTCCTTGCGCATATTGCGCAGCACGGTTTTGCCTTCACGCTGCTCGCGCAACGCGGCCCGGATTTCCTCGATCGCCTGCTGGTCGCGCTCGTCGCAGCGCAAAGCACGTACGCTTTTGCCCACCATTTCCGCCGCCGTGAAGCCGCTATTGCGCTCGAACGCCGGATTCACGTATTCGATCGGAAAATCCGGCGCTGAAGCGCTGACGATGACAATCGCGTTTGCGCTGGCTTCGATCGCCCGCTGCCGTAATTGCAGCGCTTTCTCGGTACGGATATGGACCGCGAGATCCTGGCTCAAGCGCCGGTTCGCCAGCCGCAACTCGGTGGTGCGCCGGCGCACCAGCTGCTCGATGTGGCGCGTGCGCACGGCCAGCGACTGCAGGTAAAACGTAGCGAAGCCGCTGAGCAGCACACCGGCCGCCAGCAACAGGATCGAGCCGTTGAGAAGCGACAGGAAGGAAGTCGGTGCCGCCGTTACCACCATGCTCCACGACTGGCCGGCAACTTCAAAGGTTTTCGAAAGCGGCTGCGGCCGGTCGTAAAACAGCCATTCGGCCAGACGCAGCCCGCCCTTGGCGGCCGGCGCGTCGGCGCCGCTGCGGTAGGCCAGCTTGCTGGAGCCCCCGGCCTCATTGAGATAGAGCGCAATCTGCGCCTGCGCCTGATTAGGCGAGGTTTCCGCCGCCAGCGCATTCTCGACCAGATCGCCCATGCGGAATACGGCGGCTGTATCGCCGATCAGGGCTGCATGGCGCGTGCCCGCATTGTCCAGCGCCGCGTCGGTACGATAGAGCGGCATCAGCACGATCAGCCCGGGCTGATTGCTCTTTTCCTGCATCAAGCGCAGCAGTCCGGTGGCCGACGGCCGCCCGGTCTCGACCGCGCGCCGCATGGCCTCGATCTGGAACGGATAGGAGGCGGCATCGAATCCCAGCGCCGCTTCGTTTCCTTTCAGGGGTTCGATATATTCGACCACCCGATACTGTGCACGGCGCGCGGCCGGCACCAGTGTGCCGTTGGATAACTCGGTAATCGAAAACTGCGGGAAGCGCTGCCGTATCCTGGATTCGAAATCGGGTCGCTGCTGATCCGAAACGAGGCGGTGGAAATTGAATGCCTGGATATAGGGATTGCGTTCGAGCAGGGGCTGCGTGAATGAATGAAACTGTTCGCGACTGACTTGGTCGAAAGTGACGAATAGCTGATTGACGGATATCAGCTCATTGATTGACCACTGCAGCCGCTTTTTCACTGCTTGAATCTGAGCATCGGCACTCTGTTCGAAAGCGGCGCGAGTCCGTCCATGTTCCAGTTCGCGCATGGCGACAAAGAGTACCGCAGTAAGCACGAAGCCCAGCACCAACGCGAGCAATGCCCCGAATGACAATGGAATGAGCGGGCGATTGCGAAACATATCAGCTCCCTGGCCACGACAAGACCGGCACCCGGGCCCGCTATCGCGAAGGCGCCGCTCCTGGTTTGCCAAATTATTTTTTTCGTAGCGTAACTGATTTGTGAAATCGGCGTAAGCACGAATTGCCAATTTTTGCGCCCTGAAAATCCTCTTGGCGAAGACTGTTCCGGAAAAGATTACAATCGAAACCGTCAGGCCGGCCTGCAGCTCCAGAGCGGGCCGTCCAAATCATTGCACTGTTTGATGTAACGTTTTCCTTGCCACGGGAACGCCATGGCTGAATACCGATTCGTCACTTTTTGGCACATTCAAGCCCCGCTGCAAGCGGTATTCGATGCCGTCCTGGAGTCCCGGCAATGGCCGCAATGGTGGCGTGGTGCGCAGGAAGTACGAGAACTGGAGGCGGGCGACAGCCAAGGCATCGGCAGCATACGACGCTATGTATGGCGCAGCCCGACGCTGTACCGGGTCAGGTTCGACGCCCGCGCCGAAAGCATCGAGCGGCCCTATCGCATCAGGGCCAGCGTCAGCGGCGATCTGGCGGGCAGCGGCCATTGGCATTTTTCGCACGATCGGCAAATCACCACCGTGCGCTATGAATGGCATGTCCGCACCACGCGCAAATGGATGAACATGCTGGCCGCCGTCCTGCGTTTCCCGTTCGCCGTCAATCACCGGATTCTGATGCGGCGCGGCGCTCATGGGCTGGCGGAGCGCCTGCAGGCGCCACTGCTTGCGGAATTGTCCGTCGAGTATGGCGCCGGCAGCAATTACGGCTGGGCGCCGCTGCCGTCTTGCTCCTTGAGCCCCGCGGCCTTACCGCCGCCGGCTAGCCACAGCCAGCCTTCGGATCAACCTTCGCCTTCGGAGTCATCCGGCAACAGGCATGCTTCGATGATCTGAAGATCGTTGTCACGGGCGAAATCCAGCACGAAGTGATAGGCCAGCGGTTCGATCTGCCGCAGTGCTTCCTTGACGACCACCGACTTGACGCCATTCAGCAAAACCGGACGGACATAGGGAGAGTATTTCAGGTGCGCATTCAGGCCACCATAGCCGGGCGGCCGAAAGCACGACATCGCGCCGCACAGGCGTTCGGCCCAATCGCTGGGCCGAAACGTCTTGCCATCGCTGGTCGTACCCTGGATGAAAAACTCACGGTCGGGAGCTTGGAGGCTGCTTAAAACAGGATCATCACGCATGCATGCAACTCGCTTCTATAGCGCTTGCCATTAGATTAGCGTTGTTTCCCTTGTGGGGTACACGCTCAAAAAGTCATGCGTATTATATCTTATAGAAGACTTCGGACGTACACAGTACAGGCCGGATCGCCACCCGCAATCCGGGGTACCGAGCCGCAATCCCCGCGGCATTGCGGCAGCGCGCCGCAAGCTGCTGTATTGCTATCCCACCCATACCGCGATCGACAGCAGCAGAAGCAGGAACATCCATAAAAGCAGCGCCCGCCATACCAGGCCGACGGTGCTTTGCAACGCGCGCGGAGTCGGCTCCGTCACCGGGAAGGCTGTCGGCTTCCATGGCGGTGGAATCGACGGTTGCCGCATCCGCCGGCAGCGCACCGGCGACACTTGCGGCCGCCGTGCCCAGCCGCACGCCCATGGCGCCGCCGCCGGCAGCCAGGATGATGCCGATCGCCTCATCCGACCAGCGGCCGGCAAAGTTGCGCCAGGCATAAATCGCATCTTCGAAATTGCCGACGACGGCGAACGCCGTCGCCGTCAGCCGCACCGGAATCCAGTCGATCCAGTAGAACGCACGCGCGGCGAAACGGCCGAATGCTTCGCTGTGCATGTGATCCGGCTCGTTCCAGGCGCGCGCCAGATACTCGGCCACCCGATACATCACCGCGCAAGCCGGGCCGAACGGCATCAGAAACCAGAAAAATACGCCGAACACATTGCGGTGAGTCGTGACCAGCGCCTTTTCAACCGCGATGCTGGAGATGTCGCTGACGTCCATGCCGGCGGTGTCCTGCTTGGTCCAGTCCGCCAGCAAGGCCCGCGCCGCGATCTCGTCGCCGGCATTCAGGGCGAGCTGGATCGACGAGAAGTAATGGCTGTAATGGCGGAAGCCCAGCGTCAGGTAAACGATCAGGATATTCCACGCAAGCGCCGCCAGCGGGCTGATTTTTGCGCACAGCCAGTACACCAGCGCGGTCGGCAGCATCAGCGCCGCCATCATCGCGAACCAGGCGACAACGCCGTGCCGCGGCTGGCCGGCGTTGAACCAGCCTTCCATGCGCAGCGCAAGAGTCCTGATGCCGGCATATACCGGATTGTCGGCACGCAGCGGCTTGAGCTGCTCGATCAGCAAGGCGAAAAGAATGGAAATGAAGGTCATGGCACCGCCTCGTCAGGGACCCATAAGATAACGCAGCAACCTGCGGGAATCAAACATTTCGGCCGGTGCCCTCACCGCCTCGAAGGGGCGGCGCAGGTGCGCGGCAAGAAATCGCGCCGTCGGCGTGCGGCCGCCCGCTCAGGCCCGCAAAAAATGGAACAGATTGCGCAGCATGCCGGCGGTAGCGCCCCAGATGAAAAAGCGCTCATACGGCATGGCGTAGAACGTCCGGCGACCGAAGCCATTGGGCATATCGATGCTGCGCCGCTGGTGATGCATGCCATCCATCAGGAAGGCGAGCGGCACTTCGAAAATCTCCGCCACCTCGTACGGGATCGGCATGCAGAGTCGAACGGCGGCTGGACCAGTGCCGACCACCGGCGTGACCCGGTAGCCGGTGCCGGTCATGTAGTCCGGCAGCGTGCCGATCACTTCGACGTGGCGGCGGTCCAGACCGATCTCTTCTTCGGTTTCGCGCAATGCGGTTTCGATCGGCGAAACGTCGCCGCTTTCGGTGCGGCCGCCGGGGAAGCTGACCTGGCCGGCATGATCGGTCAGATGAGCGGTGCGCTGGGTAAGCAGCAAGGTCGGCCCGGTGTCGCGCAGCACGATCGGGATCAGCACCGAGGCGGCGATCGGGACGGCGCTCAATTGACGCAGGCGCTGCTCGTCGATGATCTCGGGCCGCCACTGCGGCGGCCTGCCGAAGCGCGCGCGCAACCACTCCGCTCGCAGCCGTTCCGGCGTGCAGTGGCGCTTCGCCGGCGATGGATTCGACGGGAAGAATTTGCGGGTCGAAAGACAAGGTGGTCAAGGCGGTTTCCTGATCTGAAGCAAAAAAAGGCACCAACGGTGCCCTTTTTCGAATTGCGCGTCCGGCGATTATTCCGGCTGCTTGGCCGCCGCACGGCGGTTCGGCAGTTTTTCCTTGATGCGCGCCGATTTGCCGGAACGCTCGCGCAAGTAGTACAGCTTGGCGCGACGCACATCACCGCGACGCTTGACTTCGATCGAAGCGATCAGCGGCGAATACAGCTGGAACGTACGCTCGACGCCTTCGCCGGACGAAATCTTGCGGACGATGAAGTTCGAATTCAGGCCGCGGTTGCGGCGCGAAATGACGACGCCTTCGTAAGCCTGGGCGCGCTTGCGCGTACCTTCGACCACGTTGACGTTGACGACTACGGTATCGCCGGGGGCGAAGTCGGGGATGTTCTTGCCCGAGGCGGGCAATTTCTTCTTGCTCGAGTTGCTGGATCAGATCCATTTTCAGCTCCAAAAACCATCTTGCTGGCGCGCGGCGCAATCGCCGGAAAATGCCCAGTAGAGGATGGGGTTAAACACGCAGCCCGACCAGCCGGACTGCTCGACACTACAACTGCAAACTGCGTAAATATTGTTCATCGGCCGCGCGTCAGCAAGCCAGCCGCGCGCGCCTTGCAGAATCAAGTCCGGCCGCTTTTTCGCGGTCGCCTCCAAGGCCTGCTGACGCCGCCATTTTACGATTTCAGCGTGATGGCCGCCCAACAAAACCGGCGGCACCGCCACGTCCTTCATACACTTCCGGCCGCGTGTAATGCGGATAATCCAGCAGGCCGTTGACGAAACTGTCTTCGACCGCCGAGGCATCGTCGTGCAGCACGCCCGGCAATTGCCGGATCACCGCATCCATCAGCGCCATCGCCGGCAATTCGCCGCCCGACAGCACGAAATCGCCGAGGCTGATTTCCTCATCGACGCAACGGTCCAGCAAACGCTGGTCCACCGCCTCGTAGCGCCCGCACAGCAGCACCAGGCCAGGCTCGGCGCTCAGCTGCATGACGCGCTCGATGCGTCAGCGGCTGGCCCTGCGGCGACAGATACATCACGCGCGGCCTCGGCAAGCCCAGCCTGCTACCTGGCGCGCCTTGGCAGCGGTGAGCGCCGCTTCCAGCGGCTTCGCCAGCATCACCATGCCCGGGCCGCCGCCATACGGCCGGTCATCCACGGTGCGATGGTTGTCGCTGGTGAAATCGCGCGGATTCCACAGCGTCAAGCCCGCATCTTTCTCTGCTCGAAGGCGCGGCGAGTGATTCCCGAACTGCGTCAACGCCACAAACATTTCCGGGAACAAGCGTGACGACATCGAATTGCATCCCGCGCACTCCCTGCCTTGGCACCGGGCATCCGGTAAAAATCAGTAATCGCGCCCCCAGTCCACCGTAATCTTCTTGCCGGCCTGATCGACCGCGTTGACGAAGCGGTCGACGAAGGGAATCAGCAGTTCAGCCGGCGCCGGTTCCTGGTCGGCAGCGCCGGCCGGGGTCACGCGCAGAATCGGATGGGCGCCGTTGTCCATCAAGTCGACCACCTGCCCGAGGTGCTCGTCTTGCAGATTCTCGACATCCAGGCCGATCAAGTCGAGCCAGTAGAACTCGTCTT
This sequence comes from uncultured beta proteobacterium, assembly GCA_963706525.1. Lineage (GTDB taxonomy): Bacteria > Pseudomonadota > Gammaproteobacteria > Burkholderiales > Burkholderiaceae_D > DATJCV01. The sequence continues at coordinate 89,023 of CAVPMM010000019.1, read as the reverse complement.
TTGCCAGCGCCGGAAAGTGGCTGCGCCGAATCTGCACCGTGGCGCCCTTGAGCGCCTCCGCCGCAGTCCGCTCGGCAACGCCCATCAGACTGCGCCACCACCTCGCCGCCGTGCAGCTTGGCCTGCAGCACGTCGCACATCGCGCAATTCGGGCTTGTCCAGCCACCAGGTTTTCACGTGCAGCAGCGCATGCGCCTCTGCCGAGTAAGGCCGGATCCTGATCCAGCCACCGACGCCGTACGCGCCGGATACGTAGCCGACCAGCACCAAGTCGTCGGGAACGTGCTGCTCCCTCTGTGGTGTGCCGCGACAATCCGGGCTCCGCCCGATCAGGCAGCCTGTTTCTTGCTGTTTTGCGCCAGCAGGCGGGCAACGGTCGGCGACAGTTGCGCGCCGACGCCTTGCCAGTGAGCTCAGGCGATCCTGGGCGATGCGCAGGTTTTCCTCACCGCCGGAAGCGACGGGATTGTAGAAACCGATACGCTCGATGAAGCGGCCATCACGACGGCTGCGCGAATCGGTGGCGATGATGTTGAAGAACGGGCGCTTCTTGGCACCACCACGAGCTAAACGAATAACGACCATAATGATTTCCAAAAAGTGTTCGAACACGGAAAAAGCCGCAAATTATAGCCTGTTTCCCCATCTTGTCGCAAGCATAGCAATGCCGCCGCGCTGTGGCGCACGCCGCTGCCGAAGCCAGGCAAGACGCCGGAGGAGCGGCCGCCGGATTCCTGCATGCATCACCCTCAATTCGCGATGTACACATATACTCCCTAGGGCATTTTCACTCTTGCCCTGTATTCCTGCGACCTGCCTTGATTTCATGGCATACTCCTGCATTCTCTGTACGCTCACGATATACCGATGACCCACAAGAATAAAACCCTTGCCACCTTGCTGGCGATCGTACTCGGCGGCCTGGGCGTCCATCGTTTTTATCTGCATGGACGCAAGGACATGTGGGGCTGGCTGCACTTCGCCGCACTGCCGCTGTCCCTGCTCGCCTGGCTCGCCGCCCCCGATCAGCCGCTGCTATTTACGGGCATCCTGTTCGTGATTTCGGTACTGGTTGGACAACTCGAAGCACTGATGATCGGCCTGACCCCCGACGAACGCTGGGATGCCGCCTGCAATCCGCGGCTCGGGAAAGCAATCCCGTTCGGGCTGGCCGGTAGTCTTGCTGCTGATACTGGCGATGGCCAGCGGCACCACCGGCCTGATCGCCGCCATCGCCCGCACCTTCGACCTGCTGTTTACCGGCGGCGCCTACGGCTGAGATGGCCGGACAATTTTCAGGCGATTGCCGTGTCAAATCCGCACGCTTTATTACGATAGATCAATAGTGCTGTCATTTCATTCGGCAAAATAAGTCCCAATCGGCGCAATCAACCCCTGAGGGCACTATGGCACATCACCTGCTGGAACAACGGGAATACAACCCCGACCATCTGCTGGAAGCATTGATCCAGAGACTGCACCTGAAGAATGACGCCGCGCTGTCGCGGGCGCTGGAAGTGGCGCCGCCGGTCATCAGCAAGATCCGCCATCGTCGCTTGCCGGTCGGCGCTTCGCTGCTGATCCGCATGCATGAAGTCAGCGAACTGAGCATCGAGGAACTGCGCGAATTGATGGGCGACCGCCGCGGCAAATACCGCATCAGCGAGCAGCAATTCAAGCCCAAGGTTCCGCCGCCGGAAAATCAGCAGACGGTGTAAGCGGCGCGGCGACCGAGGTTCGGCGCGCGCCCCGGTTCAGCGCCGCGCTGTACGGCCGCGTTCGACATGGCGGCGCGACAACGCCTGAGCGGCGCTAACCAGATTAAAACTGCTCTTCCGTCAGCGCCAGGACGCCGGCGCTACCTTCCATGATGGCAATACGATAGGCGCCCGCCTGCGACAGGAAATGGTCGGCAAAGAAGCGCGCGGTGGCGACTTTGGCGCGCAAGAAATCCAGCATCGCCGGCACCTGCCTGCAGCTTCCGCTCGGCGACCAGGGCGGCGCGCGCCATTTGCCAGCCGCCCAGCACGATGCCGGCCAGCTTCAGATACGGCACGCTGCCGGCAAATACCGCCTTGATGTCCGACCTTGCATGTTGGCGGCGACATAGTCGATCACCTCTTCGAAAGCGCTGCGCCGCAGCCGCCAGTGCGCGCATGGATCGCAGCCAGATCGGCCGACGCGGCAGCGGCCAGCTCGGCTTCGGTTTGGCGCACCTGAGCCAGAATCGCCTGCGCGGTGGCGCCGCCGTCGCGCACGGTCTTGCGCCCGACCAGGTCATTGGCCTGGATCGCGGTGGTGCCCTCGTAGATCGTCAGGATGCGCGCGTCGCGGTAATACTGGGCGGCGCCGGTTTCTTCGATGAAGCCCATGCCGCCATGCACCTGCACGCCGGTAGAGGCGACGTCGATCGACATTTCGGTCGACCAGCCCTTGACCACCGGCACCAGGTATTCGTAAAACGCCTGATTGGCCTTGCGCACAGCGGCATCCGGATGATGATGCGCGGCATCGCAGCGCCGCCGCCGTCACATAGGCCAGCGCCCGCGCCGCTTCGGTCTGGGCGCGCATCGACATCAGCATGCGCCGCACGTCCGGCTGATGGATGATCGTCACCGGCCCGGCCGAACCGGCCAGGTCGCGCGACTGCACGCGTTCCTTCGCATACTCCACCGCCTTCTGGTAGGCGCGTTCGCGCCACAGCGACGCCCTGCATGCCGACCGCGAAGCGCGCGGCATTCATCATGATGAACATGTATTCCAGGCCGCGATTCTCTTCGCCGACCAGGGTGCCGATGGCGCCGCCGTGATCGCCGAACTGCAGCACCGCGGTCGGGCTGGCCTTGATGCCCAGCTTGTGCTCGATCGAGACGCAATGGACGTCGTTGCGCGCGCCGAGCGAGCCGTCGCGCATTGACCAGGAACTTCGGCACGATGAACAGCGAAATGCCCTTCACGCCTTCCGGCGCGTCCGGCGTGCGCGCCAGCACCAGATGGACGATGTTCTCCGCCATGTCGTGCTCGCCGTAGGTGATGAAGATCTTGGTGCCGAACAGCTTGTAGGTGCCGTCGCCCTGCGGCACGGCGCGCGTGCGCACCAGCGCCAGGTCGGAGCCGGCCTGCGGCTCGGTCAGGTTCATGGTGCCGGTCCACTTGCCGGAAATCAGGTTTTCCAGATAGATTGTTTTTCTGCTGCGTCGCTGCCGGCGGTCATCAGCGCTTCGATGGCGCCGTCGGTCAGCAGCGGACACAGCGCGAACGACAGGTTGGCCGAATTCAGCATTTCGATGCAGGGCGTCGCCACCAGCTTGGGCAAACCCTGGCCGCCGAAATCGATCGGATGCTGCACGCCTTGCCAGCCGGCCTCGCCGAAGGCCTTGAACGCTTCCTTGAAAACCCTTGGTGGTGGTCACCTTGCCGTCGTGCCAGCTGCTCGGTTCGCGGTCGCCGGTCACGTTCAGCGGCGCGACCACTTCGCTGCAAAAGCGCGCATTTTCTTCGAGTACCGCTTCGCACCGTTTCGGGAGTCGCGTCTTCGCAACCCGGCAACTGATTGATCTCCGGCAAGTCCGGCCAGTTCGTTCATGACGAACAGCATGTCCTTCAACGGGGCGGCGTAGCTCATTTGAGTCTCCAAAAAATGGGGCAGGGTCTGCAGGGATTATCGCCAACCGCGGGAAAATTCCCTGTCAGTCGGACGACAAACCCGGCAAATTCCTGCCCGGCATGACATCGTTCTGTTTCATGGGGGCAGCCAGCCGCCCCGCTTTTTAGCCGAGTTCGGTCACCAGTTGCGGCACGATCTCGAACAGGTCGCCGACGATGCCGTAGTCGGCCACCGAGAAGATCGGCGCTTCCGGATCCTTGTTGATGGCGACGATGGTCTTCGAATCCTTCATGCCGGCCAGGTGCTGGATCGCGCCGGAGATGCCGACCGCGATGTACAGCTGCGGCGCGACGATCTTGCCGGTCTGGCCGACCTGCCAGTCGTTCGGCACGTAGCCGGCGTCGACCGCGGCGCGCGAGGCGCCCATGGCGGCGCCCAGCTTGTCGGCCAGCGGCTCGAGGATCTTGAAGTTGTCGCCGGAACCCATGCCGCGGCCGCCGGAGACGATGACCTTGGCGGCGGTCAGTTCCGGACGGTCGGACTTGGCCAGTTCGCGCGAGACGAAGGCGGACTTGCCGGAATCGGCGACCGCCGCGACATTCTCGATGGCGGCGGAGCCGCCTGCGGCCGCGGCGTCGAAGCCGGTGGTGCGCACGGTGATGACTTTGACGGCGTCGGCCGACTGCACGGTGGCGATGGCGTTGCCGGCGTAGATCGGGCGCTCGAAGGTGTCCGGCGCGTCGACCTTGGTGATTTCCGAAATCTGGCCGACGTCGAGCTGGGCGGCCACGCGCGGCAGGATGTTCTTGCCATAGGCGGTGGCCGGTGCCAGGATGTGCGAGTAGTTCGCGGCGAGCGCCAGCACCTGCGCGGCGACGTTTTCCGCCAGGCCGTCGGCGAACTGCGGCGCGTCGGCCACCAGCACCTTGGTGACGCCGGCGATCTTGGCGGCGGCTTCGGCGGCGGCGCCGGCATTGTGGCCGGCGACCAGCACGTGGACGTCGCCGCCGCATTGGGCGGCGGCGGTCACGGTGTTCAGGGTGCTTCCCTTGAGCGAAGCGTTGTCGTGTTCAGCAATGACGAGTGCGGCCATGATGTTCCTTTTCCCGATGATATTAGATGACTTTCGCTTCGTTCCTCAGCTTGGCGACCAGGGTGGCCACGTCCGGCACCTTGATGCCGGCCGAGCGCTTGGGCGGCTCGACCACTTTCAGGGTCTTCAGGCGCGGCGTGACGTCGACGCCGAGATCGGCCGGCTTGACGCACGTCGAGCGGCTTCTTCTTCGCCTTCATGATGTTGGGCAGCGTCACATAGCGCGGCTCGTTCAGGCGCAGGTCGGTGGTGACGATCGCCGGCAGCGTCAGGGCCACGGTTTCCAGGCCGCCGTCGACTTCGCGCGTGACCGTGGCCTTGCCGTCTTCCAGCACCACCTTGGAGGCGAAGGTCGCCTGCGGCCAGCCCAGCAGCGCGGCCAGCATCTGGCCGGTCTGGTTGCAGTCGTCGTCGATCGCCTGCTTGCCGAGGATGATCAGTTGCGGCTGCTCCTTGTCGGCCACCGCCTTCAGCAGCTTGGCCACCGCCAGCGGCTGCAGCTCGGCGGCGGTCTCGACCAGGATGCGCGGTCGGCGCCGATCGCCATGGCGGTGCGCAGGGTTTCCTGGCATTGCGTCACGCCGCACGAGACGGCGACCACTTCGGTCGCCTTGCCGGCTTCCTTCAGGCGCATCGCCTCTTCCACCGCGATCTCGTCGAACGGATTCATCGACATCTTGACGTTGGCGATATCGACGCCGGAGCCGTCGGACTTGACGCGCACCTTGACGTTGTAGTCGACCACGCGCTTGACTGGAACCAGTACTTTCATAGGGCTGCCTTTGAAAAATCGAATTGACGTAAACGTAAGCTAAGCAAATTATAAAAGAGAACCGCCGCCTTGCGCAGAAATTTAGAACGATCGTTCTATTAACCGGCGCAAGTTGACTGCCCCGCTCTGGCAGAGCTTATTTGCGCTTCATGTAGAACAGGAATTCCTTGTTGGATTCCGATTGTGCCAGCAGTTCATTGCCGGTCTGCTTGGCGAAGGCCTGGAAATCGCGCACCGAACCGGGGTCGGTCGCCAGCACGCGCAGCACCTGGCCGCTGGTCATTTCCGCCAGCGCCTTTTTCGTTTTCAGGATCGGCAGCGGACAGTTCAGGCCGCGTGCGTCCAGCTCTTTATGGAATTCCATGGGCTCTCAAGTCAAAGCAAGTGCAGATGTGCGGATTCTATCCCAAACGGATTCCGGTTGATGCGTTGCAGCAAAGAATCGCCGCCTAGGGTGAATTGGAAGTTTGCGCTGGGCGTCCCGGCCAGTCGATGAACTCCACCGGCAGGCCGCGCGCGCGCATCCAGTCGGCCATCGCGTAACCGGTGCCGGCGCGCCAGGGCCGCAGCTTTTCCGGCGCCAGCAAACGGTATTCGACCAGCTCCTCGGACAGCCGGATTTCGCCCGCGGCCTGGACGTGGTAGGCGATGATGACCTCGTTCTTGCGCATGAATTCATAGACGCCGATCAGGCTGGTCCGTTGCGCCACCAGGCCGGTTTCTTCGTGCAATTCGCGCGCCACGCCCTGCTCCGGCGTTTCGTCGCGCTCCATGAAGCCGGTGATCAGGGCGAAGGTCTTTTCCGGCCAGGCGGCATTGCGCGCCAGCAGGATGCGGCCGTCGATCTCGACCAGCGCCGCCAGCACCGGCAGCGGATTGTCCCAGTGCGTCCAGTGACCGTCCGGGCAGGCTAGGCGCAGCTTGCCGCCCTCGCCCACGTCCGCCCGCTGGATCAGCGGGGCGGCGCATACCGGGCAATAGCGCAAGTCCATGATCGGTTGCGGATCAGTGCGTCACGCGCGTGCTGCCACCGGACGACAGCAGGCGCACGCGCTCGCCGGGGCGGAACAGTTCGTCGGCATCCTGGGTTACCGCGCGCAAGCCGCCGCCATTATCCAGCCGCACCGTGATTTCCAGTCCGCGACGCTGGGTCAGATTCGATTCGACGTGCTTGCCGGCGACACCGCCAGCCACGGCGCCGAGGATGCCGGCAGCGATCGCGCCATTGCCGCGGCCGATGTTGGAGCCGGCCGCGATCCCGCCCAGAGCGCCGCCGGCCAGCGTGCCGACGCCGCTCTGCCCCTTGTCGATCGTCACTTCGCGCACCGATTCGACCACGCCGGTGCGCACGGTTTGCTCGCGCCCGGCCTGATGGCTGCTATAGACGCTGCCGGAATTCGGCTGCACCGCGCAGCCCGTCAGAACCGTACAGCACAGGATGAGAACCACTCGCTTCATTTCGACTCCATTTGCCGCCACGCGGCTGCATTGAACGGAAAAACAAGGCGGCCGGCGCGTCACCGGCACGGCAGCGATGCACCGTCCACACGCCCCGTTGCCCTTAAAAAATTACAATCACTAGGAGTATAGCCAAAAATCGGGCTATCTCGAAGGTCATAATTGCGGAATTTAAAATACACCATATAGTATACAAAAATCCATTTCCCGGCTTGGCGCTTGCCATCCAGTTGCCGCGCCCCTCCTCGCAGCAGCGACACCGCAGCTGCCGGCATGCCCGCGCCCTACTTGCGCTCGCCGGCGCGCGTGAAGCGCGCGACCACCAGCGACAGGTCGTCCAGGATCGGGATCAGCGCCAGCAACAGCAGCAGCAAGGCCAGCGGCAGAGTGGCGATGAAGCCGAGGCTCTTGAAGCCGAGGGCACCCGCCACGCCGCCGATAAAGAACATCATCAGGATCAGGCCATGCAGCGACAGCTTATCGCGGTTGGCGGCCACGTAGCGCGGGGAATCCGGGCCGTGATGCCGGTTCCAGTAGAACAGCTTGCCCAGTTCGATGCCGAGATCGGTGACCAGGCCGGTCACGTGCGTGGTGCGGATCTCGGCATGCGAGATCTTGGTCACGATGGCATTCTGCAATCCCATGATGTAGCACAGCAGCAGCACCGTGGCCGGGAACGTCACGTGGACGTAGAGGTCCAGATTCGCCCCCAGCAAGCCGAACAGCAGCAGCAGCACCGCCTCCAGCCCGAGCGCCAGCGCGTATTCGCTATGCATGCGGCGATGGCGCGCCCAGTTGATCAGGATGGCCGTAGTAGCAGCGCCTGCGATGAAGGACAGCAAGGCACACAGGCCGGCCACGAACAGGCTGCTGCGGCCCGCCACCAGGTCGTCGACCATGGTCGACACGATCCCGGTCATGTGCGAAGTGTGCTGCTGGATCGCCAGGAAACCGCCGGCGTTGACCGCGCCCGCCACGAACGCCAGCAAGGCGCCGAGCTGGCGATTGGCGTGCCGGGTGCGGGCGCGGCCGGTCAGGCGCCGGACAAAATAAAAGGGCATGGCTTGATTGAGATAACAACAATCGTTGAACGAAGCAAGACCTCAGTGTAACGGCATTTCAGCCACCGGCAGACTGGTCCCGCTCTCGGATAAGATGACGGCGATGCACTTTGTTCAACACGCCATGCCAGTTCCCTTCGCCAAGCCCATGCGTTGCGCTGGCGGCGCCGACCGCGCATGGCTCCGGCTTGCGCAATCACGGCCACGCCAGCGCCGGTCCTCCTCAAGAATGCGCTGCGCCAGCGGGTCCCGCCCGCAGCGGCACGCGGGTCATGCCGCCGGTCGGCTCGGCGGCACGAGGAGCGCTGCGCGTGAGCCGCAAGCGCAGCTTCGCGCCGGTGGTCGATCCGGCCACCCGGCTGCTGGTGCTGGGCAGCCTGCCGGGCGAGGTCTCGCTGGCGCACGGCCAGTATTATGCGCACCCGCAGAATCACTTCTGGCGCCTGGTCGGCCAGCTGATCGGCGAACCCTTGCCGCAGCTGGACTATCCGGCACGCTTGCAGACCCTCCTCAAGCACCACATCGGACTGTGGGACGTGGTGGCGGAGGCGCGGCGCCACGGCAGCCTCGACGGCAGCATCCGCGAACATACCGGCAACGATGTCGCCCGCCTGGCGCACGGCTTGCCCGAGCTGGCCGCCATCGCCTTCAACGGCGCCACCGCGGCGAAGATCGGCCTGAAGCAACTGGGCGCCCATGCCGAACGCTATCGCGTGATCCTGCTGCCCTCGTCCAGCCCGGCCTATACGCTGCCCTTCGCGCAAAAGCTGGCGGCCTGGAGCATCCTGCGCGACGTGCTGGCGACGCCGGACTGATTGCCGCCTGGCGTCGCTGCGGATTGCGGCCATCGGCCTGGCCGCAGGCCGCCGCGGCTATTCCTCGACGATGAGTTTTCCATTCATTTCTTCGTGGCCGGCGCCGCAAAAATTGTCGCACAGGAAAGTAAAGCTGCCGGCGCGGTCCGGCATCAGCCGCACTCGGGTGACCTGTCCCTGGATCAGGTCGGCGCGCAGCTTGAAATCGGGCAGATTGAAGCCGTGGGTGAAATCCACCGCGCTGAATTCCAGCAGTGCCGGCCGCCCTTTCTTGAGCACCAGCTGGTTGGGGATATAGGCGAACTTCCTGGCCTGGATCTGCACCACCTGTTCCCCGCCTTGCCCGACCGCGCCGGCAAGCGCCTGCGCCAGGCCGCTGCTCTTGTACGCCCATGCGGCGAGGCCCGCGGCGATCCCCAGGCACACCTGTCTTCTGTTGGCATCCATGATTTACGCCCTCGTCACGGGAAATTCGGCGATCTTGTATTGCGCCGCCTCGGCTTGCGCCTCGACTTCGCGGAAACCCAGGCCCTTATTGGGGGCGGCGGCATCCCACGGCAGCGGCGTGCGCTTTTCCTGTGAGCCGGGTGCCGGCAGCGGGAAGATCAGGGACTTGGCGGCGTGGTGCGCGATGTGGCCGGTCATGTGGTGGTGCTCCTGGTGGATGTGGCCGTAAAACACCGTGACATTGGGATACGGCATCAGCAGCGCCAGCGCCTGGTCGCCGTCGCGCGTCGCCCAGTCCCATTGCGGCGCCAGGTCGAACAGCGGCCGATGCGTGAAGACGACGAGGCGCGCATCCCGGGCTTGCCGCGCAAGGTCGCTTTTCAGCCAATCCAGCTGCGGCGCGCCGATGCGGGCGCCAGGATCGGACACATTGTCGAGCACGATGAAGTGCACGCCCTTGTGGTCGAAGCTGTAGTGGGTGTCGCCAAAAGCCTCCTTGAAGGCGGCGCCGTTGTCGAGCGAGGCGTCGTGTTCGCCCGGCATGAAATGAATCGTCTGCACTTTCAGGCCGCCGACGATTTCCTTGAATTGCGCCATGCGCGCGCGCCGCTCCTGCGGATCGTCGGTGGTGTGCGTCAGGTCGCCGGTGAACACGATGAAGTCCGGCGGCACGGTCAAGCCATTGACCGTGGCCACGGCTTTCTTCAGCGTGTTGGCGGCGTCCGGATTGGGCGGCCCGCTGAAGCCCCAGTGGCTGTCGGACAGCTGGACGAAATAGAAATCGTCGGTGGCGGCCGCTGCACCGGCCGCCGCGCGTACCTGGCCGTACAGTCCGGAAATGAATATCGCGCCGCCGCCGACGCCGGCCAGCTTCAGAAAATGTCTACGGTCGATCATGATGTGCTCCTCAAGCTTGGAGGCGCCATCCCGGCGCCGGGGTAATCGCTTGCTGCGGGCATTTCCCGCGACGGCAAGGTCCGGCGCAGCGCCCATCGTTCCGGGCCTGCCGCCGCCTGCATAGGGTTAACCCGGCTTCGTGCGCGGATATTCCTGCAGACGCCGGAATATTTTTTCGGGAATAAACTTAGTACAAACCGAGTCTCTTATACGAGTCTCGAAATAATCCGATGGAGTGTCATTTGAACGCTGCGGAGAGGGCCAGCCGTTTCGAGGCGATTGCGCTGCCGCATCTGGATGCGGCCTACAACCTGGCCCGCTGGCTGACACGCAATGATCAGGACGCGGAAGATCTGGTGCAGATGGCCTACCTGCGCGCCTACAAATTTCTCGACGGCTTTCGCGGCGGCGACGGACGCGCATGGGTGCTGACCATCGTGCGCAATACCTATTTCACCTCGCTGCGCGACCATCGGCACGAGCAGGCCGAGGCCTGAACTTCGACGAGCGGCTGCACGGCCACGACGACGATGAGCAGGACACTTCATCGTATGGCGTCGGCGCCAATCCCGAGGCGCTGCTGGCGCACAAGGACGCGCGCGGCGCAGTGGATCGCGCCCTGCAAAGGCTGCCGCAAAATTTCAGGGAAGTCATCGTGCTGAAGGAAATGGATGAGCTGTCCTACAAGGAAATCGCGGAGATTGTCGGCGTCCCGATCGGCACCGTGATGTCGCGCCTGGCGCGCGCGCGCAAGCTGCTGCTCGGATACCTGCGCGATGCCAGCGGAGAATGAAATGGAGTGCAAGGAAACCCAAGCCCTGCTGTCCGCCTATGTCGATAACGAGCTGGATGCGCCGACGACAATCCGGCTCGCGCTCCATCTCCAGGATTGCCCCGGCTGCACCAATGATTATCGGCACTTGCGGCGCCTGCGCACCGCCATCGCCGACCAGGGCGCGCGCTACCGGGCGCCCGAGCGCCTGCGCGCGCAGATCCGCACTATCCCAGTGCGGGAAACCACTGGCGGGCGCCGCTGGGCGCGGCTGCCCTGGACCTGGATCAATCTCGGCTTCGCCGCCGCCAGCAGCCTGGCATTCGCCGTCACCCTGGCGCTCTATCTGGCGGCGCCGTCAGCGACCGAACAGCTGGATCAGGAAATCCTGTCCAGCCATTTCCGCTCGCTCATGGGCGACCGTGTGGCCGATGTGGCCTCTTCCGACCAGCATGTGGTCAAGCCGTGGTTCAGCGGCAAACTCGATTTTTCACCGCCGGTGCACGACCTCGCGCCACAAGGCTTTCCGCTCATCGGCGGCCGGGTCGATTACGTCAACGGCCGCACCGTCGCCGCACTGGCGTACCGCCATCGCCAGCATGTGATCGACCTGTTCATCTGGCCGGACGCGGGAAAACTCGAGGCACCGGCCGCACCGATGTCGCGGCAAGGCTATCAATTGCTGCCCTGGACGCAAGCAGGCATGCGCTTCTGGGCGGTATCGGATTTAAACGCCCGCGAACTGATGGACTTCAAGCAACTGTTGGCGGCGGAGATGGCGCGGGACGGCCAATAAGCGGCGATCGCGCAGGGCGGCAGCCGGCCCGGGATGGCGGTTTTTCCAGCCGTTTCCGCATGGCGCGGTATCATCGGCGAAATTCAAAAATGCCGTCCCGCCCCAAGCCATGCTGATCAAACGAAAATCCATCGAAGCCGAAGCCAACCGCAAATCCGGTCCGGCCAAAGCACCGCGCAAGCCCAAGTACGCCCCGGTCACCCTGTCCGAACAGGATGGCGTGCGCTACCTGCATTTCGGCACCGAATGGGTGCAGGGCGCGATGCGCATCCGCAAGCCCGACTGGCCCGAGCTCGAATACGCGCAGCAGATGATGGCGTGGATGCTGTTCGAACCGCAGCCGCGGCATATCGTCCAGCTCGGCCTCGGCACCGCGGCGCTGACCAAGTTCTGCTACCGCCAATTCCCGGCCGCGCGCGTCACCGCGATCGAGCTCAATCCTTCCGTCGATCGCCATCTGCGCATCCATGTTCAAGCTGCCGCCCAACGACGAGCGGCTGGCGGTGCTGGAAATGGACGCGCTCGACTTCGTGACCGACGTCGGCAACGCCGGCGCCGTCGACGTCCTGCAGGTCGACCTGTACGACGCCACCGCGCGCGGCCCGGTGCTGGACACGCCGGAGTTCTACCGCGCCTGCGCCGCCTGCCTGAGCGAAGACGGCATCATGACGGTCAACCTGTTCGGCGACCATCCGAGCTACACGAAAAACCTGAAGGCGATGCGTTTCGCGTTCGCCCAGCGTGATCTGCCTGCCGGAAGTCCATGAAGGCAACGTCGTCGCGATCGCTTTCAAGCGCAAGCGGCGAACTGGATTTTCCGGCGCTGTACGAACGCGCCGCCGCCATCCGCCAGGAAACCCGGCTGCCGGCCAAATCCTGGGTCAACGGCTTGAAATCGCTGCAGCCCGTGCTTTAAAGTGAATACCGGCGCGCCGTGCGGCGCCGCTCCCATCCATTTGCCAAGCCAGCCACCCCATGAATAAATCGGCCCCGAAAACCCTCGATCTGCAGCAGATCTTCACCTGGCTGCTGGCCGACGGCATCGTCGCGCGAGGCCGACGTCAAGGCACTCTACCTGCAGGCGCAGGGCATACTGAAAAACGCCTCGATCGCGATGCACCCGCTGACCGCGGTGGCGCAGTGCAAGCTGCAGTCGGCGCTGCCGCCGCACCGACTGCTGACCCTGGACTGGCTGACGCGAATGGATGGCCGGCAAGGTCGAGCCTGCCGTTCTTCCGCATCGATCCGCTGAAGATCGATTTCACCAAGGTGGCCGACGTGATGTCCGCCACCTACGCGGCGCGCTTCAACATCCTGCCGGTCGAACTGACGCCGACCGAACTGGTGATCGCCACCGCCGAGCCGTTTCGCGTCGAATGGGAAGCGGAAATCGCCAAGATCTCGCGCCGCCAGGTCAAGCTGGTGATCGCCAACCCGCTCGACATCGCCCAATACATCTCGCAGTTTTTCGCCTGGCGCAAGTCGATCAAGAGCGCGCACCAAGTCGGGCGGCCAGGACCTGGCGCTGCGCAACAACTTCGAGCAACTGGTCGAGCTGGGCAAGAGCAACAAGCAGGTCGACGCCAACGACCAGCACATCGTCAACATCGTCGACTGGCTGTGGCAGTACGCGTTCGAGCAGCGCGCCTCCGACATCCACCTGGAGCCGAAGCGCGAGCTGGGCGCGATCCGCTTCCGCATCGACGGCGTGCTGCACCAGGTGTACCAGGTGCCGGCGGTGGTGATGATCGCGATGACCGCGCGCATCAAGCTGCTGGGGCGCATGGACGTGATCGAAAAGCGCCGCCCGCAGGACGGCCGCATCAAGACGCGCACCGCCGGCGGCCAGGAAATCGAGCTGCGCCTGTCGACCCTGCCGACCGCCTTCGGCGAAAAGCTGGTGATGCGCATCTTCGATCCCGAAGTGGTGGTCAAGACCTTGCCGGAACTCGGCTTTCCGCCCGACGACGCCGCGCGCTGGGATGCGCTGACCAGCCGCCCGCACGGCATCATCCTGGTGACCGGGCCGACCGGCTCCGGCAAGACCACCACGCTGTACACCACGCTCAAGGCGCTGGCGACGTCGGAAGTCAACGTCTGCACGGTGGAAGACCCGATCGAGATGGTCGAGGCCGCGTTCAACCAGATGCAGGTGCAGCACGGCATCGACCTGTCGTTCGCCGACGGCGTGCGCGCGCTGATGCGGCAAGACCCGGACATCATCATGGTCGGCGAGATCCGCGACCTGGAAACCGCCGAAATGGCGATCCAGGCGGCGCTGACCGGCCACCTGGTGCTGTCGACGCTGCACACCAACGATGCGCCGTCGGCGGTGATGCGCCTGCTGGAACTGGGCGTGCCGCACTACCTGCTGGAAGCGACGCTGATCGGCATCATGGCGCAGCGCCTGGTGCGCACCCTGTGCACGCACTGCAAGGCGCCCGATGGCGAGCTGGCCGACGATATCTGGGCCAGCCTGGCCGGCGACTGGAAGCTGCCGAAGCCGGCCGCCGTCTACCGGCCGGTCGGCTGCCCGGAATGCCGCCAGACCGGCTATCGCGGCCGCACCGGCCTGTACGAATTGCTGACCGTGACGCCGGCGTTTTCCAGCCTGATCGGCGAAGCAGACCGACATGCAGGCGCTGCAGCGGCAAAGCATCGCCGACGGCATGAAGCCGCTGCGCATGGCCGGCGCGCTCAAGATCAGCGAAGGCGTGACCACCGCCGAGGAAGTGCTGAAGGTGACGGCAGCGCCGGCCTGATCAGCGCGCGCGGTCGAGGCGCAGCTGCTCCAGCGCCTGGCCGACCTGCGGATGGCGCAGCCGCACGCCGAGCTCCGCTTTCATGCGGCGGTTGTCCAGCCGCCGCGATTCCGACATGAACGACAGCAGCAGCGGCGACACCTCGGCCGCCAACTGCGCACGCGGCAGGCGCGGCGGCCGCGCCAGGTCAAATGTATCGGCCACCGCATCGAAATAGTCGCCCATCTTGATTTGCGTATCGTCCACCGCGTGATACACGCGGCACGGCAGCGCCCTGAACAGCGCCGCTGCGACGATGCGCGCCAGATCGTCGGCATGGATATGGTTGGTGTAGACGTCGTCCGCGGGGTCGAGCGCCGGCACGCCGTTGCGCAGGCGCTCCAGCGGCAGGCGCTCGGCCGCATAGATGCCGGGCACGCGCAGGATCGCCAGCCGGCTGCCCGAGCGCCGCGCCCAGGCGCGCAAGGTACGCTCGGCATCGAGGCGGCGCTGCGCGCGCGCATTGCGCGGGGCGACCGGGCGCGTTTCGTCGATCAGCGCGCCATCGCAATCGCCATAGACGCCGCTGGTGCTGACATAAACAAGAGTGGCATGGTCGGGTAAAATGGCGCTCAGACGGCGCGTGCGCCGGTCGCTTGCACCGCTGGCTTGCGGCGGTGCCAGATGCACGATGCAATGCGCCAGGCCGCGCCAGCCGCGCCAGGCTCTCCGGCCGGTCGAGGTCGGCCACCAGCGGCGTGGCGCCGGCCGCGCGCAAGGCCGAGCGGCGTTCGGGCTGGCTGGTCACGGCAAACACGCGGAAGCGCTTGCACACCAGCGGCAACAGGCGCATGCCGACGTCGCCGCACCCCACGATCAGCAAGCGCGGCCGTCCTGGTTTAACCGCTCCCTTATTCATCTGCGCGGTATTTTTACTATCACTTTTCACCATCGGGATTGTATGACTTTCCAGGTAACTGTCCAGCCGAGTGGTCGGCAATTCGTCTGCGAGGACGGCGAAACCGTGCTCGCCGCCGCCATCCGCTCCGGCGTCGGCCTGCCCTACGGCTGCAAGAACGGCGCCTGCGGCACCTGCAAGGGCAAGCTGCTGGACGGCAGCATCACGCACGGTGCCCATCAGGAAAAGGCGCTGTCGGTCAAGGAAGAGGAAAATGGCGCCGCGCTGTTCTGCTGCGCGACCCCGCATTCGGATCTGACGATCGAGGCGCGCGAAGTGCTCGGCATCGGCCAGTTCCCGATCCGCAAAATGCCGGCGCGCGTGGCGAAAATCGACAAGGCGGCGGACGACGTGGTGATCCTGTCGCTGCAATTGCCGGCCAGCGAACGCCTGCAATACCTGGCGGGCCAGTATCTGGAATTCATCCTGCGCGACGGCACACGACGCAGCTACAGCATGGCCAATGCACCGCATCTCGATGAAAACCTCACGCTGCATATCCGCCACATGCCGGGCGGCGTCTTCACCGACCATGTATTTACCGCGATGAAGGAACGCGACATCCTGCGCTTCGAGGCGCCGCTCGGCACCTTCTTCCTGCGCGAGGATTCCGACAAGCCGATGGTGCTGCTGGCCTCCGGCACCGGCTTTGCGCCGATCAAGGCCTTGATCGAACAATCCATCCACGCCCAGTCGACGCGGCCGATGACCCTGTACTGGGGCGGCCGCCGGCCACGCGACTTGTACATGCAGGCGCTGTGCGAAGAATGGGCGCGCACGCTGCCGTATTTCCGCTATGTGCCGGTGGTCTCCGATGCGACACCGGAAGACGACTGGCATGGCCGCAGCGGCTTCGTGCATCGGGCGGTGCTGGAAGATGTCCCCGATCTATCGAGCTATCAGGTATATGCCTGCGGAGCGCCGGTGATGGTCGATGCCGCGAAAGCCGACTTCGCCGCGGCCGGACTGCCGCCAGAGGAATTTTTCGCCGACGCCTTCACCTCGGAAGCCGATCTGATGAAATAGGCTGGGCCACCTGAGCGGCCCGGGCGCTGCACGGCGGCGCCAGCCGGCCGGCGCGCCGGCACTGCTCACCAGGCAAGCGCATGGTGCGGCCGAGCTGCTGCCGGCCACCTCCCGACGCCACCTCACGCGGGATTCCGGCTGTCGGCCAACGGCTGTGCGGCTTGCGGACCGTGCGCGCGGCTGCCCAGCTGAAACGCGTATTCATAGGTGAACAGCGAGCCGTAGAAGAAGATCTGGGCCGAGTAATAGATCCAGGTGATCAGCACCACCACCGAGCCGGCGGCGCCGTACGAAGAGCTGATGTTGCTGCGGGCGACATACAGGGTAATCAGCGCCTTGCCGACCGAGAACAGCAGCGCGGTGAGGAAGGCGCCAATCGCGACATCCTTCCAGGCGATCTTCGTCGCCGGTAGATATTTGAAAATCACCGCAAACAGGCTGGCGACGATCGCGAAGGACACCGCGCCGGTCACGCCGCGCGTAATGATTTCAAATACCGAAGCGGCGCCGGCCCCGCCCCACAGGTGGCTGAGCGCCGCCAGGGCAGTGCTGATCGCCAGCGATGCCAGCAGCATCAGCGCCAGCACCAATATCAGGCCGAACGACAGAAAGCGTTCGCGCAGCAGGCCCCAGATGCCGGAGCTGGCGCTCTTTGGCACCTCCCACAGTTCGTCCAGGCTGTCCTTGAGCTCGGCGAAGGCAGTGGTCGCGCTGACCAGTACCAGCGCGCCCGATACCAGTCCGGCGACCAGGCCCGCATCCTTGTGCTGCGAGCCCTGCAGGATGGTCTGGATGGCATCCGCGCCCTGCGCGCCCATCAGGCTCTTCATCTGTGCCACCAACAGTTGCCGCACCGTCTCTTCGCCGAAGAAAATGCCGGCTAGGGCCACCACCAGCACCAGCAACGGCGCCAGCGAGAACAGCGTATACAGCGCCAACGCCGCCCCCTTGCTGGCCGCCCGGCGCGCGCTCCAGGCACGGGCGGCGTCGAAGGCGACGGCGCCGACATTCTTCAGATAGGCGAACTTCGAACGGCTGCGAGGACGCGCCTCCGGTCTCGTCCTGGGCGCAGCGCCTGCGGCAGCGGGTGCGGCTGTTGCCGGCACCGCGGAGGGAACTTGCCGCGGCATGGCTGAAAGGCTCACGGGCGCTGGCGATTGGTGTCGCCGAAATTCGCGCCAGGTCGAATAAGCGATCGCCCCGAGTTGCGCAAGCGACCACAGAGTTTCCCACCTGGAGCTGCGTTTGGCTGGTTTCATGGATCCGGCTCTTGCAATGCGCCGCGTGGTGGGCGCGCTACCTGAAAACTGGCGGAAACCCACAGTGAGCAGAAGGCTCTCGTGCCGATGCGCGGCATCGTCCAGCGCTATCCGGCAATGCCGTGCCTCCTGCCACGGACACAAGCGGATTTCCATGTGACTTTGATAAGGCAATTTATTCGCAGCTTGGTTCCGGTTACGGCTGCGCGCCTGCAGCAAGCCTGAGCCGCGTCAACCGCGGCATACGCCCCGGCGCTGGAGGACGGGCCCAAAAACTTTTGACGCACTGCGCAAAACGCCCTAATATGGAACGCATGAAACCATCAGCCCAACTGCTGCGACGCCGAGCTCCGATCCCACTTGCGGACCTGCCGTGCGCGTGAGCGTTTGCTGATCACGAAGCCACAGGCAAGCCCTGTGGTTTTTTTTTGAACGCATTTTTGCGCCCCTTTCGATTTGCCAGCATCGTTTTGCCGAGGAGATCCCCGATGGAATTCAGCCAGTACGACGTCGACGCCCTGATGTATGTGACCCCCCGCCCGCCGCTGGTGTTTACCGAAGGCAGCGGCATGTGGATCACCGACCATAGCGGCAAGCGCTATCTCGATTACCTGCAGGGCTGGGCGGTCAACTGCCTCGGCCACTCGCCGCAATGCATCCAGGATGCGCTGGTGGCGCAGGCCAAAAAGATCATCAATCCGTCGCCGGCGTTCTACAACGCGCCGATGATCGAGCTGGCGGCGCTCTTGACGCAGAACTCGTGCTTCGACCGCGTGTTCTTTACCAACAGCGGCGCCGAGGCCAACGAAGGCGCGATCAAGCTGGCGCGCAAATGGGGCAAGCTCAACCGCAACGATGCCGGCGAAAACCGCTTCGAGATCATCACCTTCGACCACAGCTTCCACGGCCGCACGCTGGCCACCATGTCGGCCTCCGGCAAGAGCGGCTGGGACACGATGTATGCGCCGCAGGTGCCCGGTTTCCCGAAAGCCGAGCTGGGCGATCTGGCCAGCGTCGAGCAGCTGATCACCGACAAGACCGTGGCGGTGATGCTGGAGCCGGTGCAGGGCGAAGGCGGCGTGATCCCGGCCTCGCGCGAATTCATGCAGGCGCTGCGGGCGCTGACGAAAAAGCACAATCTGCTGCTGATCGTCGATGAGGTGCAGTCCGGCATGGGCCGCACCGGCGCGCTGTTCGCCTACCAGCTGTCGGAGGTCGAGCCCGACATCATGACGCTGGCCAAAGGCATCGGCGGCGGCGTGCCGCTCGGCGCGCTGCTGTGCCGCGAAGAGATCGCCTGCTTCGAAGCCGGCGAACAGGGCGGCACCTATAACGGCAACCCGCTGATGACGGCGGTCGGCCTGGCCGTGGCCAGGGAGCTGCTGAAGGACGGCTTCCTGGAATCGGTCCGGCGCAAGGGCGACTACCTCGCTGCGGCGCTGTTGCGGCTGTCGGCGCAGCACGGCCTGGAAGGCGAGCGCGGCTTCGGCTTGCTGCGCGCGCTCAAGCTGGGCAAGGACATCGGCCCGCAGATCGTCGACGCCGCGCGCGAGCTGCAACCGCTTGGCCTGCTGCTGAATTCGCCGCGCCCGAACCTGCTGCGCTTCATGCCGGCCCTGAACGTGACCGAGGACGAGATCGACCAGATGATCGCCATGCTGTCGGGCGTGCTGAAGCAGCTCGGCCACTGAGCCCGGCTTGCTCGTCGGCATGGGTTTCCTTACACTAGGGGAATGTCGATCAGAACCTGGATTCTCTGCTGCTGCGCGCTGCTGCTGGCGGCCTGCGGCAGCGTGCCGCAGCGCGAACATTCCACCCTATTCCGAACGGCCGCCCGCCAGCGGCAAGGGCAGCGAAGTCGTCCTCTACGCGCTGGGCCTGATCGATACCGGCTATCGTTTCGGCGGCAAGAATCCGGAAGCCGGCCTCGATTGCAGCGGCATGGTGGCCTACATCTACCGCGAGGCGCTCGGCATCACGGTCAGCGGCAGCGCCGCCGATATCGCCCAGCGCGGCAGGAGCATCGCCAGGGAAGCCTTGCGGCCCGGCGACCTGGTGTTCTTCAACACCTTGAACCGGCCGTTTTCGCACGTCGGCATCTACATCGGCGACGGCCGCTTCATCAATGCCCCGTCCACCAACGGCCGGGTGCGCATCGACCGCCTCGATAACCGCTATTACGCGCAGCGCTTCGAGGCGGCGCGCAGCTATTTCGATTGACAGGCTGCGCCGACCGGCCGCCTGCGCTCGAGCCCCTGCGGCTTCATATACTCCCTATATAGACGGCCTATTTCGGGCAGGAAATGGGAGTTTTTTCAACATACTCCCATCTACGAAAAGACTTCATGGCGCCATGCCGGCGCCGACGGGCGTACCTGCCTATGCCTCGCCGTCATACATGGAAATTTTCGGGCGTCTCGCCGTGCCTGGGATAGACCTGGACCATGGCGATGCGCGGACCGCTCATTTTTTTGACGACCAGGTCGAACTGGCTGAACTCGATCCGCTGGCCTTCGGTGGGGATGTCGCCGAGCTTGACCATGATCAGGCCGCTGACCGATTCGACGTCGGCCTGATCCAGTGCCGGGCTGTCGATATCCACCCCCAGGAGCTGTTCCAGCGAGAAGATCGGCAGGCTGCCCTTGCCGATCAGCGTGCCGTCTTCGAGCCGGGTCCAGTCGTTGTCATTCTGGCGGAATTCGTCGCGGATCTGGCCGATCATCGCTCCCAGCAGATTGTCGAGGGTGATGAAACCCAGCGGCTTGCGCCCGGCCTGGCCGATCATCGCAAAATGCGGCGCGCCCTTGCGGAAGCGGCGGAACACTTCCAGCGCCGGCGTGCGCGGCGAAATGTACTGGATCGGCCGCAGGTATTTCTCCAGGTCTTCGATCGGCTTGCCCTCTTCGCGCGCGAAAAACAGGTCCTTCAAGTGGATCACTCCGAGCACGTCGATGCCGTTGGTGTCGAAGTAGGGATAGCGGCTGAAGCGGGTGTGATACATCGTCTGCAAATTTTCCTGCACGGATTTGGCGCGCTCCAGCGCCACCAGTTCGTGGATCGGCCGCATCAGCTCGGAGACTTCCAGTTCGCTGAAATCGAGGGTTTGCGCCAGCACATTCCATTCGTCGCGGGTAAAGCGTTCGCCGGGACGGCTCGAGCGCAGGATCAGCTTGAGCTCGTCGGCCGAATATTGCGCATCGTGGCCGGGGGCGCCGCCCAGGCCGGCCACGCGCAACACCCAATTGGCGCTGGCGTTGAGCAGCCAGATCGCCGGATACATCAGCCAGTAAAAGCCGTAGAGCGGCGCCGCGGTCCATAGACCGATGGCTTCCGGATTGCGGATCGCCATCGATTTCGGCGCCAGTTCGCCGATCACGATGTGCAGAAACGAAATGACGAAGAAGGCGAACGCGAACGAGATCCCCTGAATCAGCTCCAGCGAGGTGATGCCGAGCCAGCCGAACACCGGCTCCAGCAGGCGCGCGAACGCCGGCTCGCCGATCCAGCCGAGACCGAGCGAGGCCAGCGTGATGCCCAGTTGGCAAGCCGATAGATAGGTATCGAGCCGGGTGTGCACTTCGGCCAGCATGCGGCCGCGCAAACCTTGTGTTTTGGCAATCGTGCGGATGCGCGTCGACCGCAGTTTGACCAGGCCAAATTCGGCGGCCACGAAAAAACCGTTGAGCGCCACCAGGAAAAAGGCGGCCGCCACCAGCAAGGCGTTTTGCATAAGAGGAGAGAAAGTCAGCGAGGTGCAATAGTAGACCATTTCGATTCTACCGAAGCATGACGCCGGCAGGCATCGCCCGCGCGGCGCCGGCCCCCCAAAAAAAAACGACGCCGCAAGGCGTCGTTTTCGTGGCTGGCGCGCGCCCTATTTCTTGCGCTGCGGCGGCAGATCGGTGCACACGCCTTCGAACACTTCGGCCGCCATGCCGATCGACTCGCCCAGGGTCGGATGCGGGTGGATGGTCTTGCCGATGTCGACCGCGTCGGCGCCCATCTCGATCGCCAGCGCGATTTCGCCGATCAGGTTGCCGGCATCGGTGCCGACGATGGCACCGCCGACGATGCGATGGGTCTCGGCATCGAACAGGAGCTTGGTGAAGCCCTCGTCGCGGCCGTTGGCCACCGCGCGGCCGGAAGCGGCCCACGGGAACAGGCCCTTCTCCAGCTTGATGCCCTTGGCCTTGGCTTCGTCTTCGGTGATGCCGACCCACGCCACTTCAGGATCGGTATAGGCGACCGACGGGATCACGCGGGCGTCGAAGTGCGACTTCTGCGCCGGCCGCCGCTTCTGCCGCGACGTGCGCCTCGTGCACCGCCTTGTGCGCCAGCATCGGCTGGCCGATGATGTCGCCGATGGCAAAGATGTGCGGCACATTGGTGCGCATCTGCGAATCGACCTCGATGAAGCCGCGCTCGCCGACGGCGACGCCGGCCTTGTCGGCACCGATCTTCTTGCCGTTCGGGCTGCGGCCGACCGCGACCAGCACCATGTCGTACAGCTGCGGCTCGGGCGCGGCGACTGCCGGATCGGCGCTTTCGAAGCTGACCTTGATGCCTTCCGGCAGCGCTTCCACCGCCACCGTCTTGGTCTTCAACATGATCTTGTCGAAGCGCTTGTCATTGAACTTCTGCCAGACCTTGACCATGTCGCGGTCGGCGCCCTGCATCAGGCCGTCCAGCATTTCCACGACCTCGATGCGCGCGCCGAGCGTCGAATACACGTTGGCCATTTCCAGGCCGATGATGCCGCCGCCGATCACCAGCATACGCTTGGGCACCTGGCGCAGTTCGAGCGCGCCGGTGGAGTCGACGATGCGCGGATCTTCGGGGATGAACGGCAGCTTCACCACCGAGGAGCCGGCGGCGATGATCGCCTGCTTGAACTGCACCGTTTTCGTGCTGCCGTCGGCCGCCGTCACCTGCAGGTGCTGCGGGCCGACGAACTGGCCGACGCCCTGCACCACGTTCACCTTGCGCGCCTTGGCCATGCCGGCCAGGCCGCCGGTCATCTTGCCGACCACTTTTTCCTTCCAGCCGCGCAGCTTGTCGAGATCCACCTGCGGCTTGCCGAAACTGATGCCGTGTTCGGCCATGGCGGCGGTCTCGTCGATCACGGCGGCGACGTGCAGCAGCGCCTTGGACGGGATGCAGCCGACGTTCAGGCAGACGCCGCCCAGCGTCGGATAGCGCTCCACCAGCACGGTCGCTCAGGCCGAGGTCGGCGGCGCGGAAGGCCGCCGAATAGCCGCCGGGACCGGCGCCCAGCACCAGCATCTCGCATTCGATGTCGGCCGCACCGGTAAAGCTGGCGGCCGCCGGCGCCGCCGCGGCTGGCGCAGGCGTCGGTGCGGCGGGCGCAGGCGCGGGCGCGGCTGCCGGGGCCGGCGCTGCGGCCGCCTCGGCGCCCGCGCCGCTTTCTTCCAGCATCAGCACCACCGACCCTTCCGCCACCTTGTCGCCGATCTTGATCTTCAATTCCTTGACCACCCCCGCATGGCTCGACGGAATCTCCATGCTGGCCTTGTCCGACTCCACCGTGATCAGCGACTGGTCCACCTTCACCGTATCGCCCGGCTTCACCAGCAATTCGATCACTTCCACTTCCTTGAAATCGCCGATATCCGGGACTCTTACTTCAATCAAGCTCATGGCCTCACTCCGTTTGTTGTTCCGCGCGCGCGGAAATGCGCGGGTTGGATGTTGATGCTGTCAACCGGTCGGCGCGCTCGCCGGCCCGCCTTACTGCGCGGCCGCATCGCGCCACCGGTCATCTTGTCGAAAAACTGTAAATCTGAAACGGCGGCGCCGAGCTCTTGTCGAATTCGGCGCCGGCCTGCACGCCGGCTTCGGCTACCTCGCGCGCCGTCGACACGCGGTCGTAGACGGCATGCATCGCGCCCAGCGCGAAATTGCGGCCGCTGCCAATGCCCCAGAAGCGCTCGAAACTGAATACCTCGCGATATGAATACACTCCGAAAATCCCGTGCGGATTGGCGATCAGGGAAGTGACCTGGGACGATTCGTAAGGATCGTCCTCGTCCTCGCGGGTATTCAGAAAGTAATTCTCCTTCAGGATCTGATGGACCTTGGAGTAGGTTTCGAATACCTCTTCCCTGCTCGCCAGGCGGCAGTCGTCGCCCATGCCGGCCAGCAGCTTGCGCATCACCGGAAAATGCGCGGCGGTGCCGGCGACGGTGATGTACGACTCCCCGACCTGGAAGATCTTGTGATTGGCCTCATACGCATGGGACAGGCGGGTGTCGCCGAACGTCACCAGGGAGTCCGACGCGATCGCAATCTCGTGATTCTTTTTGACGACGACGCAGGTGGTCATTGCCGACCTCCTAACAGGACGAGACCGCCACAGCGCCCGCAAAAAAATGAAACAGCCTCGCTCATTTTCAGGCGGACGATGTGCCGGGCCGGCCTACAACAATGTTTTGCGCAAATCCGCCAGCACCTCGGCCAGGTAGACCGAGAAGCGCGCGGCCATGGCACCGTCGATCACGCGGTGATCGTACGAGAGCGAGGTCGGCAGCATCAGGCGCGGCGCGAACTGCTTGCCGTCCCAGACCGGCTTCATGCCGGACTTGGACAAGCCTAGAATCGCCACTTCCGGCGCATTGATGATCGGCGTAAACGCGGTGCCGCCGATCCCGCCCAGCGAGGAAATGGTGAAGCTGGCGCCCTGCATGTCGGTCGGTTTCAGCTTGCCGTCGCGCGCCTGTGCCGACAGTTCGGCCAGCTCCTGCGCGATCTGCGCCACGCCCTTCTGGTCGGCGTTCTTGACCACCGGCACCACCAGGCCGTTCGGCGTGTCGGCGGCGAAACCGATGTGGTAGTACTGCTTGAGGATCAGGTTCTCGCCGGCGGCGTCGAGCGAAGCATTGAACGCCGGGTATTTCTTCAGCGCCGCCACGCAGGCCTTGATCACGAACGCCAGCATGGTCAGCTTGACCGGGGGCTGGCCCTTGGCGGATTTCGCCAGCGCCGCATTGCTCGTGACCCGGAATTCTTCCAGCTCGGTGACATCCGCTTCGTCGAATTGCGTGACGTGCGGAATCATGACCCAGTTGCGATGCAGGTTCGGTCCGCTCAATTTCTTGATGCGCGACAGCGGCAACAGCTCGGTGGCGCCGAATTTGGAAAAATCCAGCGAGGGCCAGGGCAACAGGCCGAGACCGGCGCCGCTGTCCTTGGCGCCGGCGGACGCGCCGCCGGCCATGACGGCCTTGACGTGGTTCTGCACGTCGGCATGCAGGATGCGGCCTTTCGGGCCGCTGCCGGCAACCTGTGCCAGGTCGACGCCGAGTTCGCGCGCGAACTTGCGGACCGACGGCGAGGCATGCGCCTTGCGACCGCCGGCCTCGCGCGGCTCCAGCGCCGCGGTCGGCACCGTCCTGGCGCGCGGGGCCTCTTCCATTGCAGCGGCTGGCGCGGGTGCAGCGGCCGCCGGCGCCGGCGGCGCGGCTGGCGCAGGCGTCGGTGCGGCGGGCGCGGGCGCGGCTGCCGGGGCCGGCGCTGCGGCCGCCTCGGCGCCCGCTCCGCTTTCTTCCAGCATCAGCACCACCGACCCTTCCGCCACCTTGTCGCCGATCTTGGTCTTCAATTCCTTGACCACCCCCGCATGGCTCGACGGAATCTCCATGCTGGCCTTGTCCGACTCCACCGTGATCAGCGACTGGTCCACCTTCACCGTATCGCCCGGCTTCACCAGCAATTCGATCACTTCCACTTCCTTGAAATCGCCGATATCCGGGACTTTGACTTCTACCATACCCATCGTTTTAGCTCCGTTATGATCCTCCGCTCGCAGCGCATACCTGGGGCTGGACCCGATTCCGGCTTTGCCGGCAACCGATTCCAGCCGCGCCCGAAGACGAAGGAATTAATTATTGAGAGTTACACCGTCACCGGATTCGGCTTTTCCGGATTGATATCGTACTTTGCAATCGCCTGTGCCACGGTGGAGACGGGAATCGCGCCCTCCTCGGCCAGTGCCTTGAGCGCCGCAATCGTCACGAAATGGCGGTCGACCTCGAAGAATTCGCGCAGCTTGGCACGCGTATCGGAGCGGCCGAAGCCGTCGGTGCCGAGCACCTTGTAGCTGCGGCCTTTCGGCATGAAGGCGCGAATCTGCTCGGCAAAGGTGCGCATGTAGTCGGTGCTGACGATGATCGGGCCGCTGGTGCCCTGCAGCGATTGCGTGACGTGTGCCAGCCGCGGCTTGCTCCGTCGGATGCAGCAGGTTCCAGCGTTCCACCGCCTGGCCGTCGCGCGCCAGCAAGGTGAAGGACGGCGCCGACCAGACGTCGGCGTCGACGCCCCAATCGTTCTTCAGCAGCTCGGCGGCGGCGATGGATTCGCGCAAAATCGTGCCGGAGCCCATCAGTTGCACGCGCAGCTTGGATTTCTTGGCGCCTTCCTGCAGCAGGTACAAGCCTTTCAGGATGCCTTCCTCCTGACCCGGCTTGAAGCCCGGCTGGCTGTAGTTCTCGTTCATCAGGGTGATGTAATAGAACACGTCCTCCTGATTCTCGACCATCCGCTTCAGGCCATCCTGCACGATGACCGCCACTTCATGCGCGAAGGTCGGGTCGTATGGAATGCAGTTCGGAATCGTCGACGCCACGACATGGCTGTGGCCGTCCTCGTGCTGCAAGCCTTCGCCGTTCAGCGTGGTGCGTCCGGCGGTGCCGCCGAGCAGGAAGCCGCGCGCGCGCATGTCGCCGGCGGCCCAGGCCAGGTCGCCGAAACGCTGGAAGCCGAACATCGAGTAATAGGCGTAGAACGGGATCATCACGCGGTTGTTCGACGAATACGAAGTCGCCGCCGCGATCCACGAGCACATGCCGCCCGCTTCGTTGATCCCTTCCTGCAGCAGCTGGCCGGCCTTGTCCTCGCGGTAGTACATCACCTGGTCGCGATCCACCGGTTCGTACAGCTGGCCCTGCTGGCTGAAGATGCCGATCTGACGGAACAGGCCTTCCAGACCAAAGGTGCGCGACTCGTCGACCAGGATCGGGACGATCCGCTTGCCCAGATTGGCGTCGCGCAGCAGCACCGCCAGCACGCGCACGAATGCCTGCGTAGTCGAGACTTCACGCCCTTCGGGAGTGGCGTCGAGGATCGCCTGGAACGCGGACAGCGGCGGCACCGGCAGGGTTTCGTCGGCTTTTTCGCGGCGCTGCGGCAGATATCCGCCCAGCGCCTGGCGGCGCTCGTGCAGGTACTTGATTTCCGGCGAATCGTCGGCCGGCTTGAAGAACGGCAGCTGCGGCAGCTGGTCGTCGGGGATCGGGATGCCGTAGCGATCGCGCATCTCGCGGATCGCCTCGTCGTCCAGCTTCTTGGTCTGGTGCGCGGTGTTCTTGGCCTCGCCCGAACGGCCCATGCCGAAGCCCTTGACGGTCTTGATCAGCAAGACGGTCGGCTGCCCCTTGTGCTCCACTGCCTGCTTGTAGGCGGCATAGATCTTGTGCGGGTCGTGGCCGCCGCGCTGCAGGCGCCAGATGTCGTCGTCCGACATCTTCGACACCAGTTCCAAGAGCTTCGGATGCTTGCCGAAGAAGTGCTTGCGCACGTAGGCGCCGTCGCGCGACTTATAGTTCTGGTACTCGCCATCCACGGTTTCCATCATCACGCGCTGCAGGATGCCTTCCTTGTCGCGCGCGAACAGTTCATCCCAGTAGCTGCCCCAGATAACCTTGATCACGTTCCAGCCGGCGCCGCGGAATTCGGCTTCCAGCTCCTGGATGATCTTGCCGTTGCCACGCACCGGGCCGTCCAGCCGCTGCAGGTTGCAGTTGACCACCATCACCAGGTTGTCGAGCTTTTCGCGGCCGGCCATGCCGATCGCGCCCATCGATTCCGGCTCGTCCATCTCGCCGTCGCCGCAGAAGGCCCATACCTTGCGGTTGGCGGTATCGGCCAGATCGCGCGCGTGCAGGTATTTCAGAAAGCGCGCCTGGTAGATCGACATCAGCGGCCCCAAGCCCATCGACACGGTCGGGAACTGCCAGAACTTCGGCATCAGCTTCGGGTGCGGATACGAGGACAGGCCGTGACCGTCGACTTCGCGGCGGAAATTCAGCAACTGCTCCTCGGAGAGGCGCCCTTCCAGGAAGGCGCGCGCGTAAATGCCGGGCGAGGAATGGCCTTGCAGATAAAGCAGGTCGCCGCCATGCCCTTCCGACGGCGCGTGCCAGAAATGATTGAAGCCGATGCCGAGCATGGTCGCCAGCGAGGCGAAACTGGCCAGGTGGCCGCCCAGATCGGGATCGAGGCGATTTGCCTTGTTGACCATCACCATCGCGTTCCAGCGCATCCAGGAGCGCAGGCGCTCCTCATATTCGAGATTGCCCGGGCAGGGCTCGCCCATGTGCGCCGGGATCGTGTTCACATACGCGGTATTGCTGGAAAAGGGGATGTGTGCGCCGCGGCGGCGGGCCAGATCGAGCATGCGCTCCATCAGGTAATGCGCGCGTTCCGGGCCTTCGTTTTCGATGACGGACTCGAGCGCGTCCAGCCACTCGCGCGTTTCCATCACATCGGGATCGTTGGCGGCCTGGGCTGCCAATTGGTTTATCTGAGCTGACATGTCGCGTCTCCTGGGGGTTCCATGAAGCCTAACTCGACCCGACTCGCCGTTAGGCTTGTTGATAGTTTGGACTATATTGCGAGTTCGTTAAACCATTCTAGCAGCAGTTCTTTTTATTTCCAAATTACGAGATTGATTTCCATAATATGAAAATCAATATATCCTTCCCCATGGGAAAGTGATCCATTTATCCGGGTTGCGGGAATCGCGCGCCTTATAATTCTGTTTTTAATCGTCTCCGGATCCTGCTTCATGAGTGCTCAACTGATTGATGGAACCCTTCTTTCCCGGCAACTGCGTGCCGAGGTCGCCGTGCGCGCGGCAGCGCTGGCGCAACACGGCCGGCCGGCGGGATTGGCAGTGGTCCTGGTGGGCGACAGTCCCGCCTCGCAGGTGTATGTCCGCAACAAGGTCAAGGCCTGCGAAGACAACGGCATCTATTCGGTACTCGAGAAATACGACGCCGATCTGAGTGAAGCCGCGCTGCTGGCCCGCATCGACGCCCTGAACCGCGACCCGCGCATCCACGGCATCCTGGTGCAATTGCCGCTGCCGCCTCATATCGACGCCCATAAAGTGATCGAAGCGATCGCGCCCGAAAAGGACGTGGACGGATTCCATATCAGCAATGCCGGCCTGCTGATGACCGGACAACCGCTGTTTCGCCCCTGTACGCCCTACGGCATCATGAAAATGCTGGAGTCGATCGATTATCCGGTGCGCGGCGCGCATGCCGTGGTGGTCGGCGCCTCCAACATCGTCGGCAAGCCGCAGGCGATGCTGCTCTTGCAAGCCGGCGCCACCGTCACCATCTGCAATTCCAAGACCCGCGACCTTGGCCATCACACGCGTCAAGCCGACATCCTGGTCGCCGCCACCGGCCGCCGCAACCTGATCACCGCCGACATGGTCAAGCCCGGCGCTGTAGTGATCGATGTCGGCATGAACCGCGACGATGAAGGCAAGTTGTGTGGCGATGTCGACTTTTCCAATGTCAAGGAAGTCGCCAGCCACATCACGCCGGTGCCCGGCGGCGTGGGCCCGATGACGATCACCATGCTGCTGGTCAATACCATTGAAGCAGCGGAAAGAACCCAAAATCAATGACTTCCATCTCACCTGTCGACTTGACGCCGCAATCGAACCCGCTGCTGGATTTCTCCGGACTGGCCCGCTTCGACCGGATCCAGCCCGAGCATGTCACGCCGGCCGTCGCCGTCCTGCTGGAGCGTTGCCGCAACGTCGTGGCGCAGCTGGAAGCGCCGCTGCCGCAAGTCACATGGGAGAACTTCGTTGAACCGCTGGAGAATGCCACCGAGCAGTTGAGCCGCGCCTGGGGCATCGTCGGCCACCTGAACGCGGTCGCCGATACGCCCGAACTGCGCGCCGCCTACAACGAGAACCAGCCCAAGGTGGTCGAGTTCTGGACCGCACTGGCGCAAAATCAGGCCCTGTTCGAAAAGTACAAGGCGCTCGCGGCCGGCCCGCAATATCCGACACTTTCGGCCGAGCGCAGGAAGGCGCTGGAAAACGCCCTGCGCGATTTCCGCCTCGGCGGCGCCGAGCTGCCGGCGGAGAAGAAGCCGCGCTTCGCCGAAATCCAGGAAGCGCATGCCGCCGTCACCACCCGCTTCTCCGAAAACATCCTCGACGCCACCAACGACTATGCGCTGCTGGTGGCACAGGAAGCGGAGCTGGCCGGACTGCCGGACGACATCAAGCAAGCCGCGCGCTCGGCCGCAGAAAAAGACGGCCACACAGGTTTCAAGTTCACGCTGCACTTCCCGTCTTATTTTCCGATCCTGCAGTACGCGGACAACCGCGAATTGCGCGAAAAGATCTACCGCGCCAACGCCACCAAGGCGTCCGAGCTCGGCACCGCGTTCAGCCAGTGCGCCGAGTGGGACAACACGCAGAACATCGTCGATATCCTGAAGCTGCGCCAGGAAGAGGCGGCGCTGCTCGGCTTCGCCAATTTCGCCGAGTTGTCGCTCGAACCGAAGATGGCGCAAACGCCGCAGCAGGTGATCGACTTTCTCGAAGACCTGGGCCGCCGGGCGCGGCCGTTCGCCGAAAACGATCTGGCCGAATTGAAGGCCTTCGCCAAAAGCGAACTGGGCCTGGATACGCTCGAAGCCTGGGACATGACCTACGCCGCGGAAAAGCTGCGGCAGCGACGCTATGCGTTTTCCGAGCAGGAAGTGAAGCAGTACTTTCCCGAACCGAAGGTGATCGACGGCCTGTTCCACCTGGTGCAGGAGCTGTTTGCGGTCCAGATCAAGCCCGACACCGCGCCGGCCTGGCACCCGGACGTCAAGTTCTTTCGCATCGAACGCCAGGGACCGTCCGGCGCCGAACTGGTCGGCCAGTTCTACCTCGACCTGTATGCGCGCAAGGGCAAGCGCGGCGGCGCCTGGATGGACGATGCGCGCGGCCGTCGCCGTACGGCACAGGGCATCCAGACCCCGATCGCCTACCTCACCTGCAATTTCTCCGAACCGCTGGCCAGCGCGGGAAAAACGCAGCCGGCTTTCTTTACGCATGATGAAGTCATCACGCTGTTCCATGAATTCGGACATGGCCTGCACCACATGCTGACGCAGGTCGAGGAACTGGCGGTATCCGGCATTTCCGGCGTCGAGTGGGACGCGGTGGAACTGCCGTCGCAGTTCATGGAAAACTTTTGCTGGGAATGGGAGGTGCTGCAGCACATGAGCGCGCATGCGGAAAGCGGCCAGCCGCTGCCGCGCACGCTGTTCGACAAGATGCTCGCCGCCCGCAATTTCCATGCCGGATTGCAGGCGTTGCGCCAGGTCGAGTTTTCGCTGTTCGACATGCATCTGCACTATGACTACGATCCCGCCGGCACGGAAACCGTGCAGGATGTGCTGGACCGGGTTCGCCGCCAGGTGGCCGTGGTCGTCCCGCCGCCGTTCAACCGCTTCCAACACTCGTTCAGCCATATTTTTGCCGGCGGCTATGCGGCCGGCTACTATAGCTACAAATGGGCCGAAGTCCTGTCCGCCGACGCCTATGGCGCCTTCGAGGAAGCCGCCGCGGCCAGCGGCAATGTAGTATCGGCCGCGACCGGCAAGAAATTTCAGGAGGAAATCCTGGCGGTGGGCGGCGCACGGCCGGCGCTGGAATCGTTCAAGGCGTTCCGCGGCCGCGAACCCACGCTCGACGCGCTGCTGCGCCATAGCGGCATGGCCGTCGGCAGCCACTGAGCGGCACAGCGGGAAGGGGGCGAAATGAAATATGCATCAGCATTGCTGCTGTTGGCGGGCCTGCTGTGGGCCACCGGCGCCGGCGCGCAGCCGCTATATAAATCGGTCGGACCGGATGGCAGGGTAACGTACAGCGACACGCCGCCGGCTCCCTCCATGCGGATCGAGAAAAAACTGGCCGGCCCTCCGGACAGGACCGAGGCGCTGCCGCCCGAACTGGCCGAGGCGGTGAAAAAGGCTCCGGTCACTCTCTATACGACCGACAAATGCGTGCCCTGCAGCGACGGCCGCAACCTGCTCAACGGCCGCGGCATCCCCTTTACCGAAAAAACCGTGCATAGCAACGACGACTTGGCCGCGCTACGGCAAGCGGGCGGCGACCAGCAGTTGCCGCTGCTGACGGTCGGCCGCCAGAAGCAGCAGGGATTCGAGGCGGACGGCTGGCATGCGGCCTTGACGACGGCTGGCTATCCGCAAACCAGCCAGCTGCCGAAGACCTATCGAAACCCGCCGGCGCAGTCGGCCGCTCCGCAAAAACCGGCAAGCGAAGCGAAAAAGGCCGCCGCGGAACAGGCCGGCGAAACCGGGGTGCGCGCTGCGCCGCCGGCCGGAAATGCGCCGCCGGGATTCCGTTTCTGAAGCGGATGGCGGGAATCGCCGGAGTGCAGGCGTGCCGCGGCGCCCGGTGCCTCTCCATGTTTTACTGAAGAATGTCCGGTTTACGAGCGCGTGCCACCATGACCCGTATCGATTTTCATAGCAACATCCAGGACAAGATCATGTACGCCTGCCGCCTGACACGCAAGGCGCGCGGAGCCGATCATCGGATTGTCCTGCTGGCCAGCGATCGCGCGCAGCGCGATGCGCTGGATCAGGCACTCTGGACCTTTTCCGAACTGGATTTCCTGCCCCATGTGACGGCGGACGACCCCTTGGCGCCGCGATCGCCGATCGTGATCGCCGAGCTGCAGGCGACCGAGCTGCCTCATCACCAGATTCTGCTCAATCTGTCGGGCACCACGCCGGCCGATTTTGCCCGTTTCGAACGCATGATCGAAATCATCGGCTGTGACGACGCCGATAAATCCGGCGGACGCGAGCGCTGGACGTTTTATAAAAAGCGCGGTTATCCGTTGGCCCATTTCGTTGCGGGGGACTCATGAAATTTTCCATGCGCGATGCCGGCATTCCGGTGCTGACCGAGGTCATCGAACCCGCGCTGCCGCCCGCTTCCGGCACCGACGAGCCGTCGGCGCAAGCCGGCCCTGCCCCGCAGGAAATGACAGCGGCGGCGCATGCGGCATTGAGCAAGGAGGATTTCAACCTGCTGGTCGACACCGTCCGCGAGAGCGTCGTGCTGCAATTGCAGAGCCATTACGAGGCGGTGCTGGGAAACCGTATCGAGGCCCGGCTGGCTGAAACCCTGGAGGCCGCCGCGGTCGATATCGCCGCACAGATCAAAGGCGATATCTTGCGTGAACTGGAGGCCTTGGTCGGCGCTACGAGTCGCCAGAAAACCTCAGCATTGGATTTTATAAAAGAATAATTTCCATAATTTTTCTTTTAAAAAAGAACAAATTAAAAACAAATTTGTTTAAAAATAAAAAATAATCGATAGGCATTGAATACATAAACAATGCGGATCTTTTTACAATCTCCTCTTGGAATGAGGAGATTTGCATGAAAGTCATCGTTTTGGGCGCCGGCATCATCGGTACCGCTTCCGCCTGGTTTTTGAACAAGGCCGGCTATGAAGTGACCGTCATCGAACGTCAGCCGGGGCCGGCACTGGAGACCAGTTTCGCCAATGGCTGCCAGATTTCGGTTTCCCACGCCGAGCCGTGGGCCAACCCTTCGGCACCCATGAAAGTCCTGAAATGGCTGGGCCAGGAAGACGCGCCGCTGCTGTATCGCTTCCGCCCCGAATGGCTGCAATGGAAATGGGCCCTCAGTTTCCTGCGTGAATGCACGCCGGCGCGCACCGCCGACAACATTCGCCAGATCGTGGCGATCTCCGAATACAGCCGGCAGACGCTGCAGGCCGTGCGTGCCGAAACCGGCATCGACTACGATTGCCTGACGCGCGGCATCCTGCACTTCTATACCGACCAGAAGGAATTCGACGAATCGCTGCCGATGGCCAAGCTGATGCGGGATCTGGGCTGTCCGCGCCAATCGATCAGCGCCGACGAAGTCGTGCGGATCGAACCGGCGCTGGCCGGAATACGCGACAAAATCGTGGGTGGCGATTTCACGCTCACCGACGAATCCGGCGACATCTATAAATTCACCACCGGGCTGGCGCAAAAAGCCGCCGAAGCCGGGGTCGATTTCCGATTCAATACGACGGTCACCCGCCTGTTGACCGAGGGCAGCGGCGCTTCGGCCAAGATCAGCGGCGTGGAAGTCATCGCCCCGAACGGGTGCCATCAAGTCTTGCGAGCAGACGCCTTCGTCATGGCGATGGGCAGTTTCTCCGTGCCAATTCTGCAGCCACTGGGCATCCAGCTGATGGTGTATCCGGGCAAAGGCTACTCGGCTACCTATGCCATCACCAATCCCGCCGCCGCGCCTACCGCGTCGCTGACCGACGACGGTTACAAGCTGGTGTTTTCACGCCTGGGAGACCGCCTGCGCGTTGCCGGCACCTGCGAACTGAACGGCTATACCCGCGATTTGAATACCACACGTTGCGAAGCGCTCACTCGTCGCGCACGCGAACTGTTTCCGGATGCCTGCGACTACGAGAATCCGACCTACTGGACCGGCTTGCGTCCCTTGACGCCCTCGAACGTGCCCTACATCGGCAAAACCCGCTTGAGCAACCTTTTCCTGAATACCGGCCATGGCACGCTCGGCTGGACCATGGGGTGCGGTTCGGGCCGCGCGATTGCCGAGATCATCGCCGGCCGCCAGCCCGAGGTGGATTTTGCATTCACCGGCATGCCACGCCGCCTACCGCGCGCGCGCATCGCCCATCCAGTCGAGGCGTAGGCATCGCCTGGCGCGGCTCGGCTGCGCCAGGCGGTCTTTTGGAATCCCCTGGCCGTACAATGCCCCACTTCGGGCGCAAGGCGACACGGCAAAAGCGGCAACACCCGCCTTCCTTCCACATGCTGCCGAAGCGCGCTCGCCGGCTTCCGGGCGGCACGCCGGCCGAGGCGGACAAAGGCAGGCGGCTCGGCATCCGCCTGGTGTGACGCTTGATCGGAGCGCCGGCCGCCGCAGCGTCAGCCGCAAATGTGCTGCACGACAAGCCAGACATCAGCGGCACCTCATTTCCCCTCTTTCGGTTCGCATGCCCCATGCGCCTTGCCGCCGTTTCCCGGGCCGGCCGGCGGAATTGCCCTGGGCCGCCGCCGTCCTGTCATCCCCGGCGCCGCTGCAGCGTTATGGAGATATGGAGCCTTAGCGGCAAACCCGGACGTCGACTTCGGCGGCTTTTTCGTCGAAGGTGATGCGCGTGGCGAATTTGGCGCGTTTCATGGGGAAACGCGACTGGAAGTGGCGCACATTCCCCGACCCGGAAATGGCGCGCCGGACGAATTGGTAGTAAGCATCCATATCGATCACATGCGCGACCACAAAATAATCGTAATCGCCGGAGACGAAATAGCACTGCATGACTTCCGCCTCGCGGTTCATGCGCAGCTCGAATTCCTGCATCTGCTCGTCGGACTGGTTGTTCAGCGATATTTCCAGGAAGGCGAGCATGCCGTAGCCGAGCGCAAACGGATCGACCAGGGCGACGTCGGCGCTGATGATCCCGGCCTGGCGCAAATCGCGGATCCGGCGCAGGCAGGTCGGCTGGGAGATATGCACTTTGTCGGCCAGCACGCGGGTCGGTGTTTGATTGTCCTGCTGCAGCAGGTTCAGCAGCTTGCGGTCGACTTTATCCAAGGTATGAAAAGTGGGCATATAAAAGTTGTTCAATATTTAAAAAAACCGCAGAAAAACTCTTTGCGAACTGTTTTTTCTGTTGTACCGTCTGCTTGTTCAGAAACCTGAATAAGTTAGTGTTGCAGCAACCTTGTTTGATATCAATCCTTAGGAGGAAACAATATGCAGCTCAATACAAAACTAATCCCACTGGTTGGCGCAATTGCATTTGCGTTGGCCGGCGCTGCCTTCGCACAGGAACAAGTCGTCAAAATCGGTCACGTCGGTCCGCTTTCCGGCGCGATCGCCCACCTGGGCAAGGACAATGAAAACGGCGTCGCGCATGGCGATCGACGAGCTCAACGCCAAGGGCGTCACGATCGGCGGCAAGAAAATCAAATTCGAACTGATCGGCGAAGACGACGCCGCCGACCCCAAACAAGGTACCGCTGCAGCGCAAAAACTGGTGGACGCCGGCGTCAAGGGCGTGATCGGTCACCTGAACTCCGGAACCACGATTCCGGCATCGAAGATTTACTATGATGCCGGCATCCCGCAGATCTCCGCATCCGCGACCAACCCCAAATACACGCAGCAGGGCTTCAACACTGCCTTCCGCGTGGTGGCCAACGACGGCCAGCTGGGCGGCACGCTGGGCACGCTATGCGGTGCAGATCCTGAAGGCGAAAAACATCGCCGTCATCGATGACCGTACCGCCTACGGCCAAGGGGTGGCGGAAGAGTTCGCCAAGGGCGCCAAGGCCAAATCGTCGGCCGTGCAAATCGTCTCGCAGCAGTACACGAACGACAAGGCAACCGACTTCAACGCCATTCTGACGGCGATCAAGGCCAAGAATCCGGACGTCATCTTCTTCGGCGGCATGGATGCGGTGGGCGGCCCGATGCTGCGCCAGATGAAGCAACTCGGCATCAACGCCAAGTTCATGGGCGGCGACGGCATCTGCACCGAATCGCTGCCATCGCTGGCGGGCGACGGCATCGGCAACGACCAGGTGGTGTGCGCGGAAGCCGGCGGCGTGGTGGAAGCGGACAAGAAAGGCCTGGAGGACTTCAAGGCCCGCTTCGAGAAGAAATTCGGCACCAACGTGAAACTGTATGCGCCGTACACCTACGACGCGACGATGGTCATGGTTGCCGCCATGCAGAAAGCCGATTCGGTCGAACCGAAAAAATATCTGCCCGAACTGGCCAAGATCCACTACAAAGGCGTGACCGGCCCGATCGAGTTCGATAAAAAAGGCGACATGAAGGAAGGCACGCTGACCTTGTACACCTACCGCGACGGCAAGCGCGTGGTACTGGCTGTCACCAAGTAATCGGCAGACAGGCAGCATGCGAGCGCCCGGGTCTTCGGACCCGGGCGCTTTTTTTTCGAACCCAGGCATAGCGTCTGCGCTGCCGGTACGCCTTGGTCGCCGCAGCGGGCGACTCGCAGGCCGGCACTGCAGGCGAAAAAAAAGCGCTCATGCGAGCGCTTTTTTTGTGAGCCGAGTGGCTTACTTCAGCGAGATGATCCACTTGACCAGCGTGTGCGCTTCCGCATCGCTGACTTGCGGGTTGGCCGGCATCGGGACTGCGCCCCAAACGCCGCTGCCGCCCTTCTGGATTTTCTGCGCCAACTGATTTTCGGCATCCTTCTGGCCGGCGTATTTCGCCGCAACGTCCTTGAAGGACGGGCCGACGACCTTGTTGCCCACCGCATGACACGCCATGCAATTCTTCGCCTTCGCCAGATCGGCGTTCGCCATCGCGGCGCCGGAGGCAAATGCGGTCAAGACCAATCCCAGCAATAAAGCACGTTTCATTGTTTTCTCCAAAAAGACTACCCGCGCATTCTACTTCAATTCCATCTCTGCCAGACAGCTTCTCTCACATAACGCCGCGTGTCGAACCCGAGTTGACCAATCTGCCGATTAACCATATTCTGCGAGCGAAGGAGATTTGCCATGCCGCTGATCATCGTTATCGTCCTGCTGACGGCCCTCAGGTATTTTGAAGTCGGTCCCTTTGCCGAGCTGTCGTGGTGGTGGATCGCGGCGCTGATGGCGGTGGCGTTTCTCTGGTTTGAATTCGGCGAGCGCCTGCTGGGCCTGGACAAGCGCCGCGCTCACGAACAACTGGAAAAAATGCGCGAGGAGCGCGTCAAAAAAACCTTCGGAGACGGGCGCCGCAAACGCTGAGCTGCGCACGCCGCACAGTCCGCCCCCTCAAGAAAAAGCCGGAATCGTTCCGGCTTTTTTCATTGCCGGCGAAGGCAGGCGCGGGGACCGCGCATCTCCTTCCGGGAGCCGGACAGAATCACATACTCCCAAAGGGACAGATCAATTCCGGAAGTGAAATGGCGGTTTAAGCCATATACTCCAAGATAAGCACAGCGCCCTTAACCGGTCACCGCGCCCTTGCTGGCCGAGGATGCCAGCGCCGCGAACTTGGCCAGCACGCCGCGCGTGTACTTCGGCGCCGGCGCCTTCCACGCGGCGCGGCGGCGCGCGATTTCCTCGTCCGCCACGTTCAGCTGGATCAGTTGCTGGTGGGCGTCGATGGTGATCGAATCGCCTTCCTGCACCAGCGCGATGGTGCCGCCGGCATAGGCTTCCGGCGCCACGTGGCCGACCACCATGCCCCAGGTGCCGCCCGAGAAGCGGCCGTCGGTGATCAGGCCGACCGATTCGCCCAGGCCCTTGCCGATCAGCGCGGATGTCGGCGCCAGCATTTCCGGCATGCCGGGCGCGCCCTTCGGGCCGAGGTAGCGCAGCACCAGTACGTCGCCCGGTTTGATGCCGTCGGCCAGGATCACGTCCATCGCCGTGTATTCGTCGTCGAACACGCGCGCCGGGCCGGTGATCACCGGGTTCTTCAGGCCGGAAATCTTGGCCACGCAGCCTTCCGGCGACAGATTGCCTTTCAGGATCGCCAGGTGGCCCTCGGCGTACAGCGCCTGGTCGATAGTGCGGATCACTTGCTGGTCGGCGCGCGGCACATCGGGAACATTCGCCAGTTCCTCGGCCAACGTGCGGCCGGTGATCGTCATGCAGTCGCCGTGCAAGAGGCCGGCGTTCAACAGCACCTTCATCACCTGCGGAATGCCGCCGGCGGCGTGCAGATCGGTGGCGACGAAGCGGCCGGACGGCTTCAGGTCGCAGATCACCGGCACCTTGCGCCGCATGCGTTCGAAATCGTCGAGCGTCCATTCGACCTCGGCCGCGTGCGCGATCGCCAGGTAGTGCAGGACGGCGTTGGTGGAACCGCCGGTAGCCATGATCACCGCCACCGCGTTCTCGATCGCCTTGCGGGTGATGATGTCGCGCGGCTTCAGGTCGCGCTTGACCGCTTCCACCAAGACGCGCGCCGACTGCGCCGCCGAGCCGACCTTTTCGTCGTCCGGATTGGCCATGGTCGACGAATACAAGAGCGACATGCCGAGCGCCTCGAACGAGGACGACATGGTGTTGGCGGTGTACATGCCGCCGCAGGAACCGGACGACGGGCAGGCGTTGCGCTCGATGCCGTCGAAATCCTCCTGCGACATGCGCCCGGCACTGAATTCGCCGACCGCTTCAAAGGCGGAGACGATGGTCAGGTCCTTGCCCTTCCAGTGACCCGGCTTGATGGTGCCGCCGTAGACGTAGATGCTGGGCACGTTGGTGCGCGCCATCGCGATCATGCCGCCCGGCATGTTCTTGTCGCAGCCGCCGATCACCACGCAGCCGTCCATCCACTGGCCGTTGACCGCGGTCTCGATGCAGTCGGCGATCACCTCGCGCGAGATCAGCGAATACTTCATGCCTTCGGTACCCATCGACATGCCGTCGGAAATCGTCGGCGTGCCGAACACCTGCGGATTGGCGCCGGCATCCTTGACCGCCTTGATGGCGATATCAGCCAGCTTCTGCAGGCCGGAGTTGCAGGGCGTGATGGTCGAGTGGCCGTTGGCGATGCCGATCATCGGCTTGTCGAAGTCTTCCTTCTGGTAACCCAACG
The DNA here is from genome assembly GCA_963706525.1 of uncultured beta proteobacterium. GTDB lineage: Bacteria > Pseudomonadota > Gammaproteobacteria > Burkholderiales > Burkholderiaceae_D > DATJCV01. The sequence continues at coordinate 49,604 of CAVPMM010000019.1, read as the reverse complement.
CGTAGTACATGGCACGATTCGGGCTGCGCGCCACGCCTTGGGTGATGTTCCTGGATCGGCGGTTGTAAGCCATGATGAACCCTCCTTAACCGTGGTCTATCCCCGATAATATAAAAAAAGCCGGCATCGCCGGCTTTTTTATTGCGCGCTCACGCTAGCGTTTCAACTGCGAAATATCGCGCACGGCTCCCCGGTCAGCCGAGGTTGCCAATGCCGCATAGGCTTGCAATGCTTGCGATACGACCCGCTGCCGGTTGACCGGTTTCCAGGCTGCAGCGCCCTTGGCTTCCATTGCCGCCCGGCGCTTTTGCAAGGTCTCGGGGTCGACTGCCAAGTGAATGCGGCGCTCGGGAATATCGATCTCGATTCGGTCGCCCTCTTCCACCAAGCCGATGGCGCCGCCTTCGGCGGCTTCCGGCGAAGCATGGCCGATCACCAGGCCGGACGAACCGCCCGAGAAACGGCCGTCGGTAAACAAGGCGCACGCTTTGCCCAGTCCCTTGGACTTGATGTAAGACGTCGGATACAGCATCTCCTGCATGCCGGGACCGCCTTTCGGGCCTTCGTAGCGGATGATGACCACATCGCCTTCATGCACGGTGTCGCCCAGGATGCCTTCCACCGCCGCGTCCTGGCTTTCGAACACGCGCGCGCGGCCAGCGAACTTCAGGATGCTTTCGTCCACGCCGGCCGTCTTCACGATGCAGCCCTTCTCGGCCAGATTGCCGTACAGCACAGCCAGGCCGCCGTCCTGCGAGTAAGCATGCGCCATGTCGCGGATGCAGCCGGCGCTGCGGTCCAGGTCGAGCGCGTCGTAGCGTTCGGATTGCGAGAACGCCACCTGGGTCGGCACGCCGCCCGGCGCGGCGCGGAACAGCTGGTGCACAGCCGGGTTGTCGCTGCGCCTGACGTCGTATTTCTTCGATCGCATGACCCAGCGTTTTCGCGTGGACGCTATGCACCGAGGTATCCAGCAAACCGGCGCGCGCCAGCTCGCCCAGGATGGCAATGATGCCGCCGGCGCGGTGCACGTCTTCGATGTGGAACTTGTCGGTCATCGGCGCCACCTTGCACAGGCAAGGCACCTTGCGCGAAATGCGGTCGATGTCGGACATGTCGAATGCAACGCCCGCTTCATGCGCGGCGGCCAGCAGGTGCAGCACGGTATTGGTCGAGCCGCCCATCGAAACATCCAGCGCCATCGCATTCTCGAATGCGGCCTTGGTGGCGATGGAGCGCGGCAGCACGCTGAGCGTCGTCCTGCTCGTAGTAGCGGCGCGCCAGTTCCACCACCACGCGGCCGGCGCGCAGGAACAGCTCCTTGCGGTCGGCATGGGTGGCGACGATGGTGCCGTTGCCCGGCAGGGACAGGCCCAGCGCCTCGGTCAGGCAGTTCATGGAATTGGCGGTGAACATGCCGGAGCAGGAACCGCAGGTCGGGCAGGCGGAACGTTCGATCTCGGCCACGTCGGCGTCGCTGACGGTGTTGTCGCCCGCCTTGATCATGGCGTCGACCAGGTCCAGCTTGATGACCTTCTCGCCGCCGTTGACGACCTTGATCACCTTGCCCGCTTCCATCGGGCCGCCGGAAACGAACACCGCCGGAATGTTCAAGCGCATCGCCGCCATCAGCATGCCCGGCGTGATCTTGTCGCAGTTCGAGATGCACACCATCGCGTCGGCGCAGTGCGCGTTGACCATGTACTCGACCGAGTCGGCGATCAATTCGCGCGAAGGCAAGCGAATACAGCATGCCGCCGTGGCCCATGGCGATGCCGTCGTCGACGGCGATGGTGTTGAATTCCTTGGCCACGCCGCCGGCGGCCTCGATCTCGCGCGCCACCATCTGGCCCAGGTCCTTCAGGTGGACGTGGCCCGGCACGAACTGCGTGAAGGAATTGACGACGGCAATGATCGGTTTTTCGAAGTCGCCATCCTTCATGCCGGTGGCACGCCACAATGCGCGGGCGCCGGCCATGTTGCGGCCATGAGTGGTGGTGCGGGAACGGTATTGCGGCATAGTCATCTCCAGGTGGTTCTCTTTCCCTTGCTCCAGGGAATTTGCGCGAAAACGCTAGATTGCCTTGCCCTTAACCCTGTGTCAAATATATGATTCCATCATCATTGATATGATTTTCATATGAATAATATCGACTTGCGACAGTTGCGCTATTTCGTCGTCGTCGCCGAGGAAATGCATTTCGGCCGCGCCGCCGCGCGCCTGCACATGACGCAGCCGCCACTGTCGCAAACCATCCAGGCGCTGGAAGCGATGCTGGGCACGCCCTTGTTTGCCCGCACCCAGCGCAGCGTGGCGTTGACGGCGGCCGGAGCCGCGCTGCTACCGGAAGCGCGCCGCATCCTGCAGCAAGCCGCCGCCCTGCCCGAGCTGGCGCAGCGCGCCGCCGCCGGCGCGACCGGCACGCTGTCGCTGGCCTTCGTCTCGACCGCCGACTACAGCGTGCTGCCGGCGCTGCTGCGCGAATTCCGCGAAGCCTGGCCGCAAGTGCAGATCGACTTGCGCGAGGCGACTTCCGACATCCAGCTGGAAGACCTGGCGCAGCAGCGCATCGATGCCGGCCTGCTGATTCCGCCGCTGCCCGAGCGCACCAGGGTCGAGCTCGATTACCTGCCGCTGCTGAAGGAGCCGCTGGTGCTGGCGGCGCCCAAGGGCATGAAGCAGCTGCGCGGCCAGCAGCGCGTCGCATTGCCGCTGCTGGCCGATGCGCCGCTGATCATTTTCCCGCGCCGCATCGCGCCCGCGCTGCACGACACGATCCTGGCCTGCTTCCACGGCGCCGGGCTGACGCCGCGCATCGGCCAGGAAGCGATCCAGATGCAGACCATCGTCGGCCTGGTGTCGGCCGGTATGGGGATTGCACTTGTGCCACAATCGGTGTCGAACCTCAAGCGCGCCGGCGTCGAATACCGCGCCCTGGCCGAGCCGGTGCCGCTGGTCGAAACCGGCCTCGCCTGGCGCCGCGACAACCGCTCGCCGGTACTGGCGGCCTTTTTGGAATTACTGCGAAAGAAACGATAAATGCTGATCCACCCGATGCCCGACCCGATCGCCTTTTCCCTCGGCCCCTTGGCGGTGCGCTGGTATGGCCTGATGTACCTGCTGGCCTTCATCCAGTTCATCGCGCTGGGCCGCCTGCGCCTGCGCCAGCCGCACATCGCCGCCGCCGGCTGGAAGAAGGAAGACCTGGACGACATGCTGTTTTACGGCGTGCTGGGCGTGGTGATCGGCGGCCGGCTGGGCGAAGTGCTGTTCTACCACCCGGTGTTCTACTTCAGCCATCCGCTCGAAATCTTCGCGGTCTGGAAGGGCGGCATGTCGTTCCACGGCGGCTTCCTGGGCGTGATGATCGCGATGGCGATCTGGGGCAGGAAGCGCGGGCGCAAGCTGATGGGCATCATGGACTTCATCGCGCCGATGGTGCCGCTCGGCTATGCCTTCGGCCGCCTCGGCAATTTCATCAATGCCGAACTGCCGGGGCGCGTCGCCGACGCCTCCTTGCCGTGGGCCATGATCTGGCCCAATGTCGACAGCCTGCCGCGCCATCCGTCGCCGATCTACCAGGCGCTGATCGACGGCGTGCTGCTGTTCATCATCCTCTGGCTGTATGCGCGCAAGCCGCGCCCGTACATGGCGGTGTCCGGCGTGTTCGCGCTGGGCTATGGCTGCGCCCGCTTCTTCACCGAGTATTTCCGCATGCCCGACTATGAAGTGACGTTCGCCGGCTGGACCATCTCGGCCGGGCAGATGCTGTCGCTGCCGATGGTCGCGCTCGGCCTTGTCCTGCTGTGGCTCGCCTACCGCCATCCGGCGCAGCAGCCGGTCGCGCGCTGATCCGCTTTTTTCCATTTGCCTTTGCCATCGATGAACGCCAATCTGTACGCCCTGCTGGAAGCAAATTTTCCGCAAGATAAGGACGCCTGCTGCATCGAGACCCACGACGGCCACTTTTACAGCTGGCGCGACCTCGAACGCGCCACCGCGAAAATCGCCAACCTCCTGGCCAGCCTGGACCTGCCGCCGGATGCGCGCATCGCGGTGCAGGTCGAAAAATCGCCGGAAGCCTTGTTCCTGTATCTGGCGACGCTAAGCGCCGGCTACATCTACCTGCCGCTGAATCCCGCCTACCGGGCCGCCGAGCTGGAATACTTCATCGGCGACGCCGAGCCGGCGGTGGTGGTGTGCGCGCCGGAGAATTTCGGCTGGGTGGCGCAGATCGCCTTCAAGTCGGGCACGCGGCACGTGTTTACGCTGGGCGAAGCGCAGCACGGCAAAAATTCCGGCTCATTGCTGGCGCGCGCCGCCCATCAGCCCGACCGCTTCGAGACGGTGGCGCGCCAGCCGGACGATCTGGCGGCGATTCTGTATACCTCCGGCACCACCGGCCGCAGCAAGGGCGCGATGCTGTCCCACCACAACCTGGCGGCCAATGCCAAGGTGCTGCGCGAGTACTGGCACTGGCAGGCGGGCGACGTGCTGCTGCACGCGCTGCCGCTGTTCCACGTGCACGGCCTGTTCGTGGCGTCGAACGGGGCGCTGCTGAACGGCAGCAAGATGATCTTCCTGCCCAAGTTCGACGCCGCCCAGGTGATCCGGCAGCTGCCGCGCGCCAGCGTCTTCATGGGCGTGCCGACCTATTATGTGCGGCTGCTGGCCGACGCCGCATTCACGCGCGCGACTTGCGCCAACATCCGGCTGTTCGTCTCCGGCTCGGCGCCGCTGCTGACCGATACCTTCAACCAGTTCATCGAACGCACCGGCCATACGATCCTGGAGCGCTACGGCATGAGCGAAACCAACATGCTGACCTCGAACCCGTACCACGGCCGGCGCATCGGCGGCACGGTCGGCCTGCCGCTGCCCGGCGTCTCGGTGCGCGTGGTGGACGAAGCCACGGGAGCGCCGTGCGCGCCGCAGCAGACCGGCGCGATCCAGGTCAAGGGGCCGAACGTGTTCCAGGGTTACTGGCGCATGCCGGACAAGACCGCCGAGGAGTTCACCGCCGACGGCTATTTCCGGACCGGCGACGTCGGCCAGTGGAATGACGACGGCTACCTGTCGATCGTCGGCCGCAGCAAGGACCTGATCATCTCCGGCGGCTACAACGTCTATCCGAAGGAAATCGAGCTGGTGCTCGATGAGCTCGACGGCGTGCTGGAGTCGGCGGTGATCGGCGTGCCGCATGCCGATTTCGGCGAGGCGGTGACCGCGGTGGTGATCGCGCGCCCGGGCGCGCAGCTGACGGCGGCGCAGATCATCGGCGCGCTGAAAGGAAAGATCGCCGGCTTCAAGGTACCCAAGCAAGTGTTTTTCGAAGAGCAGCTGCCGCGCAACACGATGGGCAAGGTGCAGAAAAACCTGCTGCGCGAACGCTACCGCGACGCCTGAGCGGCGCCGCCGCAGGCACGGCTGGCCTCACCCACAGCGCATGGATGGGAGACGATAGCACCCTGCTCAACCCATATACTCCCAGAGAGAGTATCTTGTGCCGGGCGCGAAATGGTCATTTTTTCAATATACTCCCGCAATATCCATATCTGGCCTGAAACCCGGCGCCGCACGCGCCATGCGCGGAAAGCGGCTTCAGCGGCCGAAGGCTTTCCACAGCATGTAGCCGGCCAGCGCATACAGCATCAGCGCAAAGATCTTGCGCAGCGACTTCACCGGCAGCTTGTGCGCGGTTCTGGCGCCGAGCGGCGCGGTGAAGACGCTCGCCAGTGAAATCACCAGCAGGGCCGGCAAGTAGATGAAGCCAAGCGACCCGGACGGCAATTCGTCCACGCCCATGCCGAAATAGATATTGGAAAGCGTGCCGGCCAGGGCGATCGGAAAACCGAGCGCGGCCGAAGTCGCCACCGCCTGGTGAATCTTGACATTGCACCAGGTCATGAACGGCACCGAGATGAAGCCGCCGCCGGCGCCGACCAGCCCCGACAACACGCCGATCGCACCACCGGCGGCGAACATGCCGGGCGGCGGCGGCAAGTCGCGCGTGGCCGACGGCTTTTTATTGAGCAGCATCTGGGTCGCCGACAGCAGCACGAATACGCCGAAAAAAGCCGCCAGCATCGAGGAATTCATCTGCTTGCCGATCCAGGGACCGACCCAGGAACCGAGCAGGATGCCGGGCGCCAGCAGCGCCACGATGCGCCATTGCACCGCGCCGTGGCGGTGATGCGCGCGCACCGACGACAGCGAAGTAAACAGGATGGTCGCCAGCGAAGTGGCGATCGCCATATGCACCACCAGGTGCGGCGGGAAGTGGAACAGCGTCAGCAGCAGCGTGATGAACGGCACCAGCAGCATGCCGCCGCCGATTCCCAGCAGGCCGGCGGCAAAGCCGGTCATCGAACCGAGCGCCAGCAGCGCAATGGTCAGGCTCACAGTCATTTTTCTTTTTCCTTGTCCGTCCCGGCCAGCAGGCGTTGCGTGATGAAGCGCCATTCCGGCGCCGTCACCGGCATGACCGACAGCCGATTGCCGCGCTTGAGCAGCAGCATCTCGGCCAGCTCGGCATGCTGGCGCAATTGCGGCAAGCCGATCAGCGGGATTTTTTTCAAGCCGCGTACATCGACCTGCATCCAGCGCGGATTTTCCGGCGTCGCCTTGGCGTCGAAATATTTGCTGGCGCGGTCGAACTGGGTCGGATCGGGATAGGCCGCGCTCGCCACCTCCGCCATGCCGGCGATGCCCGGCTCGGCGCAGCTGGAATGGTAGAACAGCACGCCGTCGCCGACGCGCATCGCATCTCGCATGAAATTACGCGCCTGATAATTGCGCACGCCGAACCAGCCAATCGTCTGCCGCGGCGCCGCCAACAGATCGTCGATACCGACTTCATCGGGTTCCGACTTCATCAACCAGTAGCCCATGGCATGCTCCGGATTGCGACTCGCGCGACATAAAAAAACGGCTGCATCTATGCAGCCGTTCACGATTTGAGCCCCCGCCGATGCCGCTTTGCCGGCATCCCGAACCAAACGGTTCAAGGTGGTCACAGGCAGTTCAATTTCGGGTTCGTCGGACTAGCGACGCGCACGCCCATCAAACAAAGTCGGCAACCGATGCGTATAAATGGTTCTAGGAATATATGGCAATGGCGAACACGGCAGGGACTTTTAGTCTACCTGATTCCGACCGCATGTCAAACCATTCCATGGCTTCGGCAAGCGCATTTTTCCGAATGTTGGCAGCCCAGCAATCCACCGCGCACCGCGATTCCGCACAACGGCCCGATGACGTTGGCGAAAGGATAATTTCACTTCGCCCTTGCACTCCCCTGTCCTTGCGCGCTAACGGAAAAGGAGTCGCGCCGGCCCCACTGCGCCATACTTAAAACAGGTTTTCCTGGGGCGCCAGCGCCTGGTCCAGCACGGCATGCATCGCGGTAATTTTTTGCTTCACTTCCGCCATCGTCAGATCCGACAGCGGGCCGCTGGGCGACTTCAGCGCCAGCAGTTCGGCAGCGATACCCAATGCCGCCATCACTGCGATCCGGTCATTGCCTTTCAATTTTCCGGCATCGCGGATCGCGCACATCTTATCGTCGAGATAAGCGATCGCCTGCTGCAGCGCCGCCTCCTCGCCTTCACGGCACGCCAGCTTGTAGGGCTGGCCCATGATCAGAGCGTCCACCTGAATCATGCCAGCTCCCGATCCGCCGCGGCGGGAATCGCTTCCAGCAGCACCGCCACCCGCTGGTGCGCCTGCTGCATGCGCTTTGCCAGGTCGGCATTTTCAGCGCTCAAGGCCGACGCCTGAAGACGCAAATCGGCGTTCTCGCGGCGCAGCGACTGCGCCAGCTCCGCCAGCTGGCGGATTTTTTCGGAAAGGTGGTCGAAGTCGGAAATCATGCCCACACTATAGTGTTGGGAAGGAATTGACGTCAACCGATTCGATCTTCCGCACGAATCCGGTTGTACAAAAAGAAGACACGCCATAAAATATCCGCGATGGGGCGGTAGCTCAGCTGGGAGAGCGTCGCGTTCGCAATGCGAAGGTCGGGAGTTCGATCCTCCTCCGCTCCACCACCATACCGAGGCCAGAGCTTGCTCTGGCCTTTTCTTGTCCGCCAAACGCTCGGCTTGCATGGCGACCGGACTGGGGCGCTTTCGAAGGGGCTATTTCGGGCGCAATTCGTCCGCCCCTTCTCCTCTCCATTTTGCGCTGGGAGCGCGCAGCGGCGGCGAACTATTTGATGCGCTGTTTATTGAGCTTGCGTGCCAGCGTGCGGCGATGCATTCCCAAGCGGCGCGCCGCCTCGGAAATATTGAAATTGGTCTGCACCAGCATTTCGTGAATACGCTCCCATTCGAGCGTCTTGATCGATGTCGTTCGAGTGCTCAGTTCGGCCTCGGCATTGCCGGCGACGTGGCCGAAGGCGGCCTCGATATCGTCGGTATTGGAGGGCTTGGCCAGGTATTGGCAGGCGCCGAGTTTGATCGCCTCGACCGCCGTATTGATGCTGGCGAATCCGGTCAGTACCACGATCAACATGTGCGGATCGTGCTGGTGCAGCATCTGTACGCAAGCTAGCCCGGACGGGTTGCCATTCAACTTGAGGTCCACCACCGCATATCCCGGCGAATGCTGCTGCAGCAAGGCGGCGGCCTCATCGAGACTGGCGGCGTGCAACACCTGGTAGTCGCGGCGCTCAAAGGAGCGGCCGAGCGTACGGGCAAAGGCGGCATCGTCTTCAATGATCAGCAGCAGACGCTCAGAGGCCATGTCCCGCCTCCATATCGAGAGTAATCGCCGCCAGAGGCAGGGTAAGCGTGACGACCGCGCCCCCTTCGGCGCGATTGCGCGCCGTGACCGTACCGCCCAGGGTACGGGAGACATTGACAGCGAGGAACAGTCCCAATCCGCCGCCCGGCCGTCCCTTGCTCGACTGGTAAGGTTTGCCGAAATGCGCCAGCATCGCCGGTGCGAAACCGAGACCGGCGTCCGTGACCACCAATATCAATGCATCCGTCTCGCGCTTCGCTTCGAGGCTGACCCAGTGCGGCGAAGCTTCGAACGCATTGTCGAGCACGTTGAAAATCATCTGCTTCAGTGCCGCGTCGAATACCACGGGCAGATCGTGCTGAATGCGGTTTTCATAGTCAAACGAAGCAACCGGCCTGCTGGAGCGCCATTCCTGCGCCAGATCGTTCAAAAAAGTACGGAGAGTGGTTCTGACCGAGGATTCGCCACGCGCCTCGCCCGCCGCCAGCAGGATGCCGCTGACGATGGCCTTGCAGCGCTGTAACTGGACCTGCATTTCAGAAATCTCATCCCGCAGTTCGCTATTCCGGGTGAATTCGGGCATGCGCCGCCAGTCGCCCAGAATCACGGACAGCGTTGCCAGCGGCGTGCCGAGTTCGTGTGCGGCGCCCGAGGCCAGCAAGCCCATCCGAACGATGTGCTCTTCCTCGACCGCACGCTGGCGCAGGTCGGCAAGCTGCGCATCGGCGCTGCGGACATTGCGGGTGATGCGCGTGATGATGACTACCAGCAAGGCGGCGTTGAGCGCAAAGCAGATCAGCATGCCGGGGATATAGAGGCTGGCAAAATCATGATTGCGATTGAGCAGCGATGTCAGCGGCTTGGAAAACAGCGACAGCCCCGCCAAACAGGCGCTGGTGATGGCGACGATGGTCCAGGTCGACCAGGCTTCGAGCAGGACGGCGCTGATGATGACCTGCAGCAGATAGAGAAAAGCGAACGGATTGGTGGTTCCGCCGCTGAAATACAACTGCGCCGTCAGGCTGCCGACGTCAACCAGCAGGGCGAAAAACAACTCGTTATTCGTGACGACCCGGCTCTCGTGCCAGCGCAGCTGGCTGCCGATATTGAAGGCGATCAGGCACGCCAGAACGGCGAGCATCTGCGGCAGCGGAAGGTGGATTCCAAAAACGAGGGTCACGACGGCGATCGTCGTGATCTGCCCCATCACAGCGAACCAGCGCAGATGAATCAACTGCTGCATGTTCTTGTGGCCGGCGGCATTTTCAGCGCTCGCGGCCGGCCAAGCTGGCATCATGCGTTCTCGATGCGCAACATTTTCAACTTTGCCATCCATCGTCATTTTCGCGGTCGATACCTTTGGCACGGCGGCCGCCGCCACGGCGCAGCCGCCGCTCTTCGCGCGCGACCCATAGGGCGGCACCGGCCACCATCAAGGCCAAAGCATACCAAGTAAGCGCGTAGACCAGATGATTGTTGTGAAAGGAAATGACGGTCATGCCGCCGATCGGCTGGCCGTCGTCGCCTGCCGCTTTTGCACTCGCGGGAGCGGCGTCGGCATCGACGAAGTAGGGCGCAACATCGGCCAAGCCGCGCGCGGCAGCGATCGCTTGAACGTCGCGCGAGTACCACCTGTCATTGCCGGGGTCATTGCGGCGCAGGAAACCGCCGCCTGGCTCGCTGACGCGCAACAGCCCGGTGATGACGAGCGGGCCGTTTTCCTCGCCGCGCTGGCCGGCGGCCACGGCATTATTGGCGCCGCTGCGCAACTGCTGGAGAACACGGTTCGCCGCCCGGGCGGGAATGAAGCCGCGATTGATCAGCACGATGTTGCCCCTGGTGTCGCGTAACGGCGTGATCACCCAGTAACCGCTGCCGAGCGCGGTCGCGGCCAGGGTGAGAGTGGAAAGCTCATGCAGAAAGCTTCCTTCGACGCGCACGTGGCGGTACTCGTCGGACTCGGCGGTGATATGTGGCCAGCGCGCGCGGTCGGGAGCGGGAACGGGATCGGCATGCACGCGCTCTTCAACTCGCTCGATGAGCGCGCGTTTCCAGTGCAGACGCTGGATTTGCCAAGTGCCGAGCCCGACAAAGCCCAAAAACAACAACGCCGCGCAGGCTGCCAGTAGCAGCCGCGCGGCGAATGAACGAGGGCCTGGTCCGGTATTCCCGGAGTGATTTGCTATTCCCCGCCCTGCTCTCTCTGTCATTACATATCGTGCATCTGATGGCCCGCGCCAGATCCCATGCCGGGCATCATGTTGTGGTTCATGTGATACATGACCCACAGCGATCCGGCCAGAACGATGACCAGGATGATCACGGTGAAAATCAGCGCCAGCATGGTCCATCCGCCTTCGGAGCGGAAATTCATGTGCAGGAAATACACCATGTGCACCACGACCTGCACAGCGGCAAAGGCCATGATCACAAGACCGGTGACCTTCGTATCCTCGAACACGTTGCCCATTACCAGCCAGAACGGGATGGCAGTCAGGATCACCGACAGCACAAAGCCTATCACATACTCCTTGACGCTGCCGTGGGCGCCATGGTCATCGTGGTCGTGATGGCCGTGGCCATGATCGTGCGAATGCTTGTGGAGATGTCCGCTCATGGCAAGACTCCCATCAGATAAACGAAGGTAAAGACACCGATCCAGATCACGTCCAGGAAGTGCCAGAACATGGACAGGCATTTCAGGCGCCGGCGGTTTTCCGGGATCAGGCCGTGTTTCTTCAATCTGGAACAGCAGGGTCACCAGCCAGATCGACGCCAAAGAACACGTGCAGGCCGTGGGTGCCGACCAGCGCGAAGAAGGCGCTCATGAAGGCGCTGCTTTGCGGACCGGCGCCGTCGTGGATCAGGTGCGCGAACTCGTACAGTTCCAGGCCGAGGAAGGCCAGGCCGAACAGGCCGGTGACGCCCAGCCACAGCATGGTGGCGCCGACGCGCTTGCGCTGCGATTCCAGCATGGCAAAGCCATAGGTGATCGACGACAGCAGCAGGAAGCGCCGTGTTAATGGCAATCAGCTTCAGGTCGAACAGTTCAGCGCCGGACGGGCCGCCTGCATAGTTGCGCCCCAGCACGGCATAGGTTGCAAACAGGCAGGCGAAGATGAGGCAGTCGCTCATCAGGTACATCCAGAAACCCAGCCTCGTGCCGTTTTCCGGGTGATGCTCGCGCACGTAGTAGCGCGAGCTTGCAGCAGCGCTCACGGCGCCGGGCGAAGTTGCAGTGATCTCAGACATAGCTTTCCAACAGACGGGTGCGGGCATTCTCGGTACGGATGACTTCCTCGGCCGGAATGTAAAAGTCGCGTTTGTAATTGAAGGTATGGATGATGATGGCGATGATCATCACGGCGAAGCTCGCTGCCGCCAGCCACCACATGTGCCAGATCATGCCGAAGCCGAACACCGCGGACAGCGCTGCGATGATGAAGCCGGCGCCGGTGTTCTTCGGCATGTGGATCGGCAGGAAGCCCGCCAGCGGACGGCGGTAGCCGTTCCTCTTCATGTCGGTGAGGGCATCGCGCTCGTGCACCATCGGCGTGAAGGCGAAGTTGTAGTCAGGCGGCGGCGACGAGGTAGCCCACTCCAGAGTGCGGCCGTCCCAGGGATCGCCGGTAACGTCGCGCAGCGCATGGCGGTTCCTGAAGCTGACGTAGAACTGCATGATCATCGCGCCGATGCCCAAAGCGATCAGAACCGCGCCGACGAAGGCGATGTTGAGCCAGATGGCCATGGCCGGATCTTCGATCTGGTTCAGGCGGCGGGTTGCGCCCATCAGGCCCAGCACGTACAGCGGCATGAAGGCGAGGTAGAAGCCGATCACCCAGCACCAGAACGAGCACTTGCCCCAGAATTCGTCGAGCTTGTAGCCGAAAGCTTTCGGGAACCAGTAGTTGATGCCGGCAAACATGCCGAACAGCACGCCGCCGATGATCACGTTATGGAAGTGCGCGATCAGGAACAGGCTGTTGTGCAGCACGAAGTCGGCCGCCGGCACTGCCAGCAGCACGCCGGTCATGCCGCCGATCACGAAGGTGACCATGAAGGCGACAGTCCACATCATCGGCAGTTCGTAACGGATGCGGCCCTTGTACATGGTGAACAGCCAGTTGAAGATCTTCGCGCCCGTCGGGATCGAAATGATCATCGTGGTGATGCCGAAGAAGGAGTTCACACTGGCGCCGGAGCCCATGGTGAAGAAGTGGTGCAGCCAGACCAGGTAGGACAGGACCATGATCGCGGCGGTCGCGTACACCATCGAGGCATAGCCGAACAGGCGCTTGCCGCAGAAGGTGGCGACGATTTCCGAGAACACGCCGAACGCCGGCAGGATCAGGATGTACACCTCGGGGTGGCCCCAGATCCAGATCAGGTTCACGTACATCATGGCGTTGCCGCCGAGGTCATTCGTGAAGAAATTCATGTCGAAGATGCGGTCGAGCGACAGCAGGCCGAGCACTGCGGTCAGCACCGGGAACGAAGCCACGATCAGCACGTTGGTGCACAGCGAGGTCCAGGTAAACACCGGCATCTTCATCCAAGTCATGCCGGGCGCGCGCATCTTGACGATGGTGGCGATCAGGTTGATTCCGGATAGCGTGGTCCCCACGCCGGCCACCTGCAAGGCCCAGATGTAGTAATCCACCCCCACGCCCGGACTCGCTTCGATGCCCGACAGCGGCGGAAAGGCCAGCCAGCCGGTGGTGGCGAACTCGCCGACGAACAGCGACACCATCACCAGCCCGGCGCCCATGGTGGTCATCCAGAAGCTGAAGTTGTTGAGGAAGGGGAAGGCGACGTCGCGCGCGCCGATCTGCAGCGGGATGACGTAGTTCATCAGGCCGGTGACCAGCGGCATGGCGACGAAGAAGATCATGATCACGCCGTGCGCCGTGAAGATCTGGTCGTAGTGGTGCGGCGGCAGATAGCCGGCCGATTCACCCACGGCCAGCATCTGCTGGAGGCGCATCATGATGCCGTCGGCGAAGCCGCGCAGCAGCATCACGATGCCGAGGATCATGTACATGATGCCGATTTTCTTGTGGTCGATGCTGGTGATCCAGTCGCGCCACAGCGGGCCCCATAGGCGAAATTTGGTCAATCCGGCAAATACGACGATCCCGCCCAGGACCACCCCGACAAAGGTAGCCAGGACGATGGGGTCATGCATAAAGGGAAACGAATTCCCGTTCAGGCGCCCAAAGATGGGCGACGTTGTCATCACAGTAGGGTCTAGCATGGTTACTCGTGTGCGGAATGGGAGGACGGAATGTGCTCTGGTTGCGGAGCGCCCTGCTGCTGCGCCTTTTGGCGCAGCGCGGTGCGGATGCGCTGGGCATCATCAGCCATCATCTTGTTCAGGCAGACGGCGTCGGGTGCCACGCAGCGGTTGACGACGGCGCTGAACAGGCCGGGCTCGACGTCGCCGAAACCGCGCATGGGTTCCGCGATAGTGGGCTTTTCCAGTTCCAAGTAGGCGGCGCGGTCCAGCGTGCCGCCGGCAGCCTTGGTCTTCCGGACCCAGGCATCGAAATCGCCCTGGCTGACGCCGTGGAACTTGAAGCGCATCTGCGAGAAGCCGGCGCCGCTGTAGTGGGCGGAAAAGCCGTCGTACACGCCGATCTTGTTGATCACCCCGTTGAGCTGGGTTTCCATGCCTGCCATGGTGTAGATCATGCCGGCCAGGTCAGGAATGTAGAAGGTGTTCATCACGGTGGACGAGGTGAGCTTGAAGCGCACCGGCACATCGACCGGGGTGACCAGTTCGTTCACGGTCGCCACGCCCTGCTCCGGATAGATGAACAGCCATTTCCAGTCGAGCGACACCACCTCGACTTCCAGCGGCTTGACTTCGGCGGAAATCGGCCGCTTGGCATCCAGGCGATCCAGCGGACGGTAAGGATCCAGCTTGTGAGTGGTGACCCAGGTGATCAGGCCCAGGACGATGATGATGAGCAAAGGCACGCCCCAGATCATCAGTTCCAGCTTGGTTGAGTGGTCCCAATCGGGCTCGTATTTAGCTGAGGTATTGTTTTTCCTGTAGCGCCATGCAAAGATGACAGTCAATATAATGACCGGGACAATAATCAACAGCATCAGTGCCGTGGCAATGATGATAAGGCGACCTTGCTGAGCGGCGACGTCGCCAGCGGGATTCAGCACAACCAGATCGCAGCCGGCCAGGAAGCCGATCAGCAATAAGGGTAAGCAGCGACGTATTATCAAGGAAAGCATGCGGTAGATAAAAAAGAGGGCGTAACGCGTAACTGTACCGTTTAGAGTAAGTGTTGCCGATTGGACGTTTTGTCCCACTTTGTCCATTTGGCAATAACACCTGGCCCCGCCGTCCCGGCTTCATTGGCTGAATGAATAACAATTCCGGAGACAAAATCATGGCTGGAGCAACAACTCATGGCGCAACCCTGCCGCCGCATTCCGTACCGCGTCTGGATGACGATGGCTGGCGTAGCAGCAGCGCCGGAGATGGCCGGATCGCTCCCAGCGATATCGCCGTTGGCGTAGTCATAGGCCGTGCATCGGAATACTTTGATTTCTTTGTCTACGCCATCGCCTCCGTGCTGGTATTTCCCTCAGTCTTTTTTCCGTTCGAGAATCGGCTCGAAGGAACGCTGTATGCCTTCCTGATCTTTTCCTTTGCGTTTATTGCAAGACCCTTTGGCACGGTAGTCTTCATGGCAATCCAGCGGCGCTTCGGCCGCGAGTTCAAGCTGACGCTGGCGCTGTTCCTGCTTGGCGCGTCCACCGCCGGCATCGCCTTCCTGCCGCCTTATGGGCACCTCGGTTTCAGCGCGATCGTCTGGCTGTCGCTGCTGCGCATCGGCCAGGGCGTGGCGCTCGGCGGTTCATGGGATGGCCTGCCGTCGCTGCTGGCGCTGAATGCGCCGCAAAACCGGCGCGGCTGGTATGCGATGCTTGGCCAACTGGGCGCGCCGGTCGGCTTTATCGTGGCTGCCGGATTGTTTTCCTACCTGCTGTTCAGCCTTTCCAATGAAGAGTTCCTGGATTGGGGCTGGCGTTATCCGTTTTACATTGCATTTGCCATCAACGTGGTCGCGCTGTTCGCGCGCCTGCGCCTGGTTTCCACCAACGAATATGCGCGCCTGCTCGAGGAGCGCGAGCTGCAGCCGACCGATGTCGTCGAAATGACCCGCTCGCAAGGCCGCAACCTGCTGATCGGCGCCCTGGCGGCGCTGGCGAGCTATGCGCTGTTTCACCTCGTCACCGTGTTTCCGCTATCGTGGATCACCTTGTATTCGACGCGCTCGGCCAGCGGATTCCTGGTGATCCAGATGATCGGCGCGGCACTGGCGGGACTCGGCGTAGTCGCTTCCGGATTGATTGCCGATCGTTTTGGCCGGCGTACCACGCTCGGTGCCCTGGCAGGCCTGATTGCGCTGTTCAGCGCGCTGGTGCCGACGCTGATGAGCGGCGGCGATCTGGGGCAGGACATCTTCATCCTGCTGGGCTTTAGCCTGCTCGGCTTGTCTTATGGCCAAGCGTCGGGCGCCGTCACCGCCAACTTCCCGGCGAAGTACCGCTATACCGGCGCGGCATTGACTTCCGATCTGGCGTGGCTGGTGGGCGCCGGCTTTGCGCCTCTGGTGGCGCTGGGCCTGTCCGCGCATTTCGGCCTGGCCTATGTCAGCCTCTACCTGTTATCGGGCGCGGCGTGCTCGCTGGCGGCGCTCAGCCTGAATCGCGCCCTGGAGATTCGTGACTGACTCGCCATTCCGATGTGGCCGGTCGTCTGGCTCGGTGCCTGGCAAGAGCCGGCCACGCCGACCGGCAAATTGAGCGTCGCATGGAGCCTCACAAAGCTGCGCTTGCCAAGTCTTTGCCCCAGCCGGAGCGCGGCACCGAATGCGAAACAAGGTTCCTGCAAGCCGCCGGCATGCCAGGGCGGCCGTGCTGGCATGCGCTCATCGAACACGATCCCGACCCCAAAAGAGAAAAGTGCGGAACGGTGTTTTGGCGCTCGCGCCAGGCTCACCGTCCCGGCGCGGCGATCGCGCGCGCGGGAATCGGCACCGACATCACGATCGAGGTGCGGGTTTCGCCGAGATGGTTGATGCTGGCGACGAAAGTCTCCAGGTGGCCGATGTCGCGCGCGACGACCTTCAGCACGAAGGAATCCTGGCCCGTCACATGGAAGCACTCGAGCACCTCGCTTTTGCTGTTGAGCAACTTCAGCAAGCGGGCTTTGTCGGGCTGCGGCGTGGTGATGCCGATCAGGGCGGTCACGGTATAGCCGACCTTCTGCGGCGACACCAGGGCGCGATAGGCCGCCACCACGCCCAGCTCTTCCAGCCGCTTCATGCGCTCGGAAGTGGCGGGAACCGACAGGCCGATCCGGCGCGCCAGAGTGGTCAG
This sequence comes from uncultured beta proteobacterium, assembly GCA_963706525.1. GTDB lineage: Bacteria > Pseudomonadota > Gammaproteobacteria > Burkholderiales > Burkholderiaceae_D > DATJCV01. The sequence continues at coordinate 32,452 of CAVPMM010000019.1, read as the reverse complement.
TGAAATCCGGGCGTCCTCCTGCAGCAGCCCGAGGATTTTCCAGTGCTTGTCATCGAGTTCCATGAAATTCAGGGGAAAGTGGTCATTGGCCTTTGTATCTTAGGCGATTATTTCCCTTGGCCTGAAATCCGCTATTTGGCCGTGACCGAAAAGGCAGGAAAATTCCTGTGTCCCAGCTTGTTTGTTCGCACCCATGGATTCCTCCCTTTTCTTCAAAGCCCTGATCATCGGATTGTCGATTGCGGCGCCGGTCGGCCCCATCGGGCTGTTATGCATACAGCGCACGCTCGCGCATGGGCGAACCATCGGCTTTGCCAGCGGCCTGGGAGCGGCGCTGGCCGACGCCTGCTACGGCGCCATCGGCGCTCTTGGCGTGTCGGCAGTGACCTCGTGGGCGACGGCGCTGCGCGTGCCGCTGGCGGTGGGTGGCGCCGCCTTCCTGGCATGGATGGGATGGCAATTGCTGCGCGCGCAGGTTGCGCAGCAGGCGAAGCCGGCAGCCGAGGCCGCCACCGCGCTCAAGGCCATGTTTTCGGTATTCCTGCTGACCTTGGCCAACCCCATGACCATCCTGTCCTTTGTGGCGGTGTTCGCTTCCATCGCCACCGGCCACGACATCGGCAGCGACGCCGCCATGGTCATGGTGCTCGGCGTATTTTCGGGATCGGCGCTCTGGTGGCTCGGGCTGTCGACCGCCATCTCGGCGGTGCGCCATCGGCTTAGCGCGCGCATCATGCAAGCCATCAATCGGCTGGCCGGGTTGGTCCTGATCGGCTTTGCCGGGCTCCAGCTCTTCAAGCTGGCGTGAGGCGGCATCGCCGGTTCCGCCGCCTGCGGCCGCCGCACGCGAATATTATCGGAAGCTGTCAACGCCGCTGCACGGCACCTCGTTATAGCTAGTGATTCGCACGAATCACCGTTCATCCACACTACCAAGGACTAAAATGAAATCTCTGCTCGCCGCCCTGATCGCTGGTCTGTTTGCCGTTTCCGCTTTCGCCGCAACGCCTGCTGCACCGGCTGCGGATGCCGCTCCCGTCGCCGCTGCGCCGCTCCGGCTGCTGCGCCTTCCGACGCTGCTCCGAAAGCGAAAAAAGTCAAGAAAGCCAAAAAAGCCCAAAAGGCCAAGAAAGCCAATGCAGTCGCCGCCGCTCCGGCCGCAGCTGGCAAATAAGCCGGCATGACTGGCTCTAGAAAAGGCAGGCGCGTCCTGCCTTTTCTGCTTTTTGAGTGCGACAATGCGATTTTTCCGATTGAATGGCAAATCAATGATCCGTTTCTCCAGTAGCTGCCGCCTGCTGGCAACCGTCGCCGCGTGCTTCGCTATTTCTACGGCGGCGGCGCAAGCGCCCCGCCCGCTTCCGGTCATTTCATTGAATGCGGGGATTCACCTGATCTCGGCGGAAGTCGCCGCGCGCGATGCCGACCGCCAGCAAGGCTTGATGTTCCGCGAGAAGATGGGCACCAATGAAGGCATGGTGTTCGTATTCGACGCGCCGGCCCAGACCTGCATGTGGATGAAAAATACCTTGATTCCCTTGTCGGTCGCATTCATCGACGGCGACGGCAAGATCGTCAATATCGAGGACATGCAGCCGCAATCGCTGGATTCGCATTGCGCCGCCAAGCCGGTGGTATACGCGCTGGAGATGAACCGGGGCTGGTTCAAGCAGAGGAACATCAAGCCGGGCACCGTGATCGGCGGTTTACCGGGCCTGAAATAAGCAGTTCTCGCGCCGCGCGCCGGCAGTCCCGGCGGCGCATTCAAGAACAGAATGCGCGATTTTGCGCTCATTAACGACAAAACCCGGATGACCAATGTCACCCGGGTTTTCAATTTCCGGAATGCCGCGCAAGCCGCGGCGGCACCGCGAGTCTTAGGCCAGCGCTTTCAGGGCTGCGGCCAGACGGCTCTTGTGACGAGCAGCCTTGTTCTTGTGGATGATTTTCTTGTCGGCGATGCGATCGATCGTCGAAATCGACTTCTGGAACACCTGAGCCGCGACCGCCTTGTCGCCGGCGCCGATGGCTTTGCGCACTGCCTTGATGGCCGTGCGCAGGGTCGAACGCTGGCTGGAGTTATGCAGGTTTTGCTGGACTGCTTGACGAGCGCGTTTGCGCGCTTGTGCGGTATTTGCCATGAATGTTTCCTAAATACGGGGATCAGGGTCTCTTCGCAACAACAGGAAGGCGAAGACAGAATTCTGTAAAGCGGCGAATTATAACGGATTTTGGAGAAACGGGCAAATTCGCAAAAATGCAGCCTTGATCAAAACAACAGTCCGTGCTGCAGGAGTCCCGCCATTTTGAAGATAGTCTGGAAAGAAAATATACTGCCACCAGTATTTTTAATAGACGCCTATTTATCTGCGGAAATCATGCATTTTTCAATATACTCCCGGAAAATTTATTTCTAGACGATCAACTAGAGTGAATTGACGGATGGACAAGCGCGGCGGCGGTCATCCTTTGCGGCAACGGGCAGCAGATATAATGCCGCTCCATGAACCTGCATAGAACCCTGGCAACCGTCTCCGGCATGACGATGCTGTCACGCATCACCGGCCTGATTCGCGAAATCCTGTTTGCCCGGGCCTTTGGCGCTTCCGCCTACACCGACGCCTTCAACGTCGCGTTCCGCATTCCCAACCTGTTGCGCCGGCTGTTTGCCGAAGGGGCGTTTTCCCAGGCCTTCGTGCCGATCCTGGCCGAATACAAAAACCAGAAAGGCGAAGCCGCCACCAAGGAACTGGCCGACCATGTCGCCACCACGATGATCTGGGCCATGCTGATCGTGACCCTGCTCGGCATCGCCGCGGCGCCGGTGGTGGTCTACCTGATCGCCACCGGCTTCACCGACAACCCGGATGCCTTCCAGGCTTCGGTGCTGATGACGCGCGTGATGTTTCCGTACATCGGCTTCATGTCGTTCGTGGCGCTGGCCGGCGGCATCCTCAATACCTGGCGCGAATTCCGCATTCCGGCCGTCACCCCGGTGCTGCTGAACCTGGCATTCATCGCTGGCGTGCTGTTCCTGGCGCCGCATCTGGCGCAGCCGATCTATGCGATGGCGATCGCGGTGTTCGTCGGCGGCGTGCTGCAGGCGGCAATCCAGGTGCCGGCGCTGATGCGGATCGGCATGCTGCCGCGCATTGCCTTGAATCCCTTGGCCGGCCTGCGCGACGCCGGCGTGCGGAAAGTCCTGCTCAAGATGGGGCCGGCGGTGTTCGCGGTGTCGGCGGCGCAGATCAGCCTGATGATCAACACCAACATCGCCTCGCGGCTGCAGCATGGCAGCGTGTCGTGGCTGTCCTACGCCGACCGCTTGATGGAATTCCCCACCGCGCTGCTTGGGCGTGGCGCTGGGGACGATCCTGCTGCCGAGCCTGTCGCAAGCCAACATGGACGGCGACCGTGCCGAATATTCCGGGTTGCTCGACTGGGGCTTGCGCCTGACTTTCCTGCTGGCTTTGCCGGCGGCGGTAGGGCTGGCCACCTTGTCGGAGCCGCTGACGGCGACGCTGTTCCACTATGGAAAATTCGACGCGCTGGCGGTGGCGATGACCGGCAAGGCGCTGATTGCCTACGGCGCCGGCTTGATCGGCTTGATCCTGGTGAAGATCCTGGCGCCGGGATTTTATGCCCAGCAAGACATCAAGACGCCGGTCAAGATCGCCGTCGGCGTGCTGCTGGTCACGCAGGCGATGAACCTGGTTTTCGTGCCCTGGTTTGCGCATGCCGGACTGGCGCTGTCGATCGGCCTCGGCGCCTGTTTGAACGCGGGCTTCCTGTTCTGGAGTTTGCGCCGCCGCGCGATCTATGCTCCGCGTCCGGGCTGGCGCCTGTTCCTGGTCCGGCTCAGCGGGGCCTTGCTGCTGCTGGCCGGGGTGGCGCTGTGGAGCGCCGGCCACTTCGACTGGCTGCGGCTGCAGCAGACCCCCTTGCTGCGGGTCGGCGCGCTGGCGCTGGTGCTGGGCGTCTGCGCGGCAACCTATTTCGGCGCACTGCTGGCGATGGGATTCCGCTTCCGCGATTTCCGCCGCAGCGCGCGCTAAGGCGGCCGGCGGCGGAACCTGTCGCAGCACGGCGAGTCTTTTATTGACCGGGTACGCGAGCGCGACGATGATCCATCCCTTAGATTATTTCACTTCGCTGGTACAGCAGGACGATTCCATCCCGCTGTTCGAAGCGGCGCTGTCGATTGCCCAGGGAGCGTCGCCGCAGCTCGACCTGGTGGCGGTTCAGCTTGAAGTCGACGGCTTCGCCGAACGGCTGCAGAAGCGCCTGCCGGCCGATGCTTCCGACCTGCAAAAACTGCGCATGCTCAACCATTTCTTTTACCGCGAGCTCGGTTTCGGCGCCAATGTCAATAATTTCTACGATCCCGAAAACAGTTATCTCGATCGCGTGATCGCCACCCGCCGCGGCATTCCGATTTCCCTGGCGGTCGTCTATATGGAACTGGCGCAACAGACCGGGCTAGATTTTCGCGGCGTTTCGTTTCCCGGCCATTTCCTGATGAAGCTGCCGCTGTCGTCGGGCGCCATCGTGCTCGACCCCTTGAGCGGCGCCAGCCTGTCGCAGGTCGAACTCGAGGAACGGCTGGCGCCCTATCTGCAGCAGATGCCGGAAATGCTCGAATTGCCGGTCACCGAGTTCCTGCACACGACCGCCACGCGCGCCATCCTGGTGCGCATGCTGCACAATCTGAAGGCGATTTTTCTCGGCAACCAGCAGTGGCAGTCCTTGCTCGATGTCCAGCGGCGCTTGGTGATCCTGTTGCCCGATGAAATCACCGAACGGCGCGACCGCGGCTCGGCCTACGCCATGCTGGAGCAGCCGGAAGCGGCGCTGGAGGATCTGGAAGCCTATCTGCGCGAACGGCCGAACGCTGCCGACGCCCATGACATTCGCGCCAGGCTGCCGCAGCTGCGCGCCGCCAGCGGACGCCTGCATTAAGGCGCGACAAGCCGCCGCCAGCTATCCTGCAAGACCGATTACTGAGCGTTGCCGCCCTCGATCTGTTCCCATTTCTCCAGCGCCTGCATCAATAGTTCATCGATTTCGGCAAAGCGCCGATTCAAGCGCTGCGCTTCGTCCGCATGCTGGCGATACAAGTCGGGGTCGGCAAGGCGCTGGGAAATGGATTTTTGCTCCTCTTCCAGTCCGGCAATCAGATCCGGCAACTGCTCCAGCTCGCGCTGTTCCTTGTAGCTCAGCTTCCTCGGCTTGGCTGCCGCGGCCGGTTCCGGCGGCGCTTTTTCGCTGGCTCGGTGGTTTCTCGGCTGGTTTCGCGGCCGCTTTTGCGAGCTGCCGGCGCCGCGTCCAGCGCCTTGACGCGTTCCCAATCGCTATAACCGCCGACGTATTCGCGCCAGCGGCCGTTCCCTTCGGCGACGATCACCTGGGTGACGACATTGTCGAGGAAAGTACGGTCGTGGCTGACCAGAAACACCGTGCCCGCATAGTCCTCCAGCAGTTCCTCCAGCAATTCCAGCGTATCGATGTCGAGGTCGTTGGTCGGCTCGTCCAGCACCAGCACATTGGCCGGCTTGGCGAACAGGCGCGCCAGCAGCAGCCGGTTGCGCTCGCCGCCGGACAGCGACTTGACCGGCGAGCGCGCGCGCTCCGGCGCAAACAGGAAATCGCCGAGATAGCTCATCACGTGCTTGCGCTGGCCGTTGATCTCGACCCAGTCGCTGCCCGGCGCGATGGTATCCGCCAGGCTGGCTTCCGGATTCAGCTGCGCGCGCATCTGGTCGAAGTACGCGACCTGCAGCTTGGTGCCCTGGCGCACCGTGCCGCGGTCCGGCTGTTCCTCGCCCAGGATCAGCTTCAAGCAGCGTGGTCTTGCCGGCGCCGTTGGGGCCGATCAGGCCGACCTTGTCGCCGCGCAAGATCGTCGCGCTGAAATCGCGCACCACCTGTTTGTCGCCATAGGATTTGTCGACCTCGGTCAATTCCGCGACGATCTTGCCGGAACGCTCGCCGGCCGCGACGTCGAGCCGGATCTGGCCCTGCTGTTCGCGCCGCGCGCTGCGCTGGCGGCGCAACTCTTCCAGCCGCCGCACCCGGCCCTCGTCGCGCGTGCGGCGCGCCTGCACGCCCTTGCGGATCCAGACTTCCTCCTGCGCCAGGAATTTGTCGAACTTGGCATTCTCGATTTCCTCGATTTCCAGCTGTTCCGCCTTGCGCGTCTGGTAGGCGCTGAAATTGCCGGGAAAGGACAGCAGACGGCCGCGGTCGAGTTCGACGATGCGGGTCGAAACGTTGTCGAGAAAGCTGCGGTCGTGGGTGATGAACAGGATGCTGCCCTTGTAGTCGCGCAGCAAGCCTTCGAGCCAGACGATGGAGTTGAAGTCGAGATGGTTGGTCGGTTCGTCGAGCAGCAGCACGTCGGGTGCGCCGACCAGCGCGCAGGCCAGCGCCACGCGTTTCTGCATGCCGCCCGACAGGGTGCCCAGAATGCCATCCCGATCGAGGTTGAGGCGGTCCAGCGTGGTCTCGACCCGGTTGCTCAGGCTCCAGGCGTCGGCGGCGTCGAGCCGGGTCTGGATCACGTGCATGCGCTCCATCAAGGCCTCGTCGTTGCCGCCGCCGAACTGCGTGGTCAATTGTTCGTATTCGGCCAGCAGAGCCGGCAGCTCGCCCATGCCGGACGCGACCGCATCGAACACCGACATCTCGGGTGCGAATTTCGGCTCCTGTTCGACATAGGCGATCTTCAGCCCCTGCTGCATGACCAGCAAGCCGTCGTCCAGCTTCGACAGCCCGGCCAGAATTTTCAGCAACGACGATTTGCCGCTGCCGTTGCGGCCGATCAGGCCGACGCGCTCGCCCGCTTCCAGTGAAAATTCGGCATGGTCGAGCAAGGCCACGTGGCCAAACGCAAGCTGGCCGTTGCTAAGGGAAATGACTGCCATAGTTGAAAAGAAGTCGACGGCCGGCAAAAATGCCGAACCGGATGATTGAAGGAAGCCAGCATTGTACCGATCGTCGACCTCTGTCGCGAAACGAGACGCGCGGTCGGCTATAATCTCGCTCTTCAGATCGGGCCGGCAGCGCCCGCTTCAAGCCTCTCGCCATAGTTCAACGGATAGAACAGGGTCCTCCTAAGACTCAGATGCAGGTTCGATTCCTGCTGGCGAGACCAGGCAAGCGTCGGAAAAATTCCTACAAGTCCAAAAAATCCGCATTTCTGCCAATGAATATGCGGTTTTTTGTGTTGGGCGGTACAACGAGGCGGGTGTTCCCTCAACAATTTTTTGAGGGTCCATTCGGAGTACCTTTTTTCTCCGTCGATCGATTTTAAAAAAACCCCAATGAAGCCGACCGCAAGCGGGTGCGGGAATGCCAAGATCGGCAAGCGCGTCGATGGCGCTGGAAGGTGCCGCCTCATCCAGGCACCGGTCGAACCAGGCGCGCCATTGGTTTCTGAAATACCGCTGCGCCCGCATGGAGACGCCGCTTCATGGTGCACAACACCTGGAAGCGATGGCAGGTCTTCATGCGCAGTATCGGCTCAACGCCCTTTGGAAAGGATGATCAGCCAGCGCCGGAGCAACAATATCTCGAGATGGCCACGCTGCACCCCGACGCTGCATTCGACGATCCGGTTGACGTGATAATAGCGATTGCGAAAATCGCGGCAGACGAAAATCTCGCGCCGGCCCAGACGAATCAAAAACGACAGCGGCGTCGATTCGAGACCGAAGCGGGGAGTGAGCGAGCGTTGCAGATGGGCCATGGCATTCCTCATGAGAAGGATTGAACGAAACTGTACTTTATCACAACTACTGTATAAATAAACAGTATTCGTGAAAATCCACACTGCTCGTTTTCCCCTCCCAAATGCGCTGTGATGCTGTCGTCCGGAAGCGCGCCCGTTGGTTTCCCCTCCTCGAGGCGGCAGCCGAAATACCGAACTGAAGAGGCAATCGTAGCCGCTCCAGAGCTGACCAAGCACGAACAATCTGGTCCGTGCAACTCCTGCAAAATCCTGCGCATCCTGCTCTCAAGCCTTGAGATACCCACAGCCTATGCGCATGCCGCCCGGCCGCGCATAGGCAGCGCCAGTGGCGATCCTGCTCCGCGACCGAGTCCTGCGGATCGGCCGCGAAGTCATTCCGACAAGAGTGGAAAACGGTTCCGGATGATGCAGAACAAATCGAAGAAGGGCGGCTCTTTCCTTAACGGCGAGCAATTTCCGCTTCCTCCTCGGCCGTCGCAACCTCTGCTTGGGACAGATTGGCCGCACGCTATGGGCGAAGCGGCCGGCACTTCCGGCCAAAGTGTAAGTGCAGAAACAATTCTTACATTTGCTCGCACAGGATTTAAGGTTTTTCCCAGAGCGCCCTACTATCATTCAAGCATGTTTCGGGACGAAACGAACGCCGTTTTTGGCTAAAGGCAATAAGACACGGCTGTTCAATGGCAACTTTTCATCCTCCCCCGAATCTATATGGACATATTCACAATATCGGCGGCGCCATGACCGCTTTATTTACATAAGGAATTTCGATGAAAACCAGTTCCGTATTGACCACTACTGCGCTGGCCGCCGCCGTGCTCCTGGCCGGTTGCGCCAGCCCCGATTATGGATATGGTTCGGCACCGGCTTATCCGGCCGCTTCCTATCCTGCTCCGGCTTATCCCGCCGCCTCCTACCCTTCTTCTTACGCCAGCTATGGCGTCATCGATGCGATTGAAGTGACCAATGCCCCTTCGCCGGGCATCGGTGCCGGTACCGTCATCGGCGGCATCGTCGGCGGCATCCTGGGCAACCAGGTCGGCGGCGGCACCGGCAATACGGTGGCGACCGTGGCCGGCGCGGTCGGCGGCGCGGTGGCCGGCAACCAGATCGAGCAGAGGACCAATCGGCAGACCGCCTACAACGTGCGCGTGCGCCTGGATAACGGCAGTTACCAGACCGTGACGCAAAGCAATATCACCGATCTGCGCATCGGCAATCGCGTGCGCATTGAAAATGGTCAGGTTTATCGGTATTGAGCGTAGGGCACGGTGGCGTGCACGCTCATTCACTGGATTTGCCGGCGCGTCGTCGGTAACGCAGACATGACCGACTGATCTTCTGTCGCTGCCGTGCGGTTACTCGTGGAAGTGCCAGCCGGACGCAGCGTGACGGACCGTCCGACCCTGCCGTCGGCATGCCATTTTGTCCGCCTTGAGTGAAAGGAGTTGTCATGCAGCACAAGCTCAGCCACCTTTTCCTGTCCCTATTGCTGGTTGCCGGTAGCGGCGCCGCACTGGCCGCGGGCGCCATCCCCGACAAGGATCCTCCGCAATGGCATACCGAAGATACGACGCCGCAGATGCATTACCAGACTTCCCGCAAGGAGGCCGGCGCCGCCTATCAGGAAGCGCGCACGGAATGCCGCACCATGCGCGGCGCCGAGGCCAGCGCCTGCAACCGCGAAGCCCGGGAAAACTACGAAAAGGATATGGCGGCAGCGAAAAAGCTGCTGCAACGCTGAACCGCTCAGGCTGCGTCCGGCTGAACGCCGGGCGCGGCCTTGGCGAAACTCTCGAGCGCCATGCAGGCCTGATGGATGCGCATGACGGTCGGCATGGCCGACAGGTCGCACTCGAAACGCTGGGCGTTGGCGACCTGCGGAATCAAACAGCAGTCGGCCAAGGTCGGCGTCTCGCCATAGCAGAAAGTCGCTACGCGTGGATCGGCGGCGAGCGTCGTCTCCAGCGCCGCCAGGCCTTGTTCGCACCAGTGGCGATACCACATGGTCTTGGCGTCGTCGTCGACATGCATCTCGCGGATCAGGTAGCGCAGCACGCGCAGATTATTGAGCGGGTGGATGTCACAGGCGATCGCCAGCGCGATGCTGCGTACATAGGCGCGGTCGGCGGGCTCTGCCGGCAATAAGGGCGGCTGCGGATAGGTTTCCTCCAGATACTCGATGATCGCCAGCGATTGCGTCAGCGGCACGCCGGCCGCGTCATCGATCAGGGTCGGCACCAGGCCATCCGGGTTGAGCTGACGATAGGCGGCGGCATGCTGTTCGCCGCCGCTTTTCAAGAGATTGACCGGCACCACGTCGTAGGCCAGCCCTTTCAGGTTGAGCGCGATGCGCACCCGGTACGAAGCCGAACTGCGGAAATAGCTATACAGTTTCATGTGTGCCCTCTCCTGCCTCAACTTGTCGCCGCCTGACTCCATATTGCTCCGTCCCTTCCGCCGCTTAGATTATCCTGACGCGCAACTGCCCCAGGCCGTCGATGCCGCCTTCCAGCAGATCGCCGCGCTGCACCGCACCCACGCCGGCCGGCGTGCCGGTGAAAATCAGGTCGCCGGCCTGCAGTGCGAAGTAGCGGGACAAGTGTTCGATCGTCTCGGCGACGCTCCAGATCAGCTGGTCGACAGTCGCCTTCTGGCGCGTCTCGCCATTGACCTTCAAATAGATCGCGGCGTCGGCGGCGAGCGCGGCGGCCGGATGAATCGGCCCGATGGGCGCCGACTGATCGAAGCCCTTGCCGGTGCACCAGGGGCGCCCCAATTTCTTGGCCTCGCCCTGCAAGTCACGGCGCGTCATATCCAGGCCCACTGCATAGCCCCAGACGTGCGCGAGCGCATCGGCCGCCGCGATATCCTTGCCGCCCTTGCCGAGCGCCACCACCAGCTCGATTTCATGATGCAGGTCCTGCGTCATCGCCGGATACGGCAGCTCGCCGGTAGCGCCGGCGGCGACGTTGAATACCGCATCGGCCGGCTTCATGAAGAAAAACGGCGCTTCGCGGCCGGTCGCCCCCATCTCTTGCGCATGCTCGACATAGTTGCGGCCGACGCAATAAATATGATGTACCGGGAACAAGCTCGTGCTGCCGACAACGGCGACGGCGGCTGGTTGCGGTGGGGGAAAAACGAATTGCATGTGGCGTCTCCTAGGAATTTGATCGATTATGCCATTGCCGCTCGCGCCGCTGCTGGAGAGGAAGCGGAATCGGATGCAACGCATCGTGCCTGCGGGGCCGACGAAGCGGCGCGCCAGTGCCGCAGATATTCCCGGCTTGGGCCGGCGCTGAACCTCGGGCGCCGCCGCGAGTCCATTCCATGATATGGCGCCGCCGCACCGCGGCACGCGTCCCGGCAAACTTTCAGGAGTGAAATATGTGGTTACGCTTGCGCCGTCTCGCCAGGATGCTGGGCCGCGATACTTTGGTGTTGTGGTTCGCCTGTCGTCATCCGGCGACGCCGCTGCCGGTCAAGCTGGCGGCGCTGCTGCTGGCGCTGTACCTGTTCAGCCCCATCGATCTGATCCCCGACTGGCTGCCGGTGGTAGGCTGGATCGACGACGCCGCGCTGCTGGCGTTCGCGATTCCAATCCTGTTACGCCTGTTGCCGGCGGCGGTGCGCGCCGATGCGCAGGGCGCCACCGCGCGATGGCTGGAGAGGTGGAAACCGGGAATCCGGTAGGCCGTGCTCCGCGCGCCAATTGCTAAGGGAGTATTTTTAATAGCGCACTGAATTCGTCCGAAAAAAGGCGATTTTCAGGCATACTCCCTCAGCATTGGAGTTAGACCTCGCCCAGGTAGGCAGCCTGCACCTTGGGATCGTGCAGCATGTCCTCCGCCTTCCCGCTCATCGTCATCAGGCCGGAATCCATCACGTAGCCGCGATGCGCGGCCTGCAGCGCCAGCTTCGCGTTCTGCTCCACCAGCAGCATCGTGACGCCCTGCGCCGAAACGTTGCGGACCACTTCGAAGATCTTTTCCACCATGATCGGCGACAGGCCCATCGACGGTTCATCCAGCAGCAGCAGCTTGGGATGGCTCATCAGCGCGCGCGCCATCGCCAGCATCTGCTGTTCGCCGCCGGACAAGGTGCCGGCCATCTGCGTCGAGCGCTCCTTCAGGCGCGGAAAGACGCCGTACCATTTTTCGATATCGTCCTGCGATGCCGGCCTTGTCGTTGCGCGTGTAGGCGCCCATCAGCAGGTTTTCGTGGATGCTCATGCGGGTGAACACGCCGCGCCCTTCCGGCACCATCGCCAGCTTCTGCTTGACCAGGTTGAACGAGGTGCTGCCCTTGATCGAGCGGCCCGTCGTATTCCATCGCGCCTTCGACCTTGCATGCCGGCAGGGTGCCGGTGATCGCTTTCAGCGTGGTGGTCTTGCCGGCGCCATTGGCGCCGATCAGGGTCACCAGTTCGCCCGTGTGGACTTCCAGGTCGATGCCCTTGACCGCCTGGATGCCGCCGTAGGCCACCTTCAGGCCGGCGATCTTCAGCACGCATCGGTTCTGGACGGATGTCCGTGCTGCCGTCATTTGCTCAGCCATCAATGCCCCCCTCCGAGATACGCCTCGATCACCGCCGGATTCTTCTGCACCTCGGCCGGCATGCCTTCGGCGATCGGCTTGCCGTAATCCAGCACCGTCATGCGGTCGCACAAGCCCATCACCAGCTTGACGTCGTGCTCGATCAGCAGAATGGTCTTGCCTTCGGCCTTGATCTTGACCAGCAATTCGCGCAGCGCCAGCTTTTCGGTGGCGTTCATGCCGGCCGCCGGTTCGTCCAGCGCCAGCAGCTGCGGATCGGTCGCCAGCGCGCGGGCGATCTCGAGCCGGCGCTGGTCGCCATACGACAGATGGCGCGAAGTGCGGCTGGGCGAATTTGCGCGATGCCGACGAAATCGAGCAATTCCTGCGCGCGCTTTGCGGATCGCCGCCTCTTCCTCGCGCGCCGCCTTGTGGCGGAACACCGCGCCGAACACGCCCTGGTGCGTGCGCACGTGGCGTCCGACCATCACGTTTTCCAGCGCCGTCATTTCGCCGAACAGGCGGATGTTCTGGAAGGTGCGGGCGATGCCGGCCTTGGCCACTTCGTGCGGCGCCGACGGCGAATACGGCTTGCCGGCCAGCTCGAAGGTGCCGCTGTCGGGCTGGTACAAGCCGGTGATCACGTTGAAGAACGTGGTCTTGCCGGCGCCGTTCGGTCCGATCAGGCCGTAGATCTGGCCTTGCGGGATTTGCAGGCCGACATCGGACAGGCCTGCAGGCCGCCGAAACGCTTGTTGACGCCGGCGATATTGAGAATGATTTGTTCGCTCATACCGTCCTCTTAGGCAGTAACCACGCCGGTAGCCTTGGCTGGCTTATCGATCGGCCGGTTTTCACGCTCTGGCGACGGCCACAGGCCCGCGGGGCGGTACAGCATGATCACCACCATCGCCAGGCCGTACAGCAGCTGGCGCAGCACTTCGGCGTCGATCAGCACCTTGCCGAACAGCGCCATCTGCACCGGCTCGACCGTGTGGCGCAGCACTTCCGGCAGCGCCGCCAGCAGCACGCCGCCGAGTATCACGCCGGGTATGTGGCCGATGCCGCCCAGCACCACCATCGCCAGCACCGCGATCGATTCGGTCAGCGAAAACGACTCCGGCGACACGAAGCCCTGGAACGACGGCGAACATGGCGCCGGCGATGCCGCCGAACGAGGCGCCCATCGCAGAACGCCAGCAGCTTGACGTTGCGGGTGTTGATGCCCATCGCCTTGGCCGCGATCTCGTCCTCGCGGATCGCGACCCAGGCGCGGCCCAGACGCGAATGCTGCAGGCGGATCGTGATGAAGATGATCGCCATGCACAGCAACAGGAACAGGAAGTAATAGGCGTTCACCGAGGGCATCGTGAACCAGCCGCAGATCGCACGCGTGGCGCTGCGAACCGGGCTCGCCGGCCAGCGAGACGCCGAAGATGCGGATCGGATCGATCAGGTTGATGCCCTGCGGGCCGTTGGTGATGTTGACCGGGGCATTCAGGTTGTTCATGAAGATGCGGATGATTTCGCCGAAGCCGAGCGTGACGATGGCCAGGTAGTCGCCGCGCAGCTTCAGCGTCGGCGCGCCGAGCAGCGCGCCGAACATGGCCGGCGACAGGCGGCGCCAGCGGCACGATCAGCCACACCGACAAATGGATGCCGTTCTGCGCGATCTCCGGGCCGAACAATCCACATCAGGGCATTGCCGATCGCCGGATACTGGTTGACGAACGACTCCAGCACCACCGCGAACTGCGGCGACGCCAGCAAGCCGGTCAGGTAGGCGCCGAGCGCATAGAACGCGATGTAGCCGAGGTCGAGCAGGCCGGCGAAGCCGACCACGATGTTCAGGCCGAGCGCCAGCATGATGTACAGCAGCGCGAAATCCATGATGCGCACCCACGAATTGCCGTATTGGGAGGCAAAGAAGGGGAACAGCACGAACAACAGGCCAAGCACTGCCATGCTGAGGTAAGTGCGGCGCGGATTGTGTTCGAGGTCGAAGAAGCGAGCCATCAAAATCTCCTTATGCGCGATCGGCCACGCGTTCGCCCATGATGCCGGACGGCCGCAAGGTCAGCACGATGATCAGCACGATGAAGGCAAAGATGTCCTGGTAGTTACTGCCGAGGAAGCCGCCGGTCAGGTCGCCGATATAGCCGGCGCCGAGGCTTTCGATCAGGCCCAGCAGGATGCCGCCGAGCATGGCGCCGTAGATATTGCCGATGCCGCCCAGCACCGCCGCCGAGAACGCCTTCAGGCCGGGCACGAAGCCCATCGCGAACTGGGTCGACGCATAGTTGGCGCCCCACATCACGCCGGCCACCGCGGCCAGCGCGGCGCCGATGGCGAAGGTGATGACGATGACGCGGTTCGAATCGACGCCCATCAGGCCGGCGATGCGCGGGTTTTCGGCGGTGGCGCGCATGGCGCGGCCCATCTTGGTGCGTTCGACCAGCAGCACCAGGCCGATCATCGCAGACCGCGGCCAGCACCAGCAGCATGACCTGGGTCGGCGAGATCAGGGCGCCGGCGATCATGGATCGGATCGGACGGCATCACCTGCGGGAACGGCAGCGGGCTGCGGCCCCAGATCATCATCGCGAAGGTCTGCAGCAGGATCGAGACGCCGATCGCGGTGATCAGCGGCGCCAGGCGCGGCGCATTGCGCAGCGGCGGTAGGCGATGCGCTCGATGACGACGTTGACGAGCACGCACACCGGAATGGCGCCGACGATGGCGATCAGCAGCTTGACGATGCCGGGCAGGTCCGGCGCGACCGTGTTGCAGCATCTTCAGGATCGTCAGGCCGGCCATGGCGCCGATCATCAGCACGTCGCCGTGGGCGAAGTTGATCAGGTTCAGCACGCCGTACACCATCGTGTAGCCGAGCGCGATCAGCGCGTACATGCTGCCGAGCACCAGGCCGTTGATGATTTGTTGGACAAAGGTATCCATAATTTGCTTGCTCTCTATCGGGATCGGTTCAAATCGTCGAACGACTCCACGGCGTCACACGATGTGCGGTCGCAGCAAATATCGTTCCTGAGAAAAAGCGGCACCCAGATCGAACCTCATGGGTGCCGCTTTTTGCGTAAGCGTCGATTATCCGAAAAAACTGGCCGGGACGGCCGCCGAGCCGGGGGGATGAGATTGATGCGCATGATGGTGGTCTCCTGTTCGTCTTTCGGTAAAAACGTTTTTGTAATAATTTTGGCCTTGCCTTTTGGACACTAACCAAAGTTGGGCGGCATTATACCCAACTCGGTTTATTGCGCAACTTGCGCCATCCCTACGCAAGCTGCGATGCTTCAAATCGCCGGAAGCCAATATTCATGCGTGTTTCAGCAGTATTAGCAGGTTCTCGGCAAGTCGACATGATAACGATTAAGAATAAAAACTATCGATGGAAATCAATCGCATGTCCAGAATTTAATTCCGTACCGCGCGTGCGGCGGACAGCCCCTTCGGCATCGGGAAAATCACGTGTTCCTCGACGCCCTCCAGCGTGCGCACGCTGCGCGCGCCCATTCCTTGAGGCGATCGATCACGGCCTGCACCAGCACTTCCGGCGCCGAGGCGCCGGCGGTGACGCCGATGCGGCTGCTTGCCCGTCAAGCCAGGCCGGATCGATCTGCGCCGCGTTGTCGACCATGTAGGCCGGCGTGCCCTTCTTTTCGCGCCACTTCGCGCAGCCGGTTCGAATTCGAGCTGTTCGGGCTGCCGACCACGATCACCACTTCCACCTGCGGCGCCATGAACTTGACCGCTTCCTGGCGATTGGTGGTGGCATAGCAGATGTCGCCCTTCTTCGGCTCGACGATGTTGCGGGAAGCGGCGCTTGCAGCGCGCGCGATGATGTCGGCGGTGTCGTCCACCGACAGCGTGGTCTGCGACACATAGGCCAGCATGGTCCGGGTTGCGTACCTGCAGCGCTGCCACGTCCTCGACCGTCTCGACCAGGTGCATGCCCTCTTCGGTCTGGCCCATCGTGCCCTTCGACTTCCGGGATGGCCGTCATGGCCGATCATGACGATCTCGCGCCCTGTTGCGCCGCATCTTGGCCACCTCGACGTGCACCTTGGTCACCAGCGGGCAGGTGGCGTCGAACACCTTCAGGCCGCGCGCCGCCGCTTCCGCCGCACCGCCTTGCGACACGCCATGGGCGGAGAACATCAGCGTATTGCCGGCCGGGACGTCGTCCAGCTCTTCGATGAAGATCGCGCCCTTGCGGCGCAGGTCGTCGACCACATAGGCGTTGTGCACGATTTCGTGGCGCACATAGATCGGCGCACCGAACTGCGGCAGCGCGCGCTCGACGATCTCGATGGCGCGGTCGACGCCGGCGCAAAAGCCGCGCGGCTGGGCCAGCAGAATTTCCGTTGTTCCATGTGCACTTTCCTTGCATCGCTGGCGCAACCGGCGCCCGCCATCTTACAGAATACCGATGATACTGCACTTCGAATTTCAGCGTCTGGCCGGCCAGCGGATGATTGAAATCGAACAGCGCACCGTCCGTCATCGCATCTCGCGCAGCACGCCGGCGAACTGGCCGCCGCTGGGCGCGGCGAACTCGACCAGGTCGCCCACCTGGTATTCCTCGCCGGCTGCCGGAATTCTCGTCCAGCGTCGCGCGCGACACGCGCTGGATCAGGTCCGGATTGCGCGGCGCCGAAAGCCTGTTCCGGCGCCAGCTCGAAAGTCTGGTGCGCGCCTTCCGGCAAGCCGATCAGGCAGTGCTTCCAGAAACGGCGCCAGCTGGCCCTGGCCGAGCTGCAGCGTGGCCGGGTTGCCGTCGAAGGTGGTGACGATATCGCGTACCGTCCAGCGCTCGCCAGGCGGTAATGCAGGGTCAGGTAGGAAGCTTCGGTGACGACGACGGGTGTGTTGGCCATGAGAAAGAAAACGTGACGGGATAGCGTATTATCCCGGAAACGCGGGGCGGGCGGGATGCGAACTCAAGTCGCGGGCGTTGCAGCCGCGCCTGCCCGTACCGGACCGATGCGAAAAACGGCAGCCGCCGCAACTCACCTACGCACACCATGGCAATCACCGACTGGCCCGCCGAACAGCGACCGCGCGAACGCCTGATCCGCGCACGGCGCCGCAGGCGCTGTCGGACGCCGAATTGCTGGCGATGTTCCTGCGCGTCGGCGTGCGCCGGCAAGAGCGCGGTCGATCTGGCGCGCGACATGGTCGCGCATTTCGGCTCGCTGAACCGCCTGTTTTCGGCTTCGCTGGCCGACTTTTCCGCGCTCGACGGCCTGGGCCCGGCCAAATTCGCGCAACTGCAGGCGGTGCTGGAACTGGCGCGGCGCGCGCTGGCGGAGCAATTGCAGGACGGCGCGCTGCTGGATTCGCCGCAGGCGGTCAAGCACTACCTGCAATTGCTGCTGGCTCGCAAACCCCATGAATCGTTCGCGGTGCTGTTTCTGGATGTCAAAAACCGGCTGATCGCCGCCGAAGAACTGTTTCGCGGCACGCTTGACCCATACCAGCGTCTATCCGCGCGAAGTCGTCAAGGCCGCGCTCGCGGCACAATGCCGCCGGCGTCATGCTGGCGCACAACCATCCGTCCGGCTCGCCGCAGCCGAGCGCGGCCGACCACGCGCTGACGCACGCGCTGAAGCAGGCGCTGGCCCTGGTCGACGTGCGCGTGCTCGATCATTTCATCGTCGCCGGCCACCGGGTCCACTCGTTTGCCGAGCATGGCCAGTTGTAAGTCCTGCCGGCGCCGGCATTAGCGGGAGTATGCCGAAATTCTGCCCTATCCGCAGGTTTTCGGCGCACTTGCAATATACCTATATCAGTATGTATTCCGGTTAAACAGCGGCGCGCGCCATCGCATGCGCGCATGAAATTGTTAAATCAATTTAAATTTCAAGACACAATTGTTTTTCCGCAAGTCATTGAATAAGCGCATGTTTTTCGGCTATACTCTCGTTTTTTCCAATTTTGGAATCTTTAAGGAGTGAAACATGGCACGTGTCTGCCAAGTCACCGGGAAGGGGCCGATGGTCGGCAACAACGTTTCCCATGCAAACAACAAAACGAAACGTCGCTTTTTGCCGAACCTGCAGAATCGCCGCATTTTCGTCGAATCCGAAAACCGCTGGGTGTCCCTGCGCCTGTCCAACGCCGGCCTGCGCGTGATCGACAAGATCGGCATCGACGCCGTCCTGGCCGACATGCGCGCCCGCGGCGAAAAAATCTAAGCTAGCAACAGTAAAGGAACCATCATGGCTAAAACCGGCCGCGACAAAATCAAGCTGGAATCGACCGCAGGCACCGGTCACTTCTACACCACCACCAAGAACAAGCGCACCATGCCTGAAAAAATGGAGATCATGAAATTCGATCCCAAGGCACGCAAGCATGTCGCCTACAAGGAAACCAAGATCAAGTAAGCCGATCCGCGTCCTGCCGAAACCCCGCGCATAAGTTTTCCGCGGGGTTTTTGTCATCGGCACTGGCGCTCCGTATCGCTGCGACCGATACTGGCGACTCCGCATACCGGCGCGCTGCTTTTCCACTGTTTTTCATGTGCGAAAACGACGAAAATTCGCCGCGCCGGCGACGCTCCCGATAAAAATCGGTTATGATTTATCCAAATTCCCGCCGCATGACCTCTTGCCGCACCCCTCAAAGCTTGAATTTTGGTCCGACATCTCCGGCCTTGCAGCATCCCGGAGCACCATCGGCCGCCGATACCAGGCAGGAATGGCAAGCATCCAGGCAGTGACTAATCCCTTTTTTCCCTCACCCAGAGAAAGCCATGAGCGAAAACATCAAATACATTACGGATGCGTCCTTTGAAACGGACGTACTCAAATCGGAAAAACCGGTGCTGGTCGACTTTTGGGCCGAATGGTGCGGTCCGTGCAAGATGATCGCGCCGATCCTGGAAGAAGTGGCGAAGGAATATGACGGCAAGCTGCAGATCGCGAAGATGGACGTCGACGCCAATCAGGCCATGCCGGCCAAGTTCGGCATTCGCGGCATCCCGACCCTGATCCTGTTCAAGAACGGCGTGCCGGCGGCGCAAAAAGTCGGCGCCATGGCCAAGGGCCAGTTGACCTCGTTCATCGACAGCAATATTTGATTTTTTTGGACGGCGGTGCGCCCGCACCGCCGTATTATTAGTTTTTCCCACCGCAGTCCCCTCCCCCACCCATTTAGATCCCGTCCCGGGACACTCATATGCATTTATCTGAACTAAAGGCGTTACACGTCTCCGCATTGCTGGAAATGGCGATCAGCCTCGATATCGACAACGCCGCGCGCTTGCGCAAACAGGAACTGATGTTCGCGATCCTGAAAAAACGCGCGAAACAAGGCGAGCAAATTTTCGGCGACGGCGCCCTCGAAGTGCTGCCCGACGGCTTCGGCTTCCTGCGCTCGCCCGACGCCAGCTACATGGCGTCCACCGATGACATCTACATCTCGCCGTCGCAGATCCGCCGCTTCAACCTGCACACCGGCGACTCGATCGAAGGCGAAGTGCGCACGCCGAAGGACGGCGAACGCTATTTCGCGCTGGTCAAGGTCGACAAGGTCAACGGCGAATCGCCGGAAGCGTCGAAACACCGGATCATGTTCGAGAACCTGACGCCGCTGCATCCGAACGAGCCGCTGCGCCTGGAACGCGAGATGAACGGCCAGGAAAACATCACCGGCCGCATCATCGACATGATCGCGCCGATCGGCAAGGGCCAGCGCGGCCTACTGGTGGCGTCGCCAAAATCCGGCAAGTCGGTGATCCTGCAGCACATCGCGCATGCGATCACCGCCAACCACCCGGACCTGACACTGATCGTGCTCTTGATCGACGAACGGCCGGAAGAAGTGACCGAAATGCAGCGCTCGGTGCGCGGCGAAGTGGTCGCCTCCACCTTCGACGAACCGGCCACGCGCCACGTCCAGGTCGCCGAAATGGTGCTGGAAAAGGCCAAACGCCTGGTCGAGATGAAAAAGGACGTGGTGATCCTGCTGGACTCGATCACGCGCCTGGCGCGCGCCTACAACACCGTGATCCCGGCTTCCGGCAAGGTGCTGACCGGCGGCGTCGACGCCAATGCGCTGCAGCGGCCGAAACGCTTCTTCGGCGCCGCCCGCAACATCGAGGAAGGCGGTTCGCTGACCATCATCGCCACCGCGCTGATCGAGACCGGCAGCCGCATGGACGATGTGATCTACGAGGAATTCAAGGGCACCGGCAACATGGAAGTGCACCTCGAACGGCGCCTGGCCGAAAAGCGCGTGTACCCGGCGATCAACCTGAACAAGTCCGGCACGCGGCGCGAGGAACTGCTGATCAAGCCGGATCAATTGCAGAAGATCTGGATTCTGCGCAAGCTGTTGTACGGCATGGACGAGATCGAGGCGATGGAGTTCATCCTCGGCAAGATGAAGGAAACCAAGAACAATGCCGAGTTTTTCGACATGATGCGACGGGGCGGCTAAAACCGGACCCGCGGTTCAAGGAGATAAAAGAGCAGGCTGGCGCCTGCTCTTTTTGCGTGTGGACGGTTGGTACCGGCTGGCCGATTCAGGCCGGCAGCTTGAGGTCGAAGCGCACCGCCAGCAGGCGCATCACCGAGGTCACCAGGATGCAGGCCACCAGCGCCAGCGTCTGCGGCGCACCGACCAGGCCAAGCAGCAGGTAGACCCAGCAGCCGACGAAGGCGCAGGTCGCATACAGCTGGCCGCGGCGGAAAACCAGCGGGATCTCGTTGCAGATGACGTCGCGCAGGACGCCGCCGAAAATCCCTGTGACGACGCCCATCATCACGCAAATGAACAGCGGTATCTGCGCCTCCTGCGCCACCGAGGCGCCGGCCGCGCTGAACATGCCCAGACCCAGCGCGTCGGCGACGATCATGGCCCGTTCCGCGGTCGCCGAGCGCAGATGGTGGGCAAACGGGATGACGATCAACGCCAGCACGAAGATCAGCAGGGTGTATTCCTGATGTTGCACCCAGAAAAAAGGCCGGCGGTCGAGCAGGATGTCGCGCAAGGTGCTGCCGCCGAAGGCGGTGATGAAGGCCACGGTAAACACACCGATCAAGTCCATCTGCCGGCGCCGCGCCTCGATGAAGCCGGAGCTGGCGAAGGCCAGGATGCCGAACGCCTCGATTGCCTGCAGTACCGTATTCACTCCCGCGCCAATGCCGATCGCCACGTTTGCCCTCCCCGGTAAGGCGGCCATCTTATCACCCTGCCGCAGCACGTTTCTGGCAAACAGGGCGGTTTGCATTGTATAATTCGCGGTTCCGATTTTTGGAATCCGAATTAACCAGGCAAGTGATCGGCAATCGGGTCAAGAAGCGTGGCGACCGACGAAGTGGCGATTGGCTACCCAACCATTTGAGGCAAAAATGAAAGAAGGCATACACCCGGATTATCGCGAAGTCGTGTTCCACGACCTCTCCTGCGACTTCAAGTTCGTGACCCGTTCGACCGTGCAAACGCGCGAGAAGATCGAATTCGAAGGCAAGGAATACCCTCTGATCAAAATCGAGGTGTCGTCCGAATCGCACCCGTTCTATACCGGCAAGCACAAGATCGTCGATACCGCCGGCCGCGTTGAGAAATTCCGCCAGAAATTTGGCAAGGTCGGTTCCAAGACCCAGGTTTCCGAATAAACCTCGGTCCCCGTACCAAAAAAAGGCAGCTGCGGCTGCCTTTTTCATTGGCGGTCGGCTTTGATGCGCCGGTTTTGCGGCACAATATCGGCCTACCGCCTCCTACCCCGCTCCAACCATTCCGATGCCGATGAAGCCTGTCCGACTGCCCGCTTCCGCCACGCTTGCGCTGCCGCGCTGGGGGCTGTTCGCATTGGGGCTGCTGTACATCCTGCCCGGCCTGATCGGGCGCGATCCGTGGAAGAACGACGATGCCGCCGGCTTCGGCATCATGTGGACCATGGCGCACGGCGGACTGAACGACTGGCTGTGGCCGCATGTGCTCGGGCTCAAGATGTCGGCCGATTCCCCGCTGGCCTACTGGGCCGGGGCGCTGTGCATCAAGCTGTTCGGCTGGCTGCTGGGCGACGTGCTGGCGGCGCGGGTGGCGATCGTCGGCTTCTTCCTGCTCGGCTCGCTGTCGGTCTGGTACGCCACCTATCTGCTCGGCCGGCGCGCCGAAGCGCAGCCGCTGATCCTGGCCTTCGGCGGCCAGCCGGAATCGAAGGACTTCGGCCGCACCCTGGCCGATGGCGCCTTCCTGATCTATCTCGGCTGTCTCGGCCTGCTGTTGCACAGCCACGAAGCGAACGCCATGGGCTTGCAGGTGTCGCTGGTGGCGTTCGCCATGTATGCGGCGGTGCGCCTGTTCGAAGCCGACACATTGCGCAATGCGGCCTTGCTCGGCCTCGCCTTCGGCTTGCTGGCGCTGACGCGCGGCTGGGTGGTGCCGCTGGGGCTGTGGCTGGGCCTTCTGGTGCTGGCGGCGATCCGCCAGCGCAGCATCCTGTATTCGCTGCTGCTGGTGACGGCGCCGCTGGCCTTCGTGCTGGGCGCCGCCTGGCCGTTCGCCAATCACCTGCTGCAGCCGTTCGGCGGCACGCCGTTCAGGGCTTGGATGCTCTGGAACACGCGCCAGCTGGCCTGGCCTTCATGGGAAGGCTTGTCCTATCTGTTGAAATACGGGATCTGGTTCGCCTGGCCGGCCTGGCCGTTCGCCGGTTGGGCGGTGTATGCCTGGCGTCGGCAGCACGCGGCTGCTGCACATTTCGCTGCCGCTGACCTTCTTCGGCGCGCTGATGGTGCTGGGGTGGATGAACGTCTATTCGGAGGAAGCCATCCTGCTGCCGCTGCTGCCGCCGCTGGCGATCCTGGCGGCCTTCGGACTGCCGACCATGAAGCGCGGCGCCATCAACGCCGTCGACTGGTTTTCGGTGATGACGCTGACCACCTGCGCCGGCTTCATCTGGATCGGCTGGATCGCCAAGGAAACCGGCTGGCCGGCGCAGATCGCCAGAAACGCCTTCAAGCTGGCGCCCGGCTTCAAGCCCGAATTCAACCTGATCGCGTTTGCCGCCGCCGCGGCCGCCAGCGCCGGCTGGATCCTGCTGGTGCACTGGCGCATCTCGCGCCGGCCGTCGGTGTTGTGGCGCGCAGTGGTGCTGTCCTCGGGCGGCGTGATCCTGTGCTGGCTGCTGCTGATGACGCTGTGGCTGCCGTGGATCAATTACGGCAAGAGCTACGCCGGCGTGGCGCAGCAGATCCGCGACAAGCTGCCGGCCAGCGCGCAATGCGTCGACACCAATGTCGGCGCGGCGCAGCGCGCCTCGTTCGCCTATTTCGGCGGCGTGCGTTTCGCCCCCTTCGAAAACAGCCGCTGCGATTTCCTGCTGCTGCAGAACCGCAACGACCGCCCCGACGACCAGGCGCTGCTGAAACAATTCAGCGGCCAGTGGAACATGCTGTGGGAAGGCCACCGGCCATCCGACCGCGACGAACGCTTCCGCCTGTACCAACGCAATTCGACGCCCTGACCTTGTCTTCCTCGTTGCAGCACACCTTCCGCATCACCGCCCTGGCGTGGCCGATCCTGATCGGGCAGCTGGCGGTCATCGCCAACGGCGTGATCGATACCGCGATGACCTCGCGCTTCTCCGCCATCGACCTGGCGGCGCTGGCAGTGGGCGCTTCGATCTACGTCAGCATTTTCGTCGGCATGGGCGGCGTTCTGCAGGCGCTGGCGCCGACCATCGGCCAGCTGTTCGGCGCCGGCCGCGCGCGCGACATCGGCTACGAAGTCAAGCAAGGCACCTGGCTCGCCTTCTTCCTGTGCTGCGCCGGCGCCGTGGTGCTGCTGTTTCCGCAGCCGTTTTTAAGCGTCGCCCGCGCCTCGCCGGAACTGACGGCCAAGGCCACGCTCTACCTGCAGATCCTGGCGCTGGCGCTGCCGGCCACGCTCGGCTTCCGCATCTATAGCGCGCTGAATACCGCGATTGCGCGGCCCAAGATGGTGATGGCGATCCAGCTTGCCGGGCTGGCGCTGAAGGTGCCGCTGAATGCGCTGTTCATTTTCGGCGGCCTCGGCCTGCCGGCGTTCGGCGGCCCCGGCGCCGCGATCGCCACCAGCCTGATCGCCTGGCTGATGCTGGCGGTCTGCTGGATGCTCCTGAAGCGGGCGCCGAGCTACCGCCAGTTCGGCCTGTTCGGCACCGGCTGGGTGGCGCCGCACTGGGCGGCGCAACGGCCGCTGCTGCAGCTCGGCGTGCCGATGGGCCTGTCCTACCTGATCGAAGTGACGGCGTTTACCTTCATGGCGCTGTTCATCGCGCGCCTCGGTGAGCTGGCGGTCGGCGGCCACCAGATCACCGCCAACTTCGCCACCGTGCTGTACATGCTGCCGCTGTCGATCGCTTCCGCCACCGGCACGCTGGTGGCGCAAGCGATCGGCGCGCGCCGGCTGGACGAGGCACGCCGCATCGGCAACGACGGCATCCGGCTGGCGGCGCTGTCGGCGGCGGCCATCGGCCTCGCCGTCTGGCTGACGCGGGACTCGATCATCCGCGCTTATTCGCCGAATCCGGCGATCGTCGCCGCCGCCCTGCCGCTGTTCGCGTTCATTTCGTTTTACCAGTTGTTCGACGCGATCCAGGTCACCGCCGCCTTCGTGCTGCGCGCCTACAAGGTGGCGATCGTACCGACCATCATTTATGCGTTGGCATTGTGGGGCGTCGGCCTCGGCGGCGGCTACGCGCTCGGCTTCGACCTGCTCGGCCTGACGCCGGCGGCCTTGCGCGGCGCCGCCGGATTCTGGTTCGGCAACAGTCTCAGCATCGCGCTGGTGGCGGGCGGATTGCTCTGGTATCTGCGCCGGGTCCAGCGCAATGCGCGCCACGCTGTGACTTGAAGCGGCTGTGCGGCCGCGGCCGCCCTAGCTCAATCGCATTCTTATCTAGGGAGTATATAGATATTTCCTTTATTTTTCGCGCGGAATTAACACGGTACAATAGGAGTATATAAATATCCCGGCATGCTTGGGCGCACACCGCCTGGCATCGCCGGCGCCTTCCTTTCCGCGTGAGACATTTGGGCCAAATCAAACC
Organism: uncultured beta proteobacterium; assembly: GCA_963706525.1. Taxonomy (GTDB): domain Bacteria; phylum Pseudomonadota; class Gammaproteobacteria; order Burkholderiales; family Burkholderiaceae_D; genus DATJCV01. The sequence continues at coordinate 7,100 of CAVPMM010000019.1, read as the reverse complement.
GCGCTCGTCCAATCGGGGCTCTCGGCTTCGAAACCTTTCCCCGACCCGCAGGCCCCACTAACATGGTGTGGGAGATGCGAGGAAGCGCCGCTTTTCGGAAACCACCGCAATGGAAGTCGAACTCAAGCTGTTGATCGATCCGCAACACATCGAGGCGGTGCGCAAGCATCCGCTGCTGAAAAAATACGCCATTGCCAAGCCGCGCCAGCTGCGCATGGCCGATACCTATTTCGATACCCCGCGCCTGCACATCCGGCGCTGCGATGCCGGCCTGCGGGTGCGGCAACTGGAGCACGGCTGGATACAAACCATGAAAGGCGGCGGCAGCGTCGAAGGCGGCCTGCACCAGCGCCATGAATGGGAATCCCGGGTGAGCGGCCCGACGCCGGACCTGGCGGCGCTGCGCGACCTGGTCGAGCGCCATAGCCCGTGGGGCCGGCTGCTGCGCTCCACCGTGATGGAAGACCGCCTGAGCCCGATCTTTAGCACGCGCATCAGCCGTACCGTCTGGCAGCTGCGGCTGCCGCCAGGGGATTTGCTGGAGCTGGCGCTGGACCACGGCAACCTGGAGCACGACGGCAAGAAGGAGCCGATCAACGAGATCGAGCTGGAGCTGAAGTCGGGCCACGCCAAAAGCCTGTTTGAATTTGCGCTGCAACTGCAGGAAACCATCCCGCTGCATATCGGCAACCTGAGCAAGGCCGATCGCGGCTATGCGTTTCATGCGCCGCCCAGCACGGCGGCAGTCAAGGCGACGCCGCTCGAGTTGTCCAGGAAAATGCCGGTGGAACAGGCGTACCGGACGATCCTTGCCAATTGCATGCGCCAGGTCCAGGCCAACGAAGCGGGCGTGATGCATGGGAGTGATCCGGAAACCGTGCATCAGATGCGGGTCGGATTGAGGCGCCTCGGCTCGGCGCTGAAATTGTTCGAGGCCGTGGCCCGGCTGCCGCAGGAAATGCAGGAAGACTTCGGCTGGCTGGCAACGCAGTTGGGCGCGGCGCGCGACTGGGACGTGTTGGCGCACTCGACCCTGGCCAAAATAAACGATGCCGAGCCAGCGCACGCCGACCTGACGGGGCTGCGCTCAGCCGCCCTCGACCAGGCCGAGCACATGCGCGAAGCGGCGGCGGCGGCGCTGAATTCGCCCCGCTATGCGCGGCTGATCCTGGGCTTCCATGCCTGGCTGGAGGGCGCCGGCTGGCGCGATGCCGGCGCCGATGCCGAGCGCCTGGAAGCGCCGCTCGAGAAGTTTGCCCGCAGTGCGCTGGACCGCGCCCACCGCAGATTGCTGAAGCGTGGCCAGCGCTTGCGCACGGGCACGCCTGAAATCCGGCACCGGGCGCGAATTGCCGCGAAGAAGACGCGCTACGCCGCGGAATTTTTCCAGTCGCTTTATCCGCCCAAACACGTGCGGCCGTTTGTCGCGGCATTGTCCGATTTGCAGAACGTTCTCGGCGGCATGAATGACGCGGTGATTGCCGATGGCTTGCTGGACAGGCTGCGGCAGCAAGAAGCCGGCTTGGCAGAAGACACCGGTTTCGTGCGCGGCTACCTGACCGCGCACACGGAAAGCGAAATCGCCAGGATGCGCAAACTATGGAAAAAATTCGAGCCGATGCCAGCTCCGTGCGCCAAATAGTTTCACGCCCGTAATTCTGGCGAGCGAGCGGCCGCGTGCCGCCCTGTACCGCTGCCGCCATTGGCACAACCATCGTGAAAGACCAGAGACCTCAGGCGCCGCGCCGCCTCACGATTCGCCCCGCGACGGCGGCAGAAATCGGCCTGGTGCGGACCAAATATGCCGAGTGGCACTACGATGGCGCGCTCGGCGCGCAAGAGACGATCTTGCTGGCCGAATCCGCAGACGCGCTGCTCGGCATGGTGCGGCAGACCTGCGAGCACGGCACCGTGATGCTGCGCGGCATGCAGGTCGACCCGGCCAGCGCGCGGCACGGGGATCGGAACCGCCTTGCTGCAGGCGTTCGTGGCGCGCCTGGGCGGACGGGAATGCTACTGCCTGCCCTATTCGCATCTGATGAATTTTTATGGAAAACAAGGATTCGAGCCCTGCGCGCCGGCGGCCGCCCCGCCGTTTTTGCGGCAACGGCTGCAGCAATATCGTGCGCGCGGCCTGGATGTATTGATCATGCGGCGCCGGGGGCAAGCGCGCTGAAGCGGACGCGACCGCTTCGCCCGAACGATAAGACTAGGAGTATCGATCAATTTCGCAGGAATTTCCTGCGGAATTTGACAGTGTAGATGGGAGTATAGGAAAGCGCCATATTTCGGACAGCGCCCTGAACTTCAATGCAACATCGTGTCGGTCGGGGCATTGATCAGCATGCGGATATCGGATTTCATCTCGAACATCTGCTCCGCCTTCGCCAGCCGCACCAGGCTGCGCAAAGCCTCGCGATAGACGTGGCGCGTGCGCGCGTCGGCCGCTTCGCCGCAATGGAGGTTGACCAAGTCTTCGATCATTTCTTCGCTGTGGGTAGTCTGCTTCATGGCAAAAAATATCCGTTGGGAAAGTACTTCCCAGTATCTACTATTTCTGGGTAGCAAGTTTGCGCCATATCAAACCTCCGCCATAAAACGCCGGTATTGTGGTGCCGGTCCGACATCCAGAGACAGCGTTTGCTTGCCAACGGCAAGGGTTTGCCGATGCGCTTGCCATGGACGGTTTGGGACGCGTCTGGCCGGGCTTATATTTTCAGGCACCGGCACGGCTGACGGCATGCCGCATGGGCACGGCGCATCCCGGGCGCCCTTGGCGTGCTTCATCTGTCCTGGCCGCGGCTTGCGGCAACCTCGCCGTGGCGCCATGCGGCGGCGCGGGGTGCAAGGAAAACCCTGTCCGCGCACGAAGACCACCGAGACAAAAGGGATTGGCATGCATCCTTCCTGGCGCGAGCTGTTCGCGATGCGTCCGCCGTCGATGAGCTGGCAGGACAATCTGCGCCTGATCGCGCCGGTCTATCTGGCGCTGATCGGATTTTCGATGGCCGGGCAATTCATCCACGGCCTGATCGTGGCGCTGGGTTGCTACATCGTCCTGTTCGGCGGCGGCCAGGCCGCCCGGCCGCGCCTGAAGGTGTATCTCGCCGTATCGGCGCTGATGCTGCTTGCGATCGCCTTGGGCGTGCTCGCTGCCGCTTCGTTGCCGCTCACCATCCTGGTCTACCTGGCCGTGGCGCTGGCCGCGGTGATCGCCAACATCCTGCTCGGTCTCGGGCCGCCCGGTCCGTATTTTTTCGTGCTCATGGTCGGCGGCGGCGCCACGCTGGCGCAGGGCGGCATGCGCCTGGGCACCATCCTGCTGTACGTCGCCCTCGGCAATGCGCTGGCCATCCTGTTCGCCATGGCGGACGCCGTCTATGACCGCTATCGGGCCGAACGCCGCGCGATCGCCGCCGCGGCCGACGCGGTACAGGCGCTGGCCAGGGCGGTCGAGCCGGCCGCCAGCGCCGGCACCAAGATCGACGCTCCGTTCGCCGCCGCGGCGGCGGCCATCCAGCGCGCCTGGTCGGCCTTCATGGCCGGGGCGGGCCAGGACGATAACGCCGCGGCGCGGCGGGTCGAGCATGAGCTGCACAAGGTGCACCGCCGCTATCGCGCACTGTATGTGGATATCGTGGAACGCCACCTGCTCGCCGCCGACGGCGATCCCTACCTCTACCAGGCCGGCAGCGCCTCGGGCCAGACAACCGACGTTAGCGGCGGCGATACGCGCCGCAGCGCCATCGGCGAACCCAGCCTGCGCTACCGCCTGGCAGCGGAGCTGAGCTGGCCTTCGATGACATGGATCACCCTGATGCGCGTCGGCACGGCCCTGGTCATCGCCGCTGGCATCACCCATTGGGCCAGGGACCAGCATCCGTTCTGGGCCAGCCTGGTGATTGCGCTGGTGCTGTCCTATCCGGGTTCGCAAACCAGCCTGACGCTGCGCGGCGTGCAGCGCTTCCTCGGCACCAGCGCGGGGATCGGCATCTTCGTCGCGCTCTCGCGCCTGCACCTGAGCGAGGCCGCCTACGTTGTGCTGCTGTGCGCGCTGCTGTGGCCGATTTCGCGCATCACCGGCCGCAATTATCTCTACGGCAGCGTGTTCATCACCCTGCTGGCGCTGTACATGACGGTGCCGCTCAGTCCCGCGCAAACGCCGCTGGCCTTGGCCGCCAATCGCTGGATCGACACGCTGATCGCGGTGCTGATCGCGCTGGCGATGGTTTGGCTCATCGGTCCGCGCTCGGCGCCGGCCCTGGCGAAAGCCAGCATTCGCCGCATTTCCCTGGCGTCGCAGGCAGTGCTCGAACGCATCCTCTCGCAACAGGATTTCACCGACCCGGATTTTGTCGAAGACCGCCGCCGCCTCGAATACGCACTGCTGGGCTCGGGCCAGGCGCTGCAGATCGCCGCCCCTTCGACAGCCGGCGCCGCGCCCTATGCGAGCCTGGAACAGGTCTGTACGCGGCTCGGATATCTGGTGCTGGGCAGCAGCTGGCTGCCGCTGTCGAAAGTGGAATCCCAGCGGCTGCGGCAATTGAGCCAATACGATGGCGCGATCGCCGCCTGCCTCGACGATCCGGCCGCCGAACGCTGCAGCGAACTGGCCACGGAAATCGCGCGCAGCTTCGAGCACGACGGCTGAGCTGCACGGCGGCTGAACTGCGCCGGCCGCGGGCTATACCTTCATCGGCAATATCACCATCTGCAAACCGTCGAAATGCAGCCGCCGCTGGATCGCCAGCGCCGCCTGGTTGTGCAGCAGCCGGGTGAACCAGTTGTCCTGCTCGAAAATCAGCTTGCTGGTGAAGAAAATCGAATTCGGGTATTCCTTGCTGATCGATTCGCACAGCTTGGTCACCTCGTTCACGACGTCGGTGCCGAAGCCGAGGTAGGAGGCCGACGCCATGCCGTGGCTATGGCAGAAATCGACGAAGAACTTGAGCGTCGCATTCGCCTCCACCCGCATCTGCTCGACCGCGCCCTCGCCGCCGTAGGCATGCGAATCGACGGTGCGGGCGTTGACGAACAGGAAATTCTTGAAATGGCCGGGGAACATGCGCTGCACCCAGAGCAGGGCGTGCAGGCCGCCGCCGCGCGAATTGCCGACGATGAAGACCGCGGTCTGGTCCTCGGGATGCGGCAGCACCGGCCCGGCATGGAGGCCGAAGGGCTGGTTGGCGAACACCTGGTCGACCGAACGGATCGCGTCCTTGGTCTCGCGGTAGTGATTGCGGATGTAGATGCACAAGCCGGAGACGGCGCCGATGATGACCGCCGTGGCCCAGCCGCCTTCGGCCAATTTTTCGATCGACAGCACCAGCAGGATCGACACGCAAATCAGGAAGCCCAGCAGCGACAGCGCCAGCCGACGCCTCCACGGCTCCGACTCCCTGCGCCGGCGCCACCAGTACAGGCACAGGCCGAACAGCGAAATGGCGAAGGTCAGGAATACCGATACCGAATACAGCACGATCAACAGCGTCACGCTGCCGCCGGTCCAGAACAAGATCGCCAGCGCCGCAATGCCCATCAGCAAGATGCCGTTCTGGGTCACCAGGCGCGTCGACAGATAGCGGAATTTGTGCGGCACCCACGAATCCGCCGCCATGTTCGACAGCACCGCCGGGCCGCCGAGAAAGCCGGTGTTGGCGGCCACGAACAACAGGCCGGCCTCGAACGCCAGCACGATGCTGAGCATCAGCTGGTTCCCCATTTCGCCAAATCCCATGTGCTCGATGATGGCCTTGAAGGTGGACGCGTTCAGCGTCTCGCCCGGCACATGCTTGGCATCCCACAGCATGTACAGCATGAAGATGCCGCCGGCGGTAAAGGCCAGCGACAGTGCCATGTACAGCATCGTGATCTTGCCGGTATGCACGCGCGGCTCTTTCAGGATGTTGACGTTGTTGGATACCGCCTCCAGGCCCGTATAGGTGCCGCCGCCCTGCGAATACGCCAGCAGCAGCATGCCGGCCACGCCGGCCCAGCCGATATTGCTGGCCAGGTAGCCGGTCTCCGCCAGCGTCCCGGGAATCAGCGCCGGCAGGTTTTCGGCGTGCGCCACGATGCCATACACGATCAAGACCAGATGCGTGATCACGAAGCCGAGAAAAATCGGCAGCAAGACCTTGATCGCCTCCTTCAATCCGCGCAGATTGAGCACGATCAGAACCGCGATGAACAAGGCCTCGGCCCACAGCTTGTAATCCTGGAACCACAGCGGCAACAGCGAAGCGATCGCATCCACCCCGGACGCCACCGAGATCGCCACCGTCAACACATAATCCAGGATCAGCGCGACGCCGGAAATCAGGCCCATGTAGGGCCCGACCAGCTTGGTGGCGACGCGGTAGCCGCCGCCGCCGGTCGGAAACAATTCGATCACCTGGTTGTAGGCCAGCGCGATGATGAACACCGTCAGCGCGGTCGCGACCGCCAGATACAGGCCGAGATGGGTATTGTCGCCGAGTGCGCGGAAGCTCTCTTCGGGACCGTAGGAGGAAGACGACAAGCCATCCGCGCCGAGCCCGACCCAGGCCAGAAAAGCGACCAGCGCCAGCGAGTGGCGCGTCTCGGTTTTCAAGGGGTCGAGCGCCTTGCCAAGCAGGACTTCGCGGACTTTTCCGGATTTCATCAGCTGTCACCGCATCCGTGCGGTATTGTCAATCAGACCGGCGATGATACGCCTTTCCCCCACGACACGATATCGCGCCGGAGCTACGCCGGTTCTTGCTCCGATGGGACAAATCGGGGATAATAGCCGCGCGTTGCCGGGATGGCGGAACAGGTAGACGCACGGGACTCAAAATCCCGCGGTGGTGACACCGTGCCGGTTCGATTCCGGCTCCCGGCACCACCTGACATGCGGCTTCCAGAAATGGGGGCCGTTTTGCTTTTTATCGCCGATACAGCTTAGCGCGACAAATAAAAACAATACGGCGCAAATTCGTCCTTAGTTCCAGCAGCCTCCTTAACGTTGCAGGAAGCGCGTCTCCCGGCATTAAAGCGCATTGCCGCCAAATCAATCATGCGCCCGGAAAGCGTCGGCGCTCTTACTCGACAACCGTTATCAACATACCAAAGCCAACCAT
>CAVPMM010000018.1:0-261316 GCA_963706525.1 uncultured beta proteobacterium | reverse complement strand
TCGCGCCAGCTGACGGCCGCGGCGTGCGGAGAGGAGGAGGGTGGCGCTCATCGCTTGTCGGTGGGTATCCACGAGGGCTTCGGTACGCCAGCTTAGTCGATTCGCACGATGTTGCTCTGCGCAAAAGCATGCTTGCCATGAGCCGGCGGCAGCGGCCCCAGCGCGGATGGAACTGAGCGCCCGCGAATGGAACGAAGCGGGATACCGGTGCGTTTGCCGAATATCCGCACGTCAATCTCGAGGGAGCCATGGACCAACTGCGTAGTGAGAAAGACAAGATGCTGGCCGGCCAGCTTTATCTCGCCAATGACGGTGAACTGAGCGCTGAACGGCGGCGGGCCAAGAGCCTGTGCCATCAATATAATCAATACGCGATGGCGCTCGATACCGCCACCTTGCAAAAACTCTTCGGCTATGCGACGGATGCCTACCTGGAACCGCCGTTCTATTGCGACTACGGCTACAACATCCAACTCGGCAAGAACGTCTACGCCAATCACAATCTGGTGATCCTGGATGCCGCCCGCGTCGCGCTCGGCGATAACGTGTACATCGGCCCCAATGTCATCCTATCCACCGCCGCGCATCCGATCGATCCGCTTATCCGGACTTCCGGATGGGAGTTTGTCAAACCGATCGTCATTGGCGACAACGTCTGGATCGGTGCCAACGTGACGGTATTGCCGGGCGTGGAGATCGGCGCGAACGTGACGATAGGCGCAGGCAGCGTGGTGACCAAGCCGATTCCAGCGAATTGCGTCGCCGTCGGCAATCCTTGCCGAGTTCTGAAGGCGCTGACTTGACGGGACGCTCGGCTGGCAGATTGGTCAACAATTTCAGGGCTGGAGCGCAAGGTCGAAGCCAGGTTGTGGACGCTTTGTTTTGCCTGCCGTTCCGCTGCGCCGGGAGCGACAGGCAGGGTAATGTGCAGTCCAATCCCTTCACAGCCCCGATTGACGGTATAAAAGGGAGGGGTATAGGCGATTTTGCTGCTATTCCGGTCACATTGCCTTCGAGTTTGAAAATACAGTATCCAGTATATAAAAGGCTCCCATGCGGACCGGGTAACGCCCGGCGGCGGATGGCGGGCATTTTTCCTGCACTCCTGCCCGTTCGCGATGCCCGGCGCGCCACGCCAAGCCGGTATAATCGGGGCTGGTTTTTCTTTCCGCGCCGGTATCCGTCCGCCGTGACCGGCGCCGCTTCCACCCACTTCCCAACCCATGCTCGTCCACCAAAAACAACACATCATTGCGCTCTTCCAGCAGGCGATTGCAGTCATTGCTGACCGACGCCGAATCCGCGCCGCCCGCCGTCACGCTGGAGCGCCCGCGCGACCCGGCGCACGGCGACGTCGCCTGCAACATCGCGATGCAGCTGGCCAAGCCGCTGAAAAAGAATCCGCGCGAACTGGCGCAGGCGCTGGTGACGGCGCTGCTGGCCAACCCGGCGCGCGCCGGCCTGATCGACAGCGCCGAAATCGCCGGTCCCGGCTTCATCAACCTGCGCCTGTCCGCCGCCGCGCGCCAAGCCGTGGTCGAGGCGGTGCGGCAGCCAGGGCGCGCAATACGGCCAAGGCACGGCCGGCGCCGGCAAGAAGGTGATGGTCGAATTCGTCTCGGCCAACCCGACCGGCCCGCTGCACGTCGGCCACGGCCGCCAGGGCGCGCTGGGCGACGCCATGGCGGCGCTGCTGCAGTCGCAGGGCTTCGACGTCACGCGCGAGTTTTATTACAACGACGCCGGCGTGCAGATCGCCAACCTGGCGCTGTCGGTGCAGGCGCGCGCCAAGGGCTTCAAGCCGGGCGACGCCGCCTGGCCGGAATCGGCCTACAACGGCGACTACATCGCCGACATCGCCGCCGACTTCCTGGCGCAGAAGACCGTCGCCGCCAGCGATGGCGAGCCGGTGACGGCCAGCGGCGACGCCGACGACCTCGAATCGATCCGCAAATTCGCCGTGACCTATCTGCGCCACGAGCAGGACCTGGATCTGCAGGCCTTCGGCGTCAGGTTCGACAACTACTACCTGGAATCGTCGCTGTACGCCGACGGCAAGGTCGACGCCACGGTCGAGGCGCTGGTCGCGGCCGGCCAGACCTACGAGCAGGACGGCGCGCTGTGGCTGCGCACCACCGACTACGGCGACGACAAGGACCGCGTGATGAAGAAGTCCGACGGCACCTACACCTACTTCGTGCCGGACGTCGCCTATCACGTCAGCAAATGGCAGCGCGGCTTCGGCCAGGCGATCAACGTCCAGGGCAGCGACCACCACGGCACCATCGCCCGCGTGCGCGCCGGCCTGCAGGCGCTCGACATCGGCATTCCGCGCGGCTATCCGGACTACGTGCTGCACAAGATGGTGACGGTGATGAAGAACGGCGAGGAAGTGAAGATTTCCAAGCGCGCCGGTTCCTACGTCACCTTGCGCGACCTGATCGAATGGTCGGCCGGCGACGCCGCCGATGCGGCAGACGGCGCGCGCGACTTGACGCGTGGCCGCGATGCGGTGCGCTTCTTCCTGATCTCGCGCAAGGCCGACACCGAATTCGTGTTCGACGTCGACCTGGCGCGCGCGCAATCCGACGAAAATCCGGTGTATTACGTGCAATACGCGCATGCCCGCATCTGTTCGGTGCTGGCGCAGTGGGGCGGCGACGAAGCCACGCTGGAAGGCGTCGACCTGGCGCCGCTGACGGCGCCGCGCGAGACCGCGCTGCTTGGCCAAGCTGGCCGAGTATCCGGAAACCCTGCAGAAGGCGCTGGAAGAACTGGGGCCGCACCAGGTGGCGTTCTACCTGCGCGAGCTGGCCGGCGAACTGCACGGCTACTACAACGCCGAGCGGGTGCTGGTGGACGACGCTTCGATCAAAATGGCGCGGCTGGCCTTGCTGTGCGCGACGCGCCAGGTATTGAGAAACGGACTGGCGCTGCTCGGAGTTTCGGCGCCGGCCAGGATGTAATCGGGAACGTATGTTCAACTACAAAAGCAAGCAGGCGGGCGGCACTTTTCTCGGACTGATCCTGGGTCTGATCATCGGCCTGTCGATCGCCGTGGTGGTGGCGGTGATGATCATGAAGACGCCGATCCCGTTCACCAACAAGCTGGCGCGGCCCGACAAGAGCGCGGACGCCGGCGCCAGCCAGATCGCCGACCCCAACCTGCCGCTGTACGGCAAGCGCGACACCGCCAAAAACGCCGCGCCGGAGAGCGCCGCGCCGGTTCCGGTGCCGCCCAATACCGTGCAGCCGCCCGAAACGCGGGCGCCGATCGTCGAGAACTCGATCCTCGACAAGCCGAAAAAAGCCGAAAAACCCGAGGCCAAGGCGGACAACGGCCAATGGATTTACTATTTGCAGGCGGGCGCCTTCCGCTCGCAGGCCGATGCCGAAAGCACGCGCGCCAAGCTGGCGCTGCTCGGCTTCGAGGCGCAGGTGTCGGAGCGCCAGTCCGATCAGGGCACGCTGTACCGGGTGCGGCTGGGACCGTTCGCGCAGATGGAAGCGATGAACCGCGTGCGCGCCAAGCTGACCGACAATGGTGTCGACGCCGCCGTGGTGCGCACCGCCAAATGATTTGATTCATTCAATTTCTTGAAAAGGAACCGTATGCGACTTATTTCCAAGGCATTGGCAGCTGTGGGTTTCAGCCTGTTGGCGCTGTCCGCCGCCGCTTCTCCCGCCAGCCCGCAAAGCGGGCTCGATTACCGCACGCTCGACCAGCCGCAGCAGACGACGGCCGGCAACAAGGTCGAAGTCACCGAATTCTTCTGGTACAGCTGCCCGCACTGCAATGCGCTGGAGTCGGGGCTGGAAGACTGGGTCAAGAAGCAGGGCGACAAGATCGTCTTCAAGCGCGTGCCGATCGCCTTCCGCGATTCCTTCATCCCGCAGCAGAAGCTGTACTACACGCTGGAAGCGCTGGGCCAGGTCGACGAGCTGCACAAGAAGGTGTTCCACGCCATCCACGTCGAGCGCCAGCGGCTCGACACCGATAACGAGATTGCCGATTTCATCGGCAAGCAGCCGGGCGTCGACAAGAAGAAATTCCTCGATATGTACAACTCGTTCGCGGTGCAGACCAAGGTGCGGCAGGCGACCCAGTTGCAGGCGGCCTACCAGGTCGACGGCGTGCCGCTGCTGGCGGTCGACGGCCGCTATCTGACTTCGCCGTCGATCGTCGGCGCCAGCATCGGCAACAAGCCGGAACCGGTGCTGCAGTCGGCCACCTTCCAGGTGATGGACTTCCTGCTGGCGAAGGCGGCCAAGGAACGGGCACCGGCGGCGGCAGCGGCCGCGGCGCCGGCCAAGGAAGCCGCGAAAAAGAAATAAATCCGGTCAGGCGGCATGGGCTGAGTCCAGCCGCTTCGATCGCACCGCGTCCGCCGCTCGCAAGAGGGCGGACGTTTTTTTTGAGCTGAAACAGGGGAGGGCGGCATGCAGCGCGTTTTCATCACCGGCGCATCCAGCGGCATCGGCGCCGCACTGGCGCGCCACTATGCGCAGCAGGGCGCGCAGCTCGGCCTGGTGGCGCGGCGGCGGCCGGAGCTGGAACAGCTGGCCGCGTCCTTGCCGCATCCCGAGCGGCACCGCGTCTATGCGCTGGACGTGACCGATCATGCGGCGCTGGCCGCCGCCGCCGCCGACTTCATCGCGGCGCACGGCGGCGCCGACATCGTCATCGCCAGCGCCGGCATCTCGCACGGCACGCTGACCGAGCGCGCCGCCGACCTCGCGGTGTTCGAGCAGATCATCGCCGTCAACGTCAGCGCCACGGTCGCCACCTTCGCGCCCTTCCTCGCCGCCATGCGGCAGCAGGCGCACGACGGCCAGCGCGGCTGCCGGCTGGTCGGCATCGGCAGCGTCGCCGGCATCCGCGGCCTGCCCGGCGCCGGCGCCTACAGCGCCTCGAAGGCGGCCGTCATCAGCTATTGCGAATCGCTAAGGGTCGAGCTGCGCGCCGCCGGCATCCCGGTGGTGACGATCGTGCCCGGCTACATCGACACGCCGATGACGCGCGGCAATCCCTACCCGATGCCGTTCCTGATGCCGGCGGAAAAGTTCGCCGCGCGCGCCGCCGCCGCGATCGCCGCCGGCGCCAGCTACCGCGTGATTCCGTGGCAGATGGGCGTGGTCGCCAAGCTGTTGCGGCTGTTGCCGAACTGGCTGTACGACTTTGCGTTCGCCAGGGCGCCGCACAAGCCGCGCAAGGAGAAGGTGGAGGGCTGAGCGGATCGATGTCGCAAAGACCCGATTGCGCCTGCAACCCTGCCGCCCGCGTATCGCCGCCAGCGTCCGCCTGCCGATTCATGCAAGGCTTCGCCGATGCCGCGGATATGGCCCTGCCTGAAACCAACCAGTCCATCGTGGAGATGCCATGAGCGCCAATACCAAGCAGCAACGGATCGACTATATCGAGTTCAATGTCAGCGACATCGGCCGTTCGCGTGAATTCTATGGAAAAGCCTTCGGCTGGAGCTTTACCGATTACGGCCCCGCCTATTGCGAATTCAGCGACGGCCGCCTGACCGGCGGACTGACCACCGGCGGCCCGGTCACGCCCGGCGGACCGCTGGTCATCCTCTATGCGGAGGATCTCGGCGCAAGCCAGCAACGCCTGGAACAGGCGGGGGCAAACATCGTCAAGCCGATCTTCGCCTTCCCCGGCGGGCGCCGCTTTCACTTCACCGACCCGGACGGCTATGAACTGGCGGTGTGGTCGAAGGAATAGTGGCGAAGTGGAAAACCGGCATGTCCGTGTGCCGGCGCCGCGCGGCCGCTGCGTCTCGGCCAAGGCTCGGGACGGTGGATGGCCTTGAATTGTTTGTCGTTCGCGCGCGGGCGAGAGGCGCATAGCGTGCGCCATGGGAGCGGGCCGGTGCCGGCGAGACGGTGAACAGGCCACTGGCTTCCCGCTGCAAGCCGCGCGAGTGAGCAGCCGGGCGCCGGCGCAAGCGGGCCAGCAACGGCTTTGCGCCGGCTGGCAAGAGTTCTAGGAGTATGTGGTAATTCCGGCCTGTTTGCCTACGGAATAAGCTGGTATAGATGGGAGTATATTGCTTCCTATACGCTGCCGGCCTTCTCCACCACCAGAATCCGCGCTTCTCCCTGCGGATGCGCCACATGCTCGCAGCCGACATCGGCAAAGAACACATCGCCGGCCGTCAGCCGCGCGATCTCGATCTTGCCGTCGACCTTGTGGTGCATCTCGACCACGCCGTCCAGCACCGCGAACACTTCGGCGCCGTCATTGACATGCCATTGGTAGGGCTGGTCGGTCCAGTGCAGGCGCACCGTGGCGCCCTCGATGCGGGCGATGTCGCGCGCGCCCCAGGCACGCTCGGCGCGAAAGTCGCGGGCGCGGATCATCGGTGAATTCATAGCTGCTCCAGGTTTAGCGGTTGGTCAGGGAAACTCCGGCGATCACCAGCAGGCCGCCGAGCACCATCGAAATCAGGATCGCCTCGTCCAGCATCAGCGCGCCGAGCGTGATGCCGAACACCGGCACCAGGTTGGTGAACACTACCGTGCGCGCCGGGCCGATCGCCCTGATGCCCTCGTTGTACCAGATGAAGGCGACCACGGTGCCGAAGGCGCCCAGATACAGCAGGGCGGCGATCACCTGCCAGCTGAACTGATCGGCGTGCAGTTGCGGCAATTCGAAGGCGGCGCCGATCGCCAGCAGCAGCAAGCCCCACAGCGAGGCGTAGGTGGTGGCGGCGATCGGCGACAGCCCGCGCAGCGCGTAACGGCCGAGGATGGTGTAGGCGGCCCAGCTGGAGATCGCGCAAAACATCAGCAGCTCGCCGGTGCCGAGCGACTGCGAGATGTCGCGCCAGGCGCCCAGCAGGTCGCCGCGCGCCACGATCACCGCCGCGCCGACGAAGGCGAGCGCGATGCCGAACCAGCGGCGCGCGCCCAGCCGCTCCTTGAAAAACAGCGCCAGCGCCAGCGCGGTCATGATCGGACTCAGCGCCACGAACAGCGCGGTGCGGCCGGCCGGGATATGCCCCAGCGCGGCGAAAAAGAAGGCGTTGTACAGGAACACGCCGGTGGTGCCGAGCGCGAAGGTGGTCAGCAGCTGCGCGCGGTCCAGGCGCGGCAGGCCGCCTTCCAGCTTCCAGGCCAGCGGCAGCAGCAGCGCGCAGGCCACCGCGTACCGGCCGGTGGCGGCCATCATGTGCGGGATCACCTGCGCCACGATGCGGCCGGCAACGAAGGTGCCGCCCCAGAACAGGGCGACCAAGACCAGCTTGACGGCGATCGCGAGCGGCAGCGCCGGCGCGCTGCGGAGGGCAGGTGCGGCGGCGCTGGGCTCGGACGGTTTCAAGATGGCGAGGGGTAAATGTTGGGAGCGCCGGCGCTTCAGGCCGCCGCGCGCAGGCGGAAGCGCAAGATGCCGTCGGCGTCCTCGGTACGCACCAGCACGCGGTCGAGCCACAGCTTGTGCAGGTGCGCCAGCGCCTCGCCCAGCGCAAAGCCGAACTGGTGCGCATCGAGCGGGCGGCGGAACATGATCGGCACGATGTCGGCCGCCGAGCGCGGCACGCTGCAGGCTTCCAGCACCTCGGCCAGGCGTTCGGCGTGGTGCTCGGACAGTTGCCTGATGCGCGTGTGCAGGCCGCGAAACGGCTTGCCGTGCGAGGGCAGCACCAGCACGTCGTTCGGCAGGTCGGCGTATTTCTCCAGCGAATCGAGATACTGCTGCACCGGATTGGCGTCCGGCTCGATCGCGAACACCGAGACGTTGGTGGAAATCCGCGGCAGCACCATGTCGCCCGACACCAGGAGGTTCAGCTCGGCGCAATACAGCGAGGCGTGTTCCGGCGCATGGCCGAAACCGGTGATCACGCGCCAGGCGCGACCGCCGATCTGCACGTCGTGGCCGTCCTGCAGCCGGGTATAGGCGTGCGGCACCGCCGGCACCAGCGAGGCGTAATGGTTCTTGCGGCCCTGCATCTGTTCCAGCAGCGCCGGATCGGTCAGGCCGTTGCGCTGGAAATGCGGCAGCACCGCCAAGCCGTCGGCGCCCGGCAGCGCGGCCGACATCATGCGCGCGAAGGTGTATTCGCCGGCGGTCATCCACAGCGGCGCCTGCCAGCGCGCGCACAGCCAGTCGGCCAGGCCGACGTGGTCGGGATGGCAATGCGTGACCAGCACGCGCACGATCGGCAGCCCGCGCAGGTGTTCAGCGAAGATGGTTTCCCAGGAAGCGCGCGTGGCGTCGCTGGCGATGCCGCAATCGATCGCGGTCCAGCCGCGCACCGGCTTGCCGTCCTGCTCGACTTCATCCTCCAGCAGCCACAGGTTGATATGGTTCAGCGCAAACGGCAGCGCCATGCGCAGCCACAGCACACCCGGCGCGATTTCAAGCACGGTGCCGGGTTCCGGCAGGGTGTCGCCGAACGGGTAGTCAAGCTGGGCTTCGAGAGGATTCATGGATTTCCTTTGCAATCTGGCGGCGGGATTCACATTGCAGGCCGGCACGCCTACAATACGGTTTACGTTAACGTAAACGGCAATTCTAGCAAAAGAGGCTGTTCCCCGTTCGCCACCGCATTCCATCCCGACACCATGCCGACCTACACCATTGCCGAACTGGCGCGCGAATTCGACATCACGCTGCGCGCCATCCGCTTCTACGAAGACCAGGGCCTGATCAGCCCGCTGCGCGAAGGCGTGGCGCGCACCCGGGTCTACAGCGCGCGCGACCGCACGCGGCTGAAACTGACGCTGCGCGGCAAGCGGCTCGGCCTGACCCTGTCCGAGATCAAGAGCCTGGTCGACATGTACGAATCGCCCAAGGACACCGAGGCGCAGCTCGAGCGCTTCCTGCAGGTGCTGGCACAGCACCGCGAAAAGATGGAGCAGCAGCGCGAGGACCTCGAAGGCGCGCTCGCCGAAGTCGCCGCGCACGAAGCCGAATGCAAGCGCCTGCTTACCCTGCAGCGCAAGCCGCGCAAGGTGGCGGCCAAATGACGCCGGCGGCGCTGAGCGAGGCCGCGACGCCCGATGCCGGGCTGCGCCATGGCGAATACAAGATTCCGGGCGGCAAGCTGGTGGTGGTCGATTTGCGCGTGGTGGACGGCGCATTGCGCGAGGTGCGCTTGAGCGGCGATTTCTTTCTCGAACCGCCGCACGCGCTCGAGGCGATCGATGCCGCGCTCGAGGGCTTGCCGGCCGCCAGCGGCGCCGAGCAGCTGGTGCGGGCGGTGGATTTGGCGCTGGCGGCGCTGGACGTGCCGGTCATGATGTACGGCCTGTCGCCGGAAGGCATCGCGGTCGTCGTGCAAAGGGCGCTGGCATGAGCCGCAGCGACTGGAACCAGCACGACTGGCAACTGATCCATACCGCGCCGCAGACGCCGCTGCAGCACATGGCGCTGGACCAGGTGCTGGTCGACGAAGTGGCCGCCGGCCGGCGGCCACCGACCCTGCGCATCTGGGAATGGGCCGGGCCGGCGGTGGTGCTCGGCATCTTCCAGTCGCTGAAAAACGAAGTCGACCTTGAGGCCGCGCGCCGCCACGGCATCGAGGTGGTGCGCCGCATCAGCGGCGGCGGCGCGATGTTCGTCGAGCCCGGCAACACCATCACCTATTCGATCTACGCGCCGCTGTCGCTGATCCACGGCATGAGCTTCCCGCAGGCGTATGCGCACATGGATGCCTGGACCGTCGCCGCGCTGGGCGAACTCGGCATCGAGGCCTGGTATCAGCCCTTGAACGACATCACCTCGGCCGCCGGCAAGATCGGCGGCGCGGCGCAGGCGCATCGCGGCGGCGCGGTATTGCACCACGTCACCATGGCCTACGACATCGACGCCGGAAAGATGCTGGAAGTCTTGCGCATCGGCCGCGAAAAGCTGTCCGACAAAGGCACCACCAGCGCCGCCAAGCGCGTCGATCCTCTGCGCAGCCAGACTGGGCTGCCGCGCGAGGCGATCATCGAGCGCATGATCGGCACCTTTCGCCGGCGCCATGGCTTGAGCGAGGGCGGCTTGCTGGCGCTGGAGTTGGCGGCGGCTGAGACGTTGGTGCGGGAGAAATTTGATACGGATGAATGGCGGGGGAAGGTGCCGTGAGGGGCTGGTTGCAGGAGCAGCCCTTCGCCGCTATTGCGATGGCCATCAAACTCTAACTTGTCGTTCCCGCGCAGGCGGGAACCTAGTGGCGTTTGTGCGCTAAGCGATACGGTTGCTACTTCGTGGTGACTAGCCGGGGGTGGCCCGGCGGCCACTTACTTTCTTTGTCTCGCCAAAGAAAGTAAGCAAAGAAAGGCGACCGCGAGGACGCTGCCCTGCGGGTTCCCGCTGCTGCGACGCCGAAAATCGGGAAACGAAACCAACTCGCTGCGCTCAGACATGTTTCGTTTCTGATCCGATTTCGGCGCCGCATCAGCGGCAGCGTCCAAGCGGGATTCAGGTCAAAGTCAAAAGCAGCAACAACTTCAACCGCAACGTCAAAAACGGTGTGTCTAACCCGGGCTGCGCTTGACGAAGAACAGCGCCGCGCCGACCGCCATCAGCACGCCGCCGAACAGCTGGTTCTGCCGTTTCACGGCGCGCGCATCGCGCAGGTAGCGCTGCATGCTGGCCGCCGCCAGCGCGTAGCTGTGCATCACCACCAGGTCGATCGTGCACATGGTGGCGGCCATGATCAGCAGTTGCGGCAGCACCGCGCTGTCGTGGCTGATGAATTGCGGCAGCACGGCCACCATGAAGACGATGCCCTTGGGATTGGTGGCATTGGTCAGGAAGCCGAGCAGGAAGCGCTTGCGCCAAGCCGGCACCGCCAGCTGCGGGCGCGTCAGCGGCGCGGCATCCGGCGTCGCCGCTTGGCCGTCGACGCGGGTGCGCCATTGCGCCAGGCCGAGGTAGATCAGGTACAGCGCGCCGACCACCTTGACGATGTTGAAGGCGAATTCCGAGGCCAGCAGCAGCGAACCGACGCCGGCGCCGGCGATGAACAGCACCAGCAGCAGGCCGGCCTGCAGGCCGAGGATGGTGCCGGTGGTTTTCTTCACGCCATACGACAGGCCGTGCGACATCGACAGCACGGCGCCGGAACCGGGCGAGACGGCGATCACGCAGGCGGCGACAAAGAAGGTGATCCAGGCGGCGAAGCTCATGAGAAATTTCCGGCAAAGCGCGCATTATGCCGTGCCGCGGCCTTGCGCGTGAAGCCGGCCCCTGCGCCTGGCGCCGGCTTGCCGAGCGCTGCCCCGGCAGGGAATGGCGGGTGAGGATGGCGCTCCACGGAGCGCGTTCGCAAGGCGTGTTTTCATGCCGGTTTGCTTGACGTTTACGTAAACGTCAATCTTGAGTATGATGGATGCCACGCTCCTTCCGGGCGCCCCCCATCCACCCGCTCCGATTTGCCAAACTTGCGCGTTCTTTCCATGCCGACAGCCGCCGAACCCGTTGCCGAATCCATCGCCGTCCTGCTGCAGCGCAGTTTCGGTCGCCAGGGCGCCTTGATGGCGTGGCAGGCGCGCCTGCAGAATCTGCGTCAGGGTGCTTGCGAGATCGTGCTGCCGATGAGCGGCGCGGTCACCCAGCAGCACGGCTTTTTCCACGGCGGCGTGATCGGCGCCGTGGCCGACAGCCGCCGGTGGCTATGCCGCCAACACCTTACTGCTGCCGCATTCCGAATGCCTGACCGCCGAATATAAAATCAACATCGTGGCGCCCGGCGTCGGCGAAGCGCTGATCGCGCGCGGCCAGGTGCTGAAGCTGGGGCGCACGCTGGTGGTGACGCGCGCCGACGTGTTCGCCGTGCGCGACGGCAGCGAGAAGCTGTGCGCCGCCATGCAGCAGACCCTGTTCGTCATTCCTGCAGACAACCCTTCGAGGACATCATGATCCACTTACCCGGTTTGACCTTCGACCACGGCGAAGACATCGCCGCCCTGCGCGAAACCGTGCAGCAATTCGCGGCCAACGAGATCGCGCCGCGCGCCGCCGAAATCGACCGCAGCGACCAGTTCCCGATGGACTTGTGGCGCAAGATGGGCGAGCTCGGCCTGCTCGGCATCACCGTCGGCGAGGAATACGGCGGCACCGACATGGGCTACCTCGCGCACATCGTGGCGATGGAAGAAATCTCGCGCGCCTCGGCCTCGGTCGGCCTGTCCTACGGCGCCCATTCGAACCTGTGCGTGAACCAGATCAAGCGCAACGGCACGCCCGAGCAAAAGGCCAAGTACCTGCCGAAACTGATTTCCGGCGAGCACGTCGGCGCCCTGGCGATGTCGGAGCCGAACGCCGGCTCCGACGTGGTCGGCATGAAGCTGCGCGCCGAGTTCAAGGGCGACCGCTGGATCCTGAACGGCAGCAAGATGTGGATCACCAACGGTCCCGACGCCGACACCATGGTGGTGTACGCCAAGAACGATATCGAAGCCGGCGCGCGCGGCATGACCGCGTTCCTGATCGAAAAGGGTTTTCACGGGCTTTTCGGTGGCGCAAAAGCTCGACAAGCTCGGCATGCGCGGCTCGCACACCGGCGAACTGGTGTTCCAGGATTGCGAAGTGCCGGCCGAAAACGTGCTGGGCGGCCTGGGCAAGGGCGTCAACGTCCTGATGTCGGGCCTCGACTACGAGCGCACCGTGCTGTCGGGCGGCCCGCTCGGCATCATGGCCGCCTGCATGGATGCGGTGGTGCCGTATGTGCACGAGCGCAAGCAGTTCGGCCAGCCGATCGGCGAATTCCAGCTGATGCAGGGCAAGCTGGCCGACATGTACTCGACCATGATGGCCTGCCGCGCCTATGTGTACGCGGTGGGCCAGGCCTGCGACCGCGCCACCACGCCGGACGCGGTGCGCGCCCTGCGCAAGGACGCCGCCGGCGCCATCCTGTACTCGGCCGAAAAGGCGACCTGGATGGCCGGCGAAGCGATCCAGACCCTGGGCGGCAACGGCTACATCAACGAAAACCCGACCGGCCGCCTGTGGCGCGACGCCAAGCTCTACGAAATCGGCGCCGGCACCAGCGAAATCCGCCGCATGCTGATCGGCCGCGAATTGTTTGCGGAAACGCGCTAGAACGATCGCGGGAGTATATTGATAAAAATGCCATTTAGCGCCCGAGATAGCAGATTGGCATAGGGAGTATCTGTCGCGCCCAGATGGTTTGAAGTTGCAGTTGCAGTTTGATTTCGCTTTTGACGTTGACGTACCCCCGCTTGGGACGCTGCCGCTGATGCGGTGCCGAAATCGGACCAGAAACGAAACATGTCTGAGCGCAGCGAGTTGGTTTCGTTTCCCGATTTTGGCGCCGCAGCGGCGGGAAGCCGCAGGGCAGCGTCCTTGCGGTCGCCTTCTTTTGCTTACTTTCTTTGGCGAGACAAGAAAAGTAAGTGGCCGCCGGGCCACCCCCGGCCAGTCACTACGAAGTCGCAATGCAATCATCAAACAACGAACGCCACTAGATTTCCGTCGAAATCCCCCAAGGCCGCCTGGCTACAAAAAAGCTCACTTCAAGTTAGGAAGTCAGGAAATTCATCAAACTCGCGAAATCGACAACCTGAAATACCTCCTGACCTCACAATAGCGGCTCGCCTCCAACTCCCAACGATAGCTTTGAAGCAACCCATGCCCCCCCTCCACATCCAGACCCCCCTCCTGCGCCACGCCCCCCTCTCCGCCGCACTCGGCAAGGACCTCTGGCTCAAGATGGAAAACACCCAGCCCTCCGGCTCCTTCAAGCTGCGCGGCATCGGCCTCCTGTGCCAGCGCGCGGTGGCGGCCGGCGCGCGCCACCTGGTCTGCCCGTCCGGCGGCAATGCCGGCTTTGCCGCCGCCAGCGCCGGCGTCGCGCTCGGCGTGCGCACCACGATCGTGGTGCCGCGCACGACGGCCGAATCGGTGCGCCAGAAAATCCGCGCCACCGGCGCCGAGCTGATCGTCGACGGCGAAGTCTGGGACGAATCGAACCAGGCCGCGCTGCGCCTGTGCACCGAAGCCGGCACGCTCTACGTGCCGCCATTCGACCACCCCGACATCTGGGACGGCAACGCCACCCTGATCGACGAAGCGGTGCGGCAAGCCGCGGCAATCGGCACCAGCTTCGATGCCGTGATCTGCGCGGTCGGCGGCGGCGGCCTGCTGTGCGGCGTGCTGGAAGGCATGCATCGCAACGGCATGGCCGCGGTGCCGGTGATCGCGGTCGAAACCGCGGGCGCGGCCTCGATGCAGGCGGCGGTCCAGGCCGGCGAACCGGTCACGCTGGCGAAAATCGACACCATCGCCACCTCGCTCGCCGCGCGCCGCATCGCCCGGCAGGCCTTCGACTGGAGCCGGCGCCACGTCATCCACAACGTCGTGGTGAGCGACGCCGCGGCGGCCGGCGCCTGCCTTCGCTTCGCCGACGATATGCGCACGCTGGTGGAGCCGGCCTGCGGCGCGGCGCTGGCGGTGGCCTATGGCAATCTGCCGGTGCTGGCGCCGTTTGCGCGCCCGCTGGTGGTGGTATGCGGCGGCATCGGCGTGGATTTGGCTAAACTGGCAGCCTGGAAAGATCAATTCGGGCTCTGAACATGCATCCAGCCTTCCCCAAGCTGCTGTCGTCCCAGATCGCGTTCGATATCGCGCGCACCATGCTGGACGGCTTCGACAAGCATTACCGGCTGTTCCGCCAGGCCAGCCAGGACGCCAAGCGCTATTTCGAGGCGCGCGACTGGAAGACCGCGCAGGCCGCCGCCATCCGGCGCATCGGCTTCTACGACGCGCGCGTGCGCGAATGCGTGCAGATCCTGGAAGACGAATACCACCACGAGCGACCTGACCGACGAGGTCTGGCACGAGGTCAAGCTGCACTACATCGGCCTGTTGACCGACCACAAGCAGCCGGAACTGGCCGAGACCTTCTTCAACTCGGTGTTCTGCAAGATCCGCCACCGCACCTATTTCCACAACCGCTTCATCTTCGTGCGGCCGGCGGTGGCCACCGAATACATCGAGACCGAGGAAATCGCGCCGACCTACCGCGTCTATTACCCGGCCAAGGACGGCTTGCACTACACGCTGTCGCGCATCGTCACCAATTTCCAGCTGGCGGCGCCGTTCGCCGACCTCGAGCGCGACGTGGCCCTGGTCGAGCAGCGGCTGCGCGCCCAGTTCGACGGCGACACGCTGGAAGCCAACCACCAGATCCAGGTGCTGGCCAGCCTGTTCTACCGCAACAAGGGCGCCTACATCGTCGGCAAGGGCATCAACGGCGCGCGCGAATATCCGTTCGTGGTGCCGATCCTGTACAACCGCAAGGGCGAGCTGGTGCTCGACACCGTGCTGTTCGACCCGATCCTGATCAGCGTGCTGTTTTCCTATACGCGCGCGTATTTCCTGGTCGACATGGAAGTGCCCTCGGCCTATGTGCAGTTCCTGCGCGGCCTGATGCCGACCAAGCCGAAGAGCGAGATCTACACCATCCTCGGCCTGCAAAAGCAGGGCAAGGCCCTGTTCTACCGCGACTTCCTGCACCACCTGCGGCATTCCTCGGACCGCTTCGACACCGCGCCCGGCATCCGCGGGCTGGTGATGGCGGTGTTCGCCTTGCCGTCGTTTCCCTATGTGTTCAAGGTGATCAAGGATTATTTCCCGGCGCCCAAGGAAACCACGCGCGCGCTGGTCAAGGAAAAATACCTGCTGGTCAAGAACCACGACCGCGTCGGCCGCATGGCCGATACGCTCGAATATTCGAGCGTCGCCTTCCCGCGCGCGCGCTTCG
Source organism: uncultured beta proteobacterium (assembly GCA_963706525.1). GTDB lineage: Bacteria > Pseudomonadota > Gammaproteobacteria > Burkholderiales > Burkholderiaceae_D > DATJCV01. The sequence goes on along the minus strand of CAVPMM010000018.1, from coordinate 245,588 downwards.
CGCCGAAACTGCTGGCCGAGCTGAAGCAAGTGGCGCCGTCGATGATCGAAGAAGACGGCGACCAGATCATCATCAAGCACCTGTACATCGAGCGGCGCATGGTGCCGCTGAATATCTGGCTGTCCGCCGCCGAAAAGCGCGGCGACATGGCGGCGCTGGAGCACGGCGTGCGCGAATACGGCAATGCGATCAAGGACCTGGTGGCGGCCAATATCTTTCCCGGCGACATGCTGTACAAGAACTTCGGCGTCACGCGCCACCGCCGCGTGGTGTTCTACGACTACGACGAAATCGAATACATCACCGACTGCAATTTCCGCGTGATCCCGACGCCGCACAACGAAGAGCAGGAAATGGCGGACGAGCCGTGGTACCCGGTGCACAAGAACGACGTCTTCCCCGAGCAGTTCGGCACCTTCCTGCTGGGCAACCCGAACGTCAGAAAATTCTTCCTCAAGCACCATGCCGATTTGCTGACCGCGCAGTTCTGGCAGATGCGCAAACAGCGGATAATGGAAGGATGCGTCGAGGACGTGTTTCCCTATCCGCAGGAATTGCGTTTCAGCCATCAGGGCGCCGGCCCGGCTGTATTTCAAGCTGCACCCCATTTCGTATCTCAGCCGTCAACTTCAACCTCGTGAACCTAAAGGAAACATCATGAATGACCCGATTGTCATCGTAGGCGCGGCCCGTACTCCCATGGGCGCATTCCAGGGCGATTTCTCTTCATTGTCGGCCAGCGACCTGGGCGCGATCGCGATCCGCGCCGCGCTCGAACGCGCCAACCTCGAAGCCAGCCACGTCCAGGACGTCTTGTTCGGCAACTGCCTGATGGCCGGCCAGGGCCAGGCGCCGGCGCGCCAGGCGGCGATCAAGGCCGGCATCCCGGTCTCGGCCGGCGCCGTCACCCTGTCCAAGATGTGCGGCTCGGCGATGCAGGCGGCGATGTTTGCCTACGATTCGATCGTCGCCGGCACCAACGACGTGGTGGTGGCGGGCGGCATGGAATCGATGACCAACGCGCCCTACCTGATTCCGAAGGCGCGCGGCGGCTATCGCATCGGCCACGGCATGATCTACGACCACATGATGATGGACGGCCTGGAAGACGCGTATACCAAGGATGAAAAGGGCAATGCGCGCTCGATGGGCACCTTCGCCGAGGATTGCTCGGCCAAGTACCAGTTCACGCGCGAACAGCAGGACGCGTTCGCGATCGAATCGGTCAAGCGCGCGCAGGCCGCCACCCACGACGGCTCGTTCGAGTGGGAAATCGCGCCGGTATCGGTGGCCGGACGCGGCGGCCCGGTCACGGTGAGCAAGGACGAAGGCCCGGCCAAGGCCAAGCTGGACAAGATCCCGGCCCTGAAGCCGGCGTTCAAGAAGGACGGCACCATCACCGCCGCCTCCTCGTCCTCGATCAACGACGGCGCCGCGGCGCTGGTGATCATGCGCGAATCGACCGCGAAAAAGCTCGGCTGCCAGCCGATCGCCAAGATCGTCGGCCACGCCCGCCATTCGCAGGAGCCGAACTGGTTCACCACGGCGCCGATCGGCGCCATCGAAAACCTGTACAAGAAAACCGGCTGGACGACCAAGGATGTCGACCTGTTCGAGATCAACGAGGCGTTCGCGGCGGTGCCGATGGCGGCGATGAAGGAAATGGGCATTCCGCACGACAAGGTCAACGTCCACGGCGGCGCCTGTGCGCTCGGCCATCCGATCGGCGCCTCCGGCGCGCGCATCATCGTGACGCTGATCGGCGCGCTGAAGAAGACCGGCGGCAAGCGCGGCGTCGCCTCGCTGTGCATCGGCGGCGGCGAAGGCACGGCGATGGCGATCGAGCTGGTCTAAGTCTGTCGTCCGCCGCATCCGGCTGGCGTAATGTGATCGTTGGCCGGAACAGCAACGACACCGGGTTCCCGCTGAAAGCCGCGGGACCGGCGGCAAAGGGAGCAATGCGGGCCGTGATTGCGGCCCGGTTTGAAAAGGGCAAGCCATGTCCACCGCACTCATCCTCGGCGCCTCGCGCGGCATCGGCCGCGAGTTCGTGCGCCAGCTGCTGGCCGCCGGCTGGAAGGTGTTCGCCACCGCGCGCGACGATGCGGCGCTGGCGGCCTTGCGTGCCGACGGCGCCGAGGCGCTGCAGCTCGACGTCACCCAGGCGGATTCGCTGGCGGCGCTGGGCTGGCAGCTGGACGGCGAGCAGCTCGACCTCGCGGTGTATGTCGCCGGCGTCTACGGCCCGGCGCACCAGGCGGGTGTCGGCGCCGAGCGTGTCGGAGTTCGACCGCGTGATGCACACCAACGTGCTCGGCGCGATGCAGGCGATCACGCTGGTGGCGCCGATGGTGGAGGCGGCGCGCGGCCGCTTCGCCTTCCTGTCCAGCGGCATGGGCAGCATCGGCGAAGCGGAATCGAGCTACGGCTGGCTGTACCGGGTGTCGAAGGCGGCCTTGAACATGGCGGTCAGGACGGCGGCCTTCGATCATCCGCACGCGATCTTCGTCGCGCTCTGCCCAGGCTGGGTGCGCACCGACATGGGCGGCCCGAACGCGCCGACCAGCGCGGAAGACAGCGTGCGCGGCCTGTTGCGCGTGATCGACAAGCTGACGCCGGGCGACAGCGGCAGCTATCGCGACCATAGCGGACGCCGGCTGGCCTGGTAGCACGGACGGGCAGCGGCGCTGCTGGAAAAAAACGAGACCGGGGCGATGGCCGGCCCGGTCAGTGGATGCATATAACCAGGGGGAACGATGGCAGCGGCAATCGACTTTTATTTCGACTTTTCGTCGCCGTACGGCTATTTCGCCGCGCAGCGCATCGACCAGCTCGGCGCCCGGTATGGCCGCGCCGTCGATTGGCATCCGGTGCTGCTCGGCGTTGCGTTCAAGGCCACCGGCGCCGCGCCGCTGCCCCTGATTCCGCTGAAGGGCGAGTATGCGCTGCACGATTTCGAGCGCAGCGCGCGCTTTCACGGCATCGCCTACCGCCGGCCGCAACCGTTCCCGCTGTCGACCCAGGCCGCGGCGCGCGCCATGCTGTGGGTGCAGAACCAGCACGGCAAGGCGCGCGCCGTCGAATTCGCCAAGGCGGTGTACCGCGCCTACTTCGTCGACGGCGTCAACATCGGCGAGCCGGAGCAGGTGGCGGCGATCGCCGCCGGCCTCGGCGTCGACGCCGCCGCGCTGGGCGAAGCCATCCACAGCCAGCCGATCAAGGATCAGCTGAAGGCCGAGGTCGACCAGGCGCTGGCGCGCAAGGTGTTCGGTTCGCCGTTCATCATCGTCGATGGCGAAGCGTTCTGGGGCTTCGACCGCTTCGAACAGCTGGAGGCGTATCTGCGCGACGGCAAGATATGAGCGGGTTCCGGCCGCGTCTTTGTGCCGGCGGGAGTATTTTTGAAGTGGCTTTAAATTCCAGCGGGAATTGCCCTATTTATTGGCATACTCCCGCACTGTAAGCGAGCAACGAGGAGGGCGCAGATGAAAGTGGGATACCGGACGCTGGTGGATCAGGCCAGCGCGCAGATCAAGACCTATTCGGTGGCGGAGGCGCGCGCCAAGCTGGGCGATCCGAACGTCTGCTTTGTCGACGTGCGCGACGCCCGCGAACTGGAGCGCGAAGGCGTCATGCCCGGCGCCTTCCATGCGCCGCGCGGCATGATCGAATTCTGGATCGATCCCGACTCGCCGTATTTCAAGCCGGTGTTCGGCGAACAGAAGGAATTCATCTTCTTTTGCGCCGCCGGCTGGCGCAGCGCGCTGACCACCAAGACCGTGCAGGACATGGGACTGGCGCCGGTCGCCCATATCGACGGCGGCTTCGGCGCCTGGAAGGCGGCCGGGGCGCCGGTGGCGCAGAAGGAAAAGAAAGCCTGATGCGCCGCGCCAAGACCCCCGCGTCGCCGGCCTGTCCGTGCGGCGCACCCGACTATGCCGCCTGCTGCGGCCGCTATCACGGCGGCGCGCCGGCGGCCAGCGCGCAGGAATTGATGCGCTCGCGCTACAGCGCCTACGTGCTGCGCGACGAAGCCTATCTGCAGGCGACCTGGCACCCGGCGACGCGGCCGGCGAGCGCGGTGCTGGAAGACGGCGACGGCGTCAAATGGCTGGGTCTCGAGGTGCTGCGCCATGCGCAGGACGGCGCCCATGCCACGGTCGAATTCGTCGCCCGCTACAAGCTCGGCGGGCGCGCGCGCCGGCTGCATGAAATCAGCCGCTTCGAGCAGGTCGACGGCCGCTGGCTGTATGTCGATGGCGGTTTTCCGTCCGAGCAGGAGGGGTGAGTGCCCCACCCGTATAACCAGAAAAAAGGATGCACACGATGCCGCAACTGGAAAGCAAGCTGAACCCGCGCAACGCCGATTTCCGCCAGAACGCCGAAGCCATGCAGGCGATCGTCGACGACCTGCGGCAAAAGGTGGCGGCGATCGCGCAAGGCGGCGGCGAGGAGGCGAGCGAAGAAGCACGTGGCGCGCGGCAAGCTGCTGCCGCGCGAGCGGGTGCAGATGCTGCTCGATCCCGGCACGCCCTTCCTCGAATTCTCGCAACTGGCGGCCTACCAGATGTACAAGGACCGGCACGGCGTCGGCGCCGCACCCTCGGCCGGCATCATCACCGGCATCGGCCGCGTCGCCGGACAGGAGTGCGTGATCGTCTGCAACGACGCCACGGTCAAGGGCGGCACCTATTACCCGATCACGGTGAAAAAGCATTTGCGCGCGCAGGAAATCGCCGAGCAAAACAACTTGCCCTGCATCTACCTGGTCGATTCCGGCGGCGCCAACCTGCCGAACCAGGACGAAGTGTTCCCCGACCGCGAGCATTTCGGCCGCATCTTCTTCAACCAGGCCAAGCTGTCGGCCCAGGGCATCCCGCAGATCGCGGTGGTGATGGGCTCGTGCACCGCCGGCGGCGCCTATGTGCCGGCGATGAGCGACGAGTCGATCATCGTCCAGAACCAGGGCACGATCTTCCTCGGCGGCCCGCCGCTGGTGAAGGCCGCCACCGGCGAAGTGGTCAGCGCCGAAGACCTGGGCGGCGGCGACGTCCATACCCGGCTGTCGGGCGTGGTCGATCACCTGGCGCAGAACGATTTGCACGCGCTGGCGCTGGCGCGCAGCATCGTCGGCAATCTCAACCGGAAAAAAACCCACGCTGCGGCGCTGCGCGCGCCGGTCGAGCCGAACTACCCGGCGCACGAGCTGTACGGCGTGATCCCGGCCGACACCAGAAAGCCGTTCGACGTGCGCGAAATCATCGCGCGCGTGGTCGACGGCAGCGAATTCGACGAATTCAAGGCGCGCTACGGCACCACCCTGATCTGCGGCTTTGCCCACATCTTCGGCATGCCGGTCGGCATCATCGCCAACAACGGCATCCTGTTTTCCGAATCGGCACTGAAGGGCACGCATTTCATCGAGCTGTGCTGCCAGCGCAAGATCCCGCTGGTGTTCCTGCAGAACATCACCGGCTTCATGGTCGGCCGCAAATACGAAAACGAAGGCATCGCCCGCAACGGCGCCAAGATGGTGACCGCGGTGGCCACCGCGGCGGTGCCGAAATTCACCGTCATCATCGGCGGCAGCTTCGGCGCCGGCAACTACGGCATGTGCGGCCGCGCCTTTTCGCCGCGCTTCCTGTGGATGTGGCCGAACGCGCGGATTTCGGTGATGGGCGGCGACCAGGCCGCCAGCGTCCTGGCCACGGTCAAGCGCGACGGCATCGAAGCCAAGGGCGGGGTCTGGAGCGCGGAAGAGGAAGAAGCGTTCAAGCAGCCGGTCAAGGACCAGTACGAACACCAGGGCCACCCGTACTACGCCAGCGCCCGCCTGTGGGACGACGGCGTGATCGATCCGGCCGATACGCGCATGGTACTGGGGCTGGGCTTGAGCGCCGCCTTGAACGCGCCGATCCCGGACACCAAGTTCGGCGTGTTCAGGATGTGATGGCGATGCGCAACCGCCTGTTTTTCCGGTTCTCGTTCGCCTGCCTGATGGTGCAGGCAGCGCTGCAGGCACGGGCGCAGGCACAGGAGCAGCTGGCGGCCGCCCTCAATGAAAGCGTATTCCAGTTGCCGGTCACGGTGCGCACCAAGGCCGGTGCCGAAGTCACGCGCGCGATGACGGTGACGCAGTTCAAGCCGGACGGCGCCGGGCCGTTTCCGATCGCCGTGCTGCTGCACGGCCGCAGCCCGACCGACCGCGCGCAGCCGGCGCGCCAGCGCCACGTCCAGGCCGCGCGCTATTTCGTGCGGCGCGGCTTCGCGGTCTGGGTGCCGACGCGCATCGGCTACGGCGCCTCCGGCCTGGAGCCCGATCCCGAATATACCGGCCCGTGCCAGCGCGCCGACTATCCGTCCGGCTTCGGGGCGGCGGCGGCCGGCGCGCTGGCCGTGCTGGCCCACGCAAGGGCGCAGCCGTTTGCCGACCCGGAGCGGATCGTGCTGCTCGGGCAGTCCTACGGCGGCGCCACCAGCATCGCGCTGGCCGCGCAGAATCCGCCCGGCGTGGTGGCCGCCATCAACTTCGCCGGCGGCGCCGGCGCCAATCCGGCCACGCACGCCTACCAACCCTGCCGTCCCGAACTGTTGCAGAAGACCTTCGGCGACTACGGCAAGAGCGCGCGCGTGCCGACCATGTGGGTGTATACCGAGAACGACAAGTTCATGGGGCCGGTGTATCCGAAGCATTGGCATGCGGAATTCGTGAAGAACGGCGGCCTCGGCGAGTTCAAGGCCATGCCGGCCTTCGGCGATGACGGCCACGCGCTGTACGGCAAGGGCTTCCCGCTGTGGCGTGCGCTGGTCGACCAGTTTCTCGGGCAGCATGGCTTTGCCGTGCCGCGGTCGGCCGGCGCGCCGCTGCCCAGCGGCTTTGCGCGGATCGATCAGCTCGACCGGTTGCCCAGGGTCGGCGCCGAAGGCCGGGAAAAGTACCGGCGCTTCCTGCAGTTCGACGTGCCGCGCGCCTACGCGATCGGACCGCGCGGCGAGTACGCGTACTCTTCGGCCGTGCCGGACGCGATGGCGCGCGCCTTGAGCATCTGCAAGCAATACGCCAAGGCCGAGTGCAGCCTGTATGCGGTCGATGACGAGGTCGTATGGAAAAAATGATGCAGGATGGGCAAGTGCGCGCAGGTGCGGCGGGCGGCAGCGAGGCGGCGATGCATGGCCATTTTGCCATGCTGGCGCGCTATCACGTCTGGGCCACCGGCAAATTGCTGGCCGCGGTGGCGCCGCTGGACGAGGCGCGCTACCGGCGCGACTGCGGCTTGTTCTTCGGCTCGGTGCACGGCACGCTGAATCACCTGCTGGTCGGCGAGAGGATCTGGTACGCGCGTATTGCCGAGGGCGCCTCGCCGGTCCTGCGCCTGAATGCCGAGCTGGAATCCGGGCGGCCCGCCTTGGCGCAGGCGCTGGAGACCGCGGCCGGGCGCTGGAGCGGCTGGCTCGCTGTCACTGGACTGCGCGCGCCTTGCGGAAAACCTCAGCTATCGCACCACCGCCGGCAAGCCGGTCACGGTGCCGTTTGCCGGCGCGCTGGCGCATGTATACAACCACGGCACCCATCATCGCGGCCAGATCAGCGCCGCATTGACCGCCATGGGCGCTGCCTGCCCCGAACTCGACCTGATTTATTTTCTGGTTGCGGAAGGAAACAAATGACTTACCAAACGCTCGAACTGCTGCAGGAAGGCCGCGTCGCCACCGTCACCCTCAACCGGCCCGAGGTGCGCAATGCCTTCAACGACACCACGATTGCCGAACTGACACAGGTGTTCCACCGGCTTGCCGCCGACCACGAGATCCGCGCCGTGGTGCTGGCGGCGCGCGGTCCGGCTTTCTGCGCCGGCGCCGACCTCAACTGGATGAAGCGCATGGCCGGCTACAGCTACGAGGAAAACAGCGCCGATGCCGCGCTGCTGGCCGAGATGCTGCGCACCATCTACCTGTGCCCGCATCCGGTGCTGGCGAAAGTGCAGGGCGACTGCTACGCCGGCGGCATGGGGCTGGTGGCCGCCTGCGACATCGCGCTGGTAGCCGAACCGGTACAGTTCTGCCTGTCCGAAGTGCGGCTCGGCCTGATCCCGGCCACCATTTCGCCGTACGTGATCAAGGCCATGGGCGAAAATGCGGCGCGCCGCTATTTCCTCTCGGCCGAACGCTTTTCGGCGGCCGAGGCGCTGCGCATCGGCTTCGCGCACCAGGTGGTGGCGGCCGACGCGCTGGACGCCGCCGCCGCCGCCATCGTCAAGGCGCTGGTGGCCAACAGCCCGAACGCGGTGCGCCAGGCCAAGCGCCTGGTGCGCGAGGTGGGAGGCATGCCGATCAGCGCCGAATTGATCGCCGGCACCGTCGAAGGCATCGCGCAGATCCGCGCCTCCGACGAAGGACGCGAGGGTGTGCGCTCGTTCCTGGAGAAGCGCAAGCCGGGATGGTTGGATAGCTAAGAAGCCAGCTCCCCTTTCCCGCGTGCGGGAGAGGGGCCGGGGGAGAGGAGGAACGAGGCGGCCAGAAGGAGGAAAATGTCGCTGCTGGAACGCGCCAAAGAACTCAGAAGCCATCAAACCGAAGCCGAGCAACGCCTGTGGTAGCACCTGCGGGCGCATCGCTTCATGGGCCTGAAGTTCAAGCGGCAAAAGCCACTCGGCCCGTATATCGTCGATTTCATCTGCCATGAAATGCAATTTGATTATCGAAGCCGATGGCGGTCAGCATCAGGAAAACGCTGAATATGACCGAAGTCGGGATATGTGGCTGCAAGAGCAGGGATATACCGTGTTACGGTTTTGGAATCATGAAGTGATGCAAGAAATTGAGGGCGTGTTGGAGGCAATTCGTTTGGCGGCGCAGAGCGCCCCTGACCCGGCCGCCCTCTCCCCCGGCCCCTCTCCCGCTTGCGGGAGAGGGGAGCAAAATGGATAGCTTTGGAGCAGTTTTTTGAAGTCAGATCAACAAACCGACTGGGTCGCGCGCAGCCTGCAAAGCGTGTGGCATCCGTGTACCCAGATGCAGCATCACGCCGCAGCAAATCCTGTGCCGCTGATCCCGATCAGCCACGGGCGAGGCGCCTGGTTGTACGACACCGGCAACCGCCGTTATCTGGACGCCATCAGTTCCTGGTGGGTCAACCTGTTCGGGCATGCCAATCCGCGCATCAACGCCGCCCTGAAGGACCAGCTGGATACGCTGGAACACGCGATGCTGGCCGGCTGCACGCACGAGCCGGTGGTGCGGCTGTCCGAACAATTGGCGGCGCGCACCGGCGGCGTGCTCGGGCCATTGCTTTTATGCCTCGGACGGCGCCTCGGCGGTCGAGATCGCGCTGAAGATGAGTTTCCACTACTGGCGCAACAGCGGCCAAGCGGACAAGCGCGAATTCGTCTGCCTGCAGAACAGCTATCACGGCGAAACCATCGGCGCGCTGGCGGTGACCGACGTCGCGCTGTTCCGCGATGCCTATGGCCCGCTTGCTGCACAACGCCCACGTGGTCGCCAGCCCCGACGCGCGGCAGGCGCGCGACGGCGAAACGGCGGCCGATGTCGCGCGCCGCGCCGCCGGCGAACTGGAAAAATTGTTGCAGGAACGCGCCGGCAAGATCGCCGCGCTGATCGTCGAGCCGCTGGTGCAATGCGCGGCCGGCATGGCGATGCACGATCCGGCTTACCTGCGCCGAAGTGCGCGCCTTGTGCGACCGCTACCAGGTGCACCTGATCGCCGACGAAATCGCGGTCGGCTGCGGCCGCACCGGCACCTTCTTCGCCTGCGAGCAGGCCGGCGATCTGGCCCGACTTCCTGTGCCTGTCGAAAGGCATCAGCGGCGGCTACCTGCCGCTGTCGCTGGTGATGACGCGCGACGCCATCTACCAGGCGTTTTACGATGCCGACGTCACGCGCGGCTTCCTGCATTCGCATTCCTACACCGGCAATCCGCTGGCCTGCCGCGCCGCGCTGGCGACGCTGGCGATCTTCGACGAGGACGACGTGCTGGCAGCGCAACCGCGTCCGCGCGGCGCGCCTGACGGCGGCCCTGGCGCCGCTGGCGGCGCATCCGCAGGTCAGGCATTTCCGCCAGCGCGGCATGATCTGGGCCTTCGATGCGCAGACCGACGATCCGGCAGTTTTCGCCGCAAGTTCTTCAGCACGGCGCTGGAGCACGAACTGCTGCTGCGCCCGATCGGCCGTACCGTGTACCTGATGCCGCCGTACATCCTCGACGATGACGAGATCGACGGCCTGGCCGCGCGCACCCAGGCGGTATTCGAACAAGTGATGGGAGGCAACTGATGGAATTGCTCGCCAGCCTCGAACGCGAATTGCAGCAGCTCGACGCCGCGCGGCTGCGCCGCCGCCGCCGCGTCGCCGATACGCCCTGCGCGCCGCACGTGACGGTCGACGGCCGCCCCATGCTGGCGTTCTGCAGCAACGACTATCTGGGCCTGGCCGCGCATCCGCGCCTGGTCGAAGCGCTGCGCGAAGGCGCGGCGCGCTATGGCGTCGGCAGCGGCGCCTCGCACCTGATCTGGGCCATTCGCGCGCGCACGTGCTGCTCGAGGAGCGCTTCGCCGAATTCCTGGCGCCGCATCTGGAAGCGCCGCGCGCGCTGTACTTCTGCACCGGCTACATGGCCAACCTGGCGGTGCTGACGGCGCTGGCCGGGCGCGGCGCCGAGCTGTTTTGCGAAGAGCTGAACCATGCCTCGCTGATCGACGGCGCGCGCCTGGCGCGCGCCCAGGTGCAGGTCTATCCGCACGGCGACGCCGCGCAGCTGGAGCGCCTGCTAGAAGCCAGCAGCGCCCAGACCAAGATGGTGGTGACCGACAGCGTGTTCAGCATGGACGGCGACCTGGCGCCGCTGCCGCAGCTGCTGGCGCTGTGCGAACGCCACGGCGCCTGGCTGGTGGTCGACGACGCGCACGGCTTCGGCGTGCTGGGCGCCAACGGCCGCGGCGCGCTCGAGCATTTCGATTTGCGCTCGCCGCACCTGGTCTATATCGGCACGCTGGGCAAGGCGGCCGGCGTCGGCGGCGCCTTCGTCGCCGCGCACGAGACCGTGATCGAGTGGCTGGTGCAGCGCGCGCGCCCCTACATCTACACCACGGCCGCGCCGCCGGCGCTGGCGCATGCGCTGCTTGGCCAGCGTCGACCTGATCGCCGGCGCCGAGGGCGGACAGCGCCGCGCCCACCTGCGGCAGCTGATCGCGCAGCTGCAGGGCGCCTTGCGCTTGCGGCGCTGGAGCCTGTTGCCGTCGGCGACCGCGATCCAGCCGGTGATCGTCGGCGCCAACCAGGATGCCTTGCACGCCGCCGCCGTGCTGCACGAACAAGGCATCTGGGTGCCGGCGATCCGGCCGCCGACGGTGCCGGCCGATACCGCGCGCCTGCGCATCACCCTGTCGGCGGCGCATACGGCGCAGGATGTGGCGCAACTGGCGGCCGCCTTCAACGCGCTGGAACAGCCGGAGGCGGCATGAGCGCACAGTCGAAACCGGCCGCGTATTTCGTCACCGGCACCGATACCGAAATCGGCAAGACGCTGATCTCCAGCGCCTTGCTGCATGCGCTGACGCTTGCGCGGCGTGCGCACGGCCGGCATGAAGCCGGTCGCCGCCGGCGCCGAACTGCGCGACGGCGTCTGGCACAATGACGACGCCGACATGCTGGCGGCCGCCAGCAGCGAGCGCCTGCCGCCAGCGCTGACCACGCCCTACCTGCTGCGGCAAGCCGACCGCGCCGCACATCGCCGCCGCCCGCGAGGGCGTGGCGATCGAGCCGGCGCATATCCTGGCTTGCTACGCCGAGATCGCGGCCGCGTGCCGACGCGGTGGTGGTCGAAGGCGTCGGCGGCTTCCGCGTGCCGCTCACCGAGCGCTTCGACACCGCCGACCTGGCGCAGCAGCTGGCGCTGCCGGTGGTGCTGGTGGTCGGCCTGCGGCTGGGCTGCATCAGCCACGCGCTGCTGACGGCGGAAGCGATCGCCGCGCGCGGCCTGCGGCTGGCCGGCTGGGTCGCCAACGTGGTCGATGCCGAACTGCCGAACGCGGCGCAGAATGTCGAGGCGCTGGCGGCGCGCCTGCCGGCGCCGCTGCTGGGCCGGGTGCCGCGCCTGCCGCTGGCGTCGGCGGCGGCGGCCGCCGCCCATATCGATTTTTCGTGCCTGCCGGGCTGGCCCGGCAAACACGTCTGACTTCACTTTTTGATGCAAAAGGAAACCCTCATGTCTCACCCCGAACTGGAAACCCCGCGCGCAGCCGAAGCGCATCCGCTGGCGTTCCATGCACCGGCCCAGCCGGTGGCGCCGATCGCCGCCGAAACCTGGCCGGTCGAGGAAGTGCTGGCGCTGTTCGATCTGCCGTTCAATGACCTGATGTACCGCGCGCAGCAGACGCACCGCGCCCATTTCGATCCGACCGAGGTGGAACTGGCGACGCTGCTGTCGATCAAGACCGGCGGCTGCGAGGAAGACTGCGGCTACTGCCCGCAGGCGGCGCGCTACGACACCGGCGTGGTGGCCAAGAAGCTGCTGTCGACCGAGGACGTGCTGGAAGCCGCGCGCGCCGCAAGGCGACAACGGCGCCACCCGCTTCTGCATGGGCGCCGCCTGGCGCGAGCCCAAGGAGCGCGACATGGAAAAGGTCGAGGACATGGTGCGCGAGGTCAAGGCGCTCGGCCTGGAAACCTGCGCCACGCTCGGCATGCTGAAGGAAGACCAGGCGCAGCGCCTGAAGGACGCCGGGCTCGACTACTACAACCACAACCTCGATACCGCGCCCGAGTTCTACGACAACATCATCTCGACCCGCGAGTACCAGGACCGCCTGGATACGCTGGGTCGCGTGCGCGAAGCCGGCCTCAAGGTCTGCTGCGGCGGCATCGTCGGCATGGGCGAGATCGCGCGCGCAGCGCGCCGGCCTGATCGCGCAGCTGGCCAACCTGAATCCGTATCCGGAATCGGTGCCGGTCAACCACCTGGTGCAGGTCGAAGGCACGCCGCTGCACGGCCTCGACCCGCTCGACCCGCTCGAGTTCGTGCGCACCATCGCGGTGGCGCGCATCACGATGCCGAAGGCGCGCGTGCGCCTGTCGGCCGGCCGCCGGCAGATGGGCGAGGCGGTGCAGGCGATGTGCTTCCTGGCCGGTGCCAACTCGATCTTCTACGGCGACAAGCTGCTGACCACCGGCAATCCGGAAGCCGACGACGACCGCGCGCTGCTGGCCAAGCTCGGCCTGCATACGCGCGAGGCGGCGCCGGCTGCCGCGCCGACCTGCAAGCCTTGATACACACCCTCTCCCTGGCAGGGAGAGGGCCGGGAAGAGGGTAGTGCGCCGACATGGCGGCGGCACTTGAGGTGAGATTTGTACCCAGACCCAGGCAAGCCCGAGGCGTGATGAATAAAAGAGAACCAACCTCTGAAAGAAGCGCATGTTCACACAAAATCCTGATCGCCAACCGTGGCGAAATCGCCTGCCGCGTCGCCGCCACCGCGCGCAGCTGGGCATCAAGACCGTCGCCGTCTATTCCGACGCCGACGCCGATGCCAAGCACGTCGCGGTATGCGACGAAGCGGTCCGGATCGGCCCGGCGCCGGCCAAGGAAAGCTATCTGCGCGGCGACAAGATCATCGAGGCGGCGCTGGCCGCCGGCGCCGCAGGCGATCCATCCCGGCTACGGCTTCCTGTCGGAAAACGCCGATTTCGCCGATGCCTGCGCGCGCGCCGGCCTGGTGTTCATCGGCCCGCCGGCGGCGGCGATCCGCGCCATGGGTTCGAAGTCGGCGGCCAAGACGCTGATGGAAAAGGCCAAGGTGCCGCTGGTGCCCGGCTATCACGGCGACAATCAGGACCCGGCGCTGCTGCAACGCCGAAGCCGACCGCATCGGCTATCCGGTATTGCTCAAGGCGTCCGCCGGCGGCGGCGGCAAGGGCATGCGCATCGTCGAGAAGTCGGCCGATTTCAAGGCGGCGCTGGCCTCCTGCAAGCGCGAAGCGATTTCCAGCTTCGGCGACGACCGCGTGCTGGTCGAAAAATACCTGACGCGCCCGCGCCACATCGAGATCCAGGTATTCGCCGACAGCCACGGCGACGTGCGTCTACCTGTTCGAGCGCGACTGCTCGGTGCAGCGGCGCCACCAGAAGGTGCTGGAAGAAGCGCCGGCGCCCGGCATGACCGAAGAGCGCCGGCGCGCGATGGGCGAGGCGGCGGTGGCGGCGGCGCAGGCGGTCGGCTATGTCGGCGCCGGCACGGTCGAATTCATCGCCAACCAGGACGGCTCGTTCTATTTCATGGAAATGAACACGCGGCTGCAGGTCGAGCATCCGGTGACCGAAATGATCACCGGCACCGACCTGGTCGAATGGCAGCTGCGCGTGGCCGCCGGCGAGCCGCTGCCGTTGCGCCAGGAACAGCTGGCGATCCGCGGCCATGCGATCGAGGCGCGCGTGTATGCGGAAAACCCGGACAAGGGATTCCTGCCGTCGATCGGCACGCTGCGCCATCTGCGCACGCCGGCGGCGGTGGAGTTCGAGGTCGGCGGCAGCGGCCCCTCTCCCCGTGGGGGAGAGGGAGCAAATGGCGCCGCGGGCGGCGTGGTGCGGATTGATTCCGGCGTGCGCGAAGGCGATGCGATTTCGCCGTTCTACGACCCGATGATCGCCAAGCTGATCGTCTGGGGCGCCGATCGCGACCAGGCGCTGGCGCGCATGGCGCAGGCCTTGTCCGAATACCAGGTGGTCGGCCTGGCCAGCAACATCGCCTTCCTCAAGCGCCTGATCGAGAGCCGGCCGTTTGCGACGGCCGACCTCGATACCGGCCTGATCGAGCGCCATCAGGCCGAACTGTTCCCGCCGCCGCAGGCGGCCGCGCTGCCGGCGCTGGCGCTGGCGACCGCCGCGCTCCTGGGCGCCGAAGAGGAAGGCGCCAACGCCGATCCGTGGGGCCGCCGCAGCGGCTGGCGCCTGAACGGCACGCTTTCGCGCCGGCTCGATTTCGCCGACGAGCACCACGCCTATCCGCTTGGCGTCGACTACCGCGCCGGCGGCTGGCTGCTCACCCAGGGCGAACAAAGCCTGCCGCTGTCGCTGGTGCGGCGCGTCGGCGACGATTTCGACCTGCGGCTGGGCGACGCCGCGCTCACCGGCACGGTGGTGCGCGAAGCGGCCGCCGGCGCCGAACTGTTTCACGTATTCAGCGGCGGCGCGCATACCGCGCTCGGCTACGCCGATCCGCTGGCGCATGCCGGCAGCGCCGAAGCCGAAGGCGGCCGCCTGACCGCGCCGATGCCGGGCAAGATCATCGCCGTGCTGGTCGGCAAGGGCGACAGCGTGGAAAAAGGGCGCGCCGCTGTTGATCATGGAAGCGATGAAGATGGAGCACACCATCAGCGCGCCGGCCGACGGCGAAGTCGACGAACTGCTGTACGCGGTCGGCGACCAGGTGGCGGAAGGCGCACAATTGTTATCGTTCAAGGCGGGCTGAGCGGCCCCGCCCCCTCAGGCTAAGGAGAAGGAATGCGAATCCTGTTTTATGCGCAAGGCGGCAATCCCGAGCCGTGGCTGGCCGATCTGCACCAGGCATTGCCGAGGGCCAAGATACGCTTGTGGCAGGAAGGCGACCGCGAGCCGGCCGACTATGCGGTGGTATGGAAGCCGCCGGCCGAAGTGCTGCAGGAGCGCGCCGGGCTGAAGGCGATCTTCAACCTCGGCGCCGGCTGCGACGCGCTGCTGCAGCTGGGCGAGGCGCTGCCGCCGGTGCCGATCGTGCGCCTCGACGACGCCGGCATGGCGCTGCAGATGGCCGAGTACGTGACCTATGCGGTGCTGCGCTATTTCCGCCGCTTCGACCAGTTCGAGCTGCAGGCGCAGCGCGGCGAGTGGCGCTTCATGAAGCCCTACAGCAAGGGCGATTTCACGGTCGGCATCCTCGGCCTGGGCGTGCTCGGCCAGCGCATCGCGCAATGCCTGGCCCATTTCGATTTCCCGCTGGTCGGCTGGAGCCGCACGCCCAAGGATTTGCCGGGCATCACCTGCTATACCGGCGCCGACGGCTTCGACGCTTGCCTGCGCGCTTCCAAGGTGCTGGTGTGCGTGCTGCCGCTGACGCCGCAGACCACCGGCATCCTGAACCGCGACAGCCTCGGCCGGCTGGCGCAGGGCGCCTACCTGATCAATGTCGCGCGCGGCGCCCACGTCAACGAGGGCGACCTGCTGGAGCTGGTGCAGCTCGGCCACATCGCCGGCGCCACGCTCGACGTGTTCGCGCCACGAGCCGCTGCCGCCCGAGCATCCGTTCTGGGGCGAGCCGCACATCACCATCACGCCGCACGTCTCGGCGCTGACCCTGCGCGCCGCCAGCGTGCGCCAGATCGCCGAGCAAGATCCACGCGCTGGAAGAGGGCCAGCCGATCGCCGGCGTGGTCGACCGCCAGAAAGGATATTGAGATGAACGGCTTGCCCGCCAAGGTCAAAATCGTCGAAGTCGGCCCGCGCGACGGCCTGCAGAACGAAAAGGAAACCATCGCCGCCGGCCGTCAAGATCGAGCTGGTCGAACCGGCTGACGCACGCCGGTTTCGCCAACATCGAAGCGGCGTCGTTCGTCTCGCCGAAATGGGTGCCGCAGATGGCGACCTCGGCCGAGGTGATGGCCGGCATCGCGCGCCAGCCGGGCGTCGTGTATTCGGTGCTGGTGCCCAACATGCAGGGCTTCGAGGCGGCGCTGGCGGCCGGCGCCGACGAGGTGGTGATCTTCGGCTCGGCCTCGGAAGCGTTTTCGCAAAAGAACATCAACTGCTCGATCGCCGAATCGATCGAGCGCTTCCGCCCGGTGGCGCAGGCGGCCAAGCAGCACGGCCTGCGCCTGCGCGGCAGCATCAGCTGCGCGCTCGGCTGCCCCTACCAGGGCGAGGTGCCGGCTCGAGCGCCGTGGCCGACGTCGTGCGCCGCCTGCGCGACCTCGGCTGCGACGAGATCGACATCGCCGACACCATCGGCGTCGGCACGCCGCACAAGACGCAGGCGGTGCTGCAGGCGGCCGCCGCGAATTCCCGCTGGAGCGCCTGTCCGGCCATTTCCACGACACCTACGGCCAGGCGCTGGCCAACATCTACGCCAGCCTCGAAGTCGGCGTCGCGATCTTCCATTCGTCGGTGGCCGGCCTCGGCGGCTGCCCGTACGCCAAGGGCGCGACCGGCAACGTCGCCACCGAAGACGTGCTGTACCTGCTGCGAGGGCTGGGCATCGAGACCGGCATCGACCTCGACGCCGTGGTCGATGCCGGCCAGTTCATCTCGGCCGCACCTGGGGCGCAAGGCGGTCAGCCGTGCCGGCAACGCGATCGCGGCGAAGCGCGCCGGTTAAGACGGCCGCTGTGTACCGGGGCTGCATATACTCCCTGTATGCGCAGCCGATCCCGGGTGTGTAATGGTTGTTTTTGCAATATACTCCTGTAAATCAAAATTTGGGGCAAAGACGGTGTCTTGGCCGCCGTGGCCGCTCGACGCTGCGGGACCGGCCGGGAAGATCGGCCGGCCCGGGCGCTCCCGGCTGACGGCGGCGAGTGTCCCCGGCTTGATCGGCTCGTCGTCTACGTGGAGGTAGAACCAGTATGGAAATCAATCGCGCGCTGTTGCGGGACGCCGCCGCGCAAGGCCTGCTGAGCGAAGCGCAGGCCGAGCGGCTGTGGCAATTCCTGGGCGAACGCAGCCAGGCCATGCCGGCCTTTCGCGCCACCCATATCCTGTATTACCTCGGCGGCCTGATCGCGATCGGCGCCATGAGCCTGTTCATGACGCTCGGCTGGGAAAGCTTCGGCGGCTGGGGTTTGCTGGCGATCGCGCTGGCCTATGCCGGCGCCGGCCTGTGGCTGACCGAGGCGCTGCTGGCGCGTCGCCTGCCGATCCCGGCCGGCATCGGCGCCGCCTTCGTGGTCGCGCTGACGCCGCTGGCGGTGTACGGCTTGCAGAGCGCGCTCGGCTGGTGGGCCGAGGGCCGCGTGTACCGCGACTACCATACCTATGTCGACTGGCGCTGGATCATGATGGAGCTGGCGACGCTGGCGGTCGGCGCGCTGCTGCTGTGGCGCTACCGGCTGCCGTTCCTGGTGCTGCCGGTGGCCGTCACGCTGTGGTACATGAGCATGGACCTGACGCCGTTCATCGCCGGCGCCGACCAGGACTGGGGCTGGGAATTGCGCAAGCTGGTGTCGCTGTGGTTCGGCCTGTTGATGGTGCTGCTGGCATTCTGGGTCGACCTGCGCAGCCGGCGCGTGGCCGATTTCGCCTTCTGGCTGTACCTGTTCGGCGTGCTGGCGTTCTGGGGCGGGCTGTCGCTGATGAACTCGGACAGCCAGCTCAACAAGTTCCTCTACCTGTGCATCAACCTGCTGATGATCGCCGTCGGCAGCGTGCTCGGGCGGCGCGTGTTCGCGGTGTGCGGCGCGCTCGGCACGGCCGGCTATCTCGGCTACCTGGCGCACGACGTGTTCCAGGACAGCCTGCTGTTCCCGTTCGTGCTGACCGCCATCGGCGGCGCCGTGATCTATGCCGGCATCGTCTGGCAGCGCCACGAAGACGCCATCGGCGCCAGGCTGCGCGGCATGCTGCCGCCGCTTGTGCGAACATTGCTCGACCACCGCTCCTGAACCGGCCGCCGCCGGATCGATTCACATGGATAGTGCTATGGATTTGCCTGAACTGGATTTGCCCGAAACCGCGCGCCGCGTCGCCGGCCTGCTGGCCGCGCTCGGCCACGACAAACCGGTGGTGATGCTGCCGGAAAGCGGCAAGACCTCGGCCGAAGCCGCCGCCGGCCTCGGCTGCAGCGTCGCCGAGATCGCCAAGTCGATCGTGTTCCGCCGCGTCGCCGACGATGCGGCGGTGATGGTGGTCGCGTCCGGCGCCAACCGCGTCGACGAAGCCAAGGTGGCGGCGCTGGTCGGCCCGCTCGACAAGGCCAACGCCCGCTTCGTCAAGGAGCGCACCGGCTACACCATCGGCGGCGTCTGCCCGATCGGCCACGCCGGCCCGACCGTGATGCTGCTCGACCAGGACTTGCTGCGTTTCGACAGCATCTGGGCCGCCGCCGGCCACCCGCACGCGGTGTTCAACCTGACGCCGGCGCAGCTGGTGGCGATGACCGCGGCGCCGGTGGCCGACGTCGCCCTGCAGGCATGAGGCGGCGCGCAGCGCGATGGCAGGCTTGGGCGGCGTCGGCGTGGGCCACCGCGCTGGCTGCTGCGCTGGGCGCCTGCTCGACGCCGGCGCCCAACGTCTACCAGCATGAGACCTTCAACTCGACCGACACCTATGCGCACGACTACCAGGCTTCCACCGCCGCCACCTGCGAAGCGGCGCGCCGCGCGCTGCTGTCCCAGGGCTATGTGATCGGCCAGGCGAATGCCGACCTGGTCAAGGGCCGCAAGAGCTTTCAGCCGAAAAGCGATTCCCACGTCGAAATCGAATTCCACGTGGTGTGTGCTCCCAGCATCCAGGACAGCAAGCTGGACCAGGGCGGCACCACGGTGTTCGTCAACGCCTTGCAGGATCGCTACGCGCTGAAGAAGGTGAACAACTCCGCCAGCCTCGGCGTCGGCGTGCTCGGCTCGGTGTCGGTGCCGTTCACCGGCAGCGACGATTCGCTGGTCAAGGTCGCCAGCGAGACGATTCCCGCCGGCCAGTTCTACGACCGCTTTTTCGCCTTGATCGAGCGCTACCTGGTGCTCGACTCGGCCGAGCCCGAAACCGTCCCCGGCGCGGCGCCGGCGCGCCGGAAGGCCGAATAGTGAACGCCGCGCCGCGCACGCTGCCGCCCGCGGCCGGCGAGCCGCCGTCGCCGTGCACCAGCGTGTGCCGCATGGATCCGCATAGCGGCCTGTGCCAGGGCTGCTGGCGCACGCTGGACGAGATCGCGCAATGGAGCACGGCCTTGGGCGCATACAAGCGTGCGGTGCTGGAAGACATACAACGGCGACGCGCCGTGGCAGCACAAGGCCACGGCAGCGCCACATTGCCAGAACATTGAACCGGCAATTGGCGGCCAGCGACCGTGAAACCAGGGTCAGGGTTTTTTTTCGCAGCGCCTCATCGCGAAAATTACACTAGAGCAGATTCGGCCTGACTGGCTCAGTCGAGGCCGAGGCGGATTGGTCTCGGGGCAAGGCGCGGCGACGCGCCGTAGCGGGGCTACGGCAAGGAACCGCAACGCCGTCCCGGGGCCAAGGCGACCGGCATCGGCGAGTCAGGTCAGACCGAATTTGCTCTAACCTGCTTTCACGGGCTACGGAGTAAAAGCGACAGATCCGGCATGAGTGCCGCTGCGTCGTCATATGCGCTTAAGTCGGATCGGCTTATCCTCGAACATGCTGCGCTTTTCGATGATCCAAACCGTCACGAATGTGGAACCCGATTGAACTCGCCAAGATTTCCCCGGCTTTCCGGATAAAAAATGAATCCTGCTATGTCTTTGCCCCCACCATGCGCGTGTTCGAACGCGGCTGGCTGTCGTCGAACAACATCCTGTTCCTCGGCCGCGAAGAAACCGCGCTGGTCGACAGCGGCTACCTGACGCACGCGCCGCAAACGCTGGCGCTGGTCGCGCACGGCCTGCAAGGACGGCGCCTGGACCGGCTGCTCAACACCCACCTGCACTCGGACCATTGCGGCGGCAACGCCGCGCTGCAGCAGGAATACGGCTGCCGCACCACGATTCCGGCGGCCGAGGCCGGCGCGGTGCGCGCCTGGGATGAGGAAGCGCTGACCTACCACGCCACCGGCCAGCAATGCGCGCGCTTTTCCTTCGACGATACCTTGCAGCCCGGCGACACCCTGACGCTGGGCGATCTCGAATGGCAGGCGCTGGCCGCGCCCGGCCACGATCCGCACTCCTTGATCCTGTACTGCGCGGCCGAGCGCATCCTGATTTCCGCCGATGCGCTGTGGGAACACGGCTTCGGCGTGATCTTTCCCGAACTGGAGGGCGAACCCGGTTTCGCCGAGGTGCGCGCCACGCTGGAGCTGATCGCCGGGCTCGACGTCCGCCTCGTGATCCCCGGCCACGGCGCGCCGTTTGCCGATGTGCAAAAAGCGCTGGCCACCGCGTTTTCGCGCATCGACTACCTGGCCGCCGATCCGGCGCGCAATGCGCAGAACGCGGTCAAGGTATTGCTGAAGTTCCTGTTGCTGGAGCGGCAGCGCATGCCCCTGGCCGAGGTGCCGCGCCTGCTGGCCGAGATCCGCCTGTTCGGCGAAGCCAACCGGCGCTATCTGCGGCAGTCGGAGCAGGAGCTGGCGCAGTGGGCGGTGGCGCAACTGGTGCGCGCCGGCGCGGCGGCGATCGAAGCGGAACTGCTGGTGAATCGGGATTGATGGCGGCAGGCACACCGCGCCGGCCCACCCTCGACGCCATGCAGGGGGTGTAAATACTCCCTTGTACATGGCTTGTTTTCGCATATATTTCGTGCGGAATATAGCAATACTCCCATATATGGGTGAGTCCGACGCCGCCGCTTGGCGTGCGAGGGCCAGGCTTCGCAGTATTTTCTGTTCATTGGGAAACATCTTGTAACGCGCCTTACTCCAAGGTGCTGGTTGCCACCCGTCATAGCGGGTTTAATCGAGGCATCGTTCGACCGCAGGCAACTGAGCGAAGACCGGGTTCGAAAGCCGCATGATGAGCCGCGGCGCCGCCCCGGATTTCCATCCCCAAGGAGAATCACATGAACAAAAAATCCGTTATTGCCTCCGCCCTGGCCGTCTGCCTGAGCATTGCCGCTTCCGCCTACGCCCAACCAGGCCATGACCGTTCGAACGATCGTCGCAACGATCATGGCCGCCACGAGCAGGCCCAGCGCGGCGGCCCCGGCCACGGCCCGGCACTTCATTCCAATTCGCGCCATAACCAGCCGCACGCCCACGCCGAGCGCCGCGGCGACTGGCGCGGCGCCGGCCCCCGGCATGACATGCGCAAAGGCCAGCGCCTTTCCCGCGAATACCGGAGCCGCCATTACGTCGTCAATGACTGGCGCGGCCGTCGCTTAAGCCCGCCGCCGCGCGGATACCATTGGGTCCAAACCGGCGCCGACTACGTTCTGGTGGCGATCGCGACCGGCATCATCGTCCAACTGGTGCTGAATTAAGCGCCGCGCCTGCAGGAGTCGTTGCCGGGCTTCTGGTCGGTCGCCTCAAAAAGCTCCGCAAGGAGCTTTTTTTGATGGCGATGCCGGTTCGATTGGCATTGCCTCAGTCCTGGAGCTGTTCGGATTCGATCACGCGTTCGCCGGCAGGCGGCGCCAATACCGCCTGCAGCAGCGCGCGGGCGATGCGCTCCGCCTTGACCGGCCGGTAGCGGCGCGGGATCAGCGGGCCGAACAGGCGGGCGACGGCCAGTCCCAGCGTTTCGCCGCGCCGCGGCTGTTCGCGCACGGCGTCGATCAGCGATGGCCGCACGATGGTGTAGCCGGGATAGGCGAGGGCGCGGATGCCGGCTTCGGCCTCGGCCTTGGTGCGCAGATAGAAATTGCCGCCGGTACTGGCGCCGAGCGAGGAATTCAAGGCGTAGCTGCGGGCGCCGTGGGCGCGCGCCAGCTTGGCAACCCGGATCGGCAAGTCGCGATCGACGAAGGCAAACGCGGCTTGCGAGCCGGCAAGCTTGATGGTGGTGCCCAGCGCGCATATCACCGCGTCGACTTGCCACCAGTCGGCGTCGGCCGGCAGGTCCGCGAAATCCATCACCGGGTTGTGCAATTTGCCGTGTGCCGCCAGCGGCCGCCGCGTGGGGGCGATCACCTGCGCGACGCGCGGCTCGGCCAGCGCCAGAGCCAGCACCTCGCGTCCTACGGCGCCGGTGGCGCCTACCAGTAATAATCGGATTGGGCTTTGAGCATCCATAGCGATTTCATTCAAAGGTCGGCATCACGCGGCCACGGTTTGTTTCCATATCAACACCGAGGCTTCCCAATAATATAGCGATGCGTTGCCAGCGCACAGGCTTCCCCCACTGACGATGCGCGGCGCCTAGGCTTGTCTTATCCAATCTCAAGCACGCGGCCGGAATTGACCGCGAATAAGGGGAATGATCATCGCTGAACTAGAGTGAGAATCTGCTTACTGCTCGATCGTAGCAAGCCTCTGGCCGAGCCTGAATCGACTGCCGCCTGTGGATCGGAACCAGCAAGCAGCCGTCAGTGATTTCTGCCTCGGATCAAGCCGTGCTTCCGCGGGACAAAGGACCGGACTTGCCGCTGTCCGATGTCACTGATCGATTCGGCCTACCGAGCGGCTTCTGGCGACAAGCGTTCCGGTAGTTTCCAGCATTCTCAGGAGAATCATCATGGTTACTTACATTGCTCTGGCCTGTTTTACGGACAAGGGAATCGGCAGCGTCAAGGACACCACCAAGCGGGCCGAGGCGGTGAAGGAAATGGGGAAGAAGATGGGCGTCAACATGAAGGAAATCTACTGGACCCTGGGGCAGTACGACCTGGTGACGATATGCGACGCGCCGGATGATGCGTCGATGACCGCATTCGGCCTGGCCATCGGCGCCGCCGGCAATGTGCGCACGCAAACCCTGCGCGCCTTCACCAAGGACGAGATGAGCGGGATTCTTGGCAAGATGACTTAGCAAGACCGTAGGCCGCGCACGCCGGGCCGCCTGACGGCCGTCTCATGCCGGCGGCGCGGGTTGTGGCGGATCGTGTTGCCGAACGGCGCCGGCAGCGAAAAATTCGCTGGGGGTGGTGCCCATTTGCTCGCGGAAAGCGGCAATGAAGGCGGACATGCTGTCGTAGCCGCAGGCCAGCGCGACATCGGTGACGCGGTCGCCGCGCTCGAGCAGCGGCAAGGCGCTCAACAGGCGCACACGCTGGCGCCACAGGCGGAAGCTCAAACCGGTTTGCCGGAGAAACAAGCGGCTGAGCGTCTTCTCCGACACTCCCAGCGCCTGGCTGAAATCCGCCAGGGTCTTGCGGCTGTCGGGATGCGCCTGCAGGCTGCGGCACAGCTTGCGCAGCCGGGCGTCGACTGGCCACGGCAGCACCAGCCCGGCCTCAGGCGCGCACGCCAGCTGGTCCAGCAATACCTTTGCCAAGCGGCCATCGGGACCCTGCTCCTCGTATTCGATCGGCAGCGCGCCGAACGCCCGGATCAGTTCGCGCAGCAGCGGCCGCACCTCCAGCACCCGGCAATCCGGCCCGTGCAGCGGCGCCGCCGCGGCATCGATATACAGGCTGCGGATCTCGGTATCCTGCGAACAGCGCACGCCGTGCGGGACGCCGGCCGGGATCCAGACCGCGCGCAGTGGCGGCGCCACAAAACGTGCGGCCGCGGTCGACACTTCCAGCACTCCCTGCGCGGCATACGATAGTTGCGCCCAGGCATGGGAATGGCGCTGGCCGATCGCGCGGTTGGGCAGCGCCAGCGCATGGCCGTACACCGGGCGCGGCAGGGCGCGCAGCGTCTTCAAAGCGGCGGAAGCGGCCCGGTCGATGTCCGTTGGGCGATGTTTCATATCCGATTGGCGCTAAACCTCAAGTCATGGATGGGTTAAGGTGGCTCCGGAAAGCTCATCGTTTCCGGCATGCCAACCTTTTCTCTTTCCAATTATGTCTCGCTTGCGCCTTCTGTTTGACAATTTCACGCTGATCCTGATCGCCGTCGTCATCGCCGCCACCGTGGCCCCGGCCCACGGCCAGGGCGCGGCCATCTTCGACGGCATCACTGCGCTGGCCATCGCCCTGCTGTTCTTCCTGCATGGCGCCAAGCTGTCGCGCGCAGCGGTGATCGCCGGCGCCACGCACTGGCGCCTGCATTTGCTGGTGTTCGCCTGCACCTTCATCCTGTTCCCGCTCATCGGCTGGGCCTTGCGGCCGCTGCTGGAGCCGCTGCTGGGCGGCCCGCTGTACATCGGCATGCTGTATCTGTGCGTGCTGCCGGGCACGGTGCAATCGGCCATCGCCTTCACCGCGATCGCGCGCGGCAACGTCGCGGCCGCGGTCTGCAGCGCCTCGGCCTCCAGCCTGATCGGCATCGCGCTGACGCCGCTGCTGCTGAAGTTGCTGCTCGACGCCGAGGGCGGCGCCGGCACCGCCTCGACGCTCGATGCGGTCACGCATATCAGCGTCCAGCTGCTGTTGCCATTTCTGGCCGGTCATTTCCTGCGGCCCTGGATCGGCGGCTGGATCGACCGCAACCGCTCCTGGCTGGTGAACGTCGACCAGTCCTCGATCCTGCTGGTCGTCTACACCGCCTTCAGCGCCTCGGTCATCGGCGGCCTGTGGCAGACGGTGCCGCTGGCGGCGCTGCTGGCGCTGAGCGCGGTCTGCTGCGTCTTGCTGGCGCTGGTGCTGTGCGCCACCACCTGGCTGGCGCGCCGGCTCGGCTTCAGCCAGGAAGACGAAATCACGATCGTCTTCTGCGGCTCGAAGAAGAGCCTGGCGACCGGCGTGCCGATGGCGCAAGTGCTGTTTACCGGCAGCGCGATCGGGCCGGCCCTGCTGCCGCTGATGATCTTTCACCAGATCCAGCTGATGGTGTGCGCGGTGCTGGCGCGGCGCTATCTGCGCCGGCAGCAGGAGGCGGCGTTGGCGGTGGCGCCGCAGACCAGCTGATCCGCGTCAGCGTCGCGCGTTGGCTTTGCGCGGTCCGGCGCAACGGCGGATAAAGGGAAGTATGCGAAGGTGAGAAGGCCGCCGTTACCGGCGGCCTTCTCACGCCGGCGCACGGCGCCGGCAGTGCGCCGGAGCGTCGCCTGTGCCGCGCTCATCTCCCGAGCCGGTGCGCGAAGAATGCCAGGATCTCGTCGCGCGCGGCAAGCGTCGGCTGGCCCGCAGCGTCGATCAGGTGGGCGGTCACCACGCTGTGGGGGCTGGCCACCACCTTGTCGAAGAACGGCGGCGTGTCCGGATTGGCGGCGCTGTCCGGCAATACCCGCGCCACGAAGCGATCGCCGAGTGCTTCGGCGTAGGCCGCGAAGCGCTGCGCGCGGCAGTGCCGGTCGCCCTCGAAACGGTAGGCCATGACGGTCAGGTCCTCGCGTTCCAGACGGGCCCTGACCGCCGCCAGTTCGCCGGGCGCCATGTTCATGGCCGCCGGATTATCCATCGGCAAGGACGGCTGGCACATCACCGGCGCCAGCATCGCCGGCTCCAGCATCATCGTCAGCGCGAAGTTGCCGGTGAAGCACATGCCGATCGCGCCGACGCCCGGGCCGCCGCATTCCTGGTGCGCCAGCCGCGCCAGCGCGCGCAGCCACTGCGTCACCGGGCTGGATTCGTTGGCGGCGAAGGCGCGAAATTCGGCGCTGATGCAAGCGCGCTTCAGGACGGCGAGGCCCTCTTCGGCGCCGGGCACGGCGCCATCGCGGCCGAACAGGGACGGCATGTAGACGGTGAACCCGGCGTCGCGCACCCAGCGGCTGAAACGGGCGACATGCGGACTGATGCCGGGCATTTCCGCCATCACGATCACCGCCGGCCCGGTGCCGGCGACGTGCACCACTTTGGTGACGCCGTCGAGCGTGATTTGGCGAGGAATGAAATCGTCGAGCGCATCGTCTTCATAGCATGTTGCGACTCGGCAGGGAGGGATTCGGCATCTGGCGCTCCGTTGATGAAGAAGCCCCACTCTAGCGCCAAGAGACCTGGCAGAGAATTGTCAAATATGACTAATTCCATGTCAAAATGGACAAATGCAAACGATCCTGATACTGGCGCTGGAAGGCGTGATGGATTCCAGTCTCGCCATTACGCTCGACACCTTGAAGGCGGCCTCGGCCTTCGTTGCCGGCTCCGGCGGGAAGGCGCGGGTTCGTGTGATGTGCGCCGGCTACCGGAAGTCGATCCAGACCAGGGCGGGACTGCGCCTGACGGCGGATATGAGCTTCCGGGAAGCGGGCGAAGCCCGCTTCAAGCCGCAGTGGGTCATCGTCCCCGGCCTGGGGCTCATGTCCGATAACGAGATCACGGCCCGGTTTGCAAAAAAGGACGCGCGCGAGGCCCTGCGTTTGCTGCAGGCCTTTGCCAGTGCGGACGTCAAGATCAGCGCTTCCTGTTCCGCCGTTTTCCTGCTGGCGGAAACCGGCTTGCTGACAGGCCGCAGCGCGACCATGACATGGTGGCTGGCCCAGGTCTTCCGCAGCCGATATCCGGATATCCAGCTCGACGAAACCAGGATGCTGGTGCGCGATGGGCCGTATCTGACGGCCGGCGCCGCCTTTTCCCAGCTCGATGCCGTGCTGGCGATCGTTACCGATACGCTGGGCGCCGCTGTCGCCCACTTGTGTTCGCGTTACATGCTGATCGACCAGCGTCCTTCCCAGGCGCGGTACATGATACAGACGCATATCCAGCACATCGACGCCACCGTGATCGCCGCCGAGCGCTGGATCGATCGCCACTTGGCGGTCCCGGTCAGCGTTGCCGACCTGTCTTCGGAACTGGCCATGTCATCCCGGACCTTGGCGCGCAAAATCCAGGCAGCGACCGGCGTTTCTCCGATCAAGTTCATCCAGCGCCGCAAGTTGATGCACGCCGTCAATCTCATCGAAACCACGTCGATGCCGATCGACGCCATTGCCGAAAAAATCGGCTATCAGGACGGCACCGCGCTGCGTAAATTGGTGAAGCGCGAATTTGGCGCGACGCCCGGCGCGCTGCGCTGAATCGCGCCGGCGGCGGGCGGCGCTCGCTTCCGGCATGCCCTTGCCTGGTGCCAGATACTTAATCGCCAGAACTTGATCGGCCTTTTTGTCGGCACAGTAGATCTCGACATGCTGCAAGGCATCGCGACATGTGCGAATGATCTGAAGCTTCCCGCTATTTGCGCCAGTCTCATAGGGGTCGCAGTTGTCGCACCACCAAAATGGCTGCAAGTGGTCCCGATAGACGGAAGCTCGAGTAGCCGGTGCACCACAGTGCCGACCATGGCAGGCCCTCTGTATCGGCTTGGAGGCGAATTTTGTAATTAGTACCCGGACACTGTTTTCACAGCAGACATCGGGTCGGTAGCGGGCTGCTTGAGGCACCAAAGGATGTATCCGGGATCCTTGAGGAGAATCTCTGCCACGGTCTTGCTCGAGCGCTTGCCAAACATAATTTTCATGCATTCTACGGTTGGCTAGGACGTGTCATCAATTGAGCCAGATAACAGCGGCGGCGAGATGGATGGCACCGAGGAAGTTGCGGGAGGCCTTGTCGTAGCGGGTGGCTACACGATTCTTAGCAGATCAGGATTACTGGCTCAAAGGAATAGACAACGGTGTTTTGAATGAGCCCCGCTGAATGGCATTCATGCGTACCGGGCACCCGCCTGCCACCGATCTGATCACCATCCCCGGTTATTGGCGCTGCGACAAGCAATGACTACCATGCCCGCATTCGTTATTTCGCTTCCCAAACTTTCAACTGTGCTTCCCACTGTACTGATCGACAAGGTCTTACCTAAGGACTGGCGGCAAGAGATGTGCTATAAACAACGTTTTCGCCAATCAATTTTAGCAATGGGATTTTGATGTCTGATTCAAATTGGAAAAAACTCCTGGTTGCCACCGCTCTCTTCGTGGCCTTTGTGGTGACCGCATGTTCTTCGGGTCAGAGTGATCACGCTGCCAATCTGCGGGTGCAGCTGTCTAAAAATCCTACCCCTACCGCCGATTGGCATCAATCCATTCAGCTGCTTGGAGGAATCAGCTGGTTCCAGGTCGAACTGCTCGACGACCAGGGGAAACCCGTGGATTTCCTCAAGGTCGATGTTTCTGCCAACAGTGATACCGTCCAGGTTGAATTTCCCATCCGGCAGACGGGCGCGTACCGCATCCGCAGTTCCGCCTTCAATTCGAATGGCGCCCTGCTGGGAACCACCAGCCAGGCAGTCCAGGTTGCGGCCGGCCCCAATCAGATCAGCGTGACGACGCTCGGCACGAGCAATCTGTACTACGCCAACAACCTGAACCTGTCGCAAACCCAAAGCCCGGCCGGACTGGAAAAATTCCTGTCTTTCGATCAGCCCGGCATTGCCCTGCAGGCGTACTGCTTTTTTGGCTACCTGGGGGAAGAGGGACAACCCAAACAGGCCTATTTCAGCCTGGTCCAACGATTGAACAAACAATTCCCGGAGACCGGTAATGCAAGACTGCCTCTCATCATGGTCGGGACGGGGGTCAGCAACCCGGATTTGAAGCGCATCCTGCTGGGCGGAACCTTCGACCTCTCTTACCACGACAACTGGATCACGCTCGAACAGCCGTGGAACTTCCGCGTGGTCTCGAACAATCCCGCCGGATCGGTCATCCCGCAAAACACCACCCAGGCCCGGATTGTTTCGGGCACTTTTGGTCAGCCGGGCGCCCGCTACGAAATCATCTCGTACACCGAGGACAACGAACGCGGCTTGCTGGAAACGACTGTCCTGGTGGAAGACAGCATGGGTTTCGTCAACGAGGGCTTTGGTCCCAACGCCTTCGTTCCGAACTGGCTGCATCCGGCCCAGAGAAAATCCGTGATGGAAAACTACGGCGGCTCACTGGAAAAATATTTGAAGAACACCCAGGATCCGATGACCGGCCAAGGGTCCTATTACTATTCGGCGCCCTTCCTGAAAGTTTTGACCTACTCGATCAAACGCGATGGCGCCGTCATTTCCAAAGGCACCGGCGGACTGCTGTGGATGGACGTCGTCTATCAGAACTTTGACAATGCTTCCGAGGAAATCATCAAGGACGCCACCTGGTCTTTCTTCATCATGCAATTCCCCAAGCAAAAGAAAGCCCTCATGACCACCACGGTCGGAACTCCGCTCGGAACCTACCCGATCAGTTCCCTGTTTGCCCACGACGCGCCGAAAAACGCCAATGGAGTCTTGGAGCCGCAATACCGCTGGAATCTGCAGGACATCAAGATCACTCGGCTGACTGACAAGGTGTGGACCAGTCCACAATCCAACCTCAGCTATTACACCGAGTTCAAGATCGATCTGGCCGGCGAGTACCCGACCCATCTGCACGTCAAAATGGCCTGGGACGAGCAGGAGGCGAATGTGCGTGGAAGATTCGTCTACGAAGGCCTGGGCAACGTGACCGGCACTCTGAATGGTGAACCGGTGGAAGGCACGGCCTGGCTGGAAATGCAGCCGATTGGAAAGCTCTGACAACTCAGGCAGCCGACACGGATTGCCGGGGCGCTCATCCCACCGGCCCCACAAAATGAACCGGTGACAGGACATCCGTCCGAAAGAAAAAACCCGCAAAGCGTGTCGCGATGCGGGTTTTTGCACAACTGGCGGAGAAGAGGGGGAATGCCTCACACCTAGGACGTGTCATCAATTGAACTCCGGGCTGCTTGTCCGGTCATTTGCAGGTTGTGTGCAATGATCGCGGCGAGTGGTGCCGAGTAGTGATGACAAGACGTTATGGATTGCGGGACGACCAGTGAGAGCGGATCAAGGATTGGCTGCCTGGTCGAGAAGGGCATGTAGGCCGCACGGCCAAGGATAATCGCCTGTTTGTCGAAGCGGTGTTGTATCACTACCGGGCGGGCATTCCGTGGCGCGATTTGCCGGAACGTTTTGGGGATTTCCACGTGATACATACCCGGCACGCGCGCTGGAGCAAGAGCGGTGTCTGGCAACGTATTTTTCAGGCGCTGGCGGCCGATGCCGACAATGAATACGCCATGATTGATTCGACCATCGTGCGTGCGCATCAACATAGCGCAGGCGCGAAAAAAGGGGCACCGCAGCTGAAGCGATCGGGCGCAGCCGCGGCGGGCTGAGTACGAAAATCCATGCCACCGTCGATGCTCTGGGCAATCCGACCGGCTTTCACCTGACGCCGGGGCAGGCGCATGATCTGGAAGGCGCCGATGCCTTATTGCCCCGCACGCCAGCGGCCACCATCATCGCCGACAAAGCTTACGATGCCCAGGAACGGGTCATCGATCCCTTGCAGAGCGCTGGCAAAGGCGTCGTGATTCCTCCCAAGCGCTGCCGCAGACAACCGCGCGAATATGACAAGCACCTGTACCGGGCGCGTCATCTGATATAGGGCGACCCGTGACCGAAGTCTGGCTAAACCCACCGAAAGAGAATGCGGCGAGCACTCAGAAATTGAGCCGCGCCGCATGAAAAACGGACATCCTGGTCGACAAACACCGAGGTCAAGCCTTCAACTCTTGAGAGGCTGAAAAGCGCGGTTTGTAGAGGTCCCCCTCACTGATACACCCGCGGAATGTGATCTGTCCACGTCCTTTCCCTGACCAGGCTGCCGTTTTGCCGCAAGGTCTTGGTGAAAGTGACGTGGAAATATGAGGCATCCGACTCGATCCGCGCCTGGGTCGAGAGGTCTATTTCCTTGCCCGCGATGGTGAACACGTTTCTGCGCTCGCCTTGGTAGCGGGCGTTGGCCGGCTTGGCGTCATTGACGTCCCATCGGTACGATTCGCGGGACTGGTATTTGTTGTCACGAATGGTCCAGGTAATGTCGCTGGCGGTCGAGAATGTCGAATCACCGGTTTGTTCGTTGCGAACACTCTTGAAAACCGGGCCGTTCTTTTCCAGCTCTTTGCCAAAAGGCGCTGCATCACTGGGCTCTGGCGGGGGTAGCGCACAGGCTTGGCTGGTTTCGTTTTTCACTGGTACTACCGGCAACTCAAGCCATGTGTTGTCGCCCAGCAAGAGACTGGTGGTGCCTGGCGTGGGGCTGGGCCAGATCATGGGAAATTGCGCGTTGGCGACGGCCAGGCGGATGCGGTGGCCTGGCTTGAAGCGCCACGTGGTGAAGTGAATCGAGGTGGCCAGCGTAGTCGGTTCACCGGGTATCAGCGCTTCAGGCTCAAGCCGCGAAAAACGCTGGGAAGGATTGATGATCGCACCGCTGACCAAGGACACCTTGCCATCCGGAGCAACGTCTTCCAAACGCACCGTCCACTGGTAAAAAGGAGCATCTGCGGCCACGCGCAAGCGCACTTGCGGCATGCCCATGATTTCCATGGCTTCGGTCAAAGGGGCAGAGTCGTAGACCAGACTGTGGGCGTCGTCCGCTGCCATGTCGCCCGTTTGTTCGCCCCACCAACCGCCAGCGCCCATGCCGGCGCCAGCGCGGTAGAGCAGGGTTTGGGCCATTTCCTTCGGTGAAGGCGTACTGCCCAGTTGTTGCGCAGTTTGAGGGTAGAGGCGGCGGGCGGTGCTGCCGTCCCAGGGCCATTGCTTTTCGCAGCGCCAATAACCGGGGATAGTGGCCAGATCGGTGGCAGGGGGGTGCCCGGTACGCATGAATGCCGTCCAGCGGGGTTGATCCAAGACACCGTTGTCTATTCCCTTGAGCCAATAATCCCACCAGCGCAAAGCCTTTTGCCGCCACTCGTAGTTGGGACCGGGCACGCCGTATTCAGGCCAGGCGTGGTTCCATGGTCCGATGTCTGCAATGACCGGGGCCTTGGAGGTTTGGCTCACCTCCACGACGAAATCGCGGTAGCCGTCGAGCAATCCACCGATCAGATAGGCTGGAACTTCCAGCGGTGTTTTGAATTTGAGAGACTCCTTGCGCCAAAAATGGCCATCTTGTTGCTGGCGCAACCAAGTGAAAATCCAGGGTTCCCTGTCGAAGCGATTGTGGAAATAATCTTCATCAATACGGTAGTCCGGGCTTTGCGGCATTGAATTATCGGTATCGATCTGATGCGCATAGGAATCTATGTGCAAGGCGCCGTCAATGTAGTGAACGTCGTTGTAGAAAAGGTCAGTCGATCCATGCGCGGCAATAATGGCCTTGAGCGCAGGTGGTTTCCGGTGGGCCGTCATCAGGGAGTTGAAGGCGCTCCACGAAATGCCATACATGCCCACATTGCCATTGGACCAGCTCTTTTTGGAAAGCTGTGCGATCAACTCCTCGGCGTCGGAAATCTCCG
Source organism: uncultured beta proteobacterium (assembly GCA_963706525.1). Classification (GTDB taxonomy): domain Bacteria; phylum Pseudomonadota; class Gammaproteobacteria; order Burkholderiales; family Burkholderiaceae_D; genus DATJCV01. The sequence continues at coordinate 212,695 of CAVPMM010000018.1, read as the reverse complement.
CTTCGGAATACTCGCTTACGGGGATACTGCCTTCGCTGCCTCCTGTGCCGCGCACATCCACCCTGGCAACGACATAGCCACGCTTGGCAAAATAGGCGCCATATCCATAATCGCCCAGCGCGAAAAAATCATCCTTGCGATAGGGCACCATTTCCATAATGACCGGGAAAGTTTCGCCGGCCTTTTTGGCTGAGGGGCGATAGTAGGTCACGGCCAAATGCACGCCATCTTTCATTTTAAGCGTGCCGTTCTCCAGGGAAAATTCATAATGCGTGGTTTCTGCTGGCGGCGCAGTATTTCCAGAGCAGCCGAATAAACCGCATATCACGAAAAGGCAAATTGCCAGTTTTGCCAAGGTGGCGGCGCTCCATCGCATCAGTTTTCTCCGGGGGTTTTGTGCTGTTTGCAGCCGTCAATGGCAAGTGTCAACGTGTTGGTTGTGACACGGCTTCAGCGTTTGCGCGGGATAACTTTTCATTATGGCAATGATCGTAGTTCTGGGCAAGTCGGCGGGGCGCCGTCAACCCTCATCGAAACCACCTCGATGCCGATCGACGCCATTGCCGAAAAAATCAGCTGTCAGGACGGCACCACGCTGCGCAAATTGGTGAAACGCGAATTCGGCACCACGCGAGGGGTGCTGCGTTGAGTCCGCCGGCGCCCGGCGGCATTTCGGCGCTCGATTCCGACATGCCGTTGACATCTGGTCAGGCGGAGGCCGGGTTCGAACACGGGAGCAATAAAAAATCCGGTTTTCGGAAAAATATTTCGTGCAAAAACCGGGTTTTTTGGGGGATCATGGATTCCATGCGGACGGCGGAGACGAACGGACCGACGCCTGCCGTGGACTGAGCACCGCTCCCCGCCGCCCGCACCCATGCGTCAAGTGAATCGGGGCCGATTCATTGCGCACCATCGCACGTTCCCCCAAATAACCGATGAGCCAAGCCGATCGCAGCGCCGTCAATCCCTGCCTGGATTGCGGCGCCTGCTGCACGTTTTACCGGGTTTCCTTCTACTGGGCCGAGGCCGAGGCGCGCGGCCTGTCGGTCCACCTGACCGAACAGGTCAGCCCCTTCCTCAGTTGCATGGCCGGCACCAACCAGTCTGCGCCGCGCTGCCACGCATTACAGGGCACGGTCGGCGAACAAGTCGCCTGCGGCGTCTACGCAGCAACGTACTTCGACCTGCCGCGAGCTGCAGCCGGGCGATGAAAAATGCAACAAGGCGCGCGCGCGCTATGGAATGGCGCCGGTGGCGCCACAGCCGGCGGCGGAGGCCTAGGGGCACCGCTTCACTTGCTGGCGAGTTCGGTCGTAAAAAACCGCTGACGAACTCCAGCGACTGCTTGGCCGCCGCCTCGTTGCGCTGGTGGGTGACGAAGCCGCCGCGCCCCTTGTTGGTGGCCGGGTCGTGGTAATTCTTGTAGGTCTGGGCATCCCAGCCATGGGGGGCGTCCGGATAGACCGTCAGCCCCACCGGTGAGCGCGCCGCTTCCGGCAGCGCCTTGACGAATTGCTGGCGAGGTATCGGGATCGTCGTAGACATCCTCTCGCCCGCCAGGAGACATGCACCGGCGCGTCGGTCAGCTGCGGCAGTGTGTTCTGTTCGGAGACCGGATTCTTGCCTTCGATCGCGCCAGGTGTGCCGAGCACACCGGATAGATCGGCACGTGCGCGGCAACCTGTTTGCCGCCGGTGTAATGCCGCGTCAATTCCTGCAGAAGCCGAGAACATCGCCAGGAAGCCACCATGCGAAAAGCCCGTGACGCCGATCCGGGATGGATCGATGTCCGGCCGCTGCGCCAGATGGAGCAGGGCGCCGTAGGTGTGCGGCAAATTCATCAGCGAAGTCTTGGGGCGGCCGCCAGCGGCGAACAGGTTCAGCTCCAGCGTCGCGATACCGGCCTTGTTCAGGGCCGCCACGTATGGCGCGCGGGTCGGGTCTTCAAAGCCGCCGGCGCTGTGGATCACCACCACCGCCGCCAGCTTTTGGCCTTGGCCGGCCGGCAGCGTCAGCGTCCCCTTGTACCGCAGCGCCGCCCTCGACCAGGGTGCCGGCGTCAAAGGCGACGTTTTCCTTGGTGGGAGCATCCTGGGCGCAGGCATGGCCGAAGGAAAGAGTGGTGATCAGAAAAATCACGCTGGATTTCAGGCGGCGTCCTGGTTTCATTATCGACCCTGGCGGTGTGGTGGCGGTACGTGAAAAATACCCTACTCCCGGGCAAATTACCACCCGTTTGGGTGACGCGGGCCGCGCCGGCCGCGGATGGCGGCGTCCGTTGAGCAGCAAGCCCAACCAGGTAGGCCGGACCAGATAGTGATAGCTGAGTAAGAGTTCGGCGTCGCGACCGCCATGATGAGCGAAAATTTGACGCTCCAGTGAAGATTCCAGCGCATTACCATGGCTTGCAGTCCGAATATCAAGGGAAGATGCACCAGATAAAGCCAGTAGGACGAGTCGCTAAGGTAGCGCCGCCGCGGACTTTCCTCTGACAGAAAGCGCATGGCTGCGCCGACCAGCGCAAAAGTCCAGCACCAGACGGCGACACCATATCCGCCGATATAAACCATGCGGCGCACTCCCTGCAAAGGAGGGGGCGCAGTCGCTGGCGACGATCCGCCCAGGGCAATGCAGATGGCGGTCAGAATGAGCGCGGCCGACAGGTACGTCGGCCAGTGGCGCGCCAGCCGGTGCAGCAAATGGGTCTGCCGGTGGAGTAGCCAACCGAAACCGAAGGCAGTTCCATAGGCAAGCAGCGCCGGCAGGTTGGGCACCAATGCCCGATCCGGTGCGGGTATTCCTTCCCATGTCCGCCATGCTTCGTGCTGGTACAAGCCGATGGCGAGCGGGAGTGCCAGCAGGATCGGCCCCAATGCCGTCGTGCTTATCCACCTGACCACCGTATCGGCACGGCGCAGGCATTCTTCCCCGCTGCCCGGAAGGCGCAGCAGCATCCAGCGGCTGCCGATGAAAAGCGGATAAAACCAGAACAGCAACCACAAAAACCACAGATGAGCCAGTGGGAACGGCAGCAGCGCGCCGTTTGGCGGCGACGGCGGAGCCAGCGGCTTGCCGAGCTGGGCGGCGCCCCAGACCATGGCGGCCAGCAGCAGCGGCATCAACACGAACCAGCCCGCCACCAGCGGAATCAGGATGCGTTTCATGCGAGTCTTGAAAAACAAGCCGGCACCCTGCCGATGGAACATCAGGCGCGCAAAGAAACCGGCCATCAAGAAGAACACCGTCATCCTGAATATGTGAATGACATAGAACACCGCGCCAAGCAGGGGGCTGGGAGAGTTGTCGACGATAGGCCAGTCAAGGTCCGCAAGGCCGGGCAGGAAGGAAAGACTTGTATGCAATACGATGCCAAGCAGCAAGGCGAAAGCACGAAGTGCATCCAGTGCGTGAAAGCGGTCCGCTGTTTCCATCCGATCTCCCTATCCAACTTTTAAAATCAATCGTGCGGGTTCGGCCGCCATGGCAGCGTGTGTCCGCGGGATGAGTGGCGTATTTTGCAACGCAGTTCGCCAGATGCTGTTGGCACGCTGCTTTTTGTTCATTCGAAGTGGGGCCGGCACCAGTGAAGGCGAACGGAATAAGGGTGGCGGCCTAAGACAACACCGCGATGGAGGCGAGCCAGCCGCTTCGCGTTTCTGCGGGCTTTCGTTCCGGTACCCGCACGAGAAACAACTGGTAACGCCCGTTACCGGACGGTATTGGGCGCGGCGGGCCGTTTCGCATTTAATGAAAATGTCGTTCGATCACAAAACGAGGCGCGAGCATCCTGCCGCTGAAACAGCATGGGCGATAGCCGCGTCGCTTGGATAGTTGATATCAAAAGGAACCGTATGAACAGCAAGCCCGTTATTGCCTCCATCCTTGCCCTCTGCTTCACGGCCGGCGGCTCCGCCTTCGCCCAAGGCTATGATCGTCCCAACGATCGCGATCGCCATGAGCAGATTTCAACGCGGCCCCGATTTTCGGCCAGGGCCGCCGGGCAACCGAGGCCGTGCGCACGTCGACAGGCGCGGCGCCGGTCCAAGGCACGACTTGTATAGGGGGGCGCGCCTGCCCGCATACTACCGGGGCCGGCAATATGTCGTAACTGATTGGCGCCTGCATCGCTTGAGCCCGCCGCCACGCGGATATTACTGGGTCCAGGTCGGCGCCGACTACGTCCTGGTCGCGATCGCGACCGGCGTCATCGCCCAGTTGGTGCTGCAGTGAGCCTCTCGGCAAAAAGCCCCTTCGGGGGCTTTAATCTTTCCGGCACGACATGTGATTGCCGACGGTGCTGAAGCGCTTGGCCGGCGTTCGACTCACGGATTGCAAACATCCCGGCATGGCGGGTGAAATGCGTTGCCCTGCCTTCACCGCGTCCAGTATCCCGGCTCCGAATAAACGCCTTTCAAGAAATCGATAAAGAAGCGCACCTTCGCCGGCAAATGCCGCTGCTGCGGATACACCGCCGTGATGTCGTACTGCGGCAGCGCAAAATCGTCGAGCACCGTGATCAGTTCTCCGCTCGCCAGCTGCGACTGGATTTCCCAGGTCGAGCGCCAGCCCACTCCCAGTCCTTCGCTGACCCAGCGATGCAGTAGTTCGCCGTCGTTGCAATCGAGGTTGCCGTCGATCCTGATCGCGACCGGCTTGCCGTCTTTCTGGAAATACCAGCCGCGCTGCTGGCCGCCCTGCAGGTTGAAGGCGAGGCAGTTGTGGCGCGCCAGGTCTTCCAGCGTCTGCGGGATGCCGTGGCGCTCGAAATAGGCGGGCGTGCCGCACACCACGCGCTGGTTGGTCGCCAGCTTGACGGCGACGAAGTTGGGATCGAGCGCGCCGCCGATGCGGATGCCGACGTCGTAGCCCTCGCGCACCAGGTCGACCACCTGGTCGGTCAGGTTGAAGGAAATCTTGACCTCGGGATTGGCGGCCAGGAAGGCCGGCGCGTGCGGCGCCACATGCAGGCGGCCGAAGGCGGCCGGCGCCGACACGATCAAGTGGCCGATGGCCTTGTGCCGGCCTTCGGAAATCACTCTTTCCGCGCTCTCCAGTTCGCTTAGCAGCTTGCGGCAATGGTCGAGGAAGACCGAGCCCTGTTCGGTCAGCGTCAGCTGGCGCGTGGTCCGGTGCAGCAGCTTGACGCCGAGCCGCTTTTCCAGGGCGTCGACGCGCCGCCCCAGCATCGCCGGCGACACATTCTGTTCCAGCGCGGCGCGCGCCAGGCTGCCTTTGTCGACCGCGTCGACGAAGGCTTCGATTTCTTTCAGCTTGTTCATGCGTCGATTATTCCATACCTGAAGTATCGAATGAAACGATATTTATGCTTCTTATCAAGTGCGATGTTCGCCGATACCATACAAATCAAGGAAGTTGCGCTATTCATCCGCTTTTTATTATTCTGCTGGAGACAAAAATGGCATTAATGACCGCTATCGAAGCAGCCGTCCACGTGATGGAAAAAGAAGGCATCGCCGCCGCGTTCGGCGTGCCGGGCGCGGCGATCAACCCGCTCTACGCCGCGCTGAAGAAGCGCGGCAGCATCCATCACGTCCTGGCTCGCCACGTCGAAGGCGCCTCGCACATGGCCGAGGGCTACACCCGCGCCAAGGCCGGCAACATCGGCGTCTGCATCGGCACCTCGGGCCCGGCCGGCACCGACATGATCACCGGCCTCTACTCGGCGCATCGGCCGACTCGATCCCGATCCTGTGCATCACCGGCCAGGCGCCGCGCGCGCGCCTGCACAAGGAGGACTTCCAGGCGGTCGACATCGACAGCCATCGCCAAGCCGGTCACCAAGTGGGCGACCACCGTGCTGGAGCCGGCGCCAGGTGCCGCGCGTGTTCCAGCAGGCCTTCCACCTGATGCGCTCCGGCCGTCCCGGCCCGGTGCTGATCGACCTGCCGTTCGACGTGCAGATGGCCGAGATCGAATTCGACATCGACACCTACGAGCCGCTGCCGGTCTACAAGCCGACCGCGACCCGCGCGCCAGGTCGAGAAGGCGCTGGCCATGCTGAACGAGGCCGAGCGGCCGCTGATCGTCGGCCGGCGGCGGCATCATCAACGCCGACGCCTCCGACGCTGCTGGTCGAGTTCGCCGAGACTGACCGGCGTGCCGGTGATCCCGACCCTGATGGGCTGGGGCGCGATCCCGACGACCACCCGCTGATGGCCGGCATGGTCGGCCTGCAGACCAGCCACCGCTACGGCAACGCGACCATGCTGGAATCCGACTTCGTGCTCGGCATCGGCAACCGCTGGGCCAACCGTCACACCGGCTCGATCGACGTCTACACCAAGGGCCGCAAGTTCGTCCACGTCGACATCGAGCCGACCCAGATCGGCCGCGTGTTCGACCCCGGACTACGGCATCGTCTCCGACGCCGGCGCGGCGCTGGAGCTGTTCGTCGAGGTGGCGCGGGAATGGCAGGCCGCCGGCAAGCTGAAGGACCGCTGCGCCTGGGTCGCGCGAGTGCCAGCGAGCGCAAGCGCACCATGCTGCGCAAGACCCACTTCGACAACGTGCCGCTCAAGCCGCAGCGCGTCTACGAGGAGATGAACCAGGTCTTCGGCCGCGACACCTGCTACGTCAGCACCATCGGCCTGTCGCAGATCGCCGCCGCGCAGTTCCTGCACGTCTACAAGCCGCGCCACTGGATCAACTGCGGCCAGGCCGGCCCGCTCGGCTGGACCATCCCGGCGGCGCTCGGCGTGTGCGCGGCCGATCCGAGCCGCGAAGTGGTGGCGCTCTCGGGCGACTACGACTTCCAGTTCATGATCGAGGAACTGGCGGTCGGCGCGCAGTTCAAGCTGCCCTACCTGCACGTGGTGGTGAACAACTCCTACCTCGGCCTGATCCGCCAGGCGCAGCGCGGCTTCGAAATCGACTACTGCGTGCAGCTGTCGTTCGAGAACATCAACGCGCCGGAACTCGAACGGCTACGGCGTCGACCACGTCAGCGGTGGTCGAAGGCCTGGGCTGCAAGGCGATCCGGGTGACGAACGCACGAACAGATCCAGCCGGCGTTCGAGCAGGCGCGCGCCTGGATGAAGCAATACCGGGTGCCGGTCGTGGTGGAAGTCATCCTGGAGCGCGTCACCAACATCTCGATGGGGACCGAAATCGACAATATCAACGAGTTCGAGGAGCTGGCCGGCAAGCCCGAAGACGCGCCCACCGCGATCGCACTGCTCGACTGAAAGACACGGAGAACACCGAGATGACCAAACTGGCAGCCAACCTCACCATGCTGTTCAACGAGCATGGACTTCCTGGACCGTTTCGAGGCGGCCGCGCGCGCCGGCTTTCGCGGCGTCGAATTCCTGTTTCCCTACGCCTTCCACGCCGACCAGATCGCCGAGCGCTGCAACAGCTACGGCCTCGACCTGGTGCTGCACAACCTGCCGGCCGGCGACTGGGCCGCGGGCGAGCGCGGCATCGCCTGCCATCCGGCGCGCGTCGGCGAATTCCAGGACGGCGTCGGCGAGGCGATCGCGCTACGCGCAGGCGCTGGGCGTCAAGCAGCTCAACTGCCTGGCCGGCATCGTGCCGCCCGGCGTCGACGCGCGAGGCGGCGCGCGCGACGCTGCGTCGAGAACCTGCAATTCGCCGCCGAGCGCCTGCAGGCCGAAGGCATCCGGCTGCTGATCGAGCCGATCAACACCTTCGACATTCCGGGCTTCTTCCTGACGCGCACCGCGCAGGCGCTCGACGATCATCGAGAGGTCGGTTCCGACAACCTGTTCCTGCAGTACGACATCTATCACATGCAGCGCATGGAAGGCGAGCTGGCGAAGACGCTCGACCGACCACCTGCCGCAGATCGGCCATGTGCAGCTGGCCGACAATCCCGGGCCGCCACGAGCCCGGCACCGGCGAGATCAACTATCGCTTCCTGTTCCGGCTGCTGGACGAGATCGGCTACGACGGCTGGATCGGCTGCGAATACAAGCCGAAGGCCACCACGCTGGACGGACTGGGCTGGCGCGCCGCGCACGGCGTGTGAGCGAAGCGGCGCCTGCAGCGGACGAGCGCGTCAAATGGATCGACATCATCAAGAGGAGACGAACATGGCAAAAATCGGCTTCATCGGACTGGGCATCATGGGCGCGCCGATGGCGGGACACCTGCAGGCAAGGGCGGCCACAAGCTGTACCTGCACGACCACAACGGCATGCCGCCCGATGCGCTGATCGACGGCGGCGCCACGGTCTGCGCCTCGGCGCAGCGAAGTCGCCAGCAGCGCCGACATCATCATCATCATGGTGCCGGACACGCCGCACGTCGAAGCGGTGCTGTTCGGCGAGGACGGCGTCGCCGACGGCCTGTCGCAAGGCAAGATCGTGGTCGACATGAGCTCGATCTCGCCGATCGCCACCAAGGAATTCGCCAAGAAGATCAACGAGCTCGGCTGCGAATACCTCGACGCGCCGGTCTCGGGCGGCGAAGTCGGCGCCAAGGCCGCGTCGCTGACCATCATGGTGGGCGGCTCGCGAAGCGGCGTTCGACACGGTCAAGCCGCTGTTCGAGCTGATGGGCAAGAACATCACGCTGGTCGGCGGCAACGGCGACGGCCAGACCACCAAGGTCGCCAACCAGATCATCGTCGCGCTGAACATCGAGGCGGTGGCCGAGGCGCTGCTGTTCGCCTCCAAGGCCGGCGCCGATCCGGCCAAGGTGCGCCAGGCGCTGATGGGCGGCTTCGCCTCGCTCGCGCATCCTGGAAGTGCATGGCGAGCGCATGATCAAGCGCACCTTCGATCCGGGCTTCCGCATCGAGCTGCACCAGAAGGATCTGAACCTGGCGCTGCAGGGCGCCAAGGCGCTCGGCGTGTCGCTGCCGAACACCGCCGACCGCCCAGGAGCTGTTCAATGCCTGCGCCGCCAACGGCATGAGCGGCGCTGGACCATTCGGCGCTGGTGCCGCGCGATCGAACTGATGGCCAATCACCAGATCGCGGAAGGCTAGAATAAGGCCGGACCTTTTGCGGCGCGTCGCCCTCCCAACCACTTGAGCGCATCATGATCTTGGATAATCCCCGGCAGTTCCTGATCGATCTTTATGGCAGCGCGGTCGCCGCGGTCACCGCCGAAGCGCTGCCTGCCGGCCTACCTGCCGGCGCCGCCGGCCCAGGGCCGTACGCTGGTGATCGGCGCCGGCAAGGCCGCGGCGGCGATGGCGCAAGGCGGTCGAAGAGCATTGGCCCGGCGAGCTGTCGGGCCTGGTCGTCACGCGCTACGGCCACGGCGCCGATGCCGCAGCATCGAAGTGGTCGAGGCGGCGCATCCGGTGCCCGACGCGCCGGCCGCAGGCGGCGCGCGCGCATGCTGGAGCATGGTGCAGGGCCTGAGCGAGCGACGACCTCGTGCTGTGCCTGATCTCCGGCGGCGGTTCGGCGCTGCTGGCGCTGCCCGCCGAGGCATCACGCTGGAGCGACAAGCAGGCGATCAACAAGGCGCTGCTGAACAGCGGCGCGACTATCGGCGAGATGAATTGCGTGCGCAAGCACCTGTCGGCGATCAAGGGCGGCCGCCTGGCGCTGGCCTGCGCGCCGGCGCGCGTGGTGACGCTGCTGATTTCCGACGTGCCGGGCGACGATCCGGCCGATCATCGCCAGCGGCCCGACGGTGCCCGACCCGACCACCTGCGCCGACGCGCTGGCGATCCTGCGCAAGTACCGGATCGAGGTGCCGCGCCAATGTCGAGCGGCATCTCGCCGACGGCATCGGCGAGACGCCGAAGCCCGGCGATCCGCGCTTTGCGCGCAACAGCCATCATGTGATCGCGACCGCGCAGATGGCGCTCGAAGCGGCGGCGGCCAAGGCGCGCGCGGCCGGCATCACGCCCTACATCCTGTCCGACGAGATCGAAGGCGAGGCGCGCGACGTCGGCCTGGTGCACGCGGCATTGGCCAGGCAGATCGCGCGGCGCGGCCAGCCGTTCGCCAAGCCCTGCCTGCTGCTGTCGGGCGGCGAGACCACGGTCACGGTGCGCGGCAACGGCCGCGGCGGGCGCAACGCCGAATTCCTGCTGAGCCTGGCGGTGGCGCTGGACGGCCATCCCGGCATCCACGCGATCGCCTGCGACACCGACGGCATCGACGGCTCGGAAGACAACGCCGGCGCGATCTGTCGCCCGACTCCCTGGCGCGCGCCGCGACAGCTGCTGGCCTGCGGCCGCGCGACGATGCTCGACAACAATGACGGCTACGGCTTTTTCAGCGCGCTGGGCGACCTGGTGGTCAGCGGCCCGACCCGCACCAACGTCAACGATTTCCGCGCCATGCTGATTCTGTGAGGGGCGCTGCAGCAGCAAAGCGGACGTATGGGGAATTCATATACTCCCTATTGTGACAATGTATCTCGCAGATTTTTCCTGAAAAATTGACACATACTCCATGTTTAAGTGCATTGTCACGGTCTGCGCTTGAACGCTTCTCAGCGTCAGGGCTTAGTGGAAACGGCGCACCGCGACACCGCCCCGTCCCGAAACGCCGGCAGCGTTGATCCGCACCGGCGCCAGCGCCCGTCGTTGCAAGACATTATTCAACACCAGGGCCGCCGCCACCAGCGCGGCACCGCCCAGTTCCCAGGCGCTGATCGGCAAGCCTTGCGCGGCCTGGATCAGGAACGCGGTGACCGGGACGAAATTGATGAACAGCACGGCGTTGACCGGACCGATGCGGCGCACGCCCTCGTTCCATCCCAATACCGCGACCACCGACGCAAATACCACGATATAAAAGAAATGCGGCAGCGTTTCGGCCAGCGCCGCCGGCGCCGGCAACTGCGCGAAGCCCGCCGCCATTGCCAGTGCCGTGCAGAACGCGATGCCAAGCACGCCGTACACCACGGTCAGCGTGCTGTAGCGCAGCGGCGACCAGCCGGCAAAGCGCCGGGCGCCCAGCGTGTACACCACCCATGACACCACGCCGGCCAAAATCAAGGCGTCGGCGCCGGCCGAATGCGATTCGAACAGCGTGGCCGGATGCCCGTTCGACACCGCCAGCGCGACGCCCGCCAAGGCCAAGCCGATGCCAAGCAAGGTATGCCGCGGCGGCAGTGCGCGCGCCAGGGCAGCGGTCAGCGCGGCGGTCAACAGCGGCATCAGCGCGATCAGGATCGCGCCATGCGCCGGACTGGATGCGCGTAAGCCGGTGAACACGAACAGGCCGAAACCGCAAAAGCCGGCGCCGCCGAACAGGAACAGCGCTCCAGCCCTGCCGTCCGCGCGTAGCGCTACGCGCCCTTCGCGCAGCCACAGGATCGCCAGCATGATGACGGCGGTGATGCCGTAACGGATCAGCGTCAGAAAAAAGGGGTCGACCCAGCGCAGCGTGGCTTTGGCGACCGGAAACATGCCGCCCCAGCAGATGGCGGCGATCAACATGCAAAAACTGCCGAACACAAGAGGTCGGGCGCTGGGGTTGAGATTCATGGAAAACTCCGTTGACGAAATAAAAAGGACTTGTGGATCCGATACTAGTCTGTGCAAAATCCAGCAACAATTCTCAAAACATGAACATGCTCTGTGCGTAAATTCACCGATTCGAAAATGCAATGGGAAGACGTGCGCTACTTTCTCGCGCTCGCCGCGGAAGGCAGCCTATCCGGAGCGGCGCGGGCGCTGAAGGTCGAGCATTCGACCGTCGGGCGCCGGGTGGAAACGCTGGAAACCGCGCTGGAGCTGCGCCTGTTTGACCGCCTGGCGCGCGGCTGGCAGCTGACTGCGGATGGCGAAACCATGCTGCGGCTGGCCGAGCGGATGCAGGAAGAAGCGTTTGCCTTCGAGCGTGCCGCGCTCGGCGCCGCCAGCTTGCGCGGGACTGTGCGCTTGTCGGCGCCGCCCAGCGTCGCCAGCCTGTTTCTAGTGCCACGGATCGCCGCCCGGCGCGAGCGCTGGTCCGGCATTGAACTGGAAATCGTCGGCGAGATGCGGGACGCCAACCTATCCCAGCGCGAAGCCGATCTGGCCTTGCGCCTGGGGCGGCCGCAGCAGAGCGGACTGGTGGTGCGCGCGCTGGGAAAAATCGGCTTTGGCCTGTATGCCACAGCTGGCTACGCCAAGCGGCCCGAAGAGGAGTGGGATTTCCTCGGCTTCGACGAGAGCCTGCGCCAGGTGCCGCACCAGCAATGGCTGGAAAACTATGCCGGCCGGCGCCGCTTCGCGTTGCGCAGCAACGACTTGATCGCGCTGCACGGCGCGGCGCGCACCGGCCTGGGTATCGCTTGCCTGCCGCATTACCATGCGCGCGGTGACGCCGAACTGGTGCCGATCCCGGCCCAGCCTGGGCCGCCACCGCGCGAAGCGTGGCTGGTGCTGCATGCCGATGTACGCCGCTCGCCGCGGGTGCGCGCGATCGCCGATCTGGTGGGCGAGATTTTTAACGAGGCGGAAGAGTTTCTGGCCGGATGAGATGGGCGCCCCGCCGACGTAGTTTTGAATGCATTACGATGCGGCGCCGCACCGAATTTGTCAGGGATGCCGCGCTCCATGCAAGCAGCCTTGCGTCGGCTGAAAGCGCGTAATCGCTGACAAAATCCCGGAAATCTACCCGCCGCGCTGTGCCCGGTCTTTTTGGTTCTGCGCCTCGATGCGGTCGCGCGCTTCCTGCCACTGCTGCTGCGACCAGGAGCGCAATTCGTAGAAATTGCCGCCGGTGGCCAGGTGGCCGCCGCCGTCCATCATGATCGCCTGGCCGTTGAGCCAGTCGCAGCCGTCGCTCATCAGGAAGGTGGCCAGGTTCTGCAATTCTTCCATCTTGCCGGCGCGGCCCATCGGGTTGATCTTGGCCGAACGCGCGCCCGGTTCCTCGCCCGGATTCAGGCGCTTGCTCATGCCTTCGGTCGGGATTTCGCCGGGGCCGATCGCATTCAGGCGCACGCCGTACTGCGCCCATTCGGTCGCCAGCGACATCGTCATGGCGTGGATCGCCGCCTTGCTCATCGCCGACGGCACCACGAACGGGCCGCCGTTCAGCACCCAGGTGACGATGATCGAGATCACGCTGCGGTAGCCCTCCTCCGGTTTCCATTGTCCTTTCATCGCCATCTCGACCCAGCGCCGGCCGACCGCGTGCGTGACGTAGAAGGTGCCGTGCATGACGATGTTGGCCACCGCGTCGAAGCCTTTCGGCGAAAGCGCCGCGGTGGGCGAGATGAAGTTGCCGGCGGCATTGTTGACCAACCCGGTCAGCGGCCCTTCGGCGAAGATCTGTTCCACCATGTCGTCCACCGCGGCCGCGTCCCTGATATCGAGGCCGAAGGTCTTGACCGAGCCGCCGTGCGCCGCCATCAGCTCTTGCGCCGTTTCGTCGCATACCTGCTTGCGGCGTCCACAAATGTAGAGGTCGGCGCCCAGCGACAGGTATTTTTCCGCCATCGCGCGGCCGAGGCCGGTGCCGCCGCCGGTGACGAGGATGCGTTTGCCCTGCATGAGTTTGTCCTGGAACATGATGCTCTCCTGTGCGTGGTAGGGGATGGCGCGATTATTTCAGTTCGTACGGCGCGTCGGCAAAGCTGTGCAGCGGCGGCAGGTCGTCGAAGCGCGGCGCGCGGCCCTGCTGCTTGGCGACGAAGGCTTCCATCAGGTTGGCGCTGTGCCAGATGCCCGATTGCAGCCAGCCCATCTGCTGCAGGGCGTCGTGGGTGGAATGGTCGCGCGCGTAGTGGATCGCCTGCTTGCTGCCCCAGATCGCCACCGGCGGCTTGTCGGCGATCTCGCGCGCCATCTGCAGCGCGGCGTCCAGCATCGCCTGTTGCGACTCGAACACTTCGTTGACCAGGCCGAGCGCCAGCGCCCGTTGCGCCGGCAGGCGGCGGCCGGTATAGGCCAGCTCGTGCACGATGCCTTCCGGAATCAGCTTGGGCAGCCGCTGCAGGGTGCCGAGGTCGGCGGTCATGCCGATGTTGATTTCCTGGATGCAGAAAAAGGCGTCGGCGGACGCCAGCCGGATGTCGCAGGCGCAGGCCATGTCGACGCCGCCGCCGATGCAGCCGCCCTGGATCGCGGCGATCACCGGCAGCCGCAGCTGCTCCAGCTGGTCGAACACGCGCTGCATGTCGGCCAGCTGCGGCGCGATGTTGGCGCGGCCGCCGGCACTGGCGTCGTCCAGCGCGATGCCGTTGCCGGCGCCGAACACGTCGAGCGCCATGCCGGCCGTGAAGTGCTTGCCGGTCGAGGAAATCACCAGCGCCCGTGCCGGCGCCTCGTTTTGCAAGGTCTGCAGGATGGCGCCCAGTTCGCGCCACCAGACCGGCTGCAGGGTGTTGAGCGCGGCGGGGCGGTTCATGACCAGGTGCGCGACCCGGTCGGCGATGTCCAGCGTGAAGCATTGATAAGGCATGGCGTCTCCTGTAGTGATGCCGTTGCGAAGCCGAGGATGGAGCCGGGCTGCTTGCCGCGATGGAGCGCGAACTGCCGCCGCCACGCCGGCGCGATCCTGGCGCCGGCATATACTCCCTCAATATGTCGTTAATCTCGCTCTTGAAATGGCGTTTTTTTCAATATACTCCTATGTATTGTGAGCGGGGATGAGCATCGGCGAGCGGCGGCAGACGTTAAGTATCCTGCAAGTCTAGAATTCGTAATCTAGCACGCTCGTACTTTTTTCGCCCTATAATCGAAGCCCCCTTCCATCTTTCGCAAGAGGCTGTCATGGCGCTACCCGTCGTTCTGCAAAACCTGAGTCTGCCGGTCATCGGTTCGCCGATGTTCATTGCCAGCGGCCCGGCGCTGGTGGCGGCGCAGTGCAAGGCCGGCATCGTCGGCGCCTTTCCGGCGCTGAATGCGCGGCCGGCGGAACGGCTCGACGTCTGGCTGACCGAGCTGCAGGCCGAACTGGCGGCGTTCAAGGCGGAAAACCCGAACCGGACCGTCGGCCCGATCGCGGTCAACCAGATCGTGCACCAGTCCAACGACCGCCTCGCGCACGACGTCGAAGTGTGCGTCAAGCATCGGATCCCGATCATCATTTCCAGCCTGCGCGCGCCGCCGGCCGAGATGCTGGAGGCGATCCACAGCTACGGCGGCATCGTGCTGCACGACGTGATTTCGATCCGCCACGCGCAAAAGGCGCTGGAAGCCGGCGTCGACGGCCTGATCCTGGTGGCGGCCGGCGCCGGCGGCCATGCCGGCCCGCTGTCGCCGTTCGCGCTGGTGGGCGAGGTACGCAAGTTCTTCGACGGCCCGCTGGCGCTGTCGGGCGCGATCGCCAGCGGCGGCGCGATCCTGGCGGCGCAGGCGATGGGGGCGGACTTCGCCTACATCGGCTCGCGCTGGCTGGCCACGCGTGAATCCAACGTCGACGACGCCTACCGCCAGGCCATCGTCGAATCGACGGCGGCCGATATCGTCTACACCAATTTGTTTACCGGCATCCACGGCAATTACCTGAAGAAGTCGATCGTCGCCGCCGGCCTCGATCCGGACAACCTGCCGAGCGCCGACAAGTCGAAGATGAACTTCGGCTCCGGCGGCGGCAGCAGCGCCAAGGCCTGGCGCGACATCTGGGGCGCCGGCCAGGGCGTCGGCCTGATGGACGACGTGCCGTCGGTGGCGACCATGGTGGAGCGGCTGAAGGCGGAGTACGACGCCGCGCGGCAGCGGCTGGCGCTGTAGGCAGGGCCGCCATCGGACCGGTGCCGCCGGCTGTGCCGCATTTTGAAACGGAGCACACGCGCTGAGGCGGCCGCTTACTGCGCTGACCCGGGCCACGCCTGAAGCCGCCGCCTGCGCGATAATCGGCGATAACTCGACCACAAATGCCAACCGGGAAGGTTGGCATTTTCTTTTGCATGGAGGCAATGATGAATACACCCGCCCACCCTTGGCCGGATGGCCAAGGCGCACGCACTTCGGGGCCGGGAGCGCTGGCCGACGCCGCGCATGACCGCGAAGTGCCCGAGATCGACCTGCTGAGTCCGATGACGATGCGCGGCGTCACCTTGCGCAACCGGATGGTGATGTCGCCCATGTGCCAGTATTCGGCGCAGGAAGGCATGGCCGACGACTGGCACCTGGTGCATTACGGCAGCCGCGCGGTCGGCGGCGCCGCGCTGGTGATGGTGGAGGCGACGGCCGTCAGCCGGGAAGGGCGCATCACCCCGGGCGATCTGGGGATATGGAGCGACGCCCAGCGCGAACCGCTGGCGCGCATTGCCCGCTTCATTCACGCCCAGGGCGCGGTGGCCGGCATCCAGCTGGCGCACGCGGGCCGCAAGGCCAGCTGCGATGCGCCCTGGAACGGCGGCGCTGCGCTGCGCACGGCGGCCGAGGGCGGCTGGCCGGTGCTGGCGCCCAGCCCGATTCCGTTTCGCGACGGCGACCCCGTGCCGCAGGCGCTCGACGCCGCCGGCATCGATGGCGTCGTCGCCGCCTTCGAGGCCGCCGCGCAGCGCGCGCTCGAGGCCGGCTTCCAGATCCTGGAGATCCACGCCGCCCACGGCTATCTGCTGCACGAATTCCTGTCGCCGCTCAGCAATCAGCGCCAAGACGAATATGGCGGCAGCCTGGAAAACCGCATGCGCCTGGTGCTGCGGATCGCCGCCAGGCTGCGCGCGCTGATGCCGCAGGAGTTGCCGCTGTTCGTGCGGCTTTCCGCCACCGACTGGGTCGAAGGCGGCTGGGACGTCGAGCAATCGGTGCAGCTGGCGGCGCGGCTCAAGGAACTGGGCGTCGATCTGATCGACGTTTCCTCCGGCGGCATCCTTCCGACGGCGCGCATTCCCGTGGCCAAGGGTTACCAGGTGCCCGCCTGCCGCCGCATTCGCGCCGAGGCCGAGATCCCGACCGCGGCGGTGGGGCTGATCACCGATGCGCAGCAGGCCGATGAAATCATTACCGGCGGCGACGCCGACCTGGTGTTCCTGGGCCGCGAGCTGCTGCGCGAACCTTACTGGATGCCGAAGGCGCAGCAGGCGCTGGGCGAGGAGGGGCGCTGGCCGCTTCAATACGGCTATGCGCTCAAGCGGCGGCCGAAATGACGGCGCATGTCTTCCCAATATGCGAACCGGAAGCCGGGGCCGTCACTGGCTCCGGCGCCGTGTCCGAAAAGTAGGGGCCTGTAGCGTTCCAGCACCGAAACCGACGGCGTCGACTATTGTTGCGCGACCGAGATCTGCATGCAGGAAATGACCGAAAGCGGCGCGCTCGGCGCTAGGCTTTCGGTGCGCGGAAAATACTGGAGAAATCCAGGCCGCCCGCGCCGGCTTCGCTATGCTGCTGATATAGCGTGCGCGCCAGTTCGCCGAGCGCGACGGTGGTACCAGTCGCCTGCGCGTTTTCCACCGCCAGCCCGAGGTCTTTCAGCATCAGGTCGACGCCGAAGCCGCCCTGGTACTCGCGGCTGGCCGGCGCGTTTTCCATCACGCCGGGGCAGGGATTGTAGACCTCCAGCGTCCAGTTGCGGCCAGAACTCTTGCTCATGATTTCCGACAGTACCTTGGGGTCCATGCCGTTGGCGATGCCGAGCCGGATTGCCTCGCAGGTGCCGATCATCTGGATCCCGAGCAGCATGTTGTTGCAGACCTTGACGGTCTGGCCGCTGCCGCTGGGGCCGGCGTGGAAAATCGCCTTGCCCATCTTTTCCAGATAGGGGCGGGCTCTTTCGAAGCTGGCGTCGCTGCCGCCGACCATGAAGGTCAGCGTGCCGGCGGCGGCACCGGCGGTGCCGCCCGAGACCGGCGCATCCAGCATCTCGAAGCCGCGTTCGGCCGCCGCCGCCGCCACCTTGCGCGCGCTGTCCGGCGCGATGGTCGAACTGTCGATCAATAGCGTGCTGGGCGCGGCATGGGCCAGGATGCCGCCGTTGTTGCCACCGTCGCCCAGATACAGCCCTTCGACGTGACGGCTGGCCGGCAGCATCGTGATCACCACCTTGGCGCGGGCCACCGCCGCCATCGGATCGCTGCCGGTGACGCCGCCGGCGGCGACGAACTGCTCGACCGCGGCCGGCACCAGGTCATGGCCGCTGACCGTGAAGCCGGCCTTGAGCAGGTTCTTCGCCATCGGCAAGCCCATGTGGCCGAGGCCGATGAAGGCGATTTCGGCGCTGCTTGGCGTACTCATCATGATTCTCCGTAAGTGAAAGGATGCATGCCGATCATTTCAGCGCGATGGTGGTGTTGATGGCGCCGTCCTCGGATTCCGGCGCGAACCAGCGCGCGGTGACGGTCTTGGTCTGGGTCCAGAACTGCACCGCCTGCTTGCCGTTGGGGCCGAGGTCGCCGAGCTTGGACGCACGCGAGCCGGTGAAGCTGAAGTAGGCGACCGGCACCGGCACCGGGACGTTGATGCCGACCTGGCCGACGTCGATCTCGTTCTGGAACTTGCGCGCGGCCCAACCGGACGAGGTGAAGATCGAAGTGCCGTTGCCGTTCGGATTGGCATTGATCGCGGCGATCGCCTGGTCCAGCGTGTCCACCTCGACCACGCCCAGCACCGGGCCGAATACTTCCTGCGCGTAGATATCCATTTCGGCGGTGACGCCGGTGAAGATCGTCGGGCCGACGAAATTGCCGTGCGGTGCATCCTTGACCGCGTAGTTGCGGCCGTCCAGCAGCAGCCTGGCGCCTTGCTCGCACGCCGCTGTCGATCAGGCGCTCGACGCGGGCCTTGGCATTTTTCGACACCAGCGGGCCGAGGTCGGCCTCGCGGTCGCTGCCGGCGTTGACCTTGAGCGCGCGCGCCCGCTCGACGATTTCCGGCAGCCAGTCGCGCGCCTTGCCGACCAGGATCACCATCGAATTGGCCATGCAGCGCTGGCCGGCGGCGCCGAAGGCGGAGCCGAGCAGGTTGTTGATCGCATGGCTCTTGCTGGCGTCCGGCAGGATCACGCAATGGTTCTTGGCGCCCATCATGCACTGGGCGCGCTTGCCGGCTTCCGAGGCGCGCCGGTAGACATGGGTGCCGACCTGGGTCGAGCCGATGAAGGACACCGCCTTGATGTCGGGATGGTCGCACAGCATGTCGACCACTTCGGCGCCGCCGTGCACCACGTTCAGCACCCCGGGCGGCAAGCCGGCCTGGTGCGCCAGCTCGACCAGCAGCATGGTGGAGGACGGGTCCTGCTCGGACGGCTTGAGCACGAAGGTATTGCCGCAGGAAACCGCGATCGGGAACATGAAGCACGGCAGCATGATCGGGAAATTGAAGGCGGTGATGCCGGCGCCCACCCCCAGCGGCTGGTGCAGGGTGTAGACGTCGACGCCGCCGGCGGCATTTTCCGCGACTTCGCCCAGCTGCAGCGAAGTGATGGCGCAGGCGTGCTCGACCACTTCGAGTCCGCGCATCACCTCGCCCTCGGCGTCGGGCAGGGTCTTGCCGTGCTCGCGTGTGACCAGTTCGGCGATGCGGCCGACGTTCTCGCGCAGCAGCTGCTGGAACTTGAGCATGATGCGCATGCGCGTGCCGAGCGGCGTCTGGCGCCAGCTGGCATAGGTTTCCTTGGCATTGGCGACCGCCTGCTCGACTTCGGCGCGCGTCGCCATCGGCACCCGCGCCACCACTTCCTGCGTGGCCGGGTTGACGATGTCGCGCCATTCCTTGCTGTGGGATTGGACGTTCTTGCCGCCGATGTAAAGCGGAACGGCGGGTGCTGTGCTGACTGCCTTATCCATGATTTTCTCCAGAACAGAAACGGGTGAATGAACGGTGCGGCGCCGATATTGCGGGGCGCGGCGCCAGCTAAAAGAAGCTTAATTGCCGACCAGCGGGCAAGCCTTGTCCATCGGTTTGAACGCCTGTTGCGCCGGAATCGTGGCCAGCAGCTTCAGGTAATCCCAGGGCGCCTTCGACTCGGCCGGCGTTTTCACCTGGTACAGGTACATGTCGTGGATCACGCGGCCGTCGGCGCGGATCGAGGCGTTGTGCATGATCGGGTCCCGGATCGGCAGCTCGCGCATTTTCTGCGCGACCGCCTTGGCGTCATCGGTCTTGGCCGCCGCCACCGATTTCAGGTAGTGGTAGACGCTGGAATAGACGCCGCCCTGCACCATGGTCGGCTTGTTGCCCTTGTGCAGTGCCTCGAAGCGGCGGGCGAAATTGCGCGCGCCGTCGTCGAAATCCCAGTAAAAACCATCGGCGTAGATCAGGCCCTGCGCGGCGTCAAGTCCCAGCGCATGGACGTCGGTCAAAAACACCAGCAGCGCGGCGATTTTCATGTCCTTGCCGCCAATCCCGAATTCGCGCGCCTGCTTGATCGAATTGACCGTATCCTGGCCGCCGTTGGCCAGTCCCAGCACCTGCGCCTTCGAGCCCTTGGCCTGGATCAGGAACGACGACAGGTCGGAGGCATTCAGCGGATGGCGCGCGGCGCCGACCACGTTGCCGCCGAGTTCCTTGACCACGTCGCCGGCATCCTTCTCCAGCGAATGGCCGAAGGCGTAATCGACCGTAAGGAAATACCAGGACTTGTTGCCGAGCTTGGTCAGCGCGGCGGCGGTGCCGACCGCCTGCGAATAGGTGTCGAACATCCAGTGGAAGCCGTAGGGCGAGCATTCCTCGGTGGTCAGGCGGGTGGTGGCGGGGCCGCTGAACATGGCGATCGCGCCTTTTTCCTTGGCCAGCTTCTGCACCGCCAGCGCCACCGAGGAATTGGTCAGGTCGGCGATCGCGTCGACGTGGTCGCGGTCGATCCATTCGCGCGCCTTGGAGGCGCCGACGTCGGCCTTGTTCTGGTGATCGGCCGACAGCAATTCGATCTTCATGCCCTTGCATTCGGCTTTCAGGCAATCGTCGACCGCCATCTTGGCGGCCACCACCGAACCGACACCGCCCATGCCCGAATACGGTCCCGACATGTCGGTCAGGATGCCGATCTTGACGCCGTCGTTCGACATTTGCGCGGCGGCGCCGGCGGCCCACAGCGAGAGAGCGGCCAGCAAGGTGGTGCGGAACAGCGCTTGGGTGTCCATGGTGTCTCCTTGGCCATTGTGGAAATTTTATGGAAACCAGTATAGTTGGGCATAATTGCTGCCTCAATAGACAATAATGCGAACACCGTTTGCATTTATGCACATAGATGCGCCGAGAGGAAACGCCATGCTGGATTGGGACAATTTGCGGGTTTTTCTGGAGCTGACGCGCAGCGAACGGCTGGTCGATGCCGCCAAGAAACTCGGCATCGACCACTCGACAGTGTCGCGCCGCATGCGCCGTTTCGAGCAGCAGGTCGGTACCGACCTGTTCGACCGCAACAACCAGGGCTATGCGCTGACGCCGGAGGGGCATCGTCTGCTGGCCTACGCGGAAAAGGTGGAAAGCACGGTGTACGCCGCCACCGAGGAATTGAGCGGCCAGAACCGCTTGCTGTCGGGCCAGGTGCGCCTGGGCGCCACCGAGGCCTTCGGCACCTTCGTGCTGGCGCCGCACCTGGCGTATTTCTGCCGGCGCCATCCGCATATCACGGTCGACCTGCTGCCGATGCCGCGCTTCGTCAACCTGTCGAAGCGCGAAGCCGATCTGGTGGTCACGCTGGAGC
Source organism: uncultured beta proteobacterium (assembly GCA_963706525.1). Classification (GTDB taxonomy): domain Bacteria; phylum Pseudomonadota; class Gammaproteobacteria; order Burkholderiales; family Burkholderiaceae_D; genus DATJCV01. The sequence continues at coordinate 191,207 of CAVPMM010000018.1, read as the reverse complement.
GGCCGGCCACCGGCAATTACGTGGTGACCAAACTTGCGGACTATGTGCTGAAGCTGTACGCGACGCCGGCTTACCTGGCCGCGCATGCGCCGATCCGCGACAAGCAGGATCTGGCGCAGCATCCGCTGATCGGCTACGTCGACGACCTGATCTTCAGCCCGAAGCTGCGCTACGAGGAAAATGTCGCGCCCGGCGCCTTCCGCTGTTTCCGCAGCACCAGCGTGATCGCCCAGTACACTGCCGCCCGCAACGGCCAGGCGCTGGCGATCCTGCCCTGCTTCCTGGCGCAGCAGAGCGACGACCTGGTGCCGGTGCTGGACGGCCAGGTGCGGATCCTGCGCTCGTTCTGGCTGGTGGCCGCCAGCGAGCACCGGCACGTGGCGCGCGTCTCGGCGCTGTGGAGCTACCTGCGCGAGGCGATCGAGCCGAACCGGCCGTTCCTGATGGGAACCTCGCGTGAAATGCACTGGCTGCCATGACGCCGGCGGCCGTTAAAATCGGCGCATGGCCCGCTTTGGGCCTGCCAATCCAAGGAGTTGCGATGAAAAAAGCCTACGTAGTGGCTGAAATCCAGGTCACCGATCCCGCCGGCTACGCCGGATATATCCCGCTGTCGACCGCCAGCCTGGCGCAGCACGGCGGCACCTTCCTGGTGCGCGGTGGCGGGCGCGCCCAGCTGGAAGGGGCAGACCAAAGCCACAACGAGCAGTGGCGCACCGTGATCACCGAATTTCCCTCACTGGCGCAAGCCCAGGCCTGGTATGAGTCGGTCGAATACTCGAAAGCGAAAGAAGTACGGCAGGCCAATTCGATCGGCCGCCTGTTCATCGTCGAAGGAGTTTGAGCGTGCGCTGACGTGCCGCGGGCGGATATCAGCTCTGCCCTGGTGACCGGGAATTTTTGCCGCTGCCGCAGTTCCAATCGGATATGGGCCCTATTCCTCGGTGCCTGGGATTTTTTGCGCAGGAGACGTTCGCCATGTCCGATCCAGTAAACAAAGGCAAGACCAAAACCCGCCGCCCTTCCAGCGGTGACGATGCGCCGCGCTTGCCGCATGAACACGACGAATCGCATGACAGCCAAAGTAGCGGTCCGCGCGAGGATATGCGGCAGGCGCACTGGGATATCACGCATGGGCTGGTCGACACCGATTTGCACGGCGAGCGCGGCGTGGAAGAGGTGGTGAAGGACGACCATCGGCGGCAGAGCGGCCAATCCGGCACGCCGGCGCCGACTCCCCGCAAGCGTTGAGCCGCAGCGCGGGAAAGGCGCCTGCGGGCCTGCCGTACGAAACTGCGCTACGGCGTCACCAGGCCAGAAATTCGGGGGGCACGAGCTTGCCGATCAGATTCTGCACGTCGGCCAGCGCGTTTTGTATTTTCAGGCGCCGGCATCGGGTTTCACAGTGCTGCCGAGCCGCTTCATCGCCCGCTCACAGCCCCAGCTCGGCATCGCTGGCCTGATGCCCGTACTTGTCCGCAGGCGGCCATGGGCGGCTGCGCCAATCCGGGGTGAAGGTGAACGAGGACTTGCTGCGGCCGGTCAGCAATGCGCCGTTGCCGGCTCCCTTGGCGTAGTCGTAGTAGAGCTTGACGATTTCTTCCCGCGTCACTTGCTGCGCCGCCGGGTGGGCGAGGCAGGCGTCGATCCAGACGCGCACGCGAGCGTAGCGCGGATCGTCCGGCAACGCGAACCCTTCGTAGTATTCGAGAAACCAGAAGCGCATGAAGAATGGCGTGAACACCGTCTCGGCCCAGCCGAAGGTATCGAACAGAAACGGACCGCCAGCCGCATGCGCCAGCAGGAAGGCATCGAGCCGTGCGTACTGCGCCAGCATGTCCGCATGCTGCGCGTCGCGGCGGCCGGGATCCTGGTTCATGACGTACAGGTAGCCCTGGATGCCGAACTCGCGCTCCAGCGCCGTCAGCATGTTTTCCACGGCGCGCCGATAGGGATCGGACTGCGCCAGCGGGCGCTCGGGGAATACCTGGTCCAAGTACTGCAGGAGGACCAGGCTTTCCTTGAGAATGCGGCCGTCGGCGGTTTCCAGCACCGGCAGCGCCGTGCTGCCGCCGGTCTTTTGCAGCAGCCAATCGGGGCGTGGCCGTGTGATATCGATCACCTGGAAATCGACGTCGCCGCGCCGGCCCTTGAGCGTCAGCAGGATTTCCAGGCGCTGGCAGAAGGGGCAGACCGGGATATGATAGATGGTGGGCTTGGTCATGGCTGGCGTGCACTTCCATGGCTCGCAGGGAGCGGCTGAGACCGCCGCATCATTTGCGGCCGCCGACGTAGCGACTGCCTTTCCCTTTGCCGTTGCTGCCGCCCACGCGCTTGCCACCGCGCCGGCCCTTGGCTTCGGGCGCCGGTGCGGTGACGGTAGCGGATGTCTGCGAGAAGACCGCGACGCTGGTGACGCCGGGCGCGGCGGTGGCCGGCAAGGGCAGGGCGGCGGCGGCAAAAAGCGCGGCGGCGCATGCAAGGAATGGCTTCATTTTCTGCTCCTCCTCTAGCGGTGGTAGGCGTGGCTGGAAAGCGGTGCCGCCATGCCGGCGAGTGTGCGCATGACCTGCCCGGACGCGGCAAATGCAAGCGGAATATTGTGCCGCTACCGGCGTTTTGTCCAGAGCTTCGGCAAGCGCCGCCTTATTCAAGGCTGCGCGTCCTCGATCCCCTTGTCATCGTTCGGCGGGCTGCCGTACGCCATCAGCCGCCCTTCGCCGGCCGACGTGGTGAAGCCGCGGATGGTGTCGACGTTGGTTGCCGCCAGTGGCGCCGAGGGATCTTCCACTTCGCACTGCGGCGCCATGCCGTCGCTGCCCATCGCGCCGCGACCGCTCGGTGCCGACTGCGCGGGGGCGCTACGGCCTGCCGTCCTCGTGCCCCTCACTGACCGCCTGCAGCGCCTGTACGTCGCGGATGGCGATACGGCCATATTGGACTTCAATCCAATCGCGCTCCTTCCATTCCACCAGGTACTTGTTGAGGCTCTGGCGGCTGATGCCGAACATGCTCGCCAGGTTCTCCTGCGACAGGCCGGCGTCGAGCACCAGGCTGCCGCCGTGCAGCGACTGCTGGGCCCGGGCCAAGCCGAGGAGGCGCTTCGCGATCCGCGCCGACAACTTCAGCAGCAGCACGTCTTCGAACGAGTCGTAGTAGGCGTCGATCCGCGCGCACATCCTCTTGACGACGTGCCGTCGGAAAATCTGGTCGCGGTCGAACAAGGTGTGGAAGTCATCGGCATTCACGGTCAGCAACAGCGTGTCGCCGAGGCACTGCGCGTCGTAGCCCCGTCCTTTGTCGCCCAGGATGGAAATTTCACCGAAAAAAGTCCCTGGTGCCGCCACTTCCAGAATCATTTCCTTGCCCGCGTAGTTGGCGCGCGTGAACCGGACCGCTCCGGTCGCCACGCCAAAGTAAGCCAAGGGCTTGTCGCCGCGGCTGAATAAGCGATGACCGTCGGGCCAAGGCTGAAAGTAGGCAAGCTTGGCTACGGCATCCACGGTTGCCGGCGGCAGGCCTTTGAGCCAGGTTCCTTGCAGAAATTCCTCTTTGTGGTGGACAGCCATGGGCAGAGTTCGGGGTGCTGATGGAAGAAAGCATTTTTCTGTCAAGTCCTTGACAGTCTGGGATGAGGCATCGCACTAGACTGTACTCGACCTCATGCAGTTTGGTGCAACGCCGATTGTCAGGTGTCCGATTGCGGGACACGTGACGCGCCCGGACGATGCGCCGCCTGCGCGGCGCGGGGCGAGAAGAGCCAGCCAAGCTTCGATGCCATTGCTGCATGTGACGCCTGATGACGATAACCAATGAGTCGGAGACAACATGAGTGCAACGCCAAGTCCAGCTGCCGCCCATTCGGCAGCCGAAGAGACCCTTCCCATTCTGACGATTGACGGTGCCTGCGCTACCGTCCGCCTGAATCGTCCGGCACACCTGAATCGTCTGCATCCCGAGGACGTGCTGGAACTGAGCCGCATTTTCGAGCAAATCACGCAAGACCGCAGCATCCGGGTGATGGTCCTGACCGGGACCGGCCGCGTCTTCGGCGCCGGCTACCATCTTGGGGAGCTGGCTCAGCAACGCAAGAACATTGCGGCGGACGAGCGCAGCGATCAGCCCTATTCGGACAGCGCTTTCGAACGCATGTGCGACGCGCTGGAAGATTTGCGGGTTCCTACCATTTGCCGCCTGAACGGTAGCGTGTACGGCGGTGCCACCGACGTGGCGCTGGCCTGCGATTTCCGCATCGGCATCGACAGCTGCGAAATGTTCATGCCGGCAAGCCGCCTCGGCTTGCATTACTATCGCCGCGGAATCGTGCGTTATGCCTCGCGTCTCGGCATGGGTGCCGCCAAAAAGCTCTTCCTCACCTCGCAAACGATCAAGGCGCCGGAAATGCTGAATATTGGCTACCTCGACGAGGTCGTTCCGGCAGCGCAGCTGGACGACACCGTCAAGCGACTAGCCGATATTCTTGCGGCCCAGGCGCCGGTCGCCGTGGAAGGCATGAAGCGCTCCCTGAACGAGTTTGGGCGGCAAGCGTTCGACCACGACGGCGTGAATCGACGCCATGCGCAAAGCCTGCGGAGCGAGGACATCCTGGAAGGGGTGACTGCCTGGCATGAAAAGCGCAAGGCCGTGTTTCACGGAAGGTAGGGCAGGTTCCCGCTCGGCGGTAAGCCCGGTACGCCCAGGCAGTGCCGGGCTTACCTGGAACAGATGCCGGCGGCTGCGCGAGCGGACCCGAACCGGCAAAAAAACAGAGTTCTCTCTAAAGCCACCGCAGTGTTGGCGGAGAACTGTGTACGTTGATCAAATAATGGAGACAATTTCAATGAATATTTCCCGCCGCCGTTTCACGGCACTGCTTGGCACATCACTGTTGGTTCCGGCAGGATCGCTGTTTGCTTCGGCGCCGAGCGCTGCGCAAGCGGCCCTGTACGAGGCTGCCAAAAAAGAGGGCGAGCTCACCTGGTACTGCGCCCACTACGCGTCGGAGCAGGCCGAGCGTATCGGCCGCGAGTTCACCAAGAAATTCCCCGGCATCAAGGTCAACGTCGTGCGCACGACCGCGCAGGTTGCCTACCAGCGCCTGAGCCAGGACATTCAGTCGAACGCCGCCAACTGCGACGTCTTTGCGTCGACCGACGTGGGGCACTACGTGCACTTGAAGGAGCGCAAGCTGCTGCTCAAGTACGTGCCCGCCTCCCAGGAAAATATCGACGCGCGTTTCAGGAATTTTGACCCCGACGGCTACTTCCATACGACTTCGTCGACCCTGATCGGGATGCTGTACAACACGCATAAGGTCAAGGACGCGCAGATTCCGAGCAAATGGACCGACCTGCTCGACCCGAAATGGAAGAACCAGAGCGCCGTCGGCCATCCCGGCTCCAGCGGCTTCGTCGGCACCTGGGCGGTCCAGATGCGCAAGCTGTACGGCGACGAATTTTTCAAGAAGCTGGAGCAGAACAAACCCCAGGTCGGCCGTTCGATCATCGATCCGGTGACCAACGTGGTCTCGGGTGAGCGCCTGATCGCCTGCGCACCGACGTCGCTGGGCTACCTGCAGGCTTCGCGCGGCAACCCGGTAGGCGTGGCCTATCCGGAAGAGGGGGCGATCCTTATGATCCTGCCGACCGCGATCATGGCCAACACCCGTCGGCCGAACGCGTCCAAGCTGTTCCTGGAATGGCTGCAGGGACGCGAGGCTTCGGAGGTGGCCCAACAGGAATTCAGCTTGCCTTTGAATGTCGACGTGCCGGTGCGCGACGGCATCCCGTCGCTGAAGACGATCAAGACGATCCGGCCCACGGTGCCCGAAATCGTCACCGGCATCCCGGCGGTGACGGAGCTGTGGCGCGACACCTTCGGCATCTGACGCGCGCAGGTTCGCGTCGCACGACGCGAACCTGCATCCGCATGTAGTTGCCGGCGCCCGGATCGCTGCACGAAGCCGCTTCGCCGTCCAAGTGGAGCGAAGCTTGGCATGCAGCGGCTGACAGAGCCAACCCGGCGGAATCATCGCCTGCTCCGCCGGGTACTCGGCTGCCTTAACCATCCCACGAGTGTCCTATGAATAACTCCTTGTCGCCGGTGCTAGCGCAGCCAATGCCAATACGCCGGCACAGTCGTTGGCTGGACCCGACGGTACTCATTTTTGCGATCCTGATCCTGGTTTTGGGCGCGTTAGTGGTCAACCCGCTGCTGCGTCTAGTTTGGGAAAGCGTGCGCGCCACCGACGGTGGCGTGACGTTTGCCCACTATCTCGATGCGTTCGGCCGTGCGCGCAACCTGAAGGCGCTGATGACCACGCTGTACCTGGGCCTGGCATCCACCGCTTTGTCCATTGCGATGGGCGTGCCGCTTGCCTGGGCGGTATCACGTACGGCGATGCCAGGACGAAGCCTGGTCAATGCCAGTGTGTTCGCCACATTTGTCGTGCCGCCCTTCCTCGGTGCGGTAGCCTGGATTCTGCTGGCGGGACCCAATGCGGGCTGGCTCAACAAGCGCTGGCTCGCCCTTTTTGGCGGCGACAGCGGGCCGTTCAATATCTACAGCTTCTGGGGCATGGCGCTCTTGATTGCGCTGTACGCCTTTCCCTTGGTCTATGTATTCTCCAAGTCGGCCTTCGACCTCATCTCGACGGAGATGGAGGATGCCGCCGCCATCCACGGCGCCGGGCGCAATAGCGTGTTCCGGCGCGTGACCTTGCCGTTGGCGCTGCCGGCGATCATCGGCTCGTCCATCCTGGTGTTCCTGGAGGCGATCTCGTTGTTTGGAACACCGGCCTTGATCGGCATTCCTGCCCGCCTGAACGTGGCGACCACGCAGATCGGCACATTCTTCGAATATCCGCTTCGCCTTGGAACCGCGTCCGCCTATGCGATGCCGGTGCTGGGTGTGACGGTTGTGCTGCTGCTGTTGCAACGCCACCTGCTGGCACGCAAGGGATATGTGTCGGTGTCCGGCAAGGGCGGCGAGCGGCGGCCACTGGATATTGGCCGTTTCAAGTGGGTGTTGGCCCTGTATGCGGCGCTCATCTGCTGCCTATCGGTGGTGATGCCGTTGGGCATCCTGCTGCAGGCCGCATTTGCCAAGGCCTGGGGCAAGGGCCTGGAATGGTCGAATCTGACGCTGGCCAACTTTCACTACATCTTCTTTGAACAGATGACGGTGCGCCAAGCCATGTGGAACACGGTCCTGTATGCGCTGGCCGCGGCCATCGCCTGCGTGCTGCTGGGTATCGTGGTCGCCTATGTCACGCAGCGCCGGTTGCTGCCGTTCCCCGGACTGATTCACTTCCTCTCCCTGGTACCGTTCGCGGTGCCGGGCATCATCCTCGCCGTCGGCCTTCTACGCCGCCTACGCGGGGCCGCCGTTCACCCTGTATGGCAGCGGCTGGCTGATCATCATCGCCTACACCACGCGCTTCCTGCCGATCGCGGCGACCACCACGTCGGCCGGCATGCGCTCGCTCAACCCGGAACTGGAGGAGGCGGTGCGCATACTCGGCGGCAGCCGGTTCATGGCCTTGCGCGCGGTGGTGTTGCCGCTGTTGAAGAAGACCCTGATCGGCGGCTTCATGCTCGTGTTCGTGATCGCCACCCGCGAACTGTCGACCGCGGTGTTCCTGACCGGGCCGCAGTCGCGCGTGATGTCGGTGCTGACCTTGGACATGAGCGAGCAAGGGCAATACGAAATCCTGTCCGCCATGGGAGTCGTGCTGATGCTGATGACCACCATCGTGGTGGCGATCGGCATGAAACTGGCTGGGCGCGACTTCATGATTCGCCGCCATTGAAAACAAGGAAAACCATGTCGCAACTCAAACTCAAGCGGCTGTGCAAGTCGTATGGAAAAACAACGGTGGTCGACAGTCTCGACCTCAACATCGAAGCGGGCGAGCTGATCTCCTTGCTCGGTCCCTCGGGCTGCGGCAAGACCACGACCCTGCGCATGATTGCCGGCTTCATCGACCCTACTGCCGGCACCATCGAGTTGGGCAACAAGTTGCTGTCTTCTCCGGATGGCGCGGTGCCGCCGGAAAAGCGCTCGATGTCGATGATCTTCCAGAGCTATGCGATCTGGCCCAACATGACCGTGGCCGAGAACGTCGGCTTCGGGCTGACCGTGCGCAAGATGGCTGCCGACGAAATCAAGAAGCGGGTCGGCGAAATTTTGGAGGTGGTGCAGCTGAGCGCCTTGCATGACCGCTATCCCGCCGAACTCTCGGGCGGCCAGCAGCAGCGGGTTGCCTTGGCGCGTTCGATCGTGATCCGGCCGGATGTACTGCTGCTGGATGAGCCGTTGTCCAATCTGGACGCCAACCTGCGCGAAGACATGCGCGGCGAAATTCGCCGACTGCACGACGAATTCAAGATTACGACCGTGTACGTCACCCACGACCAGTCCGAAGCGATGGCCATTTCCGATCGGATTGCGGTCATGAACCTGGGACGCATCGAGCAGATCGACTCCCCATGGAATCTGTACAACCGCCCGCGCACGCCGTTTGTCGCCCAGTTTATCGGGCGCACCAACCTGCTTTCCGGCGACCGTGTCGGCGACGAGCTGGTGTTCGATGGCTTTCGCTTGCCGTCGTCCTTGCTCGACACGGCCGCGGGCACAGACCAACGCTTCACCGTGTCGGTGCGGCCACAGGATTTGCAAGTGTGCGCCGCCGCGCCGACCGACGGCCGTGTCGGGCTGCCAGTGGCCGTGACGGGCCGGACTTATCTCGGCGACTGCTGGGATTACGTGGTCACGCCGCCGGGCGGGCGGCAATCGATCAAGGTCAGCAGTAACCCGTCGGTGATGTTCGAGGTGGGGCAACCCGCCTACCTGGTATTCGACAGCCACAAGATGGTCGCCCTGTAAGTCCGGCCAAAGAGCGCCCGCCGGCGCCGTCGTGCTCCGGGGCCGCCTGGCGGCTCCCCGTTAAAGATAAGAGGAGATTGCATTCATGACACGTCCCACCGATGTTCCCCATTTGCCGCTGGCCGGAGTTCGGGTCCTCGAACTGTCGCAGATCATGGCCGGCCCGACCTGCGGTTTGATGCTGGGCGACTTGGGTGCGGAGGTCATCAAGGTCGAAAAATATCCGGGCGGCGACGATGCCCGGAACTACCGCAAAGCCGGCGACTCCGGTTTGCCGCCGTCGTTCATGATGCTCAACCGCGGCAAGAAATCGATTTGCATCGACCTGCGTTCGGAGCAGGGGCGCACGACGCTGAAGCGCATGGTGGCCAGCGCCGACATCCTGACCGAAAACTTCCGTCTTGGCGTGATGGAAAAGCTCGGCCTCTCGTACGAAGAGCTGCGCAAGTCGAACCCTGGCCTGATCTATTGCTCGATCACCGGCTACGGCCGCCAAGGGCCGCTGGCAGCCAAGGGCGGATTCGACCTGATCCTGCAAGCCTTCTCCGGAATCATGAGCGTGACCGGTGAAATCGGCGGCGGCCCGGTCAAGCCGGGCGTTTCCATCGCCGACATCAACGCTGGCATCCTGGCCGCATTCGGAACCCTGGGTGCCTATATCCATCGCCTCAAATCCGGCGTCGGTCAGCGCGTCGACACCTCCCTGCTGCAAGCCTCGATCCAGCAAACCTACTGGTTTGCCGCAGCCTATTTCAGTACCGGCCAGATCGGCAAAGCTTCCGGCACCGCGCATCCTTTGATCGCGCCCTACCAAACCTTCGAGTGTGCCGATGGCGTGCTCGCGCTCGGCGGCGCCAATCAAAACAACTGGGTGCGCATTACCGAAGTGCTGGGCCACCCGGAATGGCAGCAAGACCCGCGCTTCGCGGCGCCGGCAGCCAGGTTGGGTAACCGCGCCGAGCTGGAGGTGCTGATCAACAACGTGATGCGTCAGCGCAGCATTGCCGTATGGCTGGAGCTGTTCGACGCCGCCGGGGTGCCGGCGGGGCCGGTCCAGAACGTCGGGCAAGCGCTGGAGCACGAACAAACCAAGGCCGTCGGCATGGTGATCGAGAGCGCCGCGCCGGGCGGCGGACAGATGCGTTCGCTGGGCCTGCCCGTGATTCTCGACGAGCGGGCTGCGCCGGCTACGGGCGTGCCGCCACGCGTCGGCGAGCATTCGCGGGAGGTGTTGCGCGGCAGCGGATTTAGCGACGACGAAATCAGCAGCTTGCTCGATGCCGGCGTGGTGTTTCAAGCCGAAAAAATCTCCTGACGCCGGGCGGCTTGAGAGTGCAGGTGCTGCGCTGAAGGCGCACCACCCGATCCGCACGGTCACTCGTAGCTGCGCGCGTCCTCGATCACCTTGCCATCGTTCGGCAGGCTAGCGCGTGCAACGAGTCAGCACCTCGCCGCGCAGCTTGGTGACGTCGCGGATGCTGTCGACGATGGCCGCCGCCAGCGGCGCCGACGGATCTTCCACTTCGCACTGCAGCGTCATGACGTCGTTGCCCATCGTGCCGCTGACCACCAGGCGCGCCTTCAGGATTTCGGGATGGCGGCGCGCGATCTCGGCCACCTGCGACGGATGGACGAACATCGCGCGTACCTTGGTGGTCTGGTCGGCGCGTCCCATCCAGCCCTTGATGCGGGTGTTGGTGCGGCCGCAGGGCGACGGCCCGTCCAGCAAGGCCGACAGGTCGCCGGTGGCGAAACGCACCAGCGGGTAGTCCGGATTGAACGAGGTGATCACCACCTCGCCGACCTCGCCGGCGGCGACCGGATCGCCGGTGCCGGGGCGCACGATTTCCAGGATCAGCTCCTCATCCAGCACCATGCCGGGATTGACCGCGCCCTCGGTCTCGGTTTCATAGGCGATGTTGCCGATGTCGGCCGAGCCGTAGGTCTGCACCACGTGCGGCACGCCGTTTTGCTGCAGCCAGGCGCGCAGCGACGGCGGCAGCGCTTCGGCGCCGACCACGGCGCGCTGCAGGCTGCCGATGTCGGCGCCCATCTCGCGCGCCTTTTCGACGATGATTTTCAGGAACGAGGGCGTGCCGACGTAGGCGTCCGGCTTCAGCGCCGCCATCGCCTGCACCTGCATCTCGGTCTGGCCGCTGCCGGCCGGGATCACGGCGCAGCCGAGCGCGGCGGCACCGCCCTCGACCATGAAGGCGGCCGGCGTGAAGTGGTAGGAGAAGCAGTTCTGGATCACGTGGCCGGCGCGCAGGCCGACCGCGTGGAACGGCCGCGCATAGCGCCACCAGTCGGCGCCGCGTCCTTCCGGATCGAAGATCGGCCCCGGCGACATGAACCAGCGCCCGAGCTGGCGCGGCGGCGTGGTGGTCAGGCCGCCGAATGGCATGATCTTGTGCTGCAGCTCCTTCAGGTCGGATTTGCGCGTCACCGGCAGTTGCGCCAGCGCCGCGCGCGAGCCGATGTCGGCGGCGTTGACGCCTTTCAGCAGGTGCGCCCAGCCCGGCGCGGCCTGCGCGCGCACCACCAGCCGCGGCAGCTGCGCCATCAGGTCGCGCTCGCGCACATGCGGGTCGCGGGATTCGAGGGCATCGAGGAAGTCGGCCATGATCGTATGGAAAAAGCGGGCTGCGGTTGGGTGCCGGGAAGGGAGGGACAGGAACGCGGAGCTCAGGCCAGCCAGCGCTTGCGCCGGCGGTAGAACTTCATGTCGCGGAAGCTCTTGCGGTCGCCGCCGGCGACGCCCAGATAGAATTCCTTGACGTCTTCGTTGTTGGCCAGCTCGGCGGCGGCGCCCTCCATCACGACGCGGCCGTTTTCCAGGATGTAGCCGAAGTCGGCGTAGCGCAGCGCCACCATGGTGTTCTGTTCGGCCAGCAGGAACGACACTTTTTCCTTCTGGTTCAGGCTTTTGACGATCTCGAAAATTTCTTCCACCAGCTGCGGCGCCAATCCCATCGACGGCTCGTCCAGCAGCACCATCGACGGCTGCGCCATCAGCGCGCGGCCGATCGCGCACATCTGCTGCTCGCCGCCCGAGGTGTAGCCGGCCTGCGACTTGCGCCGCACCTTCAGGCGCGGGAAGTAGGCATAGATCTTTTCCAGTTCGTGGCGCGCTTCGGCGCCGCCGATGCGGCGCGTGTAGGCGCCGGTCAACAGGTTGTCCTCGATCGACAGGTGGGCGAAGCAGTGCCGCCCTTCCATCACCTGGATCACGCCGCGCTTGACCAGGTCGTTCGGCGTCAGGCGGTCGACCCGTTCGCCGTGGAATTCGATGCTGCCCTTGCTGACGTCGCCGCGCTCGGCGTGCAGCAGGTTCGACACCGCCTTCAGCGTGGTGCTCTTGCCGGCGCCGTTGGCGCCCAGGAGCGCGACGATCTTGCCGGCCGGGACCTCCAGCGATACGCCTTTCAGGACCAGGATCACGTGGTCGTAAATGACTTCGATGTTGTTGATGCACAGCGCGGCGCGGCGGGGTGCGGCGTCGTTGGCGGCGGCCGCCGGCGCCAACTGCGCGAGTCCTGCTTCCATTGGCATACTCCTGATGGCAATGCCTTGTTTCGGGTGTACTTCGGAACTTTTTTCTGCATACTCCTGCCGGTTTTGTCCGGCCAGCTTTCCGGCGGCGGCTTGGGTCGAAATCGCCACTGGAAAGCCGCCCGCGGCGGCTGCCGCGGACGGAAGGGGCTGCCGAAGCGTTTACTTCATGCAGCCCGGGGTGATGCCTTTTTCCTTGGCGTACTTGGCGGCGTTGGCCTGGAACAGCGGGTGGATCAGCGCCTTGTTGCCTTCCATCCAGTCGGAAATGATGACCCACTTGCTGCCGTCCCATTGCTGGATCTTGATCTTGCCCGAGCCTTCGTGGTTCATGCAGGACGTCTTGATTTCCGGCAGCAGGCCGGTGGCGCCGATCTGCTTCAGCCGCGCATTGTTCAGGTCAAGATTTTCCAGTGCCCAGCGCATCTGTTCGCCGTTGATGGTCTTGCCCTTGCCGAATTTCTCCTGCGCGTTGCGGATCGCCTCCACCGTGACGATCGCGATCGAAACACCACGGTTGTACAGCGCCGAGCCGACCTTGGTCTTGTCCTGCAGGTTGCCCTTGCCGGCGCCGTACACCACTTTCTCGATGCCGGCGATCGCCGGCGGCGTGGTGCCGGCGACGTTCCAGGTGGCGCTCATATAGCCCTTGGCGGCGGGACCGGCCGGCACCGTGTCTTCCTCCGAGCCGGCCCACCAGGACGCCGACGATCTGCTCGCGCGGATAGCCGACCTTCTGCGCCGCCTTGAGCGCGGTCGGATTCATCACGCCCCAGCCCCAGAAGATCACGTAGTCGGGTTTTTCCTGGCGGATCTTCAGCCATTGCGCGCCCTGCTCGTTGCCCGGATGCGCCACCGGGATCTTGCACCACGCTCGAACTTGCCGAGCGTCGCCTCGGCTTCCAGCGCCGACGATCGGTTCCTTGCCATAGGCCGAGTCGTGGTACAGGTAGACGATCTTCTTGCCGGCCAGCGAGCCCTTGTTTTTCGAGGCCAGGAACTTGACGATCGCCGAGATCTGCATCTGGTAGGTGGTCACCAGCGGGAAGGCCCAGGGGAACACCGAGCCGTCCACCGCGTCGGTGCGGCCGTAACCGAGCCATCATCAGCGGCACCTTGTCCTGCACCGACTTGTCGATCAGCGCGTAGGCAATGCCGGTCGACATGACGTTGAAGGCGGTGCCGTGCGCCGCCGGGTCCTTGCTCTTCAGGCGCTCATAGCACTCGACGCCCTTGGCGTTGTTGTACTCGGTTTCGCATTCTTCCCAGGTCAGCTTGACGCCGTTGACGCCGCCTTCCTTCAGGTTGACGTAGTTCAGGTAATCGATGAAGCCGCCGTACCAAGCGGTGCCGTTGGCGGCATAGGGGCCGACCCGGTAGCTGGGCAGCGCGATGAACTGTTCGTTGGCTTGCGCCTGCGTGACCGGCAGCAGCAGCGCGGTGGCTGCCACGGCGGTCAACATGAGTTTGTTGATCAGTTTCAAGATATGTCTCCTTTATGCGTTAAACGGCTACGGCACGCTGCTACTACGATGAGAAAACCCAGTGAAAAAACTCAATGCGGAAACGGCCACAGGCGCAGTTTTTCCTTCGTGATCTGCCACAGGCGCGCCAGTCCGTGTGGCTCGACTATCAAAAAGAAAATGATCAGGCCGCCGAACACCATCATCTGGATGTGCGACACCGTGGCGTTGGTGAACGGCAGATGCAGGAAGGCGGCCAGCGGCGGCAGCATGTTGTCGAGCAGGATCGGCAGCAGCAGGATGAACGCCGAACCGAGGAAGGCGCCCAGGATGCTGCCGACGCCGCCGACGATGATCATGAACAGGATGCGAAACGACAGTTCGAGCGAAAAGCCGTCCGGCTCGACCGAGCCGAGATAGCAGAACGCGTACAGCGCCCCCGCCACGCCGCAATAGAACGAGCTGATCGCAAACGCCAGCAGCTTGGTCTTCATCAGCGGGATGCCGATCACTTCCGCCGCCACGTCCATGTCGCGCACCGCCATCCAGGCGCGACCGGTATTGGAGCGCACCAGGTTTTTCGCCAGCAGCGCCATCAGGCAGACGATGGTCAGCACGAACAGATACTTGCGTCATCGGCGTGTCGATCGGATAGCCGAACATCTCCAGCTTCTGCGCACTGATCACGCCGGACGAGCTGTGGTTGGAAAACCAGGAAAACTTGGTCAGCACCCAGACCACGAAGAACTGCGCCGCCAGCGTCGCCACCGCCAGATAAAAGCCCTTGATGCGCAGCGAGGGCAGGCCGAACAGCACGCCGACGCCGGCCGCGCACAGGCCGGCCAGCGCGAAGGAGACGAGGATAGGGATGCCCTCGATGCGCAGCTGGAAGTTGTAGGCGGCATAGGCGCCGACCGCCATGAAGGCGGCGGTGCCGAGCGAGAGCTGGCCGGCGTAGCCGGTCAGGATGTTCAGGCCGAGCGCGGCCAGCGCCAATACCAGGAACGGGATCAGGATCGCCGAGAACCAGTATTCGCTGCCGAAGGCCGGGATCAGCAGGAAGGCGATGGCGAGCACGATGGCCATGCCGATGCGGTCCTGGCGGATCGGGAAGATTTGGCTGTCGGCGATGTAGGAGGTCTTGAATTGGCCGGCTTCGCGGTAGAGCATTGATTCGTCTCCTGGTGCTGCTTTGTGGTTGGTCGGTTGCGGGCTGGGGCGGCCGAACGTGATATGTCTGTTACCTTTTTTACCGTTGTTCTGACGAGAGCCGGAACCCGGTGGCGTTTATTCTTCGCTAAGCGATGCCGCTGCTACTTTGTGGTGACTAGCCGGGGGTGGCCCGGCGGCCACTTACTTTCTTTGTCTCGCCAAAGAAAGTAAGCAAAGAAAGGCGACCGCGAGGACGCTGCCCTTCGGGTTCCCGCTGCTGCGGCGCCGAAATCGGGAAACGAAACCAACTCGCTGCGCTCAGACATGTTTCGTTTCTGATCCGATTTCGGCGCCGCATCAGCGGCAGCGTCCCAAGCGGATTTCAACTTCAAAAGCCACTTCAAAATCAACGGCACTACACCCGGTCGATGTGCTTCTCGCCAAACAGCCCTTCCGGCCGCACCAGCAGGAACAGCAGCGCGAACACATACGGGAACCAGCCTTCGATGCCGCCGAAATTGCCGCCGAACAGGTCCTGCATCACCGGCGGGATATAGATTTCGGCCAGTTTCTCGGAGGCGCCGATGATCAGGCCGCCGACGATGGCGCCGGGGATCGAGGTGAAGCCGCCCAGGATCAGCACCGGCAGTGCCTTCAGCGCAGTCATGGTCAGCGCGAACTGGACGCCATTGCGCGAGCCCCACAAGAGGCCGGCGACCAGCGCGACGAAGCCGGCCAGGCCCCAGACGATGGCCCAGATGTGCTGCAGCGGGATGCCGAGCGAGAGCGCCGCCTGGTGGTCGTCGGCGACCGCGCGCAGGGCGCGGCCGACCTTGGTTTTCTGGAAGAACAGCGCCAACAGCACCACCAGAGCCACCACCATGCCGGAGGCGAACAGGTCGAATTTCGAAATGCCGATGCCGGTACTGTCCATGATCGACATGATTGGCTCGTCGACGATGCCGATATCGATCGCGCGCACCTCGTTGCCGAACAGCATGGGACCCAGGCCTTCGAGAAAAAACGTCAGGCCGATGGTGGCCATGAACAGCGTGATCTCGGGCTGGTTGACCAGCTTGCGCAGCACGAAGCGCTCGGTGGCCAGGCCCAGCACCACCATCACCGCGAACGAGCCGATGATCGCCGCCCACATCGGCAAGCCGCGGTCCATCAGGCCGACCACGGCCAGCGCGGCGAAGATACACCATCGCGCCCTGGGCGAAGTTGAATACGCCGGAAGCCTTGTAGATCAGCACGAAGCCGAGTGCGACCAGCGAATACATCAGGCCCGAGAGCAAGCCGCTGATCGCCACTTCAAAAAAGAATTGCATCCTTGAGTTCCTTGTTGCCGATGACGCTCAATAAACTTGGTACAAGCGGCCGCGCTAATGCGTGGTGCCGAGGTAGGCCTTGATCACCTCGGGATCGTTCATCACTTCATCCGGCGTGCCGTCGCCGATCTTCCTGCCGTAGTCGAGCACCACCACGCGGTCGGAAATGTCCATCACGACGCCCATGTCGTGCTCGATCAGCACGATGGTGGTGCCGAACTGGTCGTTGACGTCGAGGATGAAGCGGCACATGTCCTGCTTTTCCTCGACGTTCATGCCGGCCATCGGTTCGTCCAGCAGCAAGAGGCTCGGCTCGGCCGCCAGCGCGCGCGCCAGCTCGACGCGCTTCTGCAAGCCGTAGGCCAGGCGTCCGACCGGTACCTTGCGGATGTGCTGGATTTCGAGGAAGTCGATCACTTGCTCGACCATCTTGCGGTGCGCGATTTCCTCGTTGCGCGCCGGTCCCCACCACAGCGCGTTGGCCAGCACGCCGGAGCGCATCCGGGTGTTGCGTCCGGTCATGATGTTGTCGAGCACGCGTCATGCCCTTGAACAGCGCGATGTTCTGGAAGGTGCGGGCGATGCCCTGGCGCGCGGCCTTGGTCGGGTTCATCTGGCGCCGCTGTTCGCCGCGGAACACGATGTCGCCCTGCTGCGGATGGTAGACGCCGTTGATCACGTTCAGCATCGAGCTCTTGCCGGCGCCGTTGGGGCCGATGATGGCGCGGATCTCGTGCTGGCGCACGTCGAAGGAAATGTCGGTCAGCGCCTTGACGCCGCCGAACGCCAGCGAGATGTTCTGCAGGTCGAGGATGACGTCGCCGATTGGTCGAGTGTGTGTCATGGGGTGCGATCGCCTGCGCTCAGGCGGCCTTGCGGACCGCGGTAAAGGTTTGGGTGTCGCGAATCTTCAGGTCGGCCGCCACCATCCCTTGCCGGCCGTCCTCGAACTTCACCAGGGTTTCGATGTATTGCGAGGCACGGCCGCTGTACAGCGCCTCGATCAGGATCGCGTACTTCTGTTCGATGAAGCCGCGCCGCACCTTGCGCGTGCGGGTCAGCTCGTCGTCGTCCGGGTCGAGTTCCTTGTGCAGGATCAGGAAGCGGTGGATTTGCGAATCGGCCAGCAGCGGGTCGTTCGCCAGGTCGAGGTTGACCTTTTCCACGCATTCGGCGATCAGGTCGTACACCGGCTTCTGCTGCGCCAGGTCGGTATAGCCGGAATAGGCGATGCCGCGCCGTTCGGCCCAGTTGCCGACCGCCTCGATGTCGATGTTGATGAAGGCCGTGCACTGGTCGCGGCCATTGCCGAACGATACCGCTTCCTTGATGAAGGGGAAGAACTTCAGCTTGTTTTCCAGGTACTTGGGCGCGAACATGGCGCCGCCGGCCAGCTTGCCGACGTCCTTGGCGCGGTCGATGATCTTCAGGTGGCCGTCGGCGTCGAAGTAGCCGGCGTCGCCGGTCAGGTACCAGCCGTCGGCATCGAAGGCTTCGGCGGTGGCGTCGGGCCGCTTGTAATAGCCGGCGAACATGCCGGGCGACTTGATCAAGACTTCGCCGGCGTCGCTGATCCTGATCTCGACCCCGGCCACCGGCGGGCCGACGGTATCGGCCTTGACCTGGCCGTTGGGCTGGACGCAGGCGAACACGCACACTTCGGTCGAGCCGTACAGCTGCTTCAGGTTGATGCCGATCGAGCGGTAGAACGAAAACAAATCGGGCCCGATCGCTTCGCCTGCGGTGTAGCCGACGCGGATGCGGCTCATGCCGAGCACGTTCCGCAGCGGCCCGTACACCAGCAGGTTGCCGAGCGCGTACTTGGCGCGGTCGAGCAGGCCGACCGCCTTGCCGTCGAGGATGGCGGGGCCGGCCTTTTGCGCCACGCCCATGAAGTAATGGAACATCCAGCGCTTGATGCGGCTCGCGTCTTCCATGCGGATCATCACGGTGGTCAGCATGTTCTCGAACACGCGCGGCGGTGCGAAGTAATAGGTCGGGCCGATCTCGCGCAGGTCGTTCATCACCGTGTCGGACGACTCCGGGCAGTTGACCGTGAAGCCGGTGACGAAGCCCTGCGCATAGGAGAACAGGTTGTCGCCGACCCAGGCCATCGGCAGGTAGCTCAAGATGGCGTCGGCATCGGTCAAGCCTTCCATCTCGGCGCCGGCGCGGGCGCGGTCGATCACCGCGCGGTGCGTCATGCAGACGCCTTTCGGCTTGCCGGTGGTGCCCGAGGTATACAGCATGATGGCGACGTCCTCGGGTTGGCCGGCGTTCACCTGCTGCAGGAAGAAATCGGGATGGGCGCGGTCGTAGTCGCGGCCCAGCTGCTGCACCTTTTCATAGGACGCCAGTTCCGGCTGCGCGTAGTGGCGCATGCCGCGTTCGTCCTCGAATACGATGTGGTGCAGCTGCGCCGTCAGCTGCGGCATGGTCTGCTTGATTTCGAGCAGCTTGTCGACCTGCTCCTGATCCTCGACCACGGCGAAGTCGATTTCGGCGTCGGCCAGCACATAGCCCATGTCGGCCGCCGGCGCATCCTGGTACAGCGGAATCGGCACGCCGCCCAGGCATTGCGCGGCCGCCATCGCCCAGTACAGGCGCGGCCGGTTGTCGCCCACGATCGCCAGGTTCATGCCGCGCTTGAAGCCGAGCGCCGCCAGGCCGCAGGCCAGCGCCCGCACTTCCTGGTTGACCTGGCTCCAGCTGGCGGTTTGCCAGATGCCCAGATCCTTTTCGCGGAAGGCGGGCTTGTGCGGGCGCACTTGTCCGTGTTGCAGAAGCAGCCGGGGGAAAGTCTCTGGCCCCGGGGGTTGCGTGGTCTCCACCATCGTGCCCTCTCGAACCAATCTGCGTCGTCGGGTTTGCCGATATGCCCGTTCGCACGCGGCCATCCGACAGGTTTGTGCGATGATAGTAGCCGCTGTTCCTTGCGCCAGATGTCATTTGAAGGACAATTCGTCCACTTTCGATACTGCATTGCACCATGAGCACGTCCCCTGATTCGATCCGCCAAATGCTCGACAAGACCATCTGGGCGCACGCGCTGGAGCCGGATCAACGGGCCCGGGTCGAAGCCGAGATCAGCTTGCGCACCGTCGCAGCGGGCGCCTATGTGGTGCGCAAGGGCGACCCGCCCGACTACTGGATCGGCGTCGACGAAGGCTTGCTGAAGATGAGCAGCGTCTCGCCGGAGGGCAAGACCGTCACCTTCACCGGCCTCTTGTCGGGTGGATGGTTCGGCGAAGGTTCGCTGCTGAAAGCGGAAATGTTCAAGTACGACGTGGTCGCCCTGCGCGAGAGCCGGGTCGGCTACATGCCGCGCGCCACCTTCCAGTGGCTGCTCGACAACAGCATCAGCTTCAACCACTTCCTGCTGCGCCAGCTCAATGAACGGCTGGGGTTTTTCATTTCCGTGGTCGAGTACGACCGCATGCTGGAGCCCGATGCGCGCGTCGCCTGCTGCCTGGCGGCCTTGTTCAACCCTTACCTGAATCCGGCCAGCGGCCGCGAGCTGCAGATTTCGCAGGAAGAAATCGGCTATCTGTGCGGCACCTCGCGCCAGCGCGCCAACCAGGCGCTGCAACTGCTGGAAAAGGCCGGCCTGCTCAAGCTCGACTACGGCGGCATCACGATCCTGGATCTCGACGGCTTGCGCCGCTTCCGCGCCTGAGTCGCGCGCCGCCGCCCATCAATGAGAGGAGCTGCCATGTCCACCCTGCGACTGCCGTATTCGACGCTGGCGCCCAAGGCGTTCCAGGCCATGCGCAACCTGAGCGCCTCGCTGGGGGCGTCGACGCTGGGCAAGGGCCTGCTGGAGATGGTCTTCCTGCGCGCCTCGCAGATCAATGGCTGCGCCTTCTGCATCGACATGCATACGCGCGCGCTGCTGGCGGAAGGCGAGGATTGGCAGCGCATCAACAGCGTGCTGGTGTGGCCGGAGACGGGGTTTTTCAGCGAGCGCGAACGCGCGGCGTTGGCCTGGACCGAG
Organism: uncultured beta proteobacterium; assembly: GCA_963706525.1. Classification (GTDB taxonomy): domain Bacteria; phylum Pseudomonadota; class Gammaproteobacteria; order Burkholderiales; family Burkholderiaceae_D; genus DATJCV01. The sequence goes on along the minus strand of CAVPMM010000018.1, from coordinate 170,829 downwards.
GCGGTCACCGACATCTCGCGCAGCCACGCGCCGGATCACCTGTTCGAGGCGCTGCTGCCGCATTTTTCCGACGTCGAAATCGCCGAACTGACCTTCGCCATTACCGCGATCAACGGCTGGAACCGGCTGGTGATCGGCTTCCGCCAGCCGGTGCAAAAGGCGGCGTTGAAGGCCTGAGCGCCGCCCCCTCCCGCGCCGGGAGGCGCTATTCATTTATGTGGGAGTATGCTTTTAAATCCGCCGTTTTATGCAGCGACACAGGAAGTTTGTCATGGGAGTATATGGATGCCGGCGGCGCCCTCACTCGAAACAGACCTCGCCGGCCGCGGCCGAGCGGCTGCCCGCCTGCGGCGGATTGCTGACGCCGCGATAGGCAAACACCACCGACATCTTGATCGCGTCGCTGTCGTTGCGGCCGGCGGCGTGGAACAGGCCGCTATGGAACAGGACCAGGTCGCCGGCCTGCAGTTCGGGCGCGACGCCCTGGGCAAACAGCGCCTGGTTCTGCGGCAGCTCGGGGCGCAGGAAATCGAGCGCATCCAGCCGCGCCGGCTCGATCGGCAGGCGGTGCGAGCCGGGGATGAATTTCAGGCCGCCGTTGGCCGCGTTTTCCGGGCCCAGCGCCAGCCATGCCGAAATCAGTTCGGAGCGCGCGAACGACCAATAGCGGATGTCGCGGTGCCAGCCGGTGGCGGTGCCGAAGTCCGGATGCTTGGTCATTACGCAGTTGTGGTGGGCCAGCGTCAGGCACGGCGCCTCGCCCAGCAGCTGGCGCATGGCGCCGACCAGCGTCGCATCCTGCGCCCACTGCCGGAAGCACTCATGGCGCCCCCAAGCGCCGCGCAGGCGGCGTGCGGTGCGTCCGCCCGGCGCCTCGAGCGATTCCGGCGCGCCTTCGTAGCCGACCTCGGATTCATACTCCAGCGGCGGTACGGCGTCGCGCAACTGCTCGCTGGCGACGGCGCGCATGGTGTCGCACAACGCCGGCGGCGCCATGCCGCGCAGGATCAGGTAGCCGTCCTCGGCGAATTGTTGAAGTTGCGATGCGGTGAGTGCGCCAGCCATTGCGGGATTTCCTAGTGACGAAACAACCGCTAGCATAAACCCGCAACGGCTTGCGCGGTACTAGGGCGCGCCGATCAATGGCCGTGGCGATGATCGTGGCGGTCGTGATGCCGGTGCTTGTCCTTTTTCCGGTGCTTTTCGCGCCACGGCCGGCCGTAATGCTGCTCGACATACACGTGCTCGACGTAGGGCCGGCTCGAATGCAGCACCACCGGCACGCCGGCATAGCTGGAATAGCCGCGGTACTGCGCGGGCAGGTTGACGCCGAAGCGCCAGTTGCCGCCGCTCATCCAGAACCACATGTTGTTGGCGGGAGCGTAATACACCTGCTGCGCCGGGTAATACACATAGCGGTACTGGCGCACCTGCTTGGCGCGATGGCCGTGCGCTGGCGCCCAGGGCGGCGGATCGGCATAGGCCGGCAAGGCAGTGCCGATGCCGGCCGCCAGCCCGACGGCAAGCAGCAGATTGCGGGCGGCGGGAAGCGGGGAACGGTTCATCATGGTTTCTCCTGAAAATGCGCCGCGGCGGGTCCGGCGGCATTCGATGGAGTCATGATGGCCGAAATGGGCGACGCATTGATGTAAGGCATCGTTCCCCGATGTAACAGCCGCTGAATAAATTCCAATCAATTCAAGGGCTTGGGGAAAGCGCGGTTACATCTGCTTGCAATGAGCCCGCAGGTGCCGTGCTCCATGCCGGCGGCGCTCATTCCAGCAGGCGGGTACGGCCGGCAGCCAGCGCCACCGCGATGCTCAAGAAGCCGATGAAGGTCAGCGCTCCCTGCAGACCGACGCTGTGCGCCAGAAAGCCGATCCAGGGCGGCCCGATCAGGCCGCCGCTATAGCTCATGGTGGCGACTCCGGCCAGCGCCAGCGCGCCGTGGCGGCCGGCGGCGCTGAACACGAACGGGAACACCGCCGCCACGCCGCCGCCGGCGACGGCAAAGCCGCACAGCGTCAGCGCCAGCCAGGGCGACAGCACCGCGAGAAAGATGCCGAACGCCGCCAGCCATGAACCATAGGCAACCACGCGGCGGGCGCTGAAGCGGTCTTTCAGGCGATCGGCGACCAGCCGTACTACCAGCATGGTGCCGGTGAAGGCGGCGAACGCCAGCGGCGCGGCGCCGTCGCCGACGTCCAATCGGTCTTTCATGAAGACCCCGCTCCATTCGGCGATCGAGCCTTCCAGCATGGCGCCGCAAAAGCCGATGATGCCGAGTGCCACCAGCGGCCCGTGCGGCAGGCTCAAGTAGGTGTGGCCGGTGACCGGATCGGGCCGATCGGCCGGCAGCGCGCGGCAGGCCAGCCACAGGGGCAGCGCCAGCGCCAGCGCGATCAGGCTGAAATGCATCAGCGGCGTCAGCGCCAGCGCCGCCAGGGTGCCGCCCAACAGTGCGCCGGACAGGGTGCCGACGCAAAACCAGGCGTGCAGCCGCGACATGAGCGAGCGCCCGGCCGCCTTTTCGGCGTGGGCGCCGAGTGCGTTCAAGGCGACGTCGAAGCAGCTCGACGCCGCGCCGAGCGCCAGCATCACCGCGATCAGCCAGGCCATGCTCGGCGCCAGCGCGACGCAGGGCAGCGCCAGCAACAGCGCCAGCCCGGCGCGCCAGGCGCTGCGGCGGGCGCCGTAATGGCCGATCATCCAGGCCGCCAGCGGAAACGAGGCGACCGCTCCGATGCCGCTGCCGAGCAGCACCAGGCCGAGTTGCCCCGGCCCCAGATCGAGCGCGTCGCGCAACGCCGGAATGCGCGCGGTCCAGGTCGCGTAGGCCAGGCCCAGCACCAGGAACAGGGCCGGCAGCGCGGCGGTAGGCAGGCGCGAACGCATGGTCGATGAGGGCAAGGGAACGAATCTGTGAATGCCGGCCATGCCGGCGCGGAAGATGTGCTGCGGGAGTTCGATTCAGTCCGGCGCAGGCCCGTCGGGGCGCTGCGCCGGAACGGCGATGCCGAGCGTGGTCAGGCGGCCGCTTCCAGCAGCGGGGCGTCGCCGAAGCGGTTCGGCTCCTTTGGCTCCTGCACCAGGAAATACAGCATGACCAGCCAGCCGACGATCGGGATCAGCACGATCAGCTGCAGCCAGCCGCTGCGGTTGGTGTCGTGCAGTCGGCGCGTCGCCACGGCGATCGACGGCAGCAGCGTGGCCAGCCCGAACAAGGCGGAAACCGTGTCATTCACCATCGACAGCCCGAGGCTGACCAGCACGATGAACAGCGCATACCACCAGTATTCCGAGCGCGAGGCGCGGCCCTTGAAGTCGGCGTATTTGGAAAAGCAGGTTTTCACCGATTCTATAAATGTCATGTTTCCCCCTGTTTATTGTCGACGGAACGATCCGGTTGCCGATGTCGTTCTTTCAGCATGGTCGTCGCCGAACGTTACCTGAGAATGACAGGCGAAGGCAACTACGGCTTGTGCCGCGCTATGCCTGGCGTGCCATCAGCTCCGCGGCCAGTTGCGACAGGATGCGGTAGGCGTCCGACACCGTCGCTCCTGACTCCTGGGTGGCGGCGATTTCGCGCTGCACGGTCGCCGTGTCGCCGCGCGCCACCGGGCCGGTCAGCGCGGCGCGCGCGCCGCCATGATCGAGATTGGCGAGCGTGCCGTCGATCAGCGGCCGCAAGGCCGGCCAGGCGAGCGCGCGCGGCATCCCGGCGTCCTCCATGCAGCGCAGCGCGGCATCCATCAGCGCCACCAGGTGGTTGCAGGCCAGCACTGCGCCGGCGTGGTACAGCAGCTTGTGCGCCGGGTCGATGGCGAAGCGGCGGCCGCCGATCGCATCGAACAGCGGCGCCAGCACGGCCAAGGCAGCGGCATCGCCTTCGCAGGCGCAGGCGGTGCCGGCGAAATCATGGATTGCCCGCGCCGGTGCGGCAAACGACTTCAGCGGATGGACGCTGGCGACCGCCGCGCCGCGCGCGCGCAAGGGCGCCAGCACTTCGCTCGACAAGGCGCCGCTGCAATGAAAGACGACGTCGCCGGCGCCGATCGTGCCGGCGGCGGCCAGCGTGTGCGCCAGCGGCGCCAGGGTATCGTCCGGGGTCGCCAGCAAGGTCAGCCGGGCCGGCGCCAGCGCTTCCCGGTCGAGCATCCGGCCGGCGCCGATGAAGTCCTGGGCTGCCCGGGTACGCACGGCGTCGCGCCCGCACAGGCCGGCCACGGATATCAGCCCGGCATCGTGCCAGAGCCGGGTCAGGGTCTGGCCGAGACGGCCGGGTCCGATGAGGTTGAAAGTGAGAGGCGCGATGTTTATCAAGCAGGAAACCCAGGTTCGTGAGCAGCGGCCGGGCGACACATGCGCGCAAGCTGGCTGGACAGCGCTATTTTAGGGGCCAAACGCTGTGTTCACACAGGCACTGTCTCCTCTTGCGCCATCACCGAAAGAGGATCGGGGTAGAGGGTTGCGGCGCCATCGGCAGGTGCCGCCACACTCAGGGGCAGGCCGCAAGCCGGCTCAGTTGCCGAAGTAGATATTCCTCGGGTCGCTGCTCAGGATCGGATTGGTCGCCGGGTTGGCGATGGCGCCGCCCACGCGATCGGAGTCGCCACCCATGCCGCTTCTGTAGGAGCTGGAATAGCCGCCCATGCTGCTGGAGTCGGAATTGCCGCCCATGCCGCTGGAACTGGAAGAACTGCCGCCACCCATCCAGCGGTCCATGGTGGAGCACGAAGACAGTAAGAATGCGGCAAAAAAGACGACGGATACGGATTTCATGATAGACCTCTAGGTAAAAGACGAATGTGGAAAACGTCTCCTCCATGTTGTATCTATCGTTTAAATATAGTCGCCGGCGATGCCAAAAAATAGCCGAGATTGACGCGGAATAACAGAAATTGAGAAAACTCAACAAAATGCCGAAAACGGCGAGGCGGGCGGAATCCGCCGCCTTGCCGACAGTCTCCGGCAAGGCTGGCGGAGAGCGCCTCGCCGACTACGGCCGGCATGCCGGAACAATCGTCGTCAGCGCGAAATCGGCTTGTAGCGGATCCGCTTCGGCTTGGCGCCTTCCTCGCCCAGGCGCTTCTTCTTGTCCGCTTCGTATTCCTGGTAGTTGCCGTCGAAGAAGGTCACCTGCGAATTGCCTTCGAACGCCAGGATGTGGGTGGCGATGCGGTCGAGGAACCAGCGATCGTGCGAAATCACCATCACGCTGCCGGCGAATTCGAGCAGGGCATCTTCCAGCGCGCGCAGGGTTTCGACGTCGAGGTCGTTCGACGGTTCGTCCAGCAGCAGCACGTTGCCGCCCTGCAGCAGGGTCTTCGCCAGATGCAGCCGGCCGCGTTCGCCGCCGGACAGGTTGCCGACGATCTTTTGCTGGTCGCCGCCCTTGAAGTTGAAGCGGCCCAGGTAGGCGCGCGACGGCATTTCGAAGCGGCCGACGGTCAGCATGTCGGCGCCGCCGGAGACGTCTTCGAACACGGTCTTGTTGTTGTCCAGCTGCGTCGCGGATCTGGTCGACCAGCGACACGCTGCGCGGTCTGGCCGATCACGACTTCGCCGCTGTCCGGCTGTTCGCTGCCGGTGATCATCTTGAACAGCGTCGATTTGCCGGCGCCGTTGGGGCCGATGATGCCGACGATCGCGCCGGCCGGAATCTGTGAACGACAGGTTGTCGATCAGCAGGCGGTCGCCGAAGGCCTTGCGACGTTCTTGAACTCGATCACTTCATTGCCGAGGCGCTCGGCGACCGGGATGAAGATTTCCTGGGTCTCGTTGCGCTTCTGGTATTCGTGTTCGGACAGTTCGTTGAAGCGCGCCAGGCGCGCCTTGCTCTTGGCCTGGCGTCCCTTCGGATTCTGGCGCACCCATTCGAGTTCCTTGGCGATGGTTTTCTGGCGCGCCGATTCGCGTCGCTTCTTCCTGCTTCAGGCGCGCTTCCTTCTGTTCCAGCCAGGAGCTGTAGTTGCCCTTCCACGGAATGCCGTGGCCGCGGTCCAGTTCCAGAATCCATTCGGCGGCGTTGTCGAGGAAGTAGCGGTCGTGGGTGATGCCGACCACGGTGCCGGGGAAGCGCAGCAGGAACTGCTCCAGCCAGTCGACCGATTCGGCGTCCAGGTGGTTGGTCGGCTCGTCCAGCAGCAGCATGTCGGGCTTCGACAGCAGCAGCCGGCACAGCGCGACGCGGCGCTTTTCGCCGCCGGACAGCACGCCGATCTTGGCGTCCCACGGCGGCAGGCGCAGCGCATCGGCGGCCATTTCCAGCTGCAGGTTCAGGTTGCCGCCGTCGGCGGCGGCGATGATCGCTTCCAGCCGCGCCTGCTCGGTGGCCAGCGCGTCGAAGTCGGCGTCCTCGTTCGGCGTAGGCGGCGTAGACGGCGTCCAGCTTGGCTTGCGCCTCGAACACTTCGCCGAGGCCGGACTCGACCGCCTGGCGCACGGTCTGCTCGGGATCGAGCTGCGGTTCCTGCGGCAGGTAGCCGATGTTCAGGCCCGGCATCGGCACGCGCTTCGCCCTGGATGTCGGTGTCGATGCCGGCCATGATCTTCAGCAGGGTCGATTTGCCGGAGCCGTTCAGGCCCAGCACGCCGATCTTGGCGCCGGGGAAGAACGACAGCGAAATGTCCTTCAGGATCTGGCGCTTGGGCGGCACGATCTTGCCGACGCGGTTCATGGTGTAGACGTAATTGGCCATAGGAATGTGAGCGTTGACGCTAGTGACAAAATGAGCCCAAGGATACCCGATGGCGGGGCGCCGGTGGCGGATGCGGTCCCGCGCGCGACGGCAATTGATGCCAATCGAGTCGCCTCGCAGATTTTCTTGCTTTTCCGGCATCGCTGCCTTAGCGTGCAAGGCCTGACACCTCATTCCTTCGACCTTGTCCACCGCCCAAAAAAGCGGCTTGACCGCCCTGACGCTGGCCGCGATCGGTATCGTCTACGGCGATATCGGCACCAGCCCGCTGTACACGATGAAGGAGGTGTTCGCCCAGGAGCACGGGCTGGCGTTCAATACCGCCAACCTGCTGGGAGTGGTGTCGCTGATCGTGTGGGGACTGACCATCGTCGTGTCCCTCAAGTATGTCACGCTGATCCTGCGCGCCGATAACCGCGGCGAGGGCGGCATCATGGCCCTGACGGCGTTGGCGCTGTCGTCGGTCGGCGTCGGTTCGCGCGCCTATTTCCCCTTGATGCTGATGGGCCTGGTCGGCGCCACGCTGTTCTACGGCGATAGCGTGATCACGCCGGCGATTTCGGTGCTGTCGGCCATCGAGGGCCTGGAAGTCGCCACGCCGGCGCTGACGCCCTACGTGGTGCCGCTGACGGTGGCGGTGCTGATCGCGCTGTACAGCCTGCAGGCCAAGGGCACGGCCGGCATCGGCAAATGGTTCGGGCCGGTGATGATGCTCTGGTTCGCCAGCCTGGCGGCGATGGGCGTGGTCAATATCTGGCAGACGCCGCAAATCCTGGCGGCGCTCAACCCGTGGCACGCGTTGCTGTTCCTGTACCAGAACCGGATGCTGGCCTTCATCGCGCTGGGCGCGGTAGTGCTGGCGTTCACCGGCGCCGAGGCGCTGTACGCCGACATGGGCCACTTCGGGCCGAGGCCGATCCGCGTGGCGTGGTTTCTGGTGGCATTCCCGGCGCTGGCGCTGAACTATCTCGGCCAGGGCGCGCTGCTGCTCAGCAACCCGGCCGCCATCGGCAATCCGTTCTACAAGCAGCTGGGAGACTGGAGCATCTATCCGCTGGTGCTGCTGTCGACCGTGGCCACCGTGATCGCTTCGCAGGCGACGATTTCCGGCACCTTCTCGATGACCAAGCAGGCGATCGCGCTGGGCTTGCTGCCGCGCATGCGCGTCGAGCACACGTCGGCGTCCGAGATCGGCCAGATCTACATGCCGCTGGTGAACTGGCTGCAGCTGTCGGCGGTGCTGCTGGCGGTGATCGGCTTCGGCTCTTCGTCGCATCTGGCGGCGGCCTACGGCATCGCGGTCACCGCCACCATGCTGGTGACCACCGTGCTGACCTTCTTCGTGGTGCGCTACGGCTGGAAATACAACCTGCTGCTGTGCATCGCCACCACCGGTTTCTTCCTGGTGATCGACGTCGCCTTTTTCTCCGCCAACCTGTTGAAGCTGCTGCACGGCGGCTGGTTCCCGCTGCTGCTCGGCCTGCTGCTGTTCATCGTGATGCTGACCTGGAAGCGCGGTCGCGCGATGGTATTCGACAATCTGCGCAAGGACGCGATGCCGCTCGAGGATTTCCTGCGGTCGCTGTTCATCGCGCCGCCGGTGCGCGTACCCGGCACGGCGATTTTCCTGCGCGGCGAGACCGACGGCGTGCCGCACGCGATGCTGCACAACCTGGCGCACAACAAGGTGCTGCACGAGCGCGTGGTGTTCCTGACCGTGCATATCCGCGACATCCCGTGGGTGGAGCGCAGCGAGCGGCTGCGCGTGCGGCCGCTGGGCCACGACTGCTACCAGTTCGATGTGTATTACGGCTTCAAGGACGAGCCGAATATCCCGCGGGCGCTGGAGCTGGCGCCGCCCGAGCTGCAATGCGAAATCATGGAGACTTCCTTCTTCATCGCGCGCCAGACGGTGCTGTCGCATCCCGGCGAGGGCATGGCGCCATGGCGCGAACGGCTGTTCATCACCATGTCGCGCAATGCGCGCGGCGCCGCCGATTACTACCAGGTGCCGTTCAACCGGGTGATCGAGCTGGGAACCCAGGTGACGATCTGAGGCAGGGCCTCAGGCGGCGGCGCCCGGCACGCGGGTTTTGAAGCCGCGCCACAAGCCTTCCGCCGAATACAGCGCCAGCCCGCTCCAGATCAGGGCGAAACCGACCAGGCGGACACTGTCGAACGGCTCGTGGTACAGCCAGACGCCGAGCAGCAGCTGCAGGCTCGGGCTCAGGTATTGCATCAGTCCCAGCAGCGACATCGGAATGCGGCGCGCGCCGGCGGCGAACAGCAGCAGCGGGATCGCCGTGATCGGCCCGGCCGCCACCAGCAGCCATTGCGATGATGGCGCGACGGTGAAAAAGGAATTGTGGCCGGTCAGGCTCAAGTACAGCAGATAGCCGAAGGCGAGCGGAAACAGCAGCAGCGCTTCCAGCGACAGTCCTTCCAGCGGCCCGAGCGGGGCGATCTTGCGCAGCAGGCCGTAGGCGCCGAAACTGGCGGCCAGCGCCAAGCCGGTCCAGGGCGGATGGCCGGCCTGCCAGGTCAGCCAGGCGACGCCGGCGGCGGCCAGCGCCACCGCCGCCCATTGCAGCGGACGCAGCCGTTCCTTCAGCAGCACCAGGCCGAGCAGGATGTTGACCAGCGGATTCATGAAATAGCCGAGGCTGGCGTCGACCACGCGGTCATTGTTGACGGCCCAGATGTACAGCAGCCAGTTGGCCGCCAGCAGCAGCGCGCTGGCGGTGAATGCCGCCAGCACCCGCGGCCGGTGCAGCACGTCGCGCAGCCAGGCCCATTGCCGGCGCAGCGCCAGCACGATCAGCACGAACACCAGCGACCACAGCATCCGGTGCACCAGGATCTCGAACGATGGAATCGCCTGCAGCGCTTTGAAATACAGCGGAAACAGGCCCCACATGATGTAGGCCAGGGCGGCGTAGAGCATGCCTGTGCGCATGGTGGTCGAAATTAAGAAAAAGACGGAAGGCGGAGGCGGCAAGCGCCGCTTGCGGCGCATTGCGGCTCAAAAACTGCCGGAGAAAGCGTGCGATTATGGCAGCAATCGCCACTTGCGGGGCGGCCGCAAGGCACGCTCGGAGCGCGGCCGGCATCGAGCATGGAAGGGTATTTGTAGGCGTCGCGCCGGCCGTTCGGGCAGCCGATCGGCAGGATGCCAGGCACGGCGCGCGCCGATCTCGAAACGGCAGTGCCATCCAGGCGGCAAGCAGGTGTCAGCGGTTCCGAAATTCAATAGGCTCTGTCGTAGTTAACTGTTGAACTTAGCCTGCCCAATAGCTGAGCATGTCGCTCCCGTGAAGGCGGGAATGCATGCATTCCCCCCAGTGGCGTTTGCCTGGCAGGCCACTGGCTCCCCGCCTTCGCGGGGATGGCAGATGAAAAAATTGTTCCAAGCTGAACGACGTCATGCATGGCGCCAGCTATGAAAATGGCTTCAACTGCTAACTGAGACGTAGCCAATCAATATTGGGAGTATGTTCAAAATTTGACCATTGTACATACGGTATATGGCCTATGTGTATGGAGTATTTGTTGTTGCGCGACCCAGCCGGTGACTTTCCGCGCGCTGACGCGGGTCACACCTAGCGTTGCCGCCTACCGCGGCGGAATGCGCAGCATCTGGCCCGGATAGATCTTGTCCGGATCGCTCAGCATCGGCCGGTTGGCGTCGAAAATCAGTTGGTACTGGTTGGCGTCGCCATACGTATCCTTGGCGATTTTCGACAATGTGTCGCCGCTCTTGACGGTGTAGTAGCGCGCCTCCGGGGCGGGCGTGGCGACGCTCATCTGGTCGTTGACGTGTTCGACGCCGTGCACATTGCCGCAGCACAGAAGGATTTTTTCCCGGCTGGCCTGGTCCGGGACTTCGCCCTCGACCGTGACGGTGGCGCTGGGGCCGTCGAAGCTCACCTTCAGTTTGTCGGCGGGCAGCTTCTGGGCGACGATGTAGTTTTGGATGGCGGCGGCCGCCGTGTGGTTTGCCGCATCGACATCCGCCGGCACGGGTGCCGCAGCGCCGGCGGCAGGGGCAGGCGCTGGCGCGGAAGTCGACGCTGGCGCTTGCGAAGGTGCATTTTTCGGGGCGAACAGTTTTTCGCCGGCGTCCTTGATGAAGGTGAGAAGTCCCAAGTTGCGCTCCTTTTTTGCGGTGGGCGATCGAAAATCGGCGCCGTCCGGCACGTCGGCGCAAGGTCGATTTTGCCGGTCTTCCGGCAGCGCCGGCTTGAAATGCCTCAAGGGAGAGGGCGGAACCCCGGGAATGGCGCGAGCGGGCGCCATGCCGCACCGCCGTGCGCGCGCGTCCTAGAAAAACTCGACGCTGTCGTTGGCGACCTGGGATTGCAGTTCGCCGCTGGCCACCAGTTCATCGTAATGGCACACCTGGTTGCGGCCATGCGTCTTGGCGTAATACAGCGCCTGGTCGGCGTGTCCCAGGATGACGACCGGGGTCTGCTGTGAAATATTGGCGAAGCCGATGCTGACCGTCACCTGGCCCACCTGCGGGAACGGATATCTTTCGACGTTGGTGCGAAAGCGGGTGAAGATATTGCGGGCATCGGCCAGGGTGGTCGAACGCAGCAGCACCACGAACTCTTCGCCGCCGAAGCGGAAGATGCGGTCTTGCGAGCGGAATGAGCTGCGCAGCAGGTTGGCAATCAGCAGCAGCACCTCGTCCCCGTACAAATGGCCGAAGCGGTCGTTGACGCGCTTGAAATGATCGATGTCGATCACCGCCAGCCACTGTTCCTTGTGCTCGGTGTGCAGGCGCCGGTCCGGATCGTGGCATGGCGACGGATTGTCGTTGTACGACGCAGACGACACCATCTTCGAGAAGTTCTCGTCGAAGGTCTTGCGGTTGAGCAGGCCGGTCAGCGAATCGCGTTCGCTGTAATCGAGCAGGTTCTGGAAATTGCGATAGACACGCAGGATGCCTTCCATGACGTGCCGGACATTGCGGGCAAATGGCCCGACGTTGCGGATTTCCAGGCAGCCGTTGATCTTGTCGTTGAGCCAGGTCGGCAGCCACAGCACGTGGGTGCCGTCGGTCGTGACTTCTTCCATGCTGGCGGCGCGCTGCTCGATACATGCCAGCAGGCACGGATAGTGGGTCAGCGGATCGCCCGCTTGTTCGGCCTCCAGGTTTTCCTCGCTGGTGGCGACCTTGCCGTCTTCCAGCCAGACGCGCGGACGCACATACAGCTCGTCGCGGAATTTGAAGATTTCGAGGACGCGCGCCTGCGGCGTGCCGATCAGCTCGTGCAAGGCCGAGAGCACGGAAATGTCGAGCAGGGTATGGTCGCGATGGCCGGTGATTTCCACCAGGTGTTTGAGCAGCGCGTCCATGGGAGCCTTCCGCGCCTTACTCAAAGCTCGGTCGACCCAGCCGCAGCCGGCTGGAGAAATTTACAAACGGAGCGGGGCATGGATGGGATTTCGGAATAGTCTCTTACGGAAGTGGCCGGCTTGGCCGGCGTGCCTGGCGTCCCCGATAAGGCGGAAAGTGGCACATACCCTATGCACAATTTCCAGCTCTGGAAGAATTATGCGCTTGATTCTAGCCGAGCCGATGCCGTACGGAATGCAAAACCGCCACTATTGCCAGATATTTAACATTGTTTAACAACACTTGAGTGCAAGCGCACCGCAGAGGCAAGCGGGGATAGGACAATTTGTTTCCGAGTGGCACTAAATTGACCTGACCGCCGCTCAATCCTGGCGTATGACATCTTGCTCCAGCGAGAGGAGTTGGCGGTCGGCGTCCAGCCGGACCAGGGCGCCGATCGGCAGCGTCAGATTCGGATCGCAATGGCCGCTGCGCCAGCCTGCCAGTATCGGCACGCCGAGCGGCACCAGCAGATCGCGCCATACTTCCTGCAGACGCCGCAGGTTGGCGTCGGTATTGTCGGTGGCGGCGCGCGGATCGTCGACTTCCGAAAAATCGCCGATCAATATCCCTTTTATTTTCGCCAGCTTGCCGGCCAGCCGCAGCTGTGTCAGCAGGCGATCGATTTTTTGCGGCGTTTCGCCGACATCCTCGATAAACAGGATCGCGTCATCCAGGTCGATTTCATAACGCGTGCCCAAGGTGGAACCGATGATCGCCAGATTGCCGCCGGCCAGCCGGCCCTGCGCCACGCCGGCGGCGATGGTCTCCAGCGGAAATTCGGGCGGATGAGGCAACACGCTGCCGGCGCGGTGCCGGCCGCGCAGCATGTCGAACAGCGCCGCTTCGGTCGGCGCGCGCTTGTTGCGCATCAGGTCGGAGCTCAGCATCGGCCCATGAAAGGCGATGAAGCCGGCATGGCGCGTTATCGCCAGCAGCAGCGCCGTGACGTCGCTGTAGCCGACGAACGGTTTGGGATGGCGGCCGAGCAGCTTGAAATCGATGCCGTCCAGCAGCCGCGCGCTGCCATAGCCGCCGCGCAGGCAGAAGATCGCGTCGACCCGCGGATCGGAAAAGGCCGCGTGCAAATCCTGCAGGCGCAGGGCGTCGGTACCGGCCAGATAATCGTGGCTGTCTATCCTGGCACTCGCAAACATGCGCGGCACGAAGCCGCGTGCCTGCAGCCAGGCCGCCACCTGTTCGGCCTTGCCGGGAACGGGCGAGGAAGGGGCGATGACGCCTACGGTGCCGCCCGCTTTCAGCGCCGGCACCGTGCTTCGCGCGGCAGCGTCAGCCGCTGCTGCAGGCATGGACGCGGCGCTGGCCGATAGCAGCGCCAGCGTGCCCAGTTCGCCCGAACGCCGCAAAAACCCGCGCCGGCCCGGGTCCGGCGCTCCGGCATCCGACGGTTCGGTGCAGGCAGGCGGCACGACAGGAAACATGATTGACGAAAGAAGAATGGATGGCGCGATGCCTCTGCTCGAGCGTTTCAGGAACCGGCTCTGACTTCGTTCACCGGCGCAAGCTGTCGCGGATCTCGCGCAGCAGCAGCACGTCTTCCGGCGTCGTGGCGGGGGCAGGCGGCGTTTCTTTTTTCAGCCGGTTCATTTGCTTGACCATCAGGAAGATGATGAAGGCCAGGATCAGGAAATTGAGCGCAATCGTGAGGAAATTGCCATACGCCAGCACGGCGCCGGCTTTCTTCGCTTCGGCCAGCGTGGTCGCGGTCTGGCCCGACAAGGGAATGAAATAGCTGCTGAAATCCATGCCGCCGAAAATCTTGCCGACCACCGGCATGATGATGTCGCCCACCAGCGAATCGACAATCTTGCCGAAGGCGGCGCCGATGATGACGCCGACTGCCAGGTCCATCACATTGCCTTTCAGGGCAAATTCCTTGAACTCGCTCATCATGCTCATATGTGCCTCCTCCATGAAAAATAATAGCGACCGGCAGCAGTCAGCTTGCTGTCAGGCCATAGCATTATGCTACGTGGATTTGCAGGAAACTCGATATTTTTCAACGGGGGTGAATAATAGGTTTCCTTTCAAAAACAATCGTGCCTCGGTAGCGGAATTTCGATCAAACCCGTGCTTCTGTCGCGCGTAAATTGATGCTGCGATGCTGCCCCTACCCGTCCAATTTCCATCAAATTCACAGATGACAACGACTCAGGCTCCCGATCATTTTTCTGTCCAGGCCGCCGCCTACAAGGATTTTCGCCCGACCTATCCGGCCGCCTTCTTCGATTGGCTCGTGCAAATTGCGCCATCGAGCGCGCTGGCCTGGGATTGCGGTTGCGGCAGCGGTCAGGCTAGCGCCGACCTGGCGCGCCGTTTCGGGCGCGTGATCGGCACCGACTTGAGCCGCAAGCAACTCGATCTGGCGGTGCCCGCTGCCAATGTGGAATACCGCTGCGAAGCAGCGGAACATTCGACGCTTGCCGCCGCCTCGGTCGACCTCACCTTGGTTGCCCAGGCGCTGCACTGGTTCGATCACGCATCCTTCTACAACGAAGTGCGGCGCGTCTCGAAGAAGAACGCACGCTTGGTGGCGCTCACCTATAACCTGCTGCAAGTGACGCCGGCGATCGATGAACTGGTCGGCCAACTTTATTGGGAAACCTTGCGCGGTTACTGGCCCGCAGGCCGCGAGCATGTGGAGAACGGCTACCACGACATTCCTTTCCCATTTGAAAGACTGGTGTCACCGGCTGTTCAGCCTGCACGCCGATTGGAGCCTGCATCACCTGTTCGGCTATTTCGACAGCTGGTCGGCGATTGCCGCTTATCGCCAGAGAAACGGCCGCAATCCGCTGGAACCCTACCGCGCCGCATTTCAGGCCGCGTGGGGCGATCCGGATAGCCTCAAGCCGATTGCGTGGCCACTTTCGATCCTGGCGGGCGTCGCAGCCTGAAGCGCTGCGGCGCCATCGCCGTCATGGCTCGTTTCCCAGCCGCTCGGATGAGTTCGATGCCGCGCACCAACGATTCCCCGCAATTTGTGTCCGGCAAGTACGCCAGATGATTGCCGAATGCCAATTTTTTCTCGGACGCCGCTCATGCTTGCCGACAAGATTAAAGGCATGAAGCAACAATGATTGCCGGCAATGCCAACCCTGGCGGAAAAACACTGTCATAGGAAACGGTATGCGGCGCGCCGTCCATACGGACATGCCAAGCGCCGTTGCAACGAAAGCACCTTGTTTGCTGGTTTCACGTTTCCGATCCGACATGAACATCATGAAAAAATGGGGATGGCTCGCGATTGCCCTGGCCCTTGGCCACGGTGCTGCCGCGTTCGCCCAAGCTCCAAAGCCATCCGTGCCACCGGCCCCACCGCCGGCTGTACCGCAACAAGCTGCCACTCCTGAAGCGGCCCCCGCGCCGCAAGCCATTTCACTTGCGGATGTCGCGGAACAGGCCGAAACGGTATTGGCTGAACTCAGGAGACTCGAAAACCAGGAGCGCATCGACGATTTGATCGACACGACAACACGGGAATTGCCGCTGCTGCGCGGGGACATCGCCTTTCGCAGCCGGGAAACGCGGCAAGTGCTCGCAAGAAATACCACGCTGCAAGGAATCCAGAATCTGGAGGAGGGATGGCGCGACATCGAGCAGCGCGCCGCGGCGATCACCAAGGAGCTGACCCGCAGTGCGTTGCGTCTCGACGAAGACGTCAAGGAGCTTGAAAAATTTGAAGCGGTATGGGGCGCGACCCAGAAAGCGGCAAGCGACGCCGCGGCGCCCCCAACGGTGCTTGGGCGCGTGCGCGAGGTTGTCGACCGCATTGCGGGTGTCAAAAAACGGGTGCTGGCGGATCGCGCCAAAGTATTGGATTTGCAGGGAAAGTCGGCCGATGTCGGCGCCCGCGCAACGCAGATGCGGCAAGCGCTGGCCGATGCGCGCGAGCGTGCAGTGACCAGTTTGCTGTACCAGGACAGCCAGCCTTTGTGGAGTCCCGCATTCTGGTCAGAATGGAACAGCAGCTTTTCGCGGGATGCCGGCGAAGACCTGGCTAGCCAGAGCGCCGCGCTGAGGGACTATGTCAGTGCGCGACAGTGGGCCTTTGCCATGCATGCACTGTTTTTCGTCGGCCTGGCCGCGCTGCTGTTTCATGCGCAATCAAGGATCCGCGTACTGAGCGAAACGGATGGCAGCCTACGCCGCGCCGGCAAGGTATTCGATGTGCCCTTGGTCAGCGCGATGTTGATCGCGATGCTGGCCAGCACCTGGTTTTATCCGCGCGCGCCCAGGACGATGTGGATCATCATCAGCGTCATCGGTGCGGCTCCGGTGCTGGCCTTTATCCGGCAGATGGTCGACCGCAGTTTCTATTCCGTTCTGTATGCAGTCCTCGGCTTTTATCTGGCGGACCGGCTACGCGACGTCTTTTCGCCTTTTCCCAACGTATCCAGGCTCATGCTGCTGGCGGAAACGCTGCTCTTCATCCTGTTCTGTTGCTGGACGCTATACCGGTCGGCGCGCTCGCCCCGGGCGCCGCCGTGGACGCAAAGCACGGTATGGAAGGTGATCCGGTTCGCCACCTGGCTGGTGCTCTGGCTCTTTGTCACGGCGCTGGGATCGAACATCGGCGGCTATGCGCGTCTGGCCGACCTGATCGTCCGTACCGTGCTCGGCAGCGCCTATACTGCCTTGGTGCTGTATGCATTGATGCGGGTGGGCGAAGGCGTGGTGCAGGGCCTGATGTATGTCGTCCCGTTTTCCATGCTGGGGATGGTCAAGCGGCACAAGAACCTGCTGATCGCCCGCCTCAACCGCTGGCTGAGATGGGCCGCGGTCCTGTCGTGGATCGCCTTGACGCTGCAGGCGCCTGGCATGCTGCAGCCCTTGATCGCGGCAGTCCAAAGCGCCTGGAAAAAGTCGTTCAGCGTCGGCACTTTCACGCTGTCGGTCGGGAATATAGCCCTGTTTTTCTTCATCCTCTGGGCGGCCTACACGCTCTCGCGGATTTCGCGCTTCGTGCTGGAAGAAGAGGTGTTGCCGAAGTTGCCGCTCGAGCGTGGACTGCCCTATGCCATTACCACGATGCTGCACTACATCCTGCTGTTTTCCGGCTTCGTCCTGGCGCTCGGCGCCATCGGCGTCGACATGACACGGCTCACCATCCTGGTCAGCGCATTCAGCGTCGGTATCGGCTTTGGCCTGCAGAACATCGTCAACAATTTCGTGTCCGGGCTGATCGTGTTGTTCGAACGCCCGATCAAGGTCGGCGACATCATCCAGATCGACGACATGACCGGGCGTGTGCAGCGCATCGGCATCCGCGCCAGCGTGGTGCAGAGCACGACCGGTTCCGAAGTGATCATTCCAAACGGCAAGCTCATCTCGGACAAGGTGACGAATTGGACCTTGTCGAACCAGCTGCGCCAAATTGCGGTTCCGGTGATCACCAAGCCGGATGTCGACGTTGCCGAGCTCAAGACGCTCCTGCTGGAAATCGCGGGAAAGAATCAGAGAGTGACCAGCATTCCGCCGCCCGAAGTATTGTTCATCAAGCGCGGACTGGATGCGTTCGAATTTGAACTGCGCGTCTGGTCCGGCGAGCTAGATGGCTGGCTCGAGGTCAAAAGCGACCTGACCACCGAAATCAACGAGGCGCTGCGGCAGAATGAAATCGCCGGCCAGGCCCCGACTGCGCCTGCCGCCGCGGTTGGATGAGGCGGCCCGACCGGGGCCAGCGAAGATTACCTCGTCACCGCGGGCGCGGCCGATTCTCCGGTCTGCTTCGGACCGGTCGCCTGGCCGAATTCGCGATGGAAGTGCGGCACCCGTTCCAGCGCGTAGCTGGCTGCCGCCTCACGCACGGTATTGCGATCGCCGTTGAACCGTGTCTTTTCGGAAAAACTGCGGATGCCATGGGCGTGCCGGAATGACCAGGCGAAGCACACCGTGCCGACTTCTTCTTCACCGTCACCGCTGGAGGGGCCGGCCACGCCGGTGCTGGCGATGCCGAGGTTGGCGTCGGAGGCCCGCAGCGCTCCTTCGGCCATCGCGCGCGCCACTTCTTCGCTGGTAAGGCCGGAACGCTCGATCAGTCCGGCATCGACCTCCAGGCATCTGATTTTCGCGTCTTCGGAATAACTAACGAACGCGCAGTCCAGCCATTTTCCCGCGCCAGGGGACTCCGCCAGCTTGGAGGCAATCAGGCCGGCGGTACAGGATTCCGCAGTGACCACCTTGAGCCGATGGGCTTCCAGATAGCGGGCGATCGCTTGCATACTTTCCATGGTTTCCCTTCACGGATGGACGATGAAAGTGAAATTTGCCGGCGCCCTTTGATGTTTCCGTAGAACACGTTGCCGGCATCGTGGTCCCGGCGGTTTCGAGCGGCAATAATGTCCCTGAATTCCCATGCGCCGCAACGATACGCGCCATTACGCCAAGCCCATGAGACCTTGTCCAGCCTTCTTTGGTTTCGGACCGGGATAGCGACACCCGGCGCCGCGCATACGATCAGGCCGGCGGGCGCTCCGCCTGCTCCGCTATGTTTTTGCCGTTGCTGCGCCGCTCGCGTGTACAGGGTTTCGGCTTGCCGGCGGCAGCCTGCAAGCGCTGCTCCAGCAAGGCGAGCACGGCGGCTTCTTCCGCACTGAGGGCGTGCAGGTCCGTGGCCTGCGCCGCTTCCTTGAGCTTGGGCTCCGGCAACGCCTGCAATATCGCGCCCTCGAGATAGGTGTCGATCACGGCGGGGTGGATATAGCACTTGCGGCAGACCGGCGGTGTATTGCCCAGCCTTGCGGCCACCGCTTCGATCGCTTTCGCGACGTTTTTCCGGGCCTGGGCTTCCGAATCGAATTCCTGGAACTCCAGCAATGCAAGCGCCGCGAGGACCGTGCCGGCCCATGTGCGAAAGTCCTTGGCGGTATAGTCTTCGCCAGTGATTTCGTGCAGATAGTCGTTGACGTCGGCGGAGTCGACGACTTGGCGCTGGCCGTCGTCGTCGACGTACTGGAACAGTTCCTGGCCCGGCAGGTCGCGGCTGCGCCGGATGATGTGCGCCAGGCGCCGATCGTGGAGCGTGACCGAATGCCGCACGCCGCTCTTGCCGCGAAACTGGAATTCGACCTCGCTGCCGTCGATGCGTACGTGACGGTTGCGCAACGTCGTCAGGCCGAACGATCGGTTCTGGCGTGCGTATTCTTCATTGCCGATGCGCATCATCGTCGCTTGCAGCAGATACACCACGGTAGCCAGCATTTTTTCGCGCGGCAGGCCCGGCAGCTTGAGCGCTTCATCGACGCGTGTGCGGATCAGCGGCAATGCCCTGCCGAAGCTGAGCATGCGCCCGTATTTGACTTCATCGCGCACGCTGCGCCAGCGCGGGTGATAGCGATACTGCTTGCGCTTTCTGGCGTCGCGCCCGGTCGCCTGGAGGTGTCCGTTTTCCCAGCGGCAGATCCAGACATCGCTCCACGCGGGCGGAATGGCAAGCGACTTGATGCGTGCCAGCGTCGCCTCATCGTCGACCGGTTCGCCGTCCAGATCAAGATAGCGAAATCCATCCCGCCCAGGTATACGCACGATGCCGCGCTGTTCGTCGCTGACATAACGCAGGCCGACGATTTTGGCGCTGACCATGGCGTCCGCATCGTAAAGCGGCACTGGCACCGGAAGCTTGTCGATCTTCATGGCAGGTCGATCCAAGAAATAAAGGGCGGCAATTCTTTACGCAGCTGGACCAGGTTTGATTCAAGCGGATCCAGCTATATGAGACAAGTCGATAATTGCCGGAGTTCATTCGGGTCGGGCCGTGCGGATTCGGGCGACCGTTGATGGCGCGAATAGCAACGGTGCGCAAGGGCTTGAATGGAACACGCGCAGCGCTGATCTGCCGCGACGAATTAGTGCTGCTGCAACGCGGTCATGAGGAATTTATCTGTCAGGGCCGGCCGTAGCGATTCGCCTGCACCGGACTTCAAATACAGGTGAAGCGCGAGCGTGCAGCCTGCATTGCCCCGAGTGTGCATGACTTCATTGCCTGCCGTCGTTACGGCGGCCATCAATCCCTGCAAGAGTGGACTTCCCTACTTTCCTGCGACCTTACGAAAGGGCTTTCCCGGCGCGACGCGAGGGCGATCTGGAAAACAGTTCGGCCATCGTTCGCCGCAGCCAGACGTTGCCGGGATCTGCATGGAAGCGTTCATGCCAATGCTGTTTTACCGAATACGAAGGCAGGGCGACCGGCGGATCGAGCAATTTGATTTTTTCCTGGGAGGCGAGCGTATCGCCAAGCAGGCGGGGAACGATGACCAATAACTCGGTTTGCGCGACGATACGGGCCACTCCAAGAAAACTCGGCAGCCGCAAGGCCACTTCGCGTTCGATCCCATGTTGCGCCATCACCTTGTCGACGATGGAATGGCCGGTGCCCGAACTGGAAACGACGATATGCGCCTCATTGAGAAACGCGATCCTGCCGAGTTTTGCGCCGATGCGCGGATGGGTCTTTGCCGCCAGGCAGACGAAATCCTGAGTGAACAAGGTCTGCTGAAAAAAGCCGGCCTCGAGATTCGGCATAAAGCCGACCGCCAAGTCCACTTCTCCGGTCTCCAGCCGGCGTGGACTGTCGGTAGAGATTTTCTCGCCCGTGATGCGCACCTTCGGCGCCACTCGGCGAAGATGATTGAGCAGAGTAGGCATCAGCACGATTTCGCTGATATCGGTCATCGAAATACGGAATTCACGGGTGGTATTTTCGGGTGAAAAAATCGTTCGAACGCCGCGTGCCTTTTCCAAATGCGCCATGGCTTCCCGCAGCTCGGGATAGATTTCCTGAGCGTAGGGGGTCGGCTCCATTCCTTTGGAGGTGCGGCTAAACAATTTGTCGCCAAAGTGAGCCCGAAGCTTGTTCAGGGCGATGCTGGCGGTGGCTTGCGCCAGACCCAGCCGCGCGGCCGCGCGGGATACGCTGCCGGACTTGTAAATCTCATCGAATATCGCCAGCCATTCAAGGTCAAGTTTTGCCATTTGCACGTGCCTTTGCTTGCGTAGCGGGGCGAAATTTTAATTTATTTTTCGACCATTATTGTAAAACGCAATTCGATGTATTGACCATTTTGGTTGACGGAATAAATGAAGAAATTGAAACTCCATCCAGAAATATTTGAGGGACAAACGGCATTGCACCAAAGCAAGTGGCTTAGGGGCAATGTCCGAACGATTGGAAAATCTTTCGTTTCGGCCGGCGTTCTACGGCTGCCGAGACTGTCTGTCGCCAAGCCACTGGGAACAAGGAGCCGGAATGGAGACGTCACAGCGTTCGGATCGCCAGCAGTTCTATGCGCAGATAAGCTCGTTGAGCATGACGCCGCTGTGGGAGTCGCTGCACACGCTGGTTCCGCGCGAACCGGAGTCGCCCTGTTCGCCCGCCATCTGGCGATACCGGGATGTCTCTCCCTATCTCAAACGCTCGGGTGAATTGATTACCGCCGAAGAGGCGGTTCGCCGTGTTCTTGTGCTGGAAAACCCGAGCTTGCGCGGCCGCTCTTCCATTACGCAATCGCTGTATGCCGGCTTGCAAATGATTTTGCCGGGAGAGATCGCTCCTTCGCACAGGCATGTCCAATCCGCTTTGCGCTTCATCGTCGACGGCAAGGGCGCGTATACGACGGTGAATGGTGAACGGACCACCATGTATCCCGGCGACTTCATCATTACGCCAGCCTGGGCGTGGCATGACCATGGCAACGAAGGCATCGGCGGCGAAGCGGGGCCGGTGGTGTGGCTTGATGGCCTGGACATTCCGATGGTGCGCTTCTTTGACGCCGGCTTCGCCGAGAACGATAGCCGGCATGCGCAATCGGTGGCGCGCCCGGAGGGCAACAGCTACGCGCGCTTCGGCTACAACATGGCCCCGGTCCGGCATACCCATGCCTCTGCTACTTCCCCGATATTCAGCTATCCCTATGCGCGCAGCCGCGAGGCGCTTGAAACGCTGCAACGTCAGGAAGAAGCGGACCCGTGGCTGGGCTTCAAACTGCGCTACCTCAATCCGCTGACCGGCGGGGCTCCCATGCCGACCCTGGCCACTTATCTGCAGCTGCTGCCAAAGAATTTCCGGGGAAAGGCACATCGTGCCACCGACGGCGCCGTCTACTGCGTCGTCGAAGGCCGCGGCATAGCGCATATCGGCGATCGGCAATTCACGTTTGAACCCAAGGACATTTTCGTCGTTCCTTCCTGGGCGCCGCTACGGCTGGATGCCGACGAAGACGCCGTTCTGTTCAGCTATTCCGACCGCCCTGTGCAAGACGCAATGGGGATCCTGCGCGAAGTGTTCCTGGAAGACTGACGCCACGCTGTCATTCCAGGCGTTATCTTGAAAGAGTAATTCATGGCCTACATCATTCCTGCCCCGTCCGTCGCCAGCTTGCCTGTCGCCGGCTCCGACGCACTGTTTCCGGTGCGCCGCGTGTATTGCGTCGGCCGCAACTATGCGGCCCATGCGCGCGAAATGGGCTTCGATCCTGACCGCGATCCGCCCTTTTTCTTTTGCAAGCCAAATGACGATGCATCGCTTGTTCCGGTACCCAAGGGCGCTGTGGTCGATGTTCCTTATCCGCCCTTGACCGAAAACTATCACCACGAGATCGAGCTGGTGGTGGCGATAGGCAAGGGTGGCCGCGATATTCCGGTTGAGGCCGCCAACGAACATGTCTTCGGCTATGCCGTCGGCCTGGACATGACGCGGCGCGACCTTCAGATGCGCATGCGCGAGCAGGGCCGGCCTTGGGAAATCGGCAAGGCCTTCGATTTTTCGGCGCCAGTCGGGCCGATTCATCCCGTGGAGCTGGTCGGTCACATCAGCAGCGGCGCGATTGCCGTAGAGGTGGACGGCATCGTCAAGCAGGCCAGCGATTTGAATCACCTGATCTGGTCGGTCCCGGAAACGATCGCGAACCTGTCGACCATGTTCGCGCTTCAACCGGGCGATCTCATTTTTACCGGCACGCCGGAAGGCGTCGGTGCGGTCACACGCGGGCAAACGCTGGCCGGGCGTATCGATCGGCTGGGAACGATCCAGGTCAGGATCGTTTGAAGCGGCTTTTCTTTGATAGCCGGCTTGCCCCGATCCCCTATCCGCACAAAAAGAGATTCATATGAAGCTTTATACGTTTCACCGCAGCTCCGCCTCCTTCCGGGTTCGGATCGCCCTGAATCTCAAGGGCCTTTCGTATGAGTTGCTACCGGTTCACTTGTCCAGGGATGGAGGCGAGCAGCATCTTCCGGCATTCGGGCAGATCAATCCGCAAGCACTGGTGCCGGTACTGATCGATGACAGTGGGCATGCCATGAACCAGTCGCTGGCGATTCTCGAATATCTGGAGGAGGTGTATCCGCAGCCGTCATTGTTGCCGGCGGATCCGGTAGCGCGCGCCCGGGTGCGCAGCTTGGCGCTGGCAATCGCCTGCGAAATCCACCCTTTGAACAATTTGAGGGTGCTGCGCTATTTGACCGGCGAGTTGGCGATCGGCGAAGAACAGAAAAACATCTGGTACCGGCATTGGGTCGAGCTTGGGCTGGGACAGCTGGAGCAAAGCCTGGCGCGAGACACCGCAACTGGGAACTTCTGCCATGGCGATCGGCCGACCTTTGCCGATTGCTGCCTGGTACCGCAGATATTCAATGCCAAACGATTCGGGTGCGATCTGTCGAATCTGCCGAACGTGATGCGCATTTTCGATACCTGCATGGAACTTGAGGCGTTTCTTGCGGCATCACCCGAACGGCAGATCGACGCCGCTCCGTAGCAAAAAAATAAATCAACTCAATCAACTCAATCAACCAGAAGGAGGCACCATGAAACATGCATTGACATCATTGGCATTGGCCGCATCGTGCGTGCTGCCCCCGTTATGCGCACAAGCGCAGCAGACCATCAAAATTGGGGTGATCCTGCCAATGAGCGGCCCATTCGCTGATTATGGCAACCAGATCAGCCGCGGCGCGAAGCTCTATATGCAACGCCACGGCGATACGGTCGCGGGCAAGAAGGTCGAACTGATCATCAAGGACGATACTGGCATCGCGCCGGAATTGACCAAGCGCTTGGCCCAGGAACTGATCGGCAACGACAAGGTGGACATTATCGCCGGCTTTGGCCTGACACCGGGCGCGATGGCTACGGCGCCATTGGCGACGCAGGGTAAGCGGCCGATGGTCATCATGAATGCGGCAACTTCGTCGATCACTACCAAGTCACCCAATATCGTGCGCGTGTCGCACACACTGCCGCAGCTGTCGGCGCCAATGGCGAAATGGGCCGCCCAGAACGGCATCGACAAAGTTTATACGCTGGTGGCGGATTACGGACCGGGAATCGATGCCGAGACTTCGTTCAAGAAAGTCTATGAGGCCGCCGGCAAACAATTGGCCGGCGAGGTAAGGGTGCCGGTCAACAATCCCGACTTCGGCCCCTTCGTTCAGCGCATCAAGGATGCGAAACCCAATGGCGTGTTTCTGTTTCTTCCTCCGGGCGAAGCAACCATCAACTTCATGAAAACCTGGGTCGAAAGAGGACTGGATAAGCAAGGCATCAAACTGCTCGGAACCGGCGATCTGACCGATGACAGCCTGATCGACGCTATCGGCAAATCGGCGCTGGGTACCATCACCGCTGGCCACTACTCGGCCGCCCACAACTCCCCTCTTAATAAGGAATACCTGGCCGCCTATGCCAGGGAATTCGGCGACAAGGGCCGGGCAAATTTCATGTCGGTCGCCGGCTATGACGGCATGGCGGCCATCTACCATGCGCTCAGGAAGACCGGCGGCGATGCCAGCGTCGACAAGTTCATGGCGGCGCTCAAGGGCGAGAAATGGGAAAGCCCGCGCGGCATGATTTCGATCGATCCCGAAACCCGAGACATCGTGCAAACCGTGTATATCCGCCGCACCGAACTCGTGGACGGCAAGATTTACAACGTCGAATTTGACAAATTCCAGGATCAGAAAGATCCGGGCAAGTAATTGGCGCAGGACGGGTGGTATTCGACACGATAGAGAATGAAGATGAACATGCAAGCTAAAAAGCCGCTGTCGGTCATCATCGTCGGCGGCGGCATTGGCGGCCTGGCGGCAGCGCTCGTGCTCTCGCGGCTCGGTATCCAGATCACGGTCCTGGAGCAAAGTCCGGAAATCGGAGAAATCGGCGCCGGAATACAGCTCGCACCCAATGCCTTTGCCGCGCTCGATGCATTGGGCGTCGGTGAGAATGCGCGGAGACGGGCGGTATTCACCGACCGGCTGGTGATGATGGATGCGGTTGACGGTACGGAAGTGGCCACCTTCCCGGTCGGCGAAAAATTCCGGCAACGCTTCGGCAATCCGTATGCCGTCATTCATCGCGCCGACATCCATACCTCGATTCTCGAAGGCGTGAAGCAGTCGCCGTTGATCAGCTTCTTCACTTCAACGCGGATCGAAGACCTGATCGAAGAAACGAATCAAGTCAGCGTCATCGACTCGCAAGGCAACAGGTACACGGGAGATGCCGTTATCGGCTGCGATGGCGTCAAGTCGGTGATTCGCCAAAAATTGATCAACGATCAACCGCGCGTTTCGGGGCATGTGGTGTATCGCGCAGTGGTCTCTGCCGAAGATATGCCGGAAGACTTGCGCTGGAATGCGCCCGTGGTCTGGGCTGGCCCGAATTGCCATCTGGTGCATTATCCTTTGCGCGGCGCCCAGCAATACAACCTTGTCGTCACTTTCCACAGCCGGGAACAGGAGCAGTGGGGGGTGCGCGAGGGCAGCAAGGAAGAGGTGGTCTCCTACTTCACTGAAATTTGCGACCGGCCGAAGCGCTTGCTTGACCGGCCGACCTCCTGGAAGCGCTGGAGCACCGCCGATCGCGACCCCATCGACGGCTGGACCCGTGGGCGTTCGACCCTATTGGGAGACGCCGCGCATCCGATGCTGCAGTACCTGGCGCAAGGCGCCTGCATGGCCATCGAAGACGCGGTCACGCTGGGCGAGGCGATCAAGCACTGCGACTTCGATTTCGACGCCGCCTTTCGTCTATATGAAAAATCCCGTGTCACGCGTACCGCCCGCGTCGTCCTCTCGGCCCGCGAAATGGGGCGGATTTACCATGCCAAGGGCGTCGAACGCCTGATTCGCAATTCGCTATGGAAAGACCGAAAGCCCGAGCAATTCTATGATGCGCTGGACTGGCTCTATGGATGGAACGCCGCATCATGCCTCAGCAAATGACGGTGCAATATGCTGAGCTCAGGCCTTTGCATGGTGCCGACATACAAGGCGCTTGGCCGGGAAAGGCCAGGAAGACGCCGGAAATATCACAGAATGACAACAACATAACTGCTCCCCCACGCCTCCCCAGACGAGGCCCCTCGATTCTTCGGAGCACATCATGCTAGGCGGAGTGATCGGCGTGCTGTTCGACGGCATCGCCTACGGCAGCCTGCTGTTCCTGATCAGCATCGGCCTGTCGGTGACGATCGGGCTGATGAACTTCGTCAACCTCGCGCACGGCGCCTTCGCGATGCTGGGCGGCTACGTCTGCGTGGTCGCGATGACCGGCTTCGGCGTGCCGTTCCTGGCGACGCTGCCGCTGCGCGTTCGTCGTCGCGGCGCTGGCCGGCGCGGTGCTCGAGCGCGCGCTCTACCGGCGGCTCTACCGGCGCGAGCCCGCTCGACCAGGTGCTGTTCTCGATCGGCCTGATGTTCATGGTCGATGGCCGTCGCCACCTACTTCTGCGGCCCGTCGCAGCAGCCGGTGCGGCTGCCCGCGTTCCTGCGCGGCCAGGTCGACGTGTTCGGGCGTCGACCTCGGCGCCTACCGGCTGTTCCTGATCGGCGTCGTGGTCGTGCTCACGGTGGCGCTCGGCTGTCTGCTCGAGCGCACGCGCTTCGGCGCGCAGGTGCGCGCGGCGGTCGACAACCGCGCGCCGCCGCCGGCCTCGGCATCGACGTCGACCGCGTGTTCAGCGTGACCTTCGCGCTGGGCTCGGGCCTCGCGGGCCTGGGCGGCGCGCTCGGCATCGACGTGCTCGGGCTCGATCCGACGTTCCCGCTCAAGTACATGGTGTACTTCCTGCTCGTGGTCGCGGTCGGCGGCGCCGGCACGATCAAGGGGCCGCTGGTCGCGGCGCTGCTGCTCGGCGTCTTCGACGTCGCCGGCAAGTACTACGTGCCCGCAGGTCGGCGCCTTCGTCATCTACGCGCTGATGGTGGTGCTGCTGCTGCTGTTCCGCCGGACTGTTCGGGAGGCGCGCATGACGCCGCTCGAACCTGCGCGCACGCCCAGCTGCCGCCGCCGCGACTGCCGCGACGACCGCTGGCAGCCGCTGGAGATCGCGTTCTGGCTGGTGCCGATCGCGGCGTTCTTCCTGTTTCCCGGCTACCTCGTGCTGGGAGCCAGATCCTCATCGTCGGGCTCTTCGCGCTGTCGCTCGACCTGATCCTCGGCTACGCCGGCATCGTCTCGCTCGGCCACGCGGCGTTCTTCGGCGCTCGGCGCGTACACCGCGCGGCGCTGCTCGCGGTGCACGGCTGGGGCGAGCCGTCTGCCGGGCTTGCTGGCGGCGGCCGCGCGTGGCGCGGCTGTTCGGGCTTCTGCGTCAGCTTCCTGGTGGTGCGCGGCAGCGACCTCACGCGCCTCATGGTCACGCTCGGCGTCGGCCTGATGCTGTTCGAGGCGGCGAACCAGGCGGCGTTCATCACCGGCGGCGTCGACGGCCTGTCGGGCATCGACGATGTGGCAAGCTGCTCGGCATCTTCGCCTTCGACCTGGACGGCCGCACCGCGTACCTCTACGCTTCGCGGTGCTGTTCGTGCTGTTCGTGCTCGCTGCGGCGCCTGGTGAACTCGCCGTTCGGCCTGTCGCTGCGCGGCATCCGCGAGAACGGCGCGCGCATGCCGGCGATCGGCGCCGCGTCGACCGGCGCCTGCGTCGCGGTCTTCACGATCGGCGCGGCGTCGCCGGCGTCGCCGGCGCGCTGCTCGCGCAGACCACGCAGTTCGTCGGCATCGACTCGCTCGGCTTCCAGCGCTCGGCCGAGCTGATGATCATGCTGGTGCTGGGCGGCACCGGCCGCCTCTACGGCGCGCTGGTCGGCGCCGCGGTCTTCATGATCGCGCAGGACCGCCTCGCCGGCATCAACCCGGTCTACTGGCAGTTCTGGCTCGGCCTGCTGCTGGTGGTGATCGTGCTGTTCGCGCGCGGCGGCATCCTCGGCGGCGCTCGATAGTCTGCGCGCGCCTGCGCGCGCAGCGGAGCCGCGCATGACCGACGAGCGCGCTGCAGACCGCAGGCACTGTCGGACGCAGCTTCGGCGCGCTTCACAGGCCAACAGCGACATCTCGCTGCAGCTTCGCGCCCGGCGCGCGCCACGCGCTGATCGGTCCCAACGGCGCCGGCAAGACGACGCTTCATCAACCTGCTCACCGGCGTGCTGCGCGCCGACGCGCGGCGACGGTGTATCCTCGGCGACGAGCGACATCACCGGCCTGGCGCCAGCACGCGCGCGTGAAGCGCGGCATGACGCGCACCTTCCAGATCAACACGCTGTTCCCGGGCCTGACGGTGCTCGGAGTCGGTGGTGCTCGCGATCTGCGAGCGCGAAGGCCGGCGTCGCGTCTGGCATGCGCACCGTGGCCCGGCAGCGCGCCGGCGATCGACGAGGCGGCGGCGCTGCTCGCGATCGCTGCAGCTCGGCGCGCGACGCCGACGCCGTCACGCGCAACCTGCCCTACGGCAAGCAGCGGCTGGTCGAGATCGCGCTCGCGCTCGCGACGCGCCCGCAGGTCCTGCTGCTCGACGAGCCGGCGGCCGGCATTCCGTCGGCGCGAGAGCGCGCGAGCTCTTCGAGGTCATCGCGCGCTGCCGCGCGACGTGACCATCCTCTTCATCGAGCACGACATGGGGCTCGTGTTCCGCTTCGCCGAGCGCATCACGGTGCTGGTCGGCGGCACGCGTGCTGACCGAGGGCACGCCGGCAGAGATCGCGGCCGACGCGCGCGTGCGGAGGTCTACCTGGGCGAGGCCGAGCATGGCTGAGCTGCTGCGCGCTCGAGGGCGTCACCGCCGGCTACGGCGACGTCGTCGTGCTCGAGGACGTCTCGCTCGCGATGGACGAGGGCGACAGCCTGGCGCTGCTCGGCCGCAACGGCGTCGGCAAGACCACGCTGCTGCTGACGCTCATGGGCCTGACGCAGCGTGCATGGCGGCGCCATCCGCTGGCGCGGCGGCGACATCGCGCGCGTGCCGACCCACCGCCGCGCGCAGCGCCGGGCTGGGCTGGGTGCCGCAGGAGCGCTGCATGTTTCCGTCGCTCACGGTCGAGGAGCACCTGACGTGGTGGCGCGCCCGGGCCGTGGGACGCTGGCGCGCGTCTATCGAGCTGTTTCCGCGGCTGCGAGGAGCGCCGCGCGCAACCTGCGGCAACCAGCTCTCGGGCGGCGAGCAGCAGATGCTCGCGATCGCGCGCGCGCTGATGATCAATCCGCGCCTGCTGCTGCTCGACGAGCCGATGGAGGGGCTGGCGCCGATCATCGTGCAGGAGCTGGCTGCGCGTGATCCGGCGCTGGTCGACGAAAGCGGCATGGCGGTGATCGTCGTCGAGCAGCACGCGCGCCTCGCGCTGGCGCTCACGCGCGCGCGATCGTGCTGGACCGCGGGCGCATCGTGCACGATTCCGACAGCGCCAGCCTGTTGCAGGATGCGGCAACCCTGCACCGGCTGGTGGCGGTGGCCTGACCGTCCGATAGGTTGTGGGATGCGTGTGCAGTGGCGAAACGCCTCTTCCGGGATTCATCTGGCACTCAGGAAAAGGTCTTTTAACGGGCTAAGTAATAGGGAGATTAAGGGGGAAGGTATGGCAGAAATTTAAACCGGGAAATTACTAAATACATTCAATCACACTTATGCGGTAGGCGCAGCCGGCTGTTAGTGCCTGATCAGTGTCTTTTCAACAGGAGCGACAAGAACGCGAGCACAATGAATTGTTCACTGGTATGCAGTTTGCGCTCGCAGTTCTTCCATAGCCGGCAACACTTCTCCAACCAGGCAAAAGAGCGTTCAACCACCCAGCGTTTCGGAATCACAGCAAACTTGTGCAGTTCAGAGCGCTTGGCGATTTCCACCGTCGCCCCCAGTATCTGAAACACCAGAGCCTCAAATCGTTCGCCGGTATAGCCGCCATCGGCCAGCACCTTGTGCACTTCGGACAAGCCTTCCTCATTCTGCAAGAGCATCAGCAATGCGCCGTTCCTGTCGTTCACGTCCGCCGTCGTTACCGCGATCGCATGCGGCAGGCCTTGCGTGTCGACTGCTATATGTCGCTTGATTCCCGATACCTTCTTGCCGGCGTCATAGCCTTTGTGTTGCGCGGTATCGGTGTTCTGGAGGCTTTGTGCATCCACGATGCAACAGCGCGTCGAGCGCGTCCGCCCGTTGTTCTCGCGTTCTTGCCCCACCTGATTTTTTTAATGCCTGCTCTAGCAGGCTTGGGATGCCGTCCTCCGGTACTTTGCACCAATGATCGAAGTGGTAGCGCACGGTACTGGGCGAGGGAAAGTCCCCGGGCAGCGCACGCCATGTGGCCGCATTTTTCAGCAAGTACAGGATCGCGCAAAAAATGTCGTACAGATCCCACTTCTTCGGCGCCGTCTTTTTCCTTGACCCTTCCAATAAGGGGCGAATCAACTCAAATTGCTCTCGGCTGATATCGCTCGGATAATGCTTCCTGTTCATTCCGTTTCCGCCTCAACACCATGTTTGGCGGAAAAATACCGATCAGGTTCTAACTTAACCGCAGCATCACACGGCCCTTTCTAGGATAACAATTGTTTGGAGAAGGAGCATGACCTACCGTTCGAGAGAAAACCAAGCTGCTCAACTGTGTCCGGCGTATTCGTGGATAGAGGGAAGCGATTGAACGCGCCGTGGACAATGAAAGCGGCTGCGCGCGGCGCCATGAACGATCTCATGGCGGAAGTCGTCGAAAACCATATCCGCGAACATGTCGCCAGTCCAGCCATCCCGAGCGACGCGGAAGGTACCAGGGGCGCAGACGAACTGGTCGAAATCGTCCCCTCCTATCTCAGGTAGGCAACCGAAGATGGCTGTGAAATCGACCTGCATCGATATGGGCGTATTCGACTTGAGGAAGGATTGGTTCTGCGTTGGAGGTGTGCACCCCCTTGCCGAAGCACGCATGGAAATGGAGGAACGATTGCCGGCGACATCACATCCTCAAGACGGCGCTTGCCGCAAAATCAACTGTGATCCACCGAACTCGATAACAAAGGACCAAACATGAGCACCGTGCACCGCGCAGAAGATCTCGCCGCCTGGACCCACGACCATCAATTCGACATAGGCAGCCATGCGGCCGAGCGTGGGGCGCGCGCCGTGATGTGGATTACCGCCGTGATGATGGTGGTGGAAATCGCCGCCGGCTGGTGGTTCAATTCGATGGCGCTGCTGGCGGATGGCTGGCACATGAGTTCCCATGCGCTCGCCATTGGATTGAGCGCCTTCGCCTATGGCGCCGCGCGCCGCTATGCCAAGGATCCGCGCTTCGCCTTCGGCACCTGGAAAATCGAGGTGTTGGCCGGCTTTACCAGCGCGGTCTTGCTGTTGGGCATCGCCGCGTTGATGGTATTCGGATCCGTCGAGCGCATCCTGTCACCCCAGCCCATCCACTATCAGGAAGCAATGTTGGTCGCCGCGCTCGGCCTCGCGGTGAACATCGTTTGCGCCTTTATCCTGGGCGGCGCGCACACGCACCACGATGGCGCCGAGCATCACCACGGGCATGGAAATCACCATGGCCACCATCATCATGACCTGAACCTGAAATCGGCCTATGTGCATGTCATGGCCGATGCCGCCACCTCGGTATTGGCCATCATTGCGTTGGCGGCGGCTGGATCTATGGCTGGTCCTGGCTGGATCCGGTCATGGGCATCGCCGGTGCGGTGCTGGTGGCCGTGTGGGCAAAGAATTTGATGAAGGAAACCGGCCAGGTGCTGCTGGACCGGGAAATGGATCATCCCATAGTTGCTGAAATTCGAGAGGCGGTGGAGACCGACGCTGCCGCGGGCGGCACGCAAATTGCCGACCTGCATGTCTGGCGTGTGGGAAAACAGGCCTATTCGTGCGCGCTGAGCGTGGTCACGCACGACTTGGCGCTGACGCCAAAAAAGCTGCGCGAAAAAATCACGGTGCATGAGGAAATTGTCCATACGACGATTGAAATTCATTATCGGAGGTAGGCTCGAAAATCGGCGCTGATTGCTCCGTAGCCGAAGATCAAGGCTTGAAGGGACAGATTGTTCCCTGAAAAATATTCGCATAAATGCAACGTTTGAAGCGCATGCCCTTACGCTTGGAATCGTATTTCCATGAGCCCTGACTTTGCTCAAGGCTGGCCTGTATTGGCACTGTCACAATTTATGGAATTCGAAGTTAGAAGATTTCAATTCCGTGAACAATGAAATGCCAAATAGGAGGTTCGTCATGAAAAGATTTATCACCACGCTCATAGCGGGTTGCTTCGCATTCATTTCGATGGCGGCGTTCGCCCAAACGGAAGCGCCTAATGACGCTCAAATCGCCGCCATCGTGGTGGCGGCAAATAAGGTCGACATCAATGCGGGGAAATATGCCGAGTCGCATTCCAAGAACAAGGAAGTCAAGGATTTTGCAAAACACATGGTGACCGACCATACCGGCGTCAACAAGCAGGCGACCGCGCTGGTCAAGAAACTGAATGTGAAGCCCGAAGAGAACGCCACCAGCAAGAGCCTCACGGATAACGGCGCCGAGACCCTGAAGAAATTGAAAGGCATGAAAGGGGCGGAATTCGACAAGGCTTATATCGACAACGAGGTCACCTACCATCAGACGGTGCTGGATGCGATCGACAAGACCCTGATTCCCAATGCCAAAAACGCCGAGTTGAAGGACTTGCTGACCAAAACCCGTCCCGTCATCAACGACCATTTGATGCATGCGCAGAAGATCCAGTCGTCGATGAAATAAGAACGCGCTATGTCCGTGACCGCAAACCGGGGCGCAAAGCATCGACCGCACATGCTCGATGGGCCCCGATATTCGTCGGCGCACTATTGTTGGCCGGCACCGGTCCCTTCGCCATGGCCGAGCCGAAGGTACATACGGTGATCATCGAGGCGTTGAAGTACTTGCCGCCGGTGATCGAAGTGAGCAGCCGGCGATACGGTGGTGTGGACAAACAAGGATCCCTTTCCGCATACGGTGACCGCCGAAAATCGTAGCTTCGACTCGGGCGAGATTGCGCCAAACCGTTCCTGGAAATTCAAAACGAAGGAAAAAGGAGTATTCCCCTACATTTGCACCTTTCATCCAACGATGAAAGGGCGCCTGGTCGTCAAGTGATGCGGCAAACCGTGGCTCGGTACGTTTATTGGGAATGCATGTGTCGATGTTCCATTTCTGGCATGGCCTTCATGGAGGCGGGCGGCATGCCCTGAATTAACACGGCAGCGGCATACAGGATCAGCAGGACAAGAACGACATCGGCCCTCATCGTTGCAATGAGTGCTTGCATCGGCTGATCGTTGGGCGCCGTCGTTTTTCCCGTCCCTCGCCGAAGCCTGGGAACGAGGATGAACCGGTTGGCCGCGCCAATAATGGCCATGATCGCCACCAAGGCGAGCTTGATCGCAAGGACGCGGCCGTAGGCAGTGCTCGTCAGTTCGCCGACACTGCCCAATCGAGCGACGGCGTTATAGGTGCCGGTCGCGAGCACGAGCGCCAGCGCCAGCGCCGACAGGCTGGAAAGCCGTCCAACCATTTCAGCGATCCACGCATGCCGCTGCTCCGGCCGCTTTTTCAAGGCCGGGAAGATGAACAGCGCCGACGCCAGGATGCCTCCTCCCCACACCGAGGCTGAGAGCAGATGCAGCCAGTCGTTGAGTTCCGTCAGCGTGAAGTCGCCCCGATCGGCCGCATGTGACGACGCACTGTAGGTAAAGGCGGTGAGGACGGCGGCGATCAACATGAACCACGTCGCGCCGCGATCGGGCCTACGCCATGAAACGCCCCAACCGATCCAGAGCACAAGCAGCCCGAAAAGATGCAGCGCCCATATATGCCCGAAGTGCGTTTGCCGCAGCACCGCGGGCAGCATCGGCAGCGTTTCGGCGAGCGAATTGCCGCCCATTGCCATGACCCGCACCAGCAACAGCGCCACGCCCGTCGGCGTCAGCAGAATCAATGTCAGGCCCAGCAGACGGTGCCAGGCGCGTGTCATTCCTTCGATGTCAAAGGCAGCCGGGGGTAGCAGGCCCACCCTGGCGATCAGCAATCCGATGCAGCCGAACAAGGCCCAGAAATCGACGGCTTTGAGCGCGATATGCAGCTGAGCGATATCCATATGCCCGCCCGCTACCGGACCGTGAAGGTGTAATCCCCTTCGGTCCGATGCCCGTCCCTCGAGACCACGCTCCAGTAGACGTGATAGCTGCCTTTCGCCGCATTGGTCAGGCTGGTGCTCAGTATCCTGCCATTGGACGGATCCACGCTGCCATGGCCTTGGCTGACCTGCTGGTTCCGGGCGTTTTTCACGATCAGTCTGCTGAAGACGGGTTCCAGCTCGGAATCAAAGCGGATGGAGACCGTGGTGGGCGCCTGTTCGAGCACCGCGCCGGCGCCGGGGGTGGCTTGTTCGGGATAGGCATGGGCCGCTGCCGGACCAGCCGACCAGAAGAGAGGCCGCCAGGACAGCGATCAAAGGCAAGGACTTCCATTTCAACATGGCCACACCTTGCATCACTTGAAGATCGGTTTCCCCAAGCTGCGCGGAAACAGGTCGTCGATGAACAAATGGAGCTGAAGGATGACGCCGGTGTGGCTGCCGCTGGCGCGATTGAGCGGGATGGTGGCTTCCAGCCCCAGCTGATAGTGCCTGCCGTACCAGATGATGCCGGGATTGATGGTGCCGGTCGTCCTGCCGCCGCATTCGCCCGTCGTACAGGTGGACAAGGGCAGTTCCACGATAGGAATCAAGCGATTGAAAGGCGACTTCAGTCCGGCATCCTTCACGTAATTCTGCAGATAGCCGAGGTCATAACTGAGCGTGATTCCCGTATCCACGCTCTTCGTCTTGAAGTCGTGGGTGCTGAAATTCGGCGAGACGGCCACGGTCACGGCCAAAGGGCGAAGATATTTGGCCGACTCGGGCAGATCGCCAAACCCCTTGCCGAAGAAAATGGCCGGCGACAGCGTTGATCCCGATTCGGCGCCGACCCGCGCACTGCCGGTGCCGCCGAGTTCCACATTGGCCCCAATCGAAAACAGCATTTCATGCGCATCGTTCTTGTACGCGAGATATTTGGCGCCCACCACGGTATTGGCGAAACCCTTCTGCGCTCCGCCGTCTTCGGGCTTCAGCCGCAGGTAGTCCGTGCCGATCGATAGCCCGAAATCGGGCGTGATGGTTTTGGCGTAGTCGATGGCCAGGTCGGTGGTGGTCGTGCCGGATTCATCCTTGCCGTGGCTGAGCTTGAGGCCAAACTCGTCGGCGACGAACGGGTCGTCCACCGCCAGGGTCGCCGGGAAAAACCGTTTCCCGGCATAACCGTGCGCCATGGCCGGTCCGGGCAGGATCGCCCCAGCCAAGGCGAAGGCCGCCAGCCATGCCGGCGGCGCCCTCCATGTATGCCGTCCTTGGCTAGAACTACGCTTGCCGTGGCCGCGACAAGCGATGTCGCGGTGCTGACGCGTGTCACCCATTCTCTTTCTCCTGGCATGCTCGGACCCTTTCAGGCGCTCACCCGCTTCCTAAAACGGGCGGGCGCTTGTCCCACGCGGAACCGCGGCTGCCGGCAAGGAGGGCATCGCGGGCCGCGTGGCGCCGGACCAACCGCGCGCCGCCGCGATCGCATGGGGCGCCGAGGCTGCAGGCGCTACCGGCAGCCTCGCAAAATATGCATCCAGGCGGTCAAACTTCTGTCTGCCGACGCACCTCCATGATGCCGGCCCAACCTGCGTCACGCCTATTGACCAAAATACTTTGAAAATGGAAAGAAACTTTGATGAAGAGCAAATTCGCCGGAATGCAAGGCCCGATGCGGAGGCAGCAAGGGCCGCGTGACGATGTTGTGCCCCAGGTTTTCCTTGGCAACCGCCGGACCAGCGTCTTTCGCTCCGGCGTCGCGCCCTCATGGGTCTGGGCCTCGACAATGACTCCCTCGAGCAGTGCGTGACGCACACCCTGAGAAGCCACAGTCTCGACCGTAAGCGCCTGATCCTTGCGCAGAAGCAGGCGAATTCCCATGTACACGAGA
Source organism: uncultured beta proteobacterium (assembly GCA_963706525.1). Classification (GTDB taxonomy): domain Bacteria; phylum Pseudomonadota; class Gammaproteobacteria; order Burkholderiales; family Burkholderiaceae_D; genus DATJCV01. The sequence goes on along the minus strand of CAVPMM010000018.1, from coordinate 134,400 downwards.
TAGGCCGCGCCGAGGTACTTGACCAGGTTGTAGGCCACGGCGGACTGGGCAACTATCAACGACAAGCCGAGCGCCGCCGCCAGAACGTGGAGCATTCCGCCGATTCCGGTGCCAAAGCATGAGGCCACGCCCTCTGAGCGGCCGCCAGCGATCGTACGAGCGACAACGTAGGCAACGCCCGGACCAGGGGTGATGGCATGGACTACGGCGGCGATGGCGAAGGCTAGAAAGGACATGATTTTGGTATCTTTCAGATGAGGGCCATTGTCGGTTGACCCGTGAAGTCTAAGAGCGTCTAACAAAAATCGAATACTTATGGTCTAACGGTCTTTCCAAGTTGTTTTATGGCGAGCCAGCATGGCGCGCGCACTGGTTGACGATGAATTATGGGAAATGGTCGTCCCTTGCTCCCGCCGCACAAGTCACCCGCCGGGCGCAAGCGCGTAGACGAACGGCGCGTATTCACCGGCATCCTGTTCATCCTGCAATCGGGCTTGCCGTGGGAAATGCTGCCGCAGGAAATGGGCTGCGGCTCGGGCATGACGTGCTGGCGCCGGGTGCGCGATTGGCAAATGGCGGGCGTCTGAAACAAATTGCATCGTCTTTTGCTAGTCAAATTGCGCCATGCCGACCGGCTCGATTTTTCGCGCGTGATTGCCGACTCCTCGTCGGTACGTGCCGTGCATGGGGGAAAAAAACCGGCCCCCACCCGACTGATCGGCGCAAGGCGGGCAGCAAGCACCACCTCGTGGTCGATGGCAACGGTACGCCGCTGAACGTGATTCTCAGCGGCGCTAACCGGCATGATTCGACCCAGCTGCTGCCGCTGCTCGATGGCGTGCCGCCCATCGCCGGCCGACCCGGCAGGCCGTTGGCCAAGCCAGCCTGCGTGCAGGCCGACCGTGCTTATGACGGCGAAGCCTACCGCCGTAGCTTGCGGCAGCGGCGCATCTGTCCGCAGATCGGCAAGCGGTGTACCGAACACGGCAGCCATTTGGGCATGACGCGCTGGGTGGTGGAATGCACGTTCGCCTGGCTGCACCAGCTTGCCGGCTGCGCGTGCGCGATGAACGCCGGGCGGATATGCATCAAGGGTTTCTTCGGTCGGGCTGTGCGATCATTTGCTGGCGAACGCTCCGCAGGGCATTCCACGATCCATTCCCGTTTCCATTTTGTTAGACGCTCTTAGCTAAAGAGAGGGGCGCATAACCCGGAGCATTGGCCGCCCACCGACCTGCCTCAAAGGAAAATAGATTTCATGAGTTATTGGGTCAACGGCCACCGTATGTGCATTCGACCCTATAAATTCTTCACCTATTTTCGTCACACTTCCCCTGCTCACCTTGAATTCAGCCACCTTGCCGGATTCGCTTGCCACGTACAACAAACCGAGACCAGCGTCATACGCCAGAACGTCTGGGCCCTTGCTAACCGTGAACTGGGAGACAACCTTCTTGGTTTGCAAGTCCAGCACTACCAGCTTGTCATTCCCTTCGCAGGCAATAAACGCCAGCCGAAGGCTTGGCTCGATGAATAAGCCATGATTACCCTCGGCACCGGGAATCGAAATCCTTTGCACGATGGTGTCAGTCACTGGGTCAATTTCAAGCAGTTTCGCCCTATCCTGAACATTCACAAATATGTGTCTTGAACCGGCGTCGTACTGCGTGTTTCCGACGCTTCCTCCCAGTGGGATGGTGGAGCTACGCTGGTTAGTCAGGGCATCGATGACTGTTTCGGTCATTCCCTGTTCATCTGACACGTATAGCTTATCGACTCCCGGTGCATAGGCGAGGCCATCCGGATAAACGCCTCCAGAAATACGCGCAGTAATTTTTAAGGTTGCCGCATCAATGCTCACCACCTCATTTGTCCCGGTTGCGGTCGCATATACCCGTCCTAGCTCGGGAACCACCAAGACGCCATGCACGTTGCCAACATCGGGGACCGTATCAAGCACGGCTTTCGTCTTCATGTCGACTGCGATTACGCTGCTATCACCTAAATGCGCAAGAAACAGCCGTGACTTCGCCGTATCCACACTCAGGTAATCCCAGCGCGTTGCGTTCCCGGGTAACGGATAATCACCGATCAGGTGCAGGACAGAAGCCTTCTGTTGATTTGGCTCTGCCCGGGACTGCCCAATGCCGATTGTCATGGAGAGCAGGAAGGCTAGTCCAACACCTACAATAAAATGATGCCGCAGTAGCAAAACGTACTTCACCGTCTCATCCCGCTCCGTTATGACGCCTCAGAATGAAATGCCCCGTTGTACTCATCAGCGGGATGCACTTGAAGCATTGGCCTATCGAAAATATGCACAGAGCCCATGACCATGGCCTTTGCCGTCAAGGCCCCGGCGCTGCCGTTCAGGGTGAAGGTGGGCGACAAGGTCAAGTTGACGGCCGAAAACGTAAACGATATCGCCACCATCACTTCATTGACCGTGCAGAAGTAATCGTACCCCAAGCAACCGGCTGTCCGTGGCGTCCTCTGCCACGGACGATGCCCGATAGCCGTCAAAAAGCTGATGGGTATCCCTTTCTCAGTAAAAAAGGCGATTCATCAGTTCCATCTTCCCGTGGTGCCGCCGACGCTGAAGCGACCGGCACCGAGCAGGGCAATGACGATGGCGCTGGCAAAGTAGAAGCCTTGTAACTCCAACGCCCATCCGCCACTTTGGGACAGCGTGAAGAACTCGGCGGTATGCACGAGGAGTACCGCGACAATCATGTTGGCAACCAACACCAAGGCCGCCGCGCGGGTCCAGAGGCCAAACAGAATCAATAACGGCGCGACGACTTCGCCAATGTAAACCAGGTAACCGAGCGCCGGCGGTAGCCCCATCTTGGCCACCATGCCAGTAATGAAACCAACTCCGCCAAGCAGTTTCGACACGCCGTGGAAAAGCATAAGGAGGGCTATGGCTGTTCGCAGCACCAGTTTTCCCAGGTCTTCATTAGAGGTGATTTGTGGCTGAGTGATTTGCATGGTGTGGTCCTTTTAAATAAAGATGATTGACGAATGTGAACTGCTAAATGATATTAATTTGAGTAGGAAAGTTGTTCGGCCATCCATCGCTCGAAGTCGCTTTGCATGGCCGCATTGAGTTCATGGCCAGCCGCATATTCCTTATACCGAAAATTTATTCCGACGCTCTCCACCAAATCCCGAGCGCTCCGGGCGAAATGGATGCCCAGCTTCTGGTCCTCCTGGCCGTGGGAAATGAAGGCGTGCACTTGCTTCAGGGCGGGTGCCGGACCTAGCAGCGGCTGTATCTCCGGCAGGATGCGACCACTGAAGATGCCGAAGCCGGCGACTTTGGTCGGTTCGGTCAGGGCGACGCTAGCGCTCATGATGCCCCCTTGGCTAAAGCCGGCAATCCAAATCCGTTTCGCGTCGACGCCATACGCATCGGGCAACTGGCCAATGAAGCTGAGCAGGCGCTGGCGTGCGCTTTCAGCCTGGTCGGCGTTTATCGCTGGACCCTGCGCAGTGAAGGCGACCTGAAACCAGCCGAATTGCGGCGGGCCAAAAGACAGTGGCGCACGCGGCAGAACGACAACGAGCCGTGGGTCCTGGCGCTTGGCCAATTCAATCAGGCCGGCCTCATTGGCACCGACCCCATGTAAGAGGACCAGGCAGGGCATCTTTCCGCTGGCTTGCACCTGGCTGCTACGGACTCGGTGGACCAAGGCGAAGTCGGGCAAGTCGATGACGTTTTCAAGCGAATGAGTCATTAGTACCTCTTGTCTGGTTGGGGTTGTTCTCTTTACGCGAACGCGTACATATCCATGGCCAGCACGCCGTACTCGTAACTCGAGTGCAGTTGCGTGGCAGTGGCCGCGTCTCCGGCCGCGCCCATGGCGACGAACAGCGGCAAGAGATGTTCTTCGGTCGGATGATTCTTGTCAGCGAACGGCGCTTGGCGTCGGTAATCCAGCAAGGCGTCGCGCTGGTTGTTCTGCAAAGCGGCCTTCATCCACGTGCCGAAATCGCTGACCCAAGCAGGAACCGGGGCATCGATACCCTGACCGCGGAACTCGTAAAGGTTATGTGTCAGCGAACCGGAACCGAGGACCAAGACACCGTCGTCTCGAAGCGCGGATAGTGCGTTGCCTAGACGCTCATGGGCAGCCGGACTTGCGTCACGCACGACTGACACTTGAAAAGCGGGGATGTCCGCATCGGGGAACATCAGTCGCAAAGGCACCCATGCACCGTGGTCGAGCCCGCGTTGGGGGCTGCGCTTGACGGGATAACCCGACCTTTCCAGCAGGCTGGCGGCACGCTGTGCCATCTCCGGCGCGCCCTGCGCGGGGTACTCCATCGCGAATAGCTCCCGGGGGAAGCCGCCGAAGTCATGAATAGTTTCTGGTCGTTCTGCGAAGCTGACCGCCGGCGCGCCAAAGGACTCCCAGTGGGCCGAGACAACCGCAATCGCGACCGGACGTGGCAGCGACGTGCCAAGGTCTTGCAAAAATCGCCGCGCGGGGCTGTCCTGAACGGCCAGCATGGGCGAACCGTGGGATACGAAAAGTGTGGGTAATTTGGTCATCTGTCTTCCCCCTTTGGAATGGGCACGAACGGGAGGTCGCTGCGCCACTCGATTCATAACCCCGACTATATTGCCTGTCCCACCGTTGATAAATGGGCGTTTATTGGTTAAATTGTTTCTTTTAAGTTGACAATGGCGCCTATGGACATCGTTGCGAGCATGAAAGTATTTGTCGCAGTGGTCGACGCCGGCAGCTTCGCAGCGGCGGCGGACCGCTTGGACATGTCACGTGCAATGGCTTCCAAGTACGTGGCGATGCTGGAAGACCATCTCGGCACACGGCTACTGAACCGTACGACACGGCGTCTGAGCCTGACCGAGCCGGGCTTGGTGTTTTACGAACGCAGCGTGCAGATACTGGCGGATGTCGCCGAGGCCGCGCAGGTTGCTGGACATATGGCTGCGGAGCCACGCGGTGTGCTGAAAGTCACGATGCCGCTTTCGTATGGGTTGCACCGTCTTGGACCGGTCATTTCGGAATACGTCCGCCGCTTTCCCCAGGTGAAGCTCGACCTTTCACTCAGTGACCGGAAAATTGACCTAGTCGACGAAGGTTTTGACGTGGCAGTGCGCATTGGCAAATTGCCGGAATCCGGGCTGATTGCGCGCAAACTAGGTGCAATTCAAAGCATCGTTGTAGGGGCCCCCGCGTATCTCGAGCAACACGGCATCCCCGAAGTACCGAGTGACTTGGCGAATCATGTCTGCCTTGGTTATGCGCTCGGTACTGGAGGGGACGAGTGGCGTCTGCAGGGTGCCGGCGGGCTGGTCACCGTGCGAAGCACAGGCTCCATCAAGGCGGACAATGGAGACATATTGCGATTGGCAGCCTTGCAGGGGGCGGGCTTGATTTTTCAACCACAATTCATCGTCGAAGAAGATGTCCAGGCCGGGTGCCTGGTGCAGGTATTGAACGGCTATACCTCGGAAGAACTGGGCGTCTATGCCGTTTACCCCAGTCGCAAGCACTTGTCGGCCAAGGTCCGCACCTTTGTTGACCACTTGGTCGCGCACTTACAGTTGCCGTAGTGGCGTTAACGCGGACATTGGAGCCGTGTAATAGCCTTGGCATTCTATTGTCGGCATGGGCTTATCGCGGTCCATGAGCTGAGAAACGCCCAAAGATGCGAGTGCAAGGAAGCGACACCCGCACTCGCGACGAGGCTGGTGGAGGCCGCCATGAGCCATGAAGTCAACCAGGATGAGACGCAAGACGAGCTGGAGTAGTCATCTGGAATTGTGGCAATCAACCATAGGCCGATGCTCTTCCTGTTGTAATTTCTAGCTTCCTAGCGTAATCACATCCGGTCGGCGCAAAACCACCGCATACCATGGTCAGGGTCATTGGGCGTGTACCAGAGCATCAGGCCGGAAAAGTCCGGCTAAATAAGATTGGTCTGCGGCGGAGAGCCACAGGGCACGGTCCTGGCGTAGCTCGAGCTGTTACAATCGGCGGATTTTTCGAAAGCTGTTTTCCAATGCTGGTTGCACTCTGGGCCATACTGGCCACGGCCGTCCTCGCGGGAGCGGGCTATTCTCACTACAAGTATCGGTTGAATTACGACCTGTACTATGCGCAGTTGTTCTCACGGGATGAGCGAGAACGGGCTGGCGCGATTCGACCGACCTTCAGCCCCTATACGAAGCCCCTAACGGCGCTGGCGCTGCTCTGCGTCCTTGTGCCAGTTTCGCTTGCTATTTGAACAGCCAAGCGCTTCAGGCAACCCTACTGAAGGCGCTCAATCAGCATGTCCCAGAAGTACTCGGAGGCTTCCTCCCGGGACAGCTTCTGCTTCCGGCGTTCTGAAAGAGGCGCAGTTTGAATGTCACCTTTACTGCCCAGACCAATAGAATCGGACACACCGCATGAGGAAAAGGGTTCGAGTCCCTTCCTCACAGGTATATCCGAAACTAATCGTTCAGCTGTACCCAAGTCGGGTCGTCGCCGTCAGTGACGCAGGCAGCCCATTTCCTACCCGACGATCACCAAGACCAAGATCGTCGGCACGCGGGTCGATCACGACGCCTTCTGCCTGGCCGATCTCGCTAGCCGCTTGGTGGCTTTTGCCTAAATAACGCCCACCAATCAGCAAAGGCACATCGGGGTAAACGGGGCGAAGCGCGCGCGCTGTCAAACGTCCGATAGCGCCCGTGCCGCCCATCAGGAGAATAGGTTCTGAAAGCAGTTGAGTCATATATCAAGTCTTCTATAAAAGCGCGACTGAACGAGTGCATCCAATTCAGCCTCTGTTGCGTAGGTATTCAATGAATGATTGCGGTGACGCGAATCTCGAAGCGCATCGTCGGCAGGCCCAATGCTTCAACCCCCAACTGTGTCCAGATCGGTGCGTGGTTGGGCATGTACTGGCGGTACAGCTTGACGATCGTGTCGTTGACGATCGGCGGAAAGCCGCCGACATGGTATGTATTGACGTGAATAACGTGATCCCAAGTCGCCCCGGCCTTCGCCAGAATGAGCTCGATATTGCGGAAGGCGGCGGCAATTTCTTCCTCGATCGCCTCGGGGATTTGCAGGTCATCGTTCCAGCCGCCCTGACCGGATGTCTCCACCCGGTTCCCGATCTTGACAGCGGTCGAGAAATGCAGGGTTTGGCGGAACGTCTCGCCAAACCCGGGTGTGACGATGAATTCGGGTTTTTCCATTGTGTTTCTCCAAGATAAAAACCACGCTGTGCTCAATGCAACCTGGAGCAGGCGATTGGCCTTCGGGCGAACATCGCGTTCGCTCAGGCGAGTGCGCCCCCGTCGACGGTCAAGGTGGCGCCCGTGATCACGCTCGCGGCGGGACTAGCAAGAAAGACCACGGCGTTCGCGATTTCGTGTGGCTCGGCGTAGCGTCCCAAAGACGTCAGGCTTCGCTGGAAATCGGCAGCCTCGCCATCCGCCGGATTTGCATCCGTATTGGTCGCGCCGGGTTGCACAAGATTTACGGTGATGCCATTCGGGCCGAGTTCGCGCGAAAGGCCGCGGGTGAAGGAGGTAAGTGCCGCCTTAGACATCGCATAAAGCGTTATGCCCGGGAACGGGACCCGTTCCCCCAGGGCCGAACCGATCGTGATGATGCGGCCCCCTCCCGCGAGATGTGGGATAACTGCCTTCGCAAACAGCACTGGGGCTCGCACATTGACGTCCATCACGGCCTGATAGTCGTGCACGTCAAGGTCCGCGATCATTCCGGTGTGACCAATCGCTGCGCTGTTGACGAGGATATCGAGTCCGCCGAGCGTCGAGACGGCTTCGCTCACGGAGCGCGAGATAGCCTCCGGGTCGGCGCTGTCGGCTTGGATGGCAACTGCGCGACGCCCCGTTTTCTCGATTGACTTCGCGACCGCTTCAGCTTTCTCGGCTGAGTGCTGGTAAGTGAATGCGACGTCGGCCCCGTTCTCTGCCAGTGCCAGCGCGATCGCGGCTCCGATGCCCCGCGACCCCCCAGTTACCAATGCACGCTTCCCATTCAAATCGATCATATATTTTTCCTTTGTACAGTGTTTAGTTAAGTTCAGATACCTACGTGGTTCGCGTAGAGAATGGCGGCGGCAACGGCCCGTCCGGCAGCGGGACAAACTCTGCATCGTCGGCATCCGGCAGCTTCATCCTTCCCGCCTTCCAGTCGGATGCCGCCTGGGCAAGCCGATCCTTCGAAGAGGATACGAAGTTCCAGTAAATGAACCGCTCACCGACGGGCTCGCCGCCAAGAACCATCACGGCAGAGTGTTCCAAGGCCCGCACGCGCGAGGCTGTGGCGCCGAGCACCAGCATCCTGCCACCCTCGTAGCGCGTACCATCCAACTCCACCGCACCGGTCGCAATGTAGATCGCGCGCTCCTTGTGTCCGCCCGGAATCTCGGCGGTGGCGCCAGGCGCCATGTCGAGATGGGCATAGAACAGCGGCGAATGCGTTTCGGTGCCGGCAGTCAGACCATAGGCGCTGCCGGCGATGAGCTGACCGTTCACGCCGGCGTCGCTCCATTGCGGCAGATCACCTCCGGAATGATGAGAGAAGGATGGGGCGATTTCTTCCAACTCGGTCGGCAGCGCGACCCAGGCCTGGATGCCGTGCAGGTGATCGCCCTGGACCCGTGCGCGCTCGAACCGCTCGCTATGCGTGATGCCGCGGCCCGCGGTCATCCAGTTCACTTCCTGTGGCCGGATCACCTGCTCGTAGCCGAGGCTGTCGCGATGCATCACCTCGCCGGCAAACAGGTAGGTCACCGTTGCAAGACCGATGTGCGGATGGGGGCGGATGTCAACGCTCCGATCAAGGCCTGGCGCGAGATCGAGCGGCCCCATGTGGTCGAAGAAGATGAAGGGCCCCACCATGCGCCGCTTTGCGAACGGCAATACGCGGCCCACCTCAAAGCCGCCGCCGAGGCTACGACGCCGCTGCTCGATGACCATTTCAATCATGTCGTGTCTCCTGCTTGCAGGTCGCCCGGACCATCCGCGCGACCTCAGTGTCCAGAATCAGCGTCTCGATGCCTTCAAGCTCGCCCGCTGCCGGGCAATCGGGGTTTTGCGTGGGGTTCCAGTTCATATCGCTCTCTTTCACTCAGACAGTATCAAAGTGGTCGCAACAGGTGGCGGACGACAGGCGCTTGATCGCCGATGTGAAACGCATGCAACAGTTCCTGATCCAGTGCATCGCTATGGGTCACCCTCGCATGCTGGCGCTGATGTTCGACCCAGCTTTCGACGATGAATGCCTCGACCACCCGGCCGGGCTCCGCGACGTCCTCCCAGACATCCCAGCGGATCGCGCCGTCGCGATAGCGCGTCACGCGAAACTTGCGCAGGGCGGCGATGAACGCAGCCTGTTGTTCCGGGACGATCCGGTATTCGATCTCGATCAGGACGGGACCGCGATCATGGGCAGGCGGGATGGCGACGACAGGCTCGGCCCAATGGTTCGAGGGCGCCAGATCGGTGGTGGAATCGTTCGGCAGCCGCCAGCGCAGCGCCAGCAGGATCGCCAGCGTCAGGCCGATGGCCGCGATGGTCAGGGCGCCGGAGACGCCCGCGCTGCTGGCGAGAGTACCCCACAGGATACTGCCGCCGGTCATGGCTCCCTGAAGCACCAGCAGATAGACGGCGAGCGCCCGCGCCTTGACCCAGCCAGGCGAGGCCATCTGCGCCGCGACGTTGAGCGAGGTCAACATGCCGATCCAGGCGAGGCCGGCAGCGAACATCACTGCCCCGGCCAGCCAAGCATTGGGCGCCAGGGCCAGTGCGAGAGTCGCAGCCGCGAACAGCAGCGTCGCCCAGATCGAGATCGTGTTGGACGCAACCTTCTTGCGCAGTTGTTTCAGCAGCAATGCACCGACGATGGCACCGGCGCCCATGCAGCCGAGAAGCGCGCCGTAGCCCGCCGCATCCAGCCCTAGTTCGCGGCGGCCCACCAGCGGCAGCATCGCCCAAAGCGCACTACTGAACAGGAAGAAGCCCAGGGTGCGGATCAGCACCAGCCGCATCGCCGGAGAATGTCGCGCATAGCGATAACCGGCCCGAAGCGCGCCGAAGAAATGTTCGGGCGGCAAGCTGTGTACGGTCGTGGCGCGTTTCCATGTGAAAAGCACGATCAGTACCGCCAACACCGACACGGCGTTCAGCGCGAAGACCGCCGGAATGCCGGCCATCGCCACGATCACCCCGCCAAGCGCCGGGCCTATGGCGCGCGAGATGTTGACGCCGAGACTATTGAGCGCCACCGCATCGGGTAAGCCGGCCTTGTCGATCAGTTCTGGGACGATGGCCTGAAACACTGGCGCGCTGAGCGCCGCCGCCACGCCGAGAACAAAGGTGGCGGCAAGCAGCACCCACGGGGTGGTCAGCCCTTGAAGGGTCAGGAAGGCCAGAACCGCTGCGGCAGCAAGGCCGAGGACCTGTGCGCCCAGCAGCATCTTCCGGCGATCGACGATGTCGGCCAGCGCGCCGGCCGGCAGGGCCAGCAAGAACATCGGCAGGGTCGTGGCGGCCTGCACCAGAGCCACCAGCAGTGGGTTGGGCGACAGCGAGGTCATCAGCCATCCCGCGCCGACATCATGCATCCAGGTGCCGATGTTGGAAATGATCGTGGCGATCCACAGTGCCCGAAAGACCGGGAAGCTCAGCGGGCCCTTCGCCGGGGCGGGTATATCAATGGCGCTCATCTCGGCTCCTTTCGAGCGGAAAACGGATTCGGTCGGTATCTTGCAAACATGGCCCTACCTTCTACACCGCCCAGCATCCGCAGCCGAAGGCGCCCCAGAATGTCCCGGTGTTGGCGGCGGGAACATCTGCGCCAAGCGCAGCGAGATGATCGTGCCCATGCACGGCGCAACCATTGGTACAGCCACACTGCAGCGCCAGTTTGGCCTGCGCCTCGGGCGTTTTGTAATAGCCGCCGAACGTGGCGACGGGCGACCAGTCCGGCATCGGCACGGGCAAAACGGGAGCGAGCGGTCCATAATCGCCCTCGCCATGCACGACCTTGCCGCCCAACACCGTCAGGACCGAGCGCAGGTGCACGATGTCGGCCTCGGGCACCGAGAAATAATCGTCCGACAACAGGGCAAAATCGGCCAGTTGCCCGGCCTTGATCTGGCCCTTCTTGCCCTGTTCATTGGAAAACCAGGTATTCGCCTCGGTCCAAAGCCTGAGCGCGGTTTCGCGGTCGAGCCGGTTGGCGGCCGGATAAAGCCGTGTACCGCCCAGCGTCCGCGACGTCACCAGCCACGACAGCGACACCCACGGGTTGTAGCTCGCCACCCGGGTAGCATCGGTGCCGGCCCCAACGGGCAGGCCCGCCTCCAGCATCTTCCTGATTGGCGGGGTGGCCTCAGCGGCCTTCGCGCCATGGCGCTCAATGAAATACTCGCCCTGATACATCATCCGGTGCTGCACCGCGATGCCGCCGCCGAGCGCGGCGATCCGGTCGATCGAGCGCTCGCTGATCGTCTCGGCATGGTCGAAGAACCAGTTGATGCCTTGCAAGGGTACGTCCCGGCTCACCTTCTCGAAGACGTCGAGCGCGCGGGAGATCGTCTCGTCGTAGGTGGCATGCATCCGCCACGGCCAGCGGTTCTCGGCCAGCAGGCGGATCACCGGCTCCAGATCGGCCTCCATGTTCGGCGGCATCTCGGGCCGTTCAACGCGGAAATCCTCAAAATCGGCGGCCGAATAGACCAGCATCTCGCCCGCGCCATTGTGGCGATAGGTGTCATCGCCCTGACCGGGGCGGATCTGCTTCGCCCATGAGGCAAAATCAGAAAGTTCTTCTTTCGGCTTCTGGGTGAAGAGGTTGTAGCTGATCCGCACCGTCATCTGGCCATCCGCATGCAGCTTCTCGATGATGGCGTAGTCGTCGGGATAGTTCTGGAACCCGCCGCCCGCGTCGATGACCGAGGTGACACCGAGGCTGTTCAACTCGCGCATGAAATGCCGCGAAGAGTTGATCTGATAGTCGGGATCGAGCTTCGGCCCTTTGGCCAGCGTCGAATAGAGGATCGTCGCGTTGGGCTGCGCCAGCAGCAGGCCGGTGGGATTGCCCTTCGCATCGCGCACGAATCTCGCCGCCGGGTGGGTTGGGTGTGTCCTTTGTGTAGCCGACCACGCGCAAGGCGGCAGCGTTCAGCAGTGCCCGGTCATAAAGATGCATGATGAAGACCGGCGTATCGGGGGCGACGGCGTTCAGTTCGTCCAGAGTCGGCAGGCGCTTTTCCGCGAACTGGTGTTCGGTAAACCCGCCCACCACGCGCACCCATTGGGGGGCGGGGGTGAGGTCCACCTGGCGCTTCAGCATCCTCATCGCCTCGGAGAGCGAGGGCACGCCGTCCCAGCGCAACTCCATGTTGTAGTTCAGCCCGCCGCGGATGATATGGGTGTGGCTGTCGATCAGGCCGGGGATCAGGCGGCGGCCCTTCGCATCGATGATCTCAGCCTCGGGTGCGACGGCGCGGATCTCGGTCTCCGACCCCACGGCGAGGAATTTGCCGTCGCGGATGGCGACCGCTTCTGCCGTGGGGTTGCCCCGGTCGAGCGTCGTGACCTTGGCGTTGATGATGATCAGATCTTTCCGGGACATCCGGTTCTCCTTGCCAGTTAGGCGGTTTAGGAACTTCAGACTAGTTTCGTCACAGATTGGGGGAGGGGTTCCGGGCGAGATCCAACCAGGCGACAAGCAGGAATCCCCCGATGAGACCGAGATGTTCGAAAAAGGCATTCGCCTCTGCGTGCCTGGCCTTGCCTGCCGGCTGCTCCCAGAACCGCAGCGCGATCAGGGTGGACAGAAGCGTGAATCCGGCCAGTGTCAGCGCACCCAGCCAGCGCAGCAAGCCCGTCAACACCATCACAGAGGCGCCCAGTTCCAGCGCTATCACCAGAACGGCGAACAAGACGGGCGGGGTCAGGCGGAAGTGGGCCATCTCAGCGACGGCGCCGGGGAAATCGGTCAGCTTGACCAGCCCGCCCTGGATATAAGCCGCGCAGAGTCCCAGATGCGCGAGGAACAGCACCACGATCGAGAGTGCGCCACCCGCCTCAATGCTGAATGACATCGGCCCACTCCGGATGCTTCAGCGACTGCGCCCGCACGAAGGGGCAGAGCGGCACGACGCGATAAGCCTTGGCGCGGGCATCCGCGATCAGGGCCTCGACCAGCGCCGAAGCGGCGCCCGTGCCGCGGAGCGTATCGGGAGCGAAGGTGTGATCGGCGATGACCAGCACATCCGAAACCTTCGAGATGGCCAGTTCCCCCTCTCCGTCGACACCAGTGACACGGGCGACAAAGCGACCCTTGTGGCCGTTATCCTCGTATGAAATCCGAACCGCAGGTTTCTCGGTCATTTCAGCCTCCGTGAACATGAATGGGAAGGGTGGCGGCGCCGCAATCGGCACACGCCACCGCAGGATCGGCTCAGGCTGCCGGATTTGGGCCGACGGTCTCGCCGTGCTCGACGCGCTCCGGAGCCTTGTGAACCATGGTGTAGGCGTAATCGACGCCGATGCCGTACGCGCCCGAATGCTCTCTCACGATGGCGAGCGTGGCGTCATAGGTCTCCTTGCGGGCCCAGTCGCGCTGCCATTCCAACAGCACCTGCTGCCAGGTCACCGGCACCACGCCGACCTGCATCATCCGGTCCATCGCATATTCATGCGCTTCGATCGAGGTGCCGCCCGAGGCGTCGGCCACCATGTAGATCTCATAATCGGTGTCCTTCAGGCACGACAGCGCGAAGCTCAGGTTGCAGACCTCGGTCCAAAGTCCCGAGACGACCACCTTCTTGCGGCCCTGCGCGGCATTGGCGGCTAGCGCATCGCGCACGTTCTGGTCGTCCCACGAATTCATCGAGCTGCGTTCCAGCAGCTTGTTATCTGGGAAGACAGCCAGCAGTTCCGGATAGGTGTGGCCGGAGAAGCCGAGCGTCTCGACCGTGGTGATGGTCGTGGGCACGCCGAAGGCTTTGGCGGATTTGGCCAGAGCGACGACATTGTTCTTCAACGCCTGGCGGTCGATCGACTGCACGCCGAAAGCCATTTGTGGCTGCTGGTCGATGAAAATAAGCTGGCTGTTCTGCGGGGTAAGCAGTTCGAGTTTGCTGGACATGGGGAATTTCTCCTTATATTTGGTGAAACAGGCTATGCAACTCAGCCTGTAGTGCTTGGTACCGGTGTGTTCAGCAGCTGCTGCTCCCACAGGTATGCGATGCCGCTTCCGACAGCATGCTGAAGGATCACGTCGGTGAGCGCGGTGATGGTGGCGGCGCGCGCCCAGTCGCGCTGCCACTCGGCTGCCAGCGCCAGCCAGGTCATCAAATTAACGCCGGCCGCGGCCATGCGCTGGATGGCAACTTCGTGCGCCTCGACCGAAACCGCACCCGACGCATCGGTGATGACTGTCACGTCCCACCCTTCGCCGGCAGCCTGGATCGCCGGCATGGCGACGCAGATCTCGGTCCACAGGCCGGCGATGATCAACTGCTTGCGATCCGTCGCCTTGACCGCGCCGACGACCCTTTGGTCTTCCCACGTGTTGATGAGCGTTCGGTCAATCACCTCCTGACCGGGGAACACATCGGTGATTTGCGGGAAGATGCGACCGCCACGATCAGCAACGACACTTGTCAGGATCGTAGGGACGCCGAAGACCTTGGCGGCCTTTGCCAATGCCGTCGAATTGTTGACCACGATATGCGGATCATGGCTGTTCAGGTTTGCGAGTTGATAAGGCTGGTGGTCGATCAGAACGAGCACCGAATCTTCCGGACGGAGAAGCGAATCAAGGCCATTACGAAAAGTCATATTCGTGATCCTAGTTTGAGGTTGTTATTACTCGGCGGCCTTTTCGGCGTTGAAACCATCGAAGTTTTTCGACTGCACGCCGAAAGCCATTTGTGGCTGTTGGTCGATGAAAATAAGCTGGCTGTTCTGCGGGGTAAGCAGTTCGAGTTTGCTGGACATGGGGAAGCCTCTTGGTATGGAAAAAAAAGAGCCGGCGTTAGAGGGCAGAACTTTAGCGGATGCTTTTGTGACAGACGGCGCAGAAGCTGCCGTGGAGGTGCCGATCTTGCGGTCTCTTTCGCATTTTGTGCTGTTGCGGTGGGAGCCTGACTTCAGAGGATAGGAAGGTAGGCAGACATGTCAGCATCATTTGCCCTGACCGTCTGTCAGCACATAAAGCAGCAGCGCGCACGCTACAGCGTCGAACCTCTATGCCGACAGCGACCACATGGATATTGCGCGCGGAAAATATGATTTCGATGCGACGGGGTATTAGTCGATTCGCGGCCGGACATCTTTCATCTCACAGTGGATGAGCGCCCAAAAACAGCCGTTTCCCCACCGCGCAGAACAAGGCCAGACGCATGCCTGCCTTGAGCGGTTCGCAGACACGCATGAGGGTCGCGCGGCTGTCCAGCGCATGTGTCAGGTCAGACTAGTGACGCTCTTCGAAAGGCTTGAAAACGAAATCGGATCGAGCGGCTATCTTTCCGATGAGGGACCGGACATTGCCGATATGTACCTTTCTGTCCTGGCGCGCTGGGGCTTTCGGCTGGACCGGCCGACGAAAAACTATCCGCGCCTGTGGGCGCTGACCAGAGTAATGGCCGACCTGCCATTCGTATGCCGGGCGATGCAGCGCGAAGGCATCGTTCTCGAAGACCCATCTTCCGGCCCGGGCTAACGGACAGGCGCAGCCTGCGCGCGCCACGCTACCGAGAAGCCTTGTGCTGCGAATCTCTGAACCATTCCCGCAACCGGGGAACGGCGTGGTCGATGAACATGCGAACCGCGCGACCATTACCCCCGCGCTGCGGCCTAAACACCACGCTTACCGGAACCGGCTCCGGTTCGTAGTCCTCAAGGAGGGAAACCAGAGAACCCTGCGCAATCTGGTTCTCAACCTGGTAGGACAGGGGGCGAACAATTCCCAGGCCTCGTACAGCAGCGTCGATTGCTGCACCTGCGCTGTTGGTCGCGAGTCGGCAGGTAACCCTTACAGATCTGACGCGGCGTGCGGGTGGACGCTCCCAGTAACGCCAGAGTTCCTGAGCCCCGGCTTCATTCAGCCCGATGCACCAGTGGTTCATCAGGTCTGCGGGCTGCTCAGGTCGCGCGCGCTCGGTCAGATAGCAGGGCGCCGCACAGGTCAGCCTGCGCACTTCGCCGATCTGTATGGCTATCAATGAAGAATCCGGCAGCGTACCCAAGCGAACCGCAACATCCACACCCTCCCCGGCAAGATCGACCATGCGGTTAAGGAAAAGGAAGCGCACCTCCGTTTGCGGATAGGCTGCGAGGAAGCTTTCGATAACAGGCAGCACATTGAGTCGCCCGAAAAGTTCCGGCGCGGTGATGATGACGCTGCCGCTGACGACGGCGTCCTGCGAGCTTACCTTGAGTTGCGCAAGTTCAGCGAGTATTGCCCTATAGATCGCGACGTGACGAACGCCTGCCTCAGTGACGGCGAAACGTCTCGTCGTGCGCTCCAGCAGGCGTTCGCCAGAAATCGATTCCAGACGCGCAACGGCTCGCGTCACCGAAGCCGTGGAGCAGCCAAGACGGCGTGCCGCGGCGGCCAGCGAGCCTTCGTCGACGACTGCCAAGAATATCGACATCGCTTCCAGCCGGTCCATGATTGTCTCCGTTTCTGAAATTATATCTTGCAGTCTACGCTGATTGTGGCGAATCTTGAAATGAACTATCGTTCTGGAAAAGCTGAAAGGATTGCATGATGACAACCAAATACGGATTCCAGCCGGTCGGGGATGTGGACGTTTTTTACCGAGAGGCGGGGCCGCGCGACGCGCCGGTCCTCCTCTTGCTGCATGGCTTCCCAACTGCCAGCCACATGTTCCGTGACCTGATCCCGCTCCTCTCCGAACGTTTCCGGCTCATCGCGCCGGATCTCCCCGGTTTCGGACAAACCAAAGCGCCACCGCGCGGGACCTTCAACTACACATTCGACAATCTTGCTGACGTGATTGAAGGCTTCATCACAGCCATGTCGCTCCAGCAATATGCGCTTTACGTCTTCGACTATGGAGCTCCGGTGGGACTGCGCCTGGCGATGCGCCATCCCGAAAAGGTTTCCGCGATCATCTCCCAGAACGGCAACGCCTACGTTGAGGGGTTCAGCGACGAATGGGGGCCGTGGGAAGCCTATTGGCGGGAGCCCAGCGCGGCCAATCGAGAGGCCTGCAGAGCCTCGCTTGCGCCGGACACCATCCGGAACTGGCAGTATGGCACCGGAGCCGATCCAGGCCGGTTGTCGCCCGACGGTTACGAACTGGACATCGCCTACATGGCCCGTCCCGGCGCCGAGGAAATACAGTTAGACCTAATCCTGGACTACCGCACAAACGTCGCGCGCTATCCGGATTTCCAGGCGTATTTCCGCAAACACCGTCCGCCGCTTCTGGCTGTGTGGGGACGTCATGACCCCGCCTTTGTGCCTGCAGGTGCGGCTGCCTATCAACGTGATCTGCCGGATGCGCAGATTCATCTGCTGGATGCAGGACATTTTGCGTTGGAGACGCGTGCGGAAGAGATGGCCGCCTTGGTTACTCCGTTCCTCGAAAGCACAATCGGGTCACGGACAACGAGAACCTGGACGTAGTATCCATTATTCCACAGGAGATATAGCAATGACTGCGCCTACGTATTCGTCCTTCGCTCAGTGGTACAGCGATGGCCCGCGCGCGCCCTATGTGCACTCGATGAAATCCTCCGGCGGAATCCTCACTATGCATGAGGCGGCGCAACCGGCCGGGGACGTGTCCGACCCAGCTATGCCGGAACTCGTCCTGTATCAGGATCTGCTAGGCGGCAGCCGTGTCAGTGGCAACCACGGAGACGGGCCTTACGATGTGGTGACCGAAAAGGGCGGCTTTATTCTCGCCGCACCGAACTTCGCCAATAAGTGCAGGGTCGAGACTAACCATCATAATCGCGGTTTGTCGCTTCCTTTGGCGCATTGGCAGAGAGTGATGGATGAAGCCGCCGACGGCCAGTTCTCGTTCGACCGCCTAGGAATCTACGGCGGGACGTTCGCCTCGCCGGCCATCCGATCAGCGCTCCGGCATCTCTGGAGTCTGTGCGACGAGGAGGGAGCGCCGTCACGGCTGCTGGCGCAGGCCGCAGGCTGCGAAATCTTAGCCGAATTGTGCCGCTTGGCTAGGACACCGCTCACACCTGCAAAAGGCGGCCTTGCCCCTTGGGCGCAACGGCGCTCTGTAGAGCTGATCCGGGCCCGGCTTTCGGAAGACATTAGCCTAAACGAACTGGCAGCCGAGGCGCGTCTCTCGCCATTTCATTTCGCACGCATGTTCAAGCAGAGCGTCGGCCTGCCGCCCCGTGTCTACCTGACGCGACTGAGAGTGGAAAGAGCCTCCGAACTCCTCGAGCGAACAGACCTTACGGTCACTGAGATTGCCCAGGAGGTCGGGTACTCGTCGAACCAAGTACTTGCCCGGGTATTCGTCAAGCACCGGCACATGAGCCCTTCCGACTATCGTCGGGCCGTTCGTGATCCGGTTCGCTCGATTGCGCAGCGGTGACTTTCAATGGCGCCGCCTGCCGTCCAGATGTCCCAGCGACGAGTCAGTCGCGCTCAAGCGAATGCGGTTGACTCTTCATCCTAAAAGGGGACAAGCGATATTCATTAAATTCGTTTTTGCGAAGAACAGGTTTAATGGCGTGAATACCGATTTCCCCAATAGATTCCATCTTAGGACTCAAGGGTGTGGTGATTGAGCGCGTGGAGCGGCGGCGCGACATTTACGTCTGGGCCAAGCCGGGCAAGCGCCCGTGCGGATTAAAGCGACTTAACAGCGTACGCTCAAGCACACTCGCCAGGGCAACCCGTTGATGGTGCTGCACCATCCGGCGCATGGCCGCGGTGGGCGTGAATCTGATGACGTGGATGGCGCTGGCAGCCGAGTGGCAGCGCGACTGGGCGCGGGCCGACACCGCCATCGCGTATCTGTGGGAGCAGCAACTGCTCAACACGCCGGTGCCAAGCACCACAGGCTGAGCCCTTTGACCCAACAGCCCTTCCATACCTCATTGCCCCCTGAGGCATATCCTGTTTCCCAAACACCAAGAGCGATTCCCATGTCCAGAAAACTCGAACTGCTTACCCCGTAGAACAGCCAGCTTCATATCTTCCGCGCGCAATATCCATGTGGTCGCTGTCGACATAGGGGATCGTTTCGCTTTTGAAGTCGGGGCCTGCGATTACATAGCCGAGAGGATTGATGAGGGCACTGCCGCCCCGCATCATGACCGTTTCCGGCTCGTCGCCGAGAGCCGATGCATGTTCGGCGCTGTAGCTTGCACGCTTTATGTGCTGACAGACGGTCAGGACAAATGATGCTGACATGTCTGCCTACCTTCCTATTCTCTGAAATCAGGCTCCCAGCGCAACAGCACAAAATGCGCAAGAGACCGCAAGATCGGCACCTCCGCGGCAGCTTCTGCGCCGTCTTTCACAAAAGCATCCGCTAAAGTTCTGCCGTCTAACGCCGGCTCCTCTTTTCCCATACCGAGAGGTTTCCCCATGTCCAGCAAACTCGAACTGCTTACCCCGCAAAACAGCCAGCCTATTTTCATCGACCTATGACGCCACGCTCGCCATTGTGAAAGAGCATTCGGGTGACCCACACCGATGCGCTGGACCAGGAACTGTTGAATGCATTTCACATCGGCGACCGACTGCCCGTCGTCGCCATCTGTTGCGACCGCTGTGAACTTGTTTAGTCGAAGGAGAGCACCATGAGTTGGAACCCAACGCAGACCCCCGATTGCCTCGAAGCCAGCGGTCTCGACGCCATCGGGACCCTCATCATCCCGCGCACCCGCGATCTCGGCGATTTCGAAGTGCGCCGTGCGCCGTTGCCTATGCACTCCGCCTGAGCCTTGTCGGCTTGAGCCAATTTTTATTTCACCACGAAAAGGAACTACCCATGACTAGCGAAACGATCCGAAATCCCCACACTGACCAGCTTTTGTCGCCCGAAAATTCGGCGTTGATTATCATCGACTACCAGCCGATCCAGGTCTCCTCAATCCGCTCCATGGCACGCGAGGAACTGGTGTTCAACATCACGAGTGTCGCCAAGGCGGCGGTCAACTACAGTCTCCCGATCATCCATTCGACCGTCAACGTGGCGACTGGCCGCAACAAGCCGCCGATCCAGGAACTGCAGGACGTGATCGGCCACCTGCCGACCTACGACCGTACCTCGATCAACAGCTGGGAGGATACCGAGTTCAAGAAAGCCGTCAAGGCGATTGGCCGTCGGAAGCTGATCATGACCGCGCTTTGGACCGAAGCGTGCCTGACCTTTCCTGCGCTCGACGCGATTCAGGAAGGCTATGAGGTCTATGTGCCGGTCGACGCGGTTGGCGGCACCTCGCTCGCCGCGCACGAGGCGGCGCTGCGCCGCATGGAACAGGCGGGCGTGAAGCTCATCAGCCGGGTACAGATGTACTGCGAGCTTCAGCGCGACTGGTCGCGCGAGGCGACGGTCCCCGGCTTCATGGGCGTCTTCGAGAATTTCGGTGGTTTCAACGCCGAAAAAACAGCCGAGGAAGCAGCCAAGGGCTGAGGCCTGACGATGGCGGCGGCGATTTCTGTCGCCGCCATTTCCCGCAAGGAGAAGAAGCGAATGAATCGAAGATATCTCGAGCCACCGCAGACTACAAACACTTAGAAACCTGAATAGCAAAGGATCAAGTACATGACGATTCTCAAATTTTCCAAGGCAGTTCTCGTATCTGCACTTGCGATTAGCACGCCTGTCTTGCTGTCAGCGCCTGCCGCAGCGCAGGCAACAAATTCGCAGGATCAGTCCGCAGCGTCGCTGGCCGTCGTTACGGATTTCCTGTCCAACACAGCCCCGGACAAGGTCGAAGCTGCGGCCACCCGCCTCGTAGCGCCCGACGCAGTTTATGTATCGCTGAACTTCGACAACCCGGAACTGAAGAAGATCGAGCCGTGGGCGGGGACTGGCAAAGGCCCTAGCGCGTATAGCAGTACATTCCTTCAGGTCGCAGAATATTGGAAGATCGAGGACTTTACAATCACCGACAAGCTGGCTTCGGGCGAGGATGTCGCCATTTTCGGCAAGTTCACCTATCGTTCGGTTGAAGTAGGCCATGTCTTCACCTCGCCATTCTCGATTCACGCCAAGGTACGCGACGGCAAGATGGTCTACTTCCAGTTTCTGGAAGATACCTACGCATCGGCGAGCTCATTCCGTCAGAGCGGATCGTGGACCGTAAAGACGACCAAGGCGACCTCAGCATTCGAGGTCGGCGCAAAGTAACCTCATTTAGCGCATCGACGGACGGTGGAAGGCTATGAGGTCTATGTGCCGGTCGACGCGGTTGGCGGCACCTCGCTCGCCGCGCACGAGACGGCGCTGCGTCGCATCGAGCAGGCCGGCGGGAAGCTCATCAGCCGTGTTCAGATGTACTGCGAGCTTCAGCGCGACTGGGCCCGTGAAGCCACCGTTCCCGGCTTCATGGACGTCTTCGAGAGCTTCGACGGCTTCAATCCCGAGAAGGCCAAAGCTGCCTAAGCTCCAATAAACGGCTGACATCCGAGGGCGACGGCGGTTACGAATGCCGCCGCCATCCCTCCAAGGAGGAATACCAATGAGCGAACTATTCATCGTCGTCGGGCTCAAGGCCAAGGTAGGCAAGGAGGACGAACTGCGCCGGGACCTGTCCGAGCTCGTCGAGCCGTCGCGCAGCGAGGACGGCAACATCCGCTACGATCTGTTCGAGGATCGGGACGAGCCCGGGCGCTTCGTGTTCATGGAGGAGTGGTCGTCCATCGAGACACAGACCAGGCATCACGAGCATGGCCCGCACATACAGCACTTCCACGCCAATGGTGTGAGCAACGTCGAGAAGACGGAGTTCGCGCACACGCTGAAGCGCGTCGTCTGACGCGCCTAGATACAGGGCGGTCGACGGGTTCCGCGAGGCGCTCAGCCGCACCCGCGCGCAGTTCTTCCTCGATGTGCCAACCGGCCCGTTTTACGGCTTCAACCGCGACGGCGACGAGGTCAGCGAAGGCCTTATCCGCAACTGGTGGCGGCAGGGCATGATGGGTGGCTCCGATGCCCACTACGACTGCATCGACGCCTTCTCCGAGACGGACTTCACCGAGGACCTGCAGACCGTTTCCTTGCCGGTCCTCCTGATGCATGGCGAGGACGACTTGGCAAATAATAGGCTACCCAACAGCAATAATATAGTTACAAAAGCGGCGGACAAGAGGCAGTAACGCAAAGTCTTGCAATAATAAAGTTTGACAAATTTGAACGATGTCTCTCTTGCAAAAGAGTGCCTGCACGTATGCCTGACTTCTTTCCGATCACCGTGCAGCGCTGCCAAGTTATGCGATAGGCCTGCAATAACCCTTTCACATCCTCCTGATTGAGCAAGTTGTTGTCGACCAGTAGCTGCTAAAACCAATAATTTGTTCAGCCTTGACCCAAAAGGAAGAAGCCAAACTCCTTCCTGCCATACGCTCACGGGCGATCAAACCTGAAAAACTGTGCTCGATCTACTCTCAGCCGCTTCCACGGCGGATGCAAGGGAAATCGAATAGGGAGAGTCCCGACAGACTTTATTCTTTCCAATCAAGATAGCGCCGCAACTAGTCCCCTCATTCCACGGTCACGCTCTTGGCCAGATTCCGCGGCTTGTCGACGTCGGTGCCGCGCGCCAGCGCCGTGTGATAGGCCAGCAACTGCAGCGGCACCACGTGCAGGATCGGCGACAGCATGCCGTAGTGTTCCGGCAGGCGGATCACGTGCATGCCGTCGCCCGAGGTGATGCGCGAATCGACGTCGGCAAACACGTACAGCTGGCCGCCGCGCGCGCGCACTTCCTGCATGTTGGACTTCAGCTTTTCGATCAGCGCATCGTTCGGTGCGATCGTCACGACCGGCATTTCTTCGGTCACCAGCGCCAGCGGGCCGTGCTTCAGTTCGCCGGCCGGATAGGCTTCGGCGTGGATGTAGGAAATTTCCTTGAGCTTCAGCGCGCCTTCGAGCGCGATCGGGTAGTGCATGCCGCGGCCCAGGAACAGCGCGTTTTCCTTGCGCGCGAATTCTTCGGCCCAGGCGATGATCTGCGGCTCCAGCGCCAGCACGGCGCCGACCGCGACCGGCAGGTGGCGCATGTGCTTTCAGGTGCTCGGCTTCCTGTTCGTCGCTCAGATGGCCGCGCACCTGCGCCAGCGCCAGCGTCAGCAGGAACAGCGCGGTCAGCTGCGTGGTGAAGGCCTTGGTCGAGGCGACGCCGACTTCGACGCCGGCGCGCGTGATGTAGGCCAGCACGCATTCGCGCACCATGGCGCTGGTGGCGACGTTGCAGATGGTCAGCGTGTTGCTGCATGCCCAGGCTGCGCGCGTGCTTGAGCGCGGCCAGGGTGTCGGCGGTTTCGCCGCTTTGCGAAATGGTGACGACCAGCGTGTTCGGATTCGGCACGCTGTCGCGGTAGCGGTATTCGCTGGCGATCTCGACGTTGACCGGGATCTTCGCCACCGATTCCAGCCAGTACTTGGCGGTCAGGCCGGCGTAATAGCTGGTGCCGCAGGCCAGGATCAGCACCGAGTCGATCTTGCTTGAAGATGTTGTAGGCCTGGTCGCCGAACAGTTCCGGCATGATCGCCGGTCACGCCTTCGAGCGTGTCGCCGATGGCGCGCGGCTGCTCGAAGATTTCCTTCTGCATGTAGTGGCGGTAGGGGCCGAGTTCGGCGGCGCCGGTGTGCGCATGCACGGTGCTTGACCTCGCGTTCGGCCGGCCGGCCGTCGGCGTCGACGATCCAGTAGCGCTGCAGTTGCAGGTCGACCACGTCGCCTTCTTCCAGGTAGATGATCTGGTCGGTGGTGCCGGCCAGCGCCATCGCGTCCGAGGCGAGGAAGTTTTCGCCTTCGCCGATGCCGACGATCAGCGGCGAGCCCTGGCGCGCGCCGACCACGCGGTGCGGCTCGTCGCGGCAAAACACGGCGATCGCATAGGCGCCGTGCAGGCGCTTGACCGCCTGCTGCACGGTTTCGAACAGGTCGCCGTCGTACATGTGGTCGACCAGGTGGGCGATCACTTCGGTGTCGGTCTGGCTTTCGAACACATAGCCGGCGGCGGTCAGTTCGGCGCGCAGCTCGTCATGGTTTTCGATGATGCCGTTGTGCACCAGCGCGATGCGCTCGCGCGAGAAATGCGGATGGGCGTTGTGCGAGGCCGGCGCGCCGTGCGTGGCCCAGCGCGTGTGGGCGATGCCGGTGAAGCCGGACAGACCGGCTTCTTGCCACCTGCGCTTCGAGGTCGGCCACGCGCGAGGTGCTGCGCGAGCGCTGCAGCTTGCCGTCGACGTGCAGGGCGACGCCGCAGGAGTCGTAGCCGCGGTATTCGAGCCGCTTCAAGCCTTGCGAGCAGGATGGGGGTGATATTGCGTTGCGCTACCGCGCCGACGATGCCGCACATAGGTGACCTTGCATTGAATAAGGAAGATGTGCTTATGCTAGGCGATCTGGAATGAAATTATGTGTCAATATTCTCATTAAATTTGAACAATAATTATCACGCATCAAATCGATGAAGGAAAATTTCAAATTAAAATGAAATATGGATAATTCAGTCATGGAAAGCGTGCTGGAGTTGGATGAGCTCGACAAGCGGATCTTGCGCCAGTTGCAAATCGACGCCTCGCTGACCAACCAGGAACTGGCGCGTGCCGTGCATGCCTCGGCGCCGACCTGCCTGCGCCGCGTCAAGCGGCTGGTGGAAGCCGGCGTCATCGCGCGCCAGGTGGCGCTGCTGGCGCCGGACAAGGTCGGCGCCGGCCTGACCGCCATCGTCGAAATCACGCTCGACCACCAGGCGGAAGAACGGCAGCAGGAGTTCGAGGCGCTGGCGACCCGGGAAGCGGCGGTGCAGCAATGCTATCGGGTCTCGCCGGGGCCGGATTTCGTGCTGGTGCTGCAGGTGGCCGACATGGCCGGCCTATCATGCGCTGGCGCATCGGCTGTTCGCGACGCACGCCAATGTGCGCAATGTGCGCAGCTATTTTTCCACTTTCCGCAGCAAGTTCGAGACCCGGCTGCATCTGGCCTGAGTGCCGCCGCGCTGGCCATGTGTTCCATGGCGGTGTCACATACTCCCTCATAGGGCGGCCCATGTCGGGTATGAAATGGTATTTTTAGAAACATACCCCTGGATTGGTCTATTGAAAAAGTCGGGCTACCCATGGCTCGGGCGGCGCGCTCCCCAGTTTGCCGCTCCCGCGGCATGGGCGCGAACCCGCCGGCTCGCCGCCGCATGCGGCCGGCGCTGCCAGCCTCCATCACGCCCGACGCCCGCTTCGCGTCTCGACTCGCGCCTGCCTGAGGGAAGCGGCGGCAAGGCGGACGAACCTTACCAACAGGAGACGGCTCGATCGCGGCGCCGCGCCGGCGGCCGGCCATCCGCTAGGCATGCTCGCTCAACGCCTTCAGGCGTTCTTCCGCCAGCACCTCGATGTAGCCGTAGCCGAGCCGGATCAACTGGTCGCGGGCCAGCAGTTTCAAATCCTTCGACAGTGTCTGCCGCGTGATGCCCAGCATCATCGCCAGCGACTCCTGCGATACCGGCACGCGCAGACGCTTGCCCGGCGCCAGCGCGGCATCGCCGTGCGCCAGCAGCAGCAAGCGGCGGGCGATGCGGGCGCGGGGCGAGCGCAGCGTGGCGTCTTCGACGATGGCGTACAGCAGCCGCACGCGCGCCGCCAGCAGCCGGGCGATGGCCTGGGCGAATTCCTTGCGCGCCATCAAGCGGCTGAAGGCGGCGCCCGGCAGCACCAGCACCTCGGCCGCTCCCAGCGCGGTGGCGTCGTGGGTGCGCGGGCACTCGTCGATCAAAGAGATTTCGCCGAACCAGGTGCCGCTTTCGAGGATCGCCAGGATCGCCTCCTTGCCGTCTTCGCTGAGCGTCGAGATCTTGATCACGCCCTGCACCAAGACGTACAGGCCGCCCGGCGGATCGCCCTTGCGAAACAGCATTTCGCCGGGATGCAGCTTGAGCGGGCTGGATTCGGCCAGCATGGTTTTCCGCAGCGCCAGCGGCAGCGAGGCAAACCATGGGGATTGCGACAGGGTCGGCAACAGATGCAGAGGGGCGCGAGGCGGCATGGCAGGCGAGCGGCGGACCGGCCCGCAAATTGTAAAAAATTTGACAGTCCACAGTGTAGCCAGGTTGTAAGGTGAGTGCACGGTCGACAGAACCGGCAGCCAGTACAACATCGAGGAGACCAGCATGACCGCGCGCGCCAGCTTCACTCGCATGCAAGACAGCACCCGCCAGGATTGGCAATTGATCGGCGGCGAATTCATGCAATTCGCCCAAGGCTTGCCGGAGCGGGTGATGCGCCACCTGCAATTGCTGGAAGGCGACTACGGCGGCTTCCCGGTCGACCGCTATACCCATTCGCTGCAGACCGCGACCCGCGCGCTGCGCGACGGCCGCGACGACGAATACGTGGTGTGCGCGCTGCTGCACGACATCGGCGACACGCTCGGCGCCTTCAACCATCCCGACATCGCGGCGGCAATCCTGAAGCCGTTCGTCAGCGAGGAAAATCTGTGGATGGTCCAGCACCACGGCATTTTCCAGGGCCACTACTTCTTCCATCACCTCGGCATGGATCGCGACATGCGCGAGCAATTCCGCGGCCATCCGCATTTCGAGCGCACCGCCGAATTTTGCGAGCTGTATGACAACCCGGCGTTCGACGCCAACGCAGAGACCCTGCCGATCGCCGAGTTCGAGCCCATGCTGCGCCGGCTGTTCGCGCAGCCGCGCAACAGCATCTACCGCGCCGCCGTCGCGGAGCGATAAACCCGGCCGCTTCCCCAGCCCGCATCCCAACCCCGCGCGGCGGCGTCCCTGCGGAACCTGCAAGCCGCCATGCCCGGTCCACCAACCCACGGAGACACACGATGCAAATACCCTCACTCAAGGATCAGGTCAGCGCCGAGGAATGGCAGCTGCGGGTCGACCTGGCCGCCTGTTACCGCCTGGTGGCGCGCTACGGCTGGAGCGATCTGGTGTTTACCCACATCAGCGCGCGCATCCCGGGGCCCGAGCATCATTTCCTGATCAATCCCTACGGCCTGATGTTCGATGAAATCACCGCATCCTCGCTGGTGAAAGTGGACCAGCAGTGCAACAAGCTGATCGAGTCGCCGTTCCCGGTCAACCCGGCCGGCTTCACGATTCACAGCGCGGTGCACG
Source organism: uncultured beta proteobacterium (assembly GCA_963706525.1). Classification (GTDB taxonomy): domain Bacteria; phylum Pseudomonadota; class Gammaproteobacteria; order Burkholderiales; family Burkholderiaceae_D; genus DATJCV01. The sequence goes on along the minus strand of CAVPMM010000018.1, from coordinate 107,055 downwards.
AGGCGCGCGACGACGTGCAGTGCGTGATCCACACGCACACCCGTGCCGGCGTCGCCGTCAGCGCGCAGAAATGCGGGATCCTGCCGATCTCGCAGCAATCGACCTTCGTGCTGGGCTCGCTCGCCTATCACGACTACGAAGGCGTGGCGTTCCGCGAGGACGAAAAGCCGCGCCTGCAAGCCGATCTCGGCCATGCCAATTTCCTGGTGCTGCGCAATCACGGGCTGCTGGTGGCCGGCAAGACCATCGCCGACGCCTTCCTGTCGATGTATACCTTCGAATCGACCTGCCAGATCCAGATCGCGGCGCAGGCCGGCGGCGAACTGGTGCAGGTCGACCCGCGCATCGTCAAGGGCGTGGCGGAATCGATGCGGGTGCAGACCGGCGGCCTGGGCGGCGCCTTCGTCTGGCCGGCGCTGATGCGCAAACTGGATCGCGAAGACGCGAGCTACCAATCATGAGCACCACCGTGCTGGTCACCCAGTTTCTGGTGATTGCGTTGGCGCTGGTGATGTTCGGCCTTGGCCTGTCCCTGTGCGTGGATGACTTCAGGCGCCTGCTCAAGCATCCGAAGGCGGTGCTGATCGCGCTGCTGCTGCAGGTCGTGGTGCTGCCGCTGGCCTGCTACCTCATGATCGTGGCGCTGGCGGTGCCGCCGGTGTACGCGGTCGGCCTGCTGCTGCTGGCGGCGTCGCCGGGCGGCGTGTCGGCCAACCTGTTCAGCCATTTGTTCGGCGGCAACGTGGCGATGAATATCTCGCTGACCGCGATCAACACCGTGCTGTCGATCGTCACGCTGCCGCTGATCACCAACTGGGCGATCGCCGCCTTTGCCGACACCGCGCAGGTGGTGCCGCTGCAATTCGGCAAGGTGGTCGAAGTCATCGTGATGGTGCTGGTGCCGGTAGCTGCTCGGCATGCTGGTGCGCAGCCGCTCGCTGCGCTTCGCCGAGCGCTCGGAGCGGCCGATGAAGCTGTTCAGCGCCGTGGTGCTGGCCAGTTTCGCGCTGATCGCCATCGGCAAGGAATGGCAGGCGCTGACGACCTCGTTCGCCGTGATCGGGCCGGCGGTGCTGATCTTCAACCTGGTCAGCCTGTTGAGCGGCTATTTCCTGTCGCGCGCGAGCGGCCTGGACAAGCCGATGGCGACGGCGATCAGCTATGAGATCGGCATCCACAATTCGACGCTGGCGATCTTTGTCGCGCTGAGCGTCCTCGACAACTTCCAGCTGGCGCTGCCGGCCGCGCTGTATTCGGTCAGCATGTACCTGACGGCGACGCTGTTCGGTATTTTTGTGCTCAAACGCAGGGCGGCAGCGGCAGCCGTGCCAAGCTAGGCGGCGCGCCGCCGGATTTTTCCTCTACGAAAGCGCTCATGAAAGTCATCATCATCACCGGCAGTTCCGACGGCATCGGCGCCGAAATCGCCCGCCAGTTGGCAAAAACGCAGGGCGCGCAAGCGGCACTGGTGCTGGCCGCCAGAAACGAAGAGCGCCTGCAGCAGGTCGCGGCCGAATGCGCCGCGCACGGCGCACAGACCCTGGTGGTCAAGACCGATGTCTCGGTCGAGGCGCAATGCCGCTACCTGATCGGCGCCACCGCGCAAAAATTCGGCCGCATCGACGTCCTGATCAACAACGCCGGCCGCTCCGCGCATGCCCTGTTCGAAGAGGTCCAGGACCTGGGGTGGTACGAGGAGCTGATGCGCATCAACCTGTGGAGCAGCATCTGGTGCACGCATGCCGCGCTACCCTATCTCAAGGCGTCGAAGGGCAGCATCGTCGCGGTGTCGTCGCTGGCCGGCCTGATCGGGGTGCCGGGGCGTACCGCGTACGGCGCCACCAAGTTTGCGATGGCCGGATTTTTCGAAGGCTTGCGCGCGGAGCTGAAGCCGGCCGGCGTCAGCGTGACCATCGCCTATCCCGGTGTGGTGGCGACGCAGATCCGGTATCGCGGCTTCAACGCCGCCGGCACCGAACTCGGCAGCAGCAGCTTGAAGGAAGACGATGCGATGCCGGTCGCCGAATGCGCGGCACGGATCATCGCCGGCATGGAAGAGCGCCAGCGCGAAGTGGTGATGTCCTTCAAGGGCCGGCTGGGGCGCTTCATGAAACTGATCGCGCCCGGCCTGGTGGAAAACATGGCGCTGGCGGCGCTGAAGGACGAGGTTCGGCCGCATTAGCGGCAGGCCACTCAAGCCCGTCGCCGGTAGCAAGGGCGAGGTCTGCGTACTGCGGGCAGGCGTGACGGCCTATTTCTTTTGCTTTACCGGGCGCTGCCAGCGCTCGACCGTCACCTGCGTGCGGCTGGTGATGGTCAGTTTGCCCTCGGGCGCATCCTTGGAAATGGTGGCGCCGGCGCCGATGGTCGCGCCCGCGCCGACGCGCACCGGCGCGATCAGCTGGACGTCGCTGCCGATGAAGGCATCGTCGCCGATCTCGGTGCGGAATTTGTTGGCGCCGTCGTAGTTGCAGGTGATGACGCCGGCGCCGATGTTCACGCGCGTGCCGACCGTGGCGTCGCCGACATAGGCCAGGTGGTTGGCCTTGCTGTGCGCGGCAATCCGGCTGTTCTTGATTTCGACGAAATTGCCGATGTGAACATCCGCTTCCAGTGCGGTGCCGGGCCGCAAGCGCGCATACGGGCCGATCTGCGCCGCGGCGCCGACGCTGGCATCCTCGATGTGGCAGAACGGCTTGATCGTGGCGCCGGCGGCAATCCGCGCATCCTTGATCACGCAATGGGCGGCGATGCTGACGCCGTCCTCCAGCGTGACCTCGCCTTCGAATACGCAGCCGACGTCGATCGTGACGTCGCGCCCGCAGGCAAGCGTGCCGCGCACGTCGATGCGCGCCGGGTCGGCCAGCGTCACACCCTGTTCCAGCAAGGCGTCGGCGATGTTGCGCTGATGGATGCGTTCCAGCTCGGCCAGTTGCAGCTTGCTGTTGACGCCCAGGGTTTCCCAGGCCGCGTCCGGCTGCGCCGACACCACCGGCACGCCATCGGCCACGGCGCGCGCGACGATGTCGGTCAGGTAGTACTCGCCCTGAGCATTGTCGTTCGACAGCGTCGTCAGCCATTGCTTGAGCCGGGCGGTGGGCGCCACCAGGATGCCGGTATTGATTTCGCGGATCGCGCGTTCGCTCTCGCTGGCATCCTTCTGTTCGACGATGCGGCGGATGGCGCCGTCCTCGCGCACGATGCGGCCGTAGCCGCTCGGATCGGCCAGTTCGACCGTCAGGATCGCCAGCTTGTCGCCGCCGGCCGCCGCCAACAGCCGCTGCAGCGTTGCCGTCGTGGTCAGCGGCACGTCGCCGTACAGCACCAGCGTCGGCGCCTGGTCGTCGAGGTGTGGCACGGCCTGCAGCACGGCGTGGCCGGTGCCGAGTTGCGGCTCCTGCAGGGCGAAACGCAGGTCGGGCGCGGCCAGCGCTGCCGGCACCGCTTCGCCGCCGTGGCCGTAGATCACGCACAGCGTGTCCGGCGCCAGCGCGCGCGCGGTCCCGATCACATGCGACAACAGCGGCTTGCCCGCCAGCGGATGGAGAACTTTCGGCAGCGCGGACTGCATGCGCTTGCCCATGCCGGCGGCAAGGATGACGACATTCATGGAAGGTGGAGGCGAGGGGAAACGGAAGGAAATTTTATCATGGGTCCATGTGGCGATCCGGCGCGACCGCGACGCCGACAGACGCCGGACGGTCGATGGCAATCCGGCTTGCGGCCGGCCTCAACGGTTGCCCGCGCCTTGCTGCATGGAGCGGTTCGGATTGCCGGCTTCCCTTTGCCGCGGTGGCGGATGCGCTTCCGCGCGGGCTTCGCCGCGCGGGGCGGCCGGAGCCAATCCGGCGGGCGCCGGGCGCCGCTCGATGTGGCCCGGTGCTTGCCGCTGTTCGGGCATGGGCTGCTGGCGGATTTCGCTCCGTGCCGGTGCGCGCTGCTCATGCGGCGCTGCCTCATGCAGCGGGCGCAGCGGAGCCGGCGCCGGCATGACCGGGTCGGCGCGCCGGCCATGTTCGGGAGGCATGCCGCCGGGATGGGGCGCGGCCGGCGCGTTGCCCGGCGTGCGCGGCGGCGTTTCGATGCGGAGCGGTGCACGCTCCCGATGCTGAACTGGCGGATCTGGTGCTATGGCCGCCGGCGCATTGCGCTCGGCTGGGCGCACGCGCGGCGGCGCCGGCATGGCGCCGGTCGGGGGCGTCGACTGCGGCGTCCACTCGTGTGGCGCCGGCAATGGCCGCCGTTCCTCGCGCATGCTGCGCGGGATGCCGGGCACGGGCGCCGGGCGCGCAGCCGGCGCCACGGCCGCCAGCGGCGCCTCGGCCAGCTGCTGCGGCGCGCCGATCAGCGGCGGCGCATTGGCGACCACCACCGTGCGTCCGTGGCGGAAGCGCTCGTGCGGTATGACGGTGACGGCATTGTGTTGGATGCGGTTGCGGAACACCGCCTGCGGCGTCAGGTCGACCGGGTGGCGGCGGTTACGCAGGTCTTGCGCGAGGTTGAGCTGCCGCAGGTAAGCCGGCGACGCCGCATAGCTGGGGCGGAATGGTTCGTGCGGCGCCAGCGGGAACCAGCCGACCGCGGGCGCGTTGCCGGCCGTGAAGCGCGCATTCCAGTGCTGCCCGCCGACCCAGCCGACCAGCGCCGGCGCCCACACCGGCCGCGCCACGACGCGGCCCGGCACCCAGCACCAGCGCTCCCTGTACCAGGCCCAGCGGCCGTAGTGGAACGGCGCGTAGCCCCAAGGCGCATTGTCGATCCAGGTCCAGCCCCACGGCTCGATCCAGGCCCAGCGGCCGTTGCGGTAAGGCGCCCAGTCGGCCGCCACGCCTTGCGGATACCAGACCGCGCCATAGTCTTCCGTCATGTCCCAGCTGCCGTACTGGTCCAGCGCTTCATAGCCGGTGACCTCCGGCGAGACGTAGCGGGTCGAGACCGTCTGGTCGTCGCGCTGGTCGCGCGCCAGGCTCCAGAAATCGAATTCGTCGCGCACGGCGGCGGCCAATTGCATGCCGCCGTGGGCCGCCACGCGCGCGCTGGCCGGTCACCAGCGCCAGCAAGGATTGGCCGTTGTCGAAGCGGGCGGCGCCGGACAGCACGCTCGCCACCGTGGTACCGGGGCTGCGGCCGGCGTCCACGTGAATCTGCGACGGTGCCTCCAGCGTCAGCTGGCCCTGTGCCGTATTCAGCTCGAAGTCCTGCACCAGGTCGGGATTTTTCACGCGCGCGTTCAGGCTGCCTTGCAACAGGCGCAAGCGGAAATGTTGGTCGTCGAGTTCGGCGATTTCCAGTTCGGAATCGCCGTCCAGCCGCAGCGCGGTCGATCCGACGCGCAATTCGGCGCGCGCGCCCGGCCCGGTGGCGATCACGTTGTGCGAGGTCAGCGGCCAGTTTTCCATGGCCGCCATCGGTTCGTCCTCATACGTCGCGCGTACCTCGACTTCGCCCTGCAGGTAGGCGATGCGCCCGACGCGGGTGGGCGGGTCGGCCAGCGCGATGCCGCTCAGCAAGGCCAGCGCCAGCAGCATCAGCGTGTGGATACGGAAAGTTTTCATGGTTCCCCGCTTCAATCGGGCCGCCAGCCGGGCGCCGGCCGGTCATCACAGTCTAAGTCATAGAACGGATGGCGCCGGCAAAAGAATACCGAGGTTACAAAGGTTTGCACATTGACGGCTCAAGCGCCGGGCGAAACGGAATTGCCGGCCTCGATTTGCGCCAGATCCCCCGCTTCCAGCCAGCGCCAACTGCCGGCCGGCAAGTCCGCTTCCAGCCGGAAACCGCCGACCGCGCTGCGGTGCAGGCGTTCGACGCGGTTGCCGGCCGCCGCCAGCATGCGCTTGACCTGATGGTATTTGCCTTCGCCGATGGTCAGGTCGAGTTCGCATTCGGCGACCTGGGCGCAGGCGAGGGCGGCGACCGGGATGGGCGAGTCGTGCAGCACGACGCCTGCGAGGAGCGCCGCGATCTGTCCCGGCGCGACCGGATGGCGCGTGGTCACCCGATACACTTTGGGCAGCTTTTTTTTCGGTGCGCTGCAGCGGTGGATGAAGCCGCCATCGTCGGACAGCAGCAACAGCCCGGTGGTGTCCTGGTCGAGGCGGCCGACGCACTGGATGCCGCGCGCCACCAGCTCCGGCGGCAGCAGCGTGAACACGCTGGGATGCATGTGGGTCTTGTGCGAACACTCGTAGCCGGCCGGCTTGTGCAAGGCCAGGTAGGCTTGCGCGCGGTAGCGCCACGGCTGGCCGTCCACGGTGAAATCGAGCTGTTCGGGTTCGAACTCGGCCGCCGGCTGGAGGCATTCGGCGCCGTCGACCGTGACGCGGCCGTCCAGGATCAGGTGGCGGCACTGGCGCCGGCTGCCGAAGCCCTGGCTTTGCAGCAGCTTTTCCAGCGTCATGCGCACGCCTCAGCCGCTGCGCCGCAGCGAGATGATGGCAGGTCCGGCGCTATCCGCGCTGCCCGTGGCGCAAGGCTCGTCGTCGAAGGCGATGTCGCCGTTGGCGTCGGCGACGCCGCTGGCCTGCAGTTGCGCAAAGCCGAACAGATCGCGGTCCATCAGGTGCGACGGCACCACGGTCGACAGCGACGGAAAAGATGTTTTCGACGCGGCCCGGATGCTTCTTTTCCCATTCGCGCAGCATGGCCTTGATCTGCTTGCGCTGCAGGTTTTCCTGGGTGCCGCACAGGTCGCACGGGAATGATCGGGAACTGCTTCACTTCGCGCGTAGCGCTCCATGTCGGCTTCCTTCACATAGGCCAGCGGCCGGATCACGATGTGCTTGCCGTCGTCCGACTGCAGCTTGGGCGGCATGCCTTTCAGCTTGCCGCCGAAGAACATGTTGAGGAAGAAGGTCTCGAGGATGTCGTCGCGGTGGTGGCCGAGCGCGATCTTGGTGGCGCCGAGTTCGTCGGCGACGCGGTACAGGATGCCGCGCCGCAGGCGCGAGCACAGCGAGCAGGTGGTCTTGCCCTCCGGGATCACGCGCTTGACGATGCTGTAGGTGTCCTGGTTCTCGATGTGGAACGGCACGCCCGAGCTTGCTCAGGTAGTCGGGCAGCACCTGCGCCGGGAAGTTCGGCTGCTTCTGGTCGAGGTTGACGGCGACGATGTCGAAATGGATCGGCGCGCGTTCGCGCAGGGTCAGCAGGATGTCGAGCAGGCGCGTAGCTGTCCTTGCCGCCGGACAGGCAGACCATGACCTTGTCGCCGTCCTCGATCATGTTGAAGTCGCCGATCGCCTGGCCGACCTGGCGGCACAGGCGCTTGTGCAGCTTGTTGTTTTCGTAGGCGATTTTTTCGATCTGCCGCGCGCTGGGCGCCGTGGCGGCCGCCAGCGCGGGATGCTCCACTACCTTATCCATTGCCATCTCCGGAATCCACCGCATCCTTGATGTGGAATACCTCGACGCCGACCGATTCGCAGTCCGGGTAGACATCCGGCTTCTCGGTCGAGACGCGCACCGCGCGCACTTTCGGATGCGCCAGCATCGCGCGCGCGCACGTCGTCGCACAGGGTTTCCTGCAGATGGATGTGGCCCTGCGCCATGCGCTGCGCAATGGTGCTCGCGCATGAAATCGTAATCGACCACTTCATGCAGGTGGTCGTCTTTCGGCGTCGACAGCGCCAGCGGGATGAACAGGTCGACGTTGATCAGGACGCGCTGCTCGCCTTTCTTTTCGAATTCGTGCACGCCGATATTGATCAGCACTTCGTAATTGCGCAGGAACAGGCGGCGGCAGTCGGACAGGCCGGGGTAGGACAGGAGGGAGCAGCATGGTTTCGGATGGTTATGGAGTGAGGAACATCACGTCGCGCGGCAAGGGAATCAAATGCTGGCCGCCATCGACGATCAAGGTGGTGCCGGTGATCGCCGGCGCTTCGGCCAGGAAGCAGACGGCGCCGGCGATGTCGTCCGGCGTGCTGGATTTGCCCAGCGGCGTTACGCCTGGGCGCGCGGCGAAGCCTCCTCGGTCTGGTCGCCCGACACCAGGGTGATGCCGGGCGCGACGCCGACCACGCGCACCTTCGGCGCCAGCGCCTGCGCCAGCATGGTGGTGGCGCTGTGCAATGCCGCCTTGGACAGCGTGTACGACAAAAAATCCGGATTCAGGTTGAACAGCTTCTGGTCCAGCAGGTTGATCACCACGCCTTGCGCGCCTTCCGGGGTTGCCGCGTGCAGCGCCTGCGCCAGCAGGATCGGTGCCGCCAGGTTGGCGTGCATGTGCGCGTCCAGCCGCGCCTGCGAAAAACCGGCGGCATCGTCGTAGTCGAACAGCGAGGCGTTGTTGACCACGCAAGAGACCGGCACCAAGCTGCGCGGCGACGCCCGGCAGCAGCCGTCGCACCGCGTCTTCGTCGGCCAGGTCGCAGTGCAGCGGCCAGCGCGCGCCGGCCGAGCGCCTCGATCCGGCGCACCGTGTCCAGCGCGTCGGCGGCGGAATGCGCGATAATGCACGGCCACGTCCCAGCCGCGCTGCGCCAGCGCCAGCGCGATGCTGCGGCCGATGCGGCGCGCGGCGCCGGTCACCAGGGCAATTTTGGGTTGATCTGCGGTCATGAGGTGTTGCGCCTTACCGATTGAATACAATAACGCCATGCAACTGCAACTGCCCGAACCCGCCGCCGATGCGCTGGCCGCCTCGCAGGCGCTGCAACAACTGATCGCCGACGAGATTGGCCGCCACGGCGGCTGGATTTCGTTTGCGCGCTACATGGAACTGGCGCTGTATGCGCCCGGCCTAGGCTACTACAGCGGCGGCGCCGCCAAGCTGGGCAAAGACGGTGATTTTACAACCGCGCCCGAAATCACGCCGCTGTTCGGCGCCGCGCTGGCGCAGGCGGCGGCCGCCGCTGATGGCGCAGAGCGCGCCGCAGCTGCTCGAATTCGGCGCCGGCACCGGCAAGCTGGCGCGCGACATCCTGACCGAACTGGCGCAGATGGGCGTCGATGTGCAGCGCTACTTCATCGTCGAAGTGTCGGGCGAACTGCGCGCGCGCCAGGAAAGCGCCTTGCGCGATTTTCCGCAGGTGCAGTGGCTGGAGCGGCTGCCGCCGGCGTTTTCCGGGGTCGTGATCGGCAACGAAGTGCTCGATGCGATGCCGGTGCAGCTGGTGACGAAGACCGAGCACGGCTGGCGCGAACGCGGCGTCGCCCTGGGGCCGGACGGTTTCGTCCATGCCGAGCGCGACTGTGCGCCGGAGCTGATCGCGCAAATTCCCGAGGCGGACGCCTTGCCGCCCGGCTACCTGACCGAGGTGCACGCGCTCGCCATCGGCTTCATGCGCTCGCTGGCGGCGATGCTGGGCGCGGGCGAGCGCGGCGCGGCCCTGCTGATCGATTACGGCTTCCCGGCGCACGAATACTATCTGCCGGAGCGCCGGCAAGGCACGCTGATGTGCCACTATCGGCATCATGCGCACGGCGAGCCGTTTTACCTGCCCGGCTTGCAGGACATCACGGCGCACGTCGATTTCAGCGCGATGGCGCGCGCCGCGCAGGACGCCGGCTTGGAGGTGCTGGGCTATGCCAGCCAGGCGGCGTTCCTGCTCGATGCCGGCATCGGCGAGCTGTTGCTGCGCACGGCGCCGAGCGACGCCCTGCGCTACCTGCCGCAAGCCAACGCCGTGCAAAAGCTGCTGTCGCCGGCCGAAATGGGTGAGTTGTTCAAGGTGCTGGTGGTCGGTAAGGGAGTGCGGCTGGAGCCGCGATTCGCGCGCCACGACCGCAGCCATCGCTTGTAAGTTTTTGACATATTTATATACTGGCAGCAGTATTTTTCAATGCGCAGGTATTGTCTGCGGGAAGCGCTTGATTTTTAATTTTTTGCGGGGAGTATCTATGGGTGGCCGTTCATGATTCGCTGGGTCCTGGTGATCTTCATCGCCCTGATCGTCTTTACCGCGCTGTTGCCGTGGCTGGAAAAGCTCGGCATCGGCCGCCTGCCGGGCGATGTGCGCTTCAAGCTGTTCGGCCGTGTCTGGTCCTTGCCGTTCGCCTCGACCGTGCTGCTGTCGGCGCTGGCGTTCCTGGTGGCGAAGCTGTTGCGCTGAGCCTCGCCTACGATTCCGGCGGCTGACTGCCGCCATTTTTTTAGACCACGCAGCCGATGCAGCCGACCCTGGAACAATTGCGCGCACGCCACGGTACCCGCTTCAAGTGGCTGGTATTGCTGACGGTGCTGATCGGCACCATGGCCTCGATCCTGTCCTCGACCATCGTCAACGTCGCGATTCCGGATCTGAGCCATCACTTCCAGATCGGCCAGGCCAGCGCGCAATGGGTATCGGCCGGCTTCATGCTGGCGATGACGCTGTCGATGCTGACCACGCCCTGGCTGCTGCTGCGCTTCGGCCTGCGCCGCACCTACACCGGCGCCATCCTGCTGCTGCTGGCGGGCGGCATCATTGGCGGCTTCAGTTTCAATTTCCCCGTGCTGCTGGCGATGCGGGTGGCGCAGGGGCTGGCCGCCGGCGTGCTGCAGCCGATTCCCAACATCATCATCCTGCGCGCCTTCGACCCCAAGGAGCAGGGCCGGGCGATGGGCCTGTTCGGCTTCGGCGTGGTGCTGGCGCCGGCGATCGGGCCTTCGGTCGGGGGCTTTCTGGTCGAACTGTTCGGCTGGCGCTCGATTTTTTTCGTGGTGGTGCCGTTCTGCATTGGCGTGCTGTTCCTGATCCGCCGCTTCCTGCCGATCAATTCCTCGCTGCTGGGCGACGCCAAGGCGCTCGACTGGAAGGGCCTGCTGCTGGTCGGCATCAGCACCATGGGCGTGCTGAACGGGCTGGCGCAGCTGCGCGACGCTCCACAATATGGCGCCATGCTGCTGCTGGTCGGCGCCGCGGCGCTGGCCGGTTTCGTCCTGTATCAGAAGCGCGCCGCACAGCCGCTGATGAACATGGGGCTGTTCCGCTACCGGCAGTTCACGATGGGCGCGCTGGTGGCCTTCATCTATGGCATGGGCCTGTTCGGCTCGACCTACCTGCTGCCGGTCTACATGCAGATGGCGCTGCATTATTCGCCGTCGCACGCCGGCCTGTTGCTGCTGCCGGCCGGCATCGTTCTGGCGATCGTGATCCCGCTGGCGGGCCGGCTGGCCGACAGCTTCGCGCCGCACTTGCTGGTGACGCTGGGCCTGGGCCTGCTGACGCTGTCGTTCGGCCTGATGACGGGCGGTTCCAGCACCACGACTTTTCTGGCATTGGCGGTGTGGGCCGTCATCGGCCGCGTCGGGCTCGGCTTCGTGCTGCCGGCGCTCACCCTCGGCTCGATGCGCGGCGTCGACTCCAGCCTGATCGCGCAGGGCGCTTCCACCGTCAGCTTCCTGCGCCAGATGGGCGGCGCGATCGGCGTCAGCGTCGCCGGCATCGTGCTCGAATGGCGGCTGGCCGCGCACCACGTCAGCCTGACCGATCCGGCGGCCGATGCCGCCGCGCGCATCCATGCATTCGACGAAACCTTCTGGTTCGTGACGGTGATTTGCGGCCTGGCAATGCTGGCCGCCTGGCGCATGCGGCCGCTGCCGGCCGCCGGCGCCCCGGCTTGAGCGGAGCGCTGCGTAAAACGGACGGTGCCGCTACGCCCGAGCGAAATGATGCTTGCTTGTCAAGCTGACAGTTATTCAACATAATGCGCGTCAACTTGGCTCCGGCCCGGCATTTTTCCATCGCCGCGATTCCGGCAGCCTATTCCCAGAACAGGGCCCACCCTGCACTCCATTCCCGAGACATGGACCGTTTCCCCGACACCGGCGTCGCGCCGGAAGCCGCCGCACTGCACGCCCGTAGCCGTCCCGCGGCCGCCGTCCCGGCGTCGCTGGCGCCGCCGGAGCGCCGCCGCCGTAAACAGCTGGAAGGCGTGCGCCGGCGCCGCCAATACCAACGCCAGCTGCTGATCGTCGGCGGCTTCGCCGCGCTGTATCTGTTCGCGCTGGTGGTGTTCCATGCGCTGGGCCTGTTGCCGCAGCCGACGCTGGCGGCGGCGGCGCTGGCAAGCGCGCTGGCGATCGGGGTTTTTTGCGCCGTCTTCGCCAGCGGCCTGAACCGCAGGGCCGCCGAACCGAGCCTGGGCGCACCGATGGCGCTGTGCGGCCTGGCGATTCTGCTGTGGGTGATGTACATGGCGCCGGCCACCCATATCCTGTTCGCGCCGCATGTGTTCGTCACGATCGCCTTCGGCACCTACCGGCTCAGCACGCGCACCACGGTGCTGCTGGCGCTGGCAGCCCTGGCCGGCTTCGGCGCCGTGATCCAGCGCCATTATCTCGAGGGCGGGGAGCCCGGCCTGCTGCAATCCGAACTGTTGCATTTGCTGACGGCGGCGCTGGCGCTGCCCGGCCTCATGTTGTTGGCGGTGCGCGTGCGGCGCATGAACAATGCCCTGTTCAAGGCCGGACTCAAGATCGAGAACATCAAGGAAAATGCGCGGCGCGACCATTTGCTCGGCTGCTACAACCGGCGCTACGCGATCGCCGCGCTGGAGCAGCACAAGCGCCACGCCGAGGAGCACGGTTCGGACCTGTGCCTGGCGGTGATCGATCTCGATTACTTCAAGCGTGTCAACGACGCGATCGGGCATCTCGGCGGTGACGAGGTGCTGCGCGATTTCGCCCGCGTGGCGCAGGCGAATGTGCGCCAGGGCGACGTCTTCGGCCGTTACGGCGGCGAGGAATTCCTGCTGATCCTGCCGGAAACCGATCTGCTGACCGCGCTCAACATCACCGAGCGCATCCGCGCCCAGGTCGAGCACCACCGCTGGGACGAGAAACTCAAGCAGGGCGTCACCGTGTCGATCGGGCTGACGCAGTACATCGCCGGCGAATCGGTGCTCGACCTGTTTTCGCGCACCGATACCGCCGCCTATATGGCCAAGCGCGGCGGCCGCAACCAGGTGGTGGTGGAAGAGCCGCCGCCGGCGTAGGCCGTGCCGGCCGCTAGCGCGCCTGCAGCCATTCGGCCAGAGGCGCAGGCGGCCGGGCGATCAGGGCCTGGCCGCGATAGCTCACGATGGGACGCTGCAGCAATTTCGGACAGTCGGCCAGCGCCTGCAGCAGAGCCGGTTCGCCGGCTTGCGCCAGCTGCAGGCTGTCGAACTCCGGTTCGGTGTCGCGCACCATCGCCCGCACCGGCACGCCGAGCTGGCGCTGCAGCGCGCTCAATTGCTCCAGCGTCGGCGGCGTTTGCAGGTATTCGACCACCTGTACCGGCACTTCATGCTCGGCGCCGAACTGTTGCACCAGCGTCAGCGCTTCGCGCGATTTGGAACAACGGGGGTTATGGTAAATCGTCAGCATGCTTGCTCCTTAGGTAATAAAAAATTCGATTCAGCGCTGGGCGGCCTCGTCGGTCGCCGTGCCATGCGAGGTTTTTTCCAGCTCTGCGGCGTCGCGCGCGAACATCTCTTCCAGCTCCTGCCGCCCCTGTTTCAGCATCGACACCATCTGCGCCTGATCCTTGTAATGCGGGTACACCGCCATCAGCGTCTTCAGGTTGTGGGCGCGGAATTTTCGCACCAACTGCTGAGTGCGGGAAGCGTTGAAGCCGAGTTCCTGCAGCAGCCTGCCACCCAGCTGTAGCGCGCTTTCAAAGGTTTCGCGTTCGATGATGGTGACGCCGCGATCCAGCAAGTCGTAATAATGCGATACGTTGCGCGCGCGCGCCAGGATTTGCAGGTGCGGAAATTCGCGCCGGACCGCATCGACCAGCGCCAGGCTGTCTTCGATATCGTCGATCGCCACCACCAGGATTTTCGCATTGAGGGCGCCGGCCGCATGCAGCAGATCGGTGCGCGTGGCGTCGCCGTAGAAGACCTTGAAGCCGAACTTGCGCAGCAGCTCGATCTGCTCCGGGTCGTGATCCAGCACCGTGGCGCCGATGCGGTTGGCGAACAGCAGGCGGCCGATGATCTGGCCGAAGCGGCCGAAGCCGGCGATGATCACCGGATTGTCCTGGAGCGGGATCGCATCGTCCGGCCGTTGCCGGCGAAAACGCGGCGCCAGCCATCGATCGTGCAGCACCAGCAGCAAGGGCGTCGCCACCATCGACAGCGCGACCACCACAATCAGCAGCGACGAGGTGGCCGGCGGGAAGACGCCGGCGGTGGCGGCCGCGCCGAAGACGACGAAGGCGAATTCGCCGCCCTGCGACAACAGGAAGGCGAACAGCGCCTGCTGTCCGCGCGGGATGCCGAAGGCCTTGGCCAGCAGGTACAGGGCACCGATCTTCAGCGCCAGGAACAGCAGGACCAGCCCCAGCACGCGCAGCGGCTGCGCCAGCAGCACGCCGAAATCGACCGACATGCCGACCGCGATGAAGAACAGGCCGAGCAGCAGTCCCTTGAACGGCTCCAGGTCGGATTCCAGTGCGTGCCGGTATTCGGAATCGGCCAGCAGCACGCCGGCCAGGAAGGTGCCGAGCGCCATCGACATGCCCACCGATTGCATCAGCAGGCCGACCGCGATCACCAGCAGCAGCGCAAAGGCGGTGAAAATTTCGCGCATCCCGGTGTTGGCGATGATGCGCAGCACCGGCCGCAACAGGTGGCGGCCAACAAACACCAGCGCCAGGATGACGCCGATCGCCTTGAGCGCGCCGAACCAGCCCGCGTTGCCATGAGCGGGCGTCGCGTCGCCCAGGAACGGCTCCAGCGCGATCATCGGAATCGCCGCGATGTCCTGGAACAGCAGGATCGCAAAGCCGGCGGCGCCGGCCGAGGTCGCCATCAGGTTGCGTTCCTGCAGCGTGGTCAAGGCGATCGCGGTGGACGACAGCGACAAGCCGAGCGCAGCGATCAGCGCGGTGCGCCAGTCGGCGCCGAGCAGCGCGGCGGCGCCGAACAGCAGCGCGGTACAGGCGCCCAGCTGCGCGCCGCCCCAGCCGAAGATCGAACGGCGCAGCGACCATAGCCGTTTCGGTTCCAGTTCCAGTCCGATCACGAACAGCAGCAGTACCACGCCGAACTCGGCAAAATGCAGGATGTCCTGCACCCTGGTGATCAGGCGCAAGCCCCACGGCCCGATCGCCATGCCGACCAGCAGATAGCCGAGCACCGCGCCGAGTCCGAGCCGCTTGGCGATCGGCACCGCCAGCACCGCGGCGCCCAGGTAAATCAGCGCATTCGTCAACAGGGTTTGTTCCATGGGGCGGCCCGGGCGGAGCAGATGAGCCGCGCGCGGCGGCGGCCACGGCCGGTCGTGCACCGTGGATTCGATATGATCTGGCTGTTATGGTAACGAAAACGGCCGGTGCCGCACAAACCGCATGCGCGGCGCGCCAGCGATGTTATCCAGCCGGCAAGGGCGGGTTTATACTGCCAGCCATTGCGCGCGGCGCCGGCCATTCCGATTAAATCCGCAGGGCGCGGATAATTCGCCGCTTTCCGCAGTCTATCGACCTTTCAACCCGACCGAACGCCATGTCCGATTCACGCGACCCAGATTCTTCCGATCTTTCCCGCGCCTACGCGCCGGCTTCTCCCACCGTCTCTGCGCCTGCCCCGGCGGCCGCTGCCGTCGCGGACGCGGCGCCGCCGGCCACCGCAGCACCCACGCCGGCCGCCGCTGCGGCTGCTCCCCAGCCGGCAGCGCCCGCGCCTGCCGCCGCGCCGCCCGCGGCCGAGCGCGGCGTGCCGTTCGACTTCCACGGGCAGCCCGGCGAAAGCTCGTGGGCGGCGACCGGCAAGCTGCTGCTGGCGCGCCTGCGCGCGCTGTCGGACAAGGCGGGCCGCCACGTCATGCGGCGCACGCTCAAGATCGGCATTTCGGCGCGCATCTTCCATCCCGAGAGTGGCGCCAAGGGCTTGCGCGGCAAGACGCTGCAATACCTGGAAGAGTCGATCGCGCAATGGGTCATGTCGCGCAACGTGCTGGTGTTCATGATCCCGACCGTGAATAACCGCGGCCTCTTGCATCACAGCGATATCCGGCTGCGCGATTACGCCAAGCACCTCGACGGCCTGGTGCTGCAGGGCGGCGCCGACGTCTCGCCGCAGACCTACGCCGAGACGGCGACGCGGCCGGAATGGAGCGGCGACCGCGCGCGCGACATGTACGAGCTGGAGCTGCTGCATGAATTCGTCGAAGCCGGCAAGCCGGTGCTGGGCGTCTGTCGCGGTTGCCAGCTGATCAACGTCGCCTTCGGCGGTTCGCTGTACCAGGACATCGCCTCCGATGTGCCGGACGCGATCGAGCACGTCAACGAGCTGTACGACAGCCACTATCACCCGATCAGTTTCCCCCAGGGGTCCTCGCTGGCGGCGCTGTTCAAGCCGCAGGCCGAGTACATGGTGAATTCGATCCACCATCAGGCGGTCAAGGAGCTGGGTCGGGACGTGACGGTGGAAGCGGTTTCCGGCAACGACAACATCGTCGAGGCGATCCGCTATCGCAAGGCGCCGTTCGTGGTGGGCGTGCAGTGGCATCCCGAATTCCACCGTGCCGGCGGCCCCGAGCTGATGGATTGCACGCCGATCCTCGACAGCTTTTTGCGCGCCGCGCGCGAAACGCGCTTCTGAAGCGCTGCTGAGGCGCCGAAGCGGAAATACCCCACCGGCCCACCGCAGCGGCCATTTTGGCGCGCGCATCTGGCGAGGAGGGTATGAAGTGGTGGGGTCCGGCAGAGGTAATGGTGCTTTGCGCGCCGTGTCCCGGGCGGCCGGTGAGGCGCCGCCGGCTCAGCCGAGCGGCAGTGCTTCCTCGACCTGGATGACGCGTGCGCCGCCCGCGCCTTGCGCCTGCCTGAGCGCTTGCCCGGCGCGCTCGATCATCGACTCGGCACTGTCGCCGAAGGCATTGGTGGTGATTCCGGCCGAGAAAGTCAGGGCCAGGCCGGGCGCGGCCTCACCCCAGTCGCAATCGGCGACCGCCTTGGCCAGACGTCCCATGGCGATCACGCCCTGGTCGAGCCAGGTGGCAGGCAGCATGATGGCGAACGAGTCGTCGCCGAGGCGGCCGAAGCGGTCGACGGTGCGCAACAGCTTGCCAACGGTGTCGGCCGTCTTTTTCAGCACCGCATCGTCGGCCAGCCGGTCGCGCTGTGCAGCGACGTCCGCCGGCCGGTCGAGTTCGAGCACGGCGACACAGAAAGGATGACCGGTGCGCTGCGCGCGCTGCAGCTCGGTCGCCAGGGTGTCGAGCAGGCCGCGGCGGTTGAGCGTGCCCGTCGTCGAATCGTGGCGGCCGAGTTCTTCGATGTGGGCGCGCAGTTGCACCAGTTCCGCTTCAGTTTCCGCCAGTTGGGCGCGCAACTGAGTGCAATTGCCGCAGGAATGGTTTGCCTCGGTCATGGAAAAGTCTCGGAAGTGTTTTGGTGCGGGCGCACGGGCAAGCGAATCTGACCTGGCATGTCAGTCAGGCAACGATAGCATATTTGCATTTATTTAAGGAAATATTGGCCAGCCCGCTGCCGGCCGCAGCGAAGCCGCGTCCCGGATCTCACGGCTGCAAGCGAGCCGGTCTGCGCCGGCGCGCGCAGCCGCGGGTGTCAGTCCTGCAGCGCGAACCACATTTCCTTGTCGCGTTCGGCGGTCCAGATGCGCGGATGCTTGATGCCGGACGCTTCGTCGACCGCGCGCGTGACGTCGAACGGCAGGCAGTGCTCGTAGATGAAGACGTGGCCGAATTTCGGATCCATCTTGCTGCGCGCGTGCGCCATTGCATCCTTCAGCGACTTGCCGGCGGCCACGGCTTCCTTCGCGCTGGCCAGCAGGGTGGTGACGAAGTCCTTGGTGTAGTCGATGCCGGCATTCACCTCGGCCGGATTCGTCAGCGCCGGGCCGCGCCCGGGCACCAGCTTGTCGGCGCCGAGCGCGCGCAGCGCTTCCAGCGTCGCCGGCCATTCCTCGAGCTGGGCGTCGCCGGTATAGGCGGCCGCTTCGTATTCGACCAGGTCGCCCGAGAAGCACACCTTCTGCGACGGAATCCAGGCGATCGTGTCGCCCTTGGTGTGGCCCATGCCGATGTGCTTCAGCTGCACCTCGAGCTTGCCCATGAAGATCGTCAGTTCGCGCTCGAATACCATGGTCGGCCAGGTCAGCCCC
Organism: uncultured beta proteobacterium; assembly: GCA_963706525.1. Lineage (GTDB taxonomy): Bacteria > Pseudomonadota > Gammaproteobacteria > Burkholderiales > Burkholderiaceae_D > DATJCV01. The sequence goes on along the minus strand of CAVPMM010000018.1, from coordinate 89,019 downwards.
GGCACCGATTCGACGCCGGAAAACAGGCGCGGAAAACGCTCGATCTCGGAGTGCATGTCCTGCTCGCCGCGCTCGACGATCATCTCGTAGGTGCCGCGCGAAGCGATGATCTGCTCGGCGCCGTGCTCGAAATAGGCGGAAGCGCCGAGCACCCGCACCGCGTGGTAATGCGACAGCACCACGTACTTGATCGGCAAGGGGGTGACCGAGCGGATATGGCGGATCAGCTCCTGCGCCATGGCCGGCGTGGCGGTGGTGTCGATCACCATCACGCCGTCGTCGCCGATGATCACGCCCGAGTTCGGGTCGCCTTCGGCGGTGTAGGCATAGGCATTGTCGGACAGCTTGATGAAGCTGGTTTTCTTCGGCTCGAGGTCGGCTTGCGAAGCGAATTTTTTCTCGGTCATGGCAATTCCTTGGGCATCTTCAGTATCGTTATCCTACCGCGCGGCGCCGCTTCTGGCCGGGCGCCGCGTTCCTCAGCCGGCGCGCAGGGCGCCGTCCGCATGCGCGGCCAGCCCTTCCATGCCGCGCGTGAAAATCACTTCGACCAGCTGCGCGAAGTCGGCATAGGAAATCTTGCCGGCGACGCTGCTTGGCTTCAGCCAGGTGAAAGTCCAGTTGATCATGCCGAACAATAGCATCGTCAGCGCCGCCCGGTTCTGTGCGGTGACCCGTTCCGGGTAGGCGGCGGCGATCGTGTCGGCGAATAATTCCACCACCTTGCGCTGCGCTTCCAGGATCAGCGTACGCTGTTTTTCTTCCAGGAACTTGACGTCGTTCAGCAATGCGACATGGCGCGTCTGCGAATGTTCGTATTCGGCCAGGAAGGCGCGGATCAGGTTTTCCAGGCGCGCGCCGGGCGCCGTCGTCGCAGCGGCGGTTTCGCCCGTCGCGATGGCGATCAGGCGGCCGGTGTAGCGCTCCAGCAGGTCGAACAGGATCGCTTCCTTGCCGGGATAGTAGTGGTACAGGCGCGCCTTCGAGGTGCCGCAGGCTTGCGCCAGGTCGTTCATCGAAGTGCCCGGGTAGCTCTTGGCGGCGAACGCGCGCGCCGCCACCTCAAGGATTTCGTCGCGTTGCAGCTCGTGGTCGGAAGCTCGGGTGCGGGCCACGGTCAGCGCTCGTCGAAGGAAACCAGCACCCGGTCGGAGGTCGGATGCGACTGGCAGGTCAGCACAAACCCCTGCGCCATTTCTTCTTCCTCCAGCGTGTAGTTCTTGTCCATGGTGACGCTGCCTTCCAGGATCTTGGCGCGGCAGGTACAGCAGACGCCGCCCTTGCAGGCATACGGCAGGTCCAGCCCGGCCGCCAGCGCGACGTCAAGGATGCTGGCGCCGTGCCGCGGCAGCTTCAGCGCGTGCTGCTTGCCGTCCAGCACCACGGTCAGCGCCGCCAGGTCGCCGTCGTCGGCCACCGCCGCCGGCGGCAGCGGCGCGGCGCCGTTCGGCACGCCGAAGCGCTCGGTGTGCACATGGTGCGCTGGTACGCCGGCCGCGATCAGGACCGCCTCGACCACGTCGATCATGCTGGAGGGACCGCAAATGAAGGCTTCGTCGATCGTGTCCGGCGGGATCACCTCCAGGAACGCGGCGCATTTTTCGGCATCGATACGGCCGTGGTTCAGCGGCAGGTCGCCTTGAGCGCGCGACAGTACGTGGTGCAATGCGAAGCGATCGAGGTAGCGGTTTTTCAAGTCTTCCAGCTGCTCGCGGAACAAGATGGTATCGACCGTGCGGTTGCCGAAAATCAGCGTAAAGCGGCTGTGCGGTTCGCGCGCCAGCGTGGTCTTGATCAGCGACAGCACCGGCGTGATGCCGCTGCCGGCGGCGAACGCCACGTAGTGCTTGGCGTGCGCTGCATCCAGCGCGGTGAAAAAGCGGCCGTCCGGCGCCATGACGTCGATCGCATCGCCGCTGGCCAAGTGCTGCAGCACGTATTGCGAAAACTGGCCGCCGTGGACCAGCTTGACCGCGATCCTCAGCTCGCCGTCTTCGAGATAGTCGTCGACGCCGCAGCACACCGAGTACGAGCGCCGCACCTCGCGGCCGTCGATGCTGGTGCGCAGGGTCAGGTGCTGGCCTTGCGTGAAGCGGTAGGTGTCACGCAACTCCGGTGGCACCGCGAACGCCAGCGAGACGGCGTCGCCGGTTTCATGGCGGATGTCGCGGATGGTGAGCCGGTGGAAATGTGGGGTCATGCTAGTAGGGCTTGAAATAGTCGAAGGGCTCGCGGCAATCGAGGCAGCGGTACAAGGCCTTGCACGAGGTCGAGCCGAATTGCGACAGCAGTTCGGTATGACGGCTGCCGCATTGCGGACAGGCCGGCGGCGTGGACTGGCGGCCGAAATCGATTTGCTGCGGACGGAAAAATTCGACCTTGACGCCGCCGCTGCGATTTTCCTCGGCGCTGCGCGGCGCCGGCGGCGCGATGCCGTAGGAACGCAGCTTTTCGCGCGCCTCCGGCGTGATCCAGTCGGTGCTCCAGGCCGGCGACAGCACCGTGCGTACCCTGGCTTGCGCGATGCCGGCGGCACGCAGCGCGGCCAGCACGTCCTCCTCGATCGCCTGCATCGCCGGGCAGCCGGAGTAGGTCGGCGTGATGACGACTTCGACCGTCTCGCCGTCGAGCAGCACGTCGCGCAGGATGCCGAGTTCGCGGATCGAGACCACCGGAATTTCGGGGTCGGGGATTTGTTCCAGCAGCTCGAATACGTGCTGGCGCAAGGCCGCCGGTTCCGGCGGCAGCGATGCGGTCGTGGTTACCATTGCGCCTCCGGATGGGCACGCGCCAGGGTCTGCATTTCCGCCAGCAGGAAGCCGAAGTGCTCGGAATGGCGGCCGGCCTTGCCGGTCGAGAGGAACTTGGAGGTGGCCAGGCCTTGGACCGGCCAGGCCAGGGTGGCCTCCTCGAGCAACGCGCGCACGCGCGCCTCCCAGGCCGGCTGCAGGTCGGCGCCGCGCACGCCGATGCCGGCGGCGGCGACCGCTTCCTCGGTGGCGTCGCTGGCGAAAAGTTCATTGGCGTAGGGCAGCAAGGCGTCGAGCGCGGCCTGCGCCCGATGGTGCGATTCCGCGGTGCCGTCGCCGAAGCGCAGCATCCAGTCGCTGGCGTGGCGCCAATGGTATTGGGCTTCCTTCAAGGACTTGGCGGCGATTGCCGCCAGCTGGCTGTCGCCCGATGCGGCGAGCGCCTGCCACAGCTCGACCGCATAGGCCGAATACAGGAAGTTGCGGGCGATGGTGAAGCCGTAGTCGCGCTGCTGCTGGCCTTTTTCCAGGCCGGAATTCGGCAGTTCCAGCATCGTGAAGTTGCGAAAGCCCGACTCGTCGCGGAAATAAGCGAGCCGGTCCTCGCTCTGCGGCGGCGTCATCAGCGCACCGGCATGCGACAGCAGCAGGCGCGCCTGGCCGATCAGATCGAGCGCGATATTGGCCAGCGCGATATCTTCCTCCAGCACCGGACCGTGGCCGCACCATTCGGACAGGCGCTGGCCGAGGATCAGCGCGTTATCGCCGAGCCGCAGCAGGTAATCGAGATGCGCTTGAGTTGTCATCGGATTCCACTTCTACCTAGAATTGGGAGTATGTCAAAAAAACCGGCATTTTCGCTCATAAACAGGACGCAAATAAAAATACACTATGGTGTATATAAGGCGCCGCTTACATGTGCTTGACTTCGTCCGGCAGCTCGTAAAACGTCGGATGGCGATAGATCTTGTCGGCGGCCGGTTCAAACAGTTCGCCTTTGTCGTCGGGCGCGCTGGCGCTGATCGCCGCCGAAGGCACGACCCAGATCGAAATGCCTTCCTGGCGGCGGGTGTAGACATCGCGCGCCATCTGCAGCGCCTGGCGCGCATCGGCGGCGTGCAATGAGCCGCAGTGCTTGTGTTCCAGGCCCTGTTTGCTGCGGATGAAAACTTCCCACAGGGGCCAGTCGGGGTGGTTCATGGTGAGGCTCCGTTGCGATTGTCTGATTCGGTTCGTTGGGACGGTGGACGCACCTGATCAGGCCGCCGCCGCCCGTGCCGCCTGCTTCTGCGAATACGCCAGCGCGGCGTCGCGCACCCACAGGCCGTCTTCGTGTGCCTTGACGCGCGTGCCGAGCCGTTCGCGGTTGCAGGGGCCGTCGCCGCCGACCACGCGCATGAATTCGTCCCAGTCGATGGTGCCGTGCCGATAGTGGCCGCGCTCGGCGTCCCAGGCCAGGTCGGGGTCGGGAATTGTCAGCCCCAGCAGTTCGGCCTGCGGCACCGTGGCGTCGATGAATTTCTGCCGCAGGTCGTCATTGGAAATGCGCTTGATGCCCCACTTCATGCTTTGCGCCGAATTCGGCGAGGCGTCGTCGTTGGGGCCGAACATCATCACGGTCGGCCACCACCAGCGGTTCAGCGCATCCTGCGCCATTGCCTTTTGCGCCGGCGTGCCGCGGCACAGTGTCAGCATGAGGTCGAAGCCCTGGCGCTGGTGGAACGACTCTTCCTTGCAGATGCGGATCATGGCGCGCGCATACGGGCCGTAGCTGCAGCGGCACAGCGGCACCTGGTTCATGATCGCGGCGCCGTCCACCAGCCAGCCGATGGCGCCGATGTCGGCCCAGGTCAGGGTCGGATAATTGAAGATCGAGGAATATTTTGCGCGGCCGGCATGCAAGGCGTCAGTCATCTGCTCGCGCGAAGTGCCGAGCGTCTCGGCCGCCGCATACAGATACAAACCGTGGCCGCCTTCGTCCTGTACCTTGGCCAGCAGAATCGCCTTGCGCTTCAGGCTGGGCGCGCGCGTGATCCAGTTGCCTTCCGGCAGCATGCCGATGATCTCGGAATGCGCGTGCTGGCTGATCTGCCGCACCAGCGTCTTCCGGTAGGCCTCCGGCATCCAGTCCTGCGGCTCGATCTTGCGGTCGGCCGCCATGACTTCATCGAAACGCCGCTGCGCTGCCGTCAGTTGCTCGGCTTCGGCGGCGCTCAAGGTGGTCACGTCGCGAAGTTTGGTATCCTGCGCATCCGCAGGGGATAGATCAAGTGCTTGCGTATACATAGCAGCCAACCCTCCAAAAATTAATACCCACTCTAGCATAAATAAACCGACCGGTCGGTCGGCATATTGCGGATCCTGGGATTTCTAGAAGATTTTATGTTTTCGGCGCATCCTGTTGTTGACAATCCACATGGACTAACCTATAGTTAGAGGTTCCCTGCGGAGGGGTGGCCGAGTGGTTAATGGCAGCAGACTGTAAATCTGCCCTCTTACGAGTACGCTGGTTCGAATCCAGCCCCCTCCACCAGAATATCGGCGGAAAACCGCGGTGGAAATTGAATTGTGTGCGGTTGAAATGGTGGTCCTCGCGGGTGTAGCTCAATGGTAGAGCTGAAGCCTTCCAAGCTTATGACGAGGGTTCGATTCCCTTCACCCGCTCCAGTTTTGTCGGACGCAGCGCTTCGCGTGCGGACGCAGCAGAAACAGAAAGTATGCCCTTTTAGCTCAGTGGTAGAGCACTCCCTTGGTAAGGGAGAGGCCACGTGTTCAATCCACGTAAAGGGCACCAAGATTTCGGTAGCAGCGAGTTTCACATCTTCTTTTGCATGTCAGTAATCGTCGGGCCCGTGCCTGAACATTCTCATCAAATCGTTAGGAGTCTAAAATGGCAAAGGGCAAGTTTGAGCGGACCAAGCCGCACGTGAATGTCGGCACGATCGGTCACGTTGATCACGGCAAGACGACCCTGACGGCGGCGATTGCGACCGTGTCTGTCGAAGAAATTCGGCGGCGAAGCCAAGGGCTACGACCAGATCGACGATGCGCCGGAAGAAAAGGCGCGCGGCATCACCATCAACACCTCGCACGTCGAGTACGAAACCGCGAACCGCCACTACGCCCACGTCGACTGCCCGGGCCACGCCGACTACGTCAAGAACATGATCACCGGCGCCGCGCAGATGGACGGCGCGATCCTGGTGTGCTCGGCCGCCGACGGCCCGATGCCGCAAACCCGCGAACACATCCTGCTGGCGCGCCAGGTCGGCGTTCCGTACATCATCGTGTTCCTGAACAAGTGCGACATGGTCGACGACGCAGAACTGCTGGAACTGGTCGAAATGGAAGTGCGCGAACTGCTGTCGAAGTACGAATTCCCGGGCGACGACCTGCCGATCATCAAGGGTTCGGCCAAGTTGGCGCTGGAAGGCGAGCCAGGCGAACTGGGCGAAGCAGGCGATCCTGCAGCTGGCCGAAGCGCTCGACACCTACATCCCGACCCCGGAGCGCGCCGTCGACGGCGCCTTCCTGATGCCGGTCGAAGACGTGTTCTCGATCTCGGGTCGCGGCACCGTGGTGACCGGTCGCGTCGAGCGCGGCATCGTCAAGGTCGGCGAAGAAATCGAAATCGTCGGCATCCGCGACACCGTCAAAAGACCACCTGCACCGGCGTCGAAATGTTCCGCAAGCTGCTCGACCAGGGTCAAGCCGGCGACAACGTCGGCGTGCTGCTGCGCGGCACCAAGCGTGAAGACGTCGAGCGTGGCCAAGTGCTGGCCAAGCCGGGTTCGATCAAGCCGCACAAGCACTTCACCGGCGAAATCTATGTGCTGTCGCAAGGATGAAGGCGGCCGTCACACCCCGTTCTTCAACAACTACCGTCCGCAGTTCTACTTCCGTACCACCGACGTGACCGGTTCGATCGAACTGCCGGAGGACAAGGAAATGGTGATGCCGGGCGACAACGTCTCGATCACGGTCAAGCTGATCAACCCGATCGCGATGGAAGAAGGCCTGCGCTTCGCCATCCGCGAAGGCGGCCGTACCGTCGGCGCCGGCGTGGTGGCCAAGATCATCGAGTAAGAGCCGGTGTCGTGCTTCAGTGCGACTGATCCGCAGCCAGCTCAAACAGGTTAGTGTAGGGGCGTAGCTCAATTGGCAGAGCGTCGGTCTCCAAAACCGAAGGTTGGGGGTTCGATGCCCTCCGTCCCTGCCACCGATTCCGGTGCCAGGCACCGAAAGTGAAAAAGTATGTCTAATCAATCCGTGCAAACCGTCAGCACGTCGAGCGACAAGATCAAGGTCGGATTGGCGGTTCTGGCAGCGATTGCGGGTGTCGTTGGTTTTTATTTCCTTGGCCGATAAGTCGGGCTGCCGTCCGTGCAGGCGTTCTCGTGGCTGGTTTGGTGCTGGCGGTCGCCTTTGCGTGGACTTCCAGCACGGGGCGCGGATTTCTCGATTTTGCCAAGGAGTCGGTACGCGAAACCAAGAAGGTTGTCTGGCCGACGCGTAAAGAAGCACTGCAGATCACTGCAGTGGTTTTTGCGTTCGTGCTGGTCGATGGCGATATTTCCTCTGGGGCACGGACAAGATGCTGGAATTCGTGTTGTACGACCTGATTCTGGGCTGGAAAAGATAATGAGTGAAAACCTGCAAGACGACGTGCCGGGCAGCGGCACAGACGCTGCGCCGCTGAGTCCAGTCAGCAACAAGCGCTGGTACGTCGTGCATGCCTATTCCGGCATGGAAAAAAGCGTCATGCGCGCTCTGAAGGAGCGTATCGAGCGCGCCGGCATGGCAAAGCCAGTTCGGCCAGATCCTGGTGCCCGACCGAAGAAGTGGTCGAAGTCAAGAATGGCCAAAAGTCGGTGACCGAGCGTCGTTTCTTCCCGGGTTATGTGCTGGTCGAAATGGAAATGACCGATGAGACCTGGCACCTGGTGAAGAACACCAGCAAGGTCACCGGCTTCATCGGCGGCAAGTCCAACAAGCCGACCGCCGATTCCGCCGCGCGAAGTCGACAAGATCATGCAGCAGATGCAGGAAGGGCGTCGAGAAGCCGCGTCCCAAAGTGCTGTACGAAGTGGGCGAGCTGGTGCGCATCAAGGATGGCCCCTTCACCGACTTCAACGGCAATGTCGAGGAAGTCAACTACGAGAAATCGCGCGTGCGCGTCTCCGTCACCATCTTCGGCCGCGCAACGCCGGTCGAACTGGAATTCGGGCAGGTCGAGAAAGTGTAATGTCCGGACGGCGGGCCAGACAAAGGCTTGCGCCAATCGCTCTGTGCTATTACGTGTATGAGTCGCGGCGAAGATCTTCAGATTTACGGTAACAAGCGCAATTGGAGCGTCACTTACGTGGAATCCATCGGAGGAGCCCCAGTAGCGATTGCCAACGGGCGCTAACACTCAATCAACGCAGGAGCCATCATGGCAAAGAAAATCATTGGCTTTATCAAGCTGCAAGTGCCAGCTGGTAAAGCAAACCCGTCCCCGCCAATCGGCCCGGCGCTTGGGTCAGCGCGGCCTGAACATCATGGAATTCTGCAAGGCGTTCAACGCCCAGACCCAAGGTATCGAGCCTGGCATGCCGATTCCGGTCGTGATCACCGCGTTCGCGGACAAGTCCTTCACCTTCGTGATGAAGACGCCGCCGGCGACCTATCTGATCAAGAAGGCTGCGGCATTCAACAAAGGTTCGCCGAAGCCGCACACCGACAAGGTCGGCAAGCTGACCCGCGCCCAGGCTGAAGAAATCGCCAAAACTCAAACAGCCGGATCTGACCGCGGCCGACATGGACGCGGCAGTGCGCACGATCGCCGGTTCCGCGCGTTCCATGGGCATCACGGTGGAGGGTCTGTAATGGCTAAGCTATCCAAACGCGTCAAAGCAATCAAGGCGAAAGTCGATCGCACCAAGGCCTATCCCTTCGACAACGCCGTCGCCCTGATCAAGGAATGCGCCACCGCCAAGTTCAACGAGTCGATCGACGTCTCGGTCCAGCTGGGCGTGGATGCCGAAGAAATCCGACCAAGTGGTGCGCGGTTCGGTCGTGCTGCCTGCCGGCACCGGCAAGACGCGTTCGCGTCGCAGTGTTTGCTTCGGGCGACAAGGCCGAGCAGGCCAAGGCAGCCGGCGCCGACATCGTCGGCATGGAAGACCTGGCGGAGCGCGATCAAGGCCGGCGACATGCCGTTCGATATCGTCATCGCTTCGCCGGACACCATGCGTATCGTCGGTACCCTGGGCCAGATCCTGGGCCCGCGCGGCCTGATGCCGAACCCGAAGGTCGGCACCGTCACCCCGGACGTCGCGACCGCGGTCAAGAACGCCAAGGCCGGTCAAGTTCAATACCGTACCGACAAGGCTGGCATCATTCATGCGACCATCGGCCGCAAATCGTTCTAGCGACGCCGAGCTGAAGAGCAATCTGGTGGCGCTGATCGAAGCGCTGAACAAGGCCAAGCCGGCAACGTCAGCAAGGGCGTGTACCTGCGTAAGGTATCGTTGTCGTCCACCATGGGCGCTGGTGTTCGCGTCGATCAGACGACGTTGGCCGCTTAAGGTTTTGCCGCGGACGGAGTGGGGCGCTGTCGCACCCGTCCCAGTTGGCTGGATATGATTAAGTCCCTTCGCCGAAAGGCGGAGGGCAGTCTTTGGGCTGGACCGGTTCTAGCGATATCGGAACGGGTTCAGGCAATCAAAGACCGTTGGGCCGTGCAGATTCATGCATGAAGTTAAAACGCCGGTCGAGAAATCTATCGGCACCCAACGCAGATGGTGTACCCGAACAAGTTTTGTAGTCTCGACGCTGCGTGATTTGCATCACGCCAGCACCTGAACTCCTAACTTCGGACGCCGTGTTCGAACCGATGCAAAGTAAGTAACCGCTCATGGTTATGTCGTTACTGAGCATCATTTTTGGAGGTTGATCGTGAGTCTCAATCTGAATGACAAAAAGGCCGTCGTCGCCGAAGTCTCCGCAAAAGTAGCAACTGCGCAAACGATCGTCGTGGCCGAATACCGTGGCATCCAGGTTGGTCACTTGACGCAACTGCGTGCTAAAGCGCGTGCCGAAGGCGTGTACCTGCGCGTGTTGAAAAACACGCTCGCACGTCGCGCGGTCGAAGGCACCGCGTTTGCCGACCTCGCCTCTGAAATGACCGGCCCGTTGATCTATTCGATCTCCGAGGATGCCGTTGCAGCAGCAAAAGTCATCAATGACTTTGCCAAAACCAACGACAAACTGGTCGTCAAGGCAGGTAACTACGCAGGCAAACCGCTGGACAAGGCAGCCGTCGCTGCGTTGGCCAGCATTCCGAGCCGTGAAGTTCTGCTCGCCCAGTTGCTGGGCGTGATGCAGGCACCGGTTTCCGGATTTGCCCGTGCTCTGGCTGCGCTTGCAGCGCAAAAAGGCGAAGGCGCTTCGGCCCCGGCCGAAGCGGCAGCCGAACCCGCATAACGCTGCGATCCAATCGCAGCGCGGGCTTTCGGCGCTTTTCGTCAATACCGATCAGATGTAATATCAAATCAATTTTGTATAGCGAAGGTAGTGCATCGCAATACCGCTCCCCAACAAATCAGGAGTTTCAAATGGCAATTAGCAAAGACGACATCCTCGAAGCAGTAGGCGCGATGTCGGTAATGGACCTGAACGACCTGGTCAAGGCATTCGAAGAGAAATTTGGCGTGTCGGCAGCTGCAATGGCCGTCGCAGGTCCGGCCGCTGGCGGCGGTGCTGCAGCAGCAGCTGAAGAGCAAACCGAATTCACCGTCATTCTGACCGACTTCGGTGCCAACAAAGTCGGCGTCATCAAGGCTGTGCGCGAAATCACCGGCCTGGGCCTGAAGGAAGCCAAGGACCTGGTGGACGGCGCACCGAAGACCGTGAAGGAAGGCGTTTCCGAAGGCCGATGCTGAAGCCGCCAAGAAAAAGCTGGAAGAAGCTGGCGCCAAAGCCGAGATCAAGTAATTCGGTTTCGCTACGGCGAATTGAACTGCCGGAGTCAAAGTGCAGAGCCTCTCGAACAAGGCTCGGCTTTGGCTCCTTTGTCGTTTTCGTATTTTGCCGATGTCTTGCCGGAGCCTTACTTGATTTGATATTGGCAAACAGTCGTCTAATCCGGTTCGAAGGGCTGAGACTTGAGGTTTCGCAGATCCGAACTCGCCGCGCGGCGCAAATCGGTCACGACCGAATCCTGAATTCTCCATCCTTCCTGTCACTCACGGAGTGTCCATGCACTACTCATTTACTGAGAAGAAGCGCATTCGCAAATCGTTCGCGAAGCGCGCCAACGTTCACAACGTTCCATTTCTTCTGGCAACCCAGCTCGAATCCTACCTGAGCTTCTTGCAAGCAGGACAAGGCGCCGTCCCAGCGCAAGAACGAAGGCCTGCAATCGGCCTTCACTTCGATTTTCCCGATCGTCTCGCACAATGGCTTTGCGCGCCTCGAATTCCTGTCGTATGTGCTGGGCGACCCCGCCGTTCGACGTCAAGGAATGCCAGCAGCGCGGCCTGACCTTCGCGTCGCCGCTGCGCGCCAAGGTGCGCCTGGTGATCCTGGACAAGGAATCGCCGACCAAGCCGGTCGTCAAGGAAATGAAGGAGCAGGAAGTCTACATGGGCGAATTGCCGCTGATGACGACCACCGGTTCGTTCGTCATCAACGGCACCGAGCGCGTGATCGTGTCGCAGCTGCACCGTTCGCCGGGCGTGTTCTTCGAGCACGACCGCGGCAAGACGCACTCGTCCGGCAAGCTGCTGTTCTCGGCGCGTATCATTCCGTACCGCGGCTCCTGGCTCGACTTCGAATTCGACCCGAAAGACATCCTGTTCTTCCGCGTCGACCGCCGCCGCAAGATGCCGGTGACGATCCTGCTGAAGGCGATCGGCATGACGCCGGAGCAGATCCTGGCGAACTTCTTCGTGTTCGACAACTTCACGCTGCGCTCGGAAGGCGCCGAGATGGAATTCGTCGCCGAGCGCCTGCGCGGCGAAGTCGCGCGTTTCGACATCGTCGACAAGACCGGCAAGGTGCTGGTCGCCAAGGACAAGCGCATCAACGCCAAGCACGTGCGCGACATCGAAGCCGCCGGCATCAAGCACATCTCGGTGCCGGAAGACTACCTGCTCGGCCGCGTGCTGGCCAAGAACATCGTCGATCCGGACACCGGCGAAGTCGTCGCCAACGCCAACGACGAGCTGACCGAAGAACTGCTGGGCAGCTGCGCGACGCCGACGTCGCCGATATCCAGACCCTGTACACCAACGACCTGGACCAGGGCGCGCTACATCTCGCAAACCCTGCGCACCGACGACACCGCCGACCAGATGGCGGCGCGGGTAGCGATCTACCGCATGATGCGTCCCGGCGAGCCGCCGACCGAAGATTCGGTCGAAGCGCTGTTCAATGGCCTGTTCTACAACGCCGAACGTTACGACCTGTCGGCCGTGGGCCGCATGAAGTTCAACCGCCGCATCGGCCGCGACGAACTGACCGGCGCCATGACGCTGTCGAACGAAGACGTCCTGGCCGTGATCAAGATCCTGGTCGAGCTGCGCAACGGCCGCGGCGAAGTCGACGACATCGACCACCTCGGCAACCGCCGCGTGCGCTGCGTCGGCGAACTGGCGGAAAACCAGTTCCGCGCCGGCCTGGTGCGCGTCGAGCGCGCCGTCAAGGAACGCCTCGGCCAGGCCGAAGCGGACAACCTGATGCCGCACGACCTGATCAACTGCAAGCCGATCTCGGCCGCGATCCGCGAATTCTTCGGTTCGTCGCAGCTGTCGCAGTTCATGGACCAGACCAACCCGCTGTCGGAAATCACCCACAAGCGCCGCGTCTCGGCGCTGGGCCCGGGCGGCCTGACGCGCGAACGCGCCGGCTTCGAGGTGCGCGACGTGCACCCGACCCACTACGGCCGCGTGTGCCCGATCGAAACGCCGGAAGGCCCGAACATCGGCCTGATCAACTCGCTGGCGCTGTATGCGCGCCTGAACGAGTACGGCTTCCTCGAGACGCCGTACCGCAAGGTCGAAAACAGCAAGGTCACCGACCAGATCGACTACCTGTCGGCGATCGAAGAAGGCCGCTACATCATCGCCCAGGCGAACGCGACCATCGACGAAGAACGGCACGCTGTCCGACGAACTGGTGTCGGCGCGTGAAGCCGGCGAAACCATCCTGGTGTCGCCGGAGCGCGTCCAGTACATGGACGTGGCGCCGGGCCAGATCGTGTCGGTCGCGGCATCGCTGATTCCGTTCCTCGAGCACGACGACGCGAACCGCGCATTGATGGGCGCCAACATGCAGCGCCAGGCCGTGCCTTGCCTGCGTCCGGAAAAGGCCTTGGTCGGTACCGGCATCGAACGCACCGTGGCAGTCGACTCCGGCACCACCGTGCAGGCGCTGCGCGGCGGCGTCGTCGACTACATCGACGCCGGCCGTGTCGTGATCCGCGTCAACGACGACGAAGCGCACCGCCGGCGAAGTCGGTGTCGACATCTACAACCTGATCAAGTACACCCGTTCCAACCAGAACACCAACATCAACCAGCGTCCGATCGTCAAGGTCGGCGACCGCGTCGCCAAGCGGCGACGTGATCGCCGACGGCGCATCGACCGACCTGGGCGAGCTGGCGCTGGGCCAGAACATGCTGGTGGCGTTCATGCCGTGGAACGGCTACAACTTCGAGGACTCGATCCTGATCTCGGAAAAAGTCGTCGAGGACGACCGCTACACCTCGATCCACATCGAGGAGCTGTCGGTGGTGGCGCGCGACACCAAGCTGGGCGCCGAAGAAATCACCCGCGACATCTCGAACCTGGCGGAAAACCAGCTGGCGCGCCTGGATGAATCGGGCATCGTCTACATCGGCGCCGAAGTCGCAAGCCGGCGACACGCTGGTCGGCAAGGTGACGCCGAAGGGCGAAACCCAGCTGACGCCGGAAGAAAAGCTGCTGCGCGCGATCTTCGGCGAAAAAGCGTCCGACGTGAAGGACACCTCGCTGCGCGTGCCGTCCGGCATGGTCGGCACCGTGATCGACGTGCAGGTGTTCACCCGCGAAGGCATCCAGCGCGACAAGCGCGCCCAGCAGATCATCGACGACGAGCTCAAGCGCTATCGCCTGGACCTGAACGACCAGCTGCGTATCGTCGAAGGCGATGCCTTCCAGCGTCTGGAAAAGATGCTGATCGGCAAAGTCGTCAACGGCGGTCCGAAGAAGCTGGCCAAGGGCAGCAAGATCACCAAGGAATACCTGGCCGATCTCGACAAATACCACTGGTTCGACATCCGTCCGGCCGATGACGACGCCGCCACCGCGCTGGAAGCGATCAAGGAATCGATCGCCGAGAAGCGCCACCAGTTCGACCTGGCGTTCGAAGAAAAGCGCAAGAAGCTGACGCAAGGCGACGAACTGCCGCCGGGCGTGCAGAAGATGGTCAAGGTCTACCTGGCCGTCAAGCGCCGCCTGCAGCCGGGCGACAAGATGGCGGGCCGCCACGGCAACAAGGGCGTGGTCTCGCGCATCGTGCCGGTCGAAGACATGCCGTACATGGCGGACGGCACGCCGGCCGACATCGTGCTGAACCCGCTGGGCGTGCCGTCGCGGATGAACGTCGGCCAGATGCTGGAAGTCCACCTGGGCTGGGCGGCCAAGGGCCTGGGCCTGCGCATCGGCGAAATGCTGCAAGGCGCAGGCCAAGGCGGCCGAGATGCGCAAGTTCCTGAAGACCATCTACAACGAGTCGGGCAAGACGGAAGAACTCGACAGCTTCTCCGACGACGAAATCCTGGAGCTGGCGGACAACCTGAAGCAGGGCGTGCCGTTTGCAACGCCGGTGTTCGACGGTGCGCACGAGGAAGAAATCCGTCGCATGCTCGATCTGGCTTATCCGGACGCGATCGCCACGCAGCTCGGCATGACGCCGTCCAAGAACCAGGTCACGATGTATGACGGCCGCACCGGCGAAGCGTTCGAGCGCAAGGTCACCGTCGGCTACATGCACATGCTGAAGCTGCACCACCTGGTCGACGACAAGATGCATGCGCGTTCGACCGGCCCGTACTCGCTGGTGACCCAGCAGCCGCTGGGCGGCAAGGCGCAGTTCGGCGGCCAGCGTTTCGGCGAGATGGAAGTGTGGGCGCTGGAAGCCTACGGCGCCTCGTACGTGCTGCAGGAAATGCTGACCGTGAAGTCGGACGACGTGAACGGCCGTACCAAGGTGTACGAAAACCTGGTCAAGGGCGACCACGTGATCGACGCCGGCATGCCGGAATCGTTCAACGTGCTGGTGAAGGAAATCCGCTCGCTGGGTATCGATATCGATCTGGAACGAGACTAAGAGTACTCGCGCGCGCCGGCAAGCGGAGTGTTCGCGCGAGGCGGGATGCCCGGCAAGCGTGAAGTCTTGACATGCGATGGACGCCTATCCCGCCGACCTCCGCGAGGACGAGGGACAAGACGGGTCCAGCGGTGGATCAGTAATAAAGATTTATTCACGCCACACTGGAGTGATACATGAAAGCACTGCTCGATCTATTCAAGCAAGTTCAGCAAAACGAACAATTCGACGCGATCAAGATTGGTCTGGCGTCGCCCGAGAAAATCCGTTCGTGGTCCTACGGCGAAGTCAAGAAGCCGGAAACCATCAACTACCGTACCTTCAAGCCGGAGCGCGACGGCCTGTTCTGCGCCAAGATCTTCGGCCCGATCAAGGACTACGAGTGCCTGTGCGGCAAATACAAGCGCCTGAAGCACCGCGGCGTGATCTGCGAAAAGTGCGGCGTCGAAGTCACGCTGGCCAAGGTGCGCCGCGAGCGCATGGGCCACATCGAGCTGGCCTCGCCGACCGCGCACATCTGGTTCCTGAAGTCGCTGCCGTCGCGCCTGGGCATGGTGCTCGACATGACGCTGCGCGACATCGAACGCGTGCTGTACTTCGAAGCCTATGTCGTGACCGATCCCGGCATGACGCCGCTGAAGAAGTGCCAGATCATGTCGGAAGACGACTACGCCGCCAAGTACGAAGAGTACGGCGACGACTTCACCGCATTCATGGGCGCCGAAGGCATCCGCGAACTGCTGCGCTCGATCGACATCGACCGCGATGCCGAAACCCTGCGCGTCGAACTGAAGGAATCGAAGTCCGAAGCCAAGATCAAGAAATACGCCAAGCGCCTGAAAGTGCTGGAAGCGTTCCAGCGTTCCGGCATCAAGCCGGACTGGATGATCATGGAAGTGCTGCCGGTGCTGCCGCCGGAACTGCGTCCGCTGGTGCCGCTGGACGGCGGCCGCTTCGCGACCTCCGACCTGAACGACCTGTACCGCCGCGTCATCAACCGCAACAACCGCCTGAAGCGGCTGATGGAACTGCGCGCGCCGGAAATCATCACGCGCAACGAAAAGCGCATGCTGCAGGAAGCGGTCGACTCGCTGCTCGACAACGGCCGTCGCGGCAAGGCCATGACCGGCGCCAACAAGCGTCCGCTGAAGTCGCTGGCCGAAATGATCAAGGGCAAGGGCGGCCGTTTCCGTCAGAACTTGCTGGGCAAGCGCGTCGACTACTCGGGCCGTTCGGTCATCGTGGTCGGTCCGCAGCTGAAACTGCACCAGTGCGGCCTGCCGAAGCTGATGGCGCTGGAACTGTTCAAGCCGTTCATTTTCAACAAGCTCGAACTGATGGGCCTGGCGACCACGATCAAGGCCGCCAAGAAGCTGGTCGAGATCCAGGAACCGGTGGTGTGGGACATCCTGGAAGAAGTGATCCGCGAACATCCGGTCATGCTGAACCGTGCGCCGACGCTGCACCGCCTGGGTATCCAGGCGTTCGAGCCGGTCCTGATCGAAGGCAAGGCGATCCAGCTGCATCCGCTGGTGTGCGCGGCGTTCAACGCCGACTTCGACGGCGACCAGATGGCGGTCCACGTGCCGCTGTCGATCGAAGCGCAGATGGAAGCGCGCACGCTGATGCTGGCGTCGAACAACATCCTGTTCCCGTCCAACGGCGAACCGTCGATCGTGCCGTCGCAGGATATCGTGCTGGGCCTGTACTACGCCACCCGCGAGAAGATCAACGGCAAGGGCGAGGGCATGATGTTCCCGGACGTGTCGGAAGTGATCCGCGCCTACGACAACAAGGAAGTCGAGCTGGCCACCCGCATCACGGTGCGCATCGTCGAATATCCGAAGGACGCCGAAACCGGCGAATTCGTCCGAGACGGTCACGCGCTACGAAACCACGGTCGGCCGCGCGATCCTGTCGGAAATCCTGCCGAAGGGCCTGCCGTTCTCGGTGCTGAACCGCGCGCTGAAGAAGAAGGAAATCTCGAAGCTGATCAACATTTCGTTCCGCAAGTGCGGCCTGCGCGCGACCGTCGTGTTTGCCGACAAGCTGATGCAGTCGGGCTTCCGCCTGGCGACCCGCGCCGGCATCTCGATCTGCGTCGACGACATGCTGGTACCGCCGCAAAAGGCGACGCTGATCGCGGCCGCCGAACACGAAGTGAAGCAGATCGAGCAGCAGTACGCGTCCGGTCTGGTGACCGCGGGCGAGCGTTACAACAAGGTGGTCGACATCTGGGGCAAGACCGGCGACGAAGTCGGCAAGGCCATGATGGAGCAGCTGAAGGTCGAAGACGTCGTCAAGCGCGACGGCAGCCAAGGGCACCCAGGAATCGTTCAACGCCATCTACATGATGGCCGACTCCGGCGCCCGCGGTTCCGCCGCCCAGATCCGCCAGCTGGCCGGTATGCGCGGCCTGATGGCCAAGCCGGACGGCTCGATCATCGAGACGCCGATTACCGCGAACTTCCGCGAAGGCCTGAACGTGCTGCAGTACTTCATCTCGACCCACGGCGCTCGTAAGGGTCTGGCCGATACCGCGCTGAAGACCGCGAACTCGGGTTACCTGACGCGCCGTCTGGTCGACGTGACGCAGGACCTGGTGGTGATCGAGGACGATTGCGGCACCTGCCAACGGCGCCTCGATGAAGGCGCTGGTCGAAGGCGGTGAAGTGATCGAAGCCCTGCGCGACCGTATCCTCGGCCGCGTCGCTGCCAACGACATCGTCAATCCGGAAACCCAGGCCACCCTGTACGAAGCCGGCACGCTGCTGGACGAAGACATGGTCGAAGAGATCGAGCGCCTCGGCATCGACGAAGTCAAGGTGCGCACGCCGCTGACCTGCGACACGCGCTACGGCCTGTGCGCCAAGTGCTACGGCCGCGACCTCGGCCGCGGCATGCTGGTCAACGCCGGCGAAGCGGTCGGCGTGGTGGCTGCGCAGTCGATCGGCGAACCGGGTACCCAGCTGACGATGCGTACCTTCCACATCGGTGGTGCGGCATCGCGTGCGGCGGTGGCATCGTCGGTCGAAGCCAAGTCGAACGGCACGGCACGCTTCACCGCCACCATGCGCTACGTGACCAACGGCAAGGGCGAGCAGATCGTCATTTCGCGTTCCGGCGAAGTGCTGATCACCGACGACCACGGCCGCGAGCGCGAGCGTCATAAGGTGCCGTACGGCGCCACCCTGATCGTCAAGGATGGCATGGCGCTCAAGGCCGGCACCGCGCTGGCGACCTGGGATCCGCTGACCCGTCCGATCATCACCGAGTACGCCGGTACGGTGCGCTTCGAGAACGTCGAAGAAGGCGTGACCGTGGCGCGCCAGGTGGACGAAGTGACCGGCCTGTCGACCCTGGTCGTGATCGACGCCAAGCGTCGCGGTTCGGCCACCAAGACGCTGCGTCCGCAGGTGAAGCTGCTGAACGAGCAGGGCGAGGAAGTGAAGATCGCCGGCACCGAGCACGCGGTGACGATCGGCTTCCAGGTCGGCGCGCTGATCACCGTGAAAGACGGTCAGCAAGTCATCGGTGGGCGAAGTGCTGGCGCGTATCCCGACCGAATCGCAGAAGACCCGCGACATCACCGGCGGTCTGCCGCGCGTGGCCGAGCTGTTCGAAGCGCGTTCGCCGAAAGATGCCGGCATGCTGGCGGAAGTCACCGGTACGGTCGCGTTCGGTAAGGAGACCAAGGGCAAGCAGCGCCTGGAAATCACCGACATGGACGGCAACAAGCACGAGTTCCTGATCACCAAGGACAAGCAGGTGCTGGTGCACGACGGCCAGGTGGTGAACAAGGGCGAGATGATCGTGGACGGCCCGGCCGATCCGCAGGACATCCTGCGCCTGCTGGGTATCGAAGCGCTGGCGCGCTACATCGTCGACGAAGTGCAGGACGTGTACCGTCTGCAGGGCGTGAAGATCAACGACAAGCACATCGAAGTGATCGTGCGTCAGATGCTGCGTCGCGTGCAGATGGTCGATGCCGGCGATACCAACTACATCGCCGGCGAGCAGGTCGAGCGTTCCGAACTGCTGGACGAAAACGACCGCGTGATCGCCGAAGGCAAGATTCCGGCGACCTACGAAAACGTGCTGCTGGGTATCACCAAGGCATCGCTGTCGACCGATTCGTTCATCTCGGCGGCATCGTTCCAGGAAACCACGCGCGTGCTGACCGAAGCGGCGATCATGGGCAAGCGCGACGGCCTGCGCGGCCTGAAGGAAAACGTCATCGTCGGCCGCCTGATTCCGGCCGGTACCGGCCTGGCCTTCCACCGCGCCCGCAAGGAGAAGGAAACGTGGGAAGCGGAAGAGCGCGCGGCATTGCTGGAAGCCGAAAAACTGGCGCACGCGGCCGAAGCCGAAATGCATTCGGAAGCGATGGGATCGCCGGACGGCGAAGCCTGATCCAGTAGCAGCTGTATATTGAACGGCGCCGGTTTTCCGGCGCCGTTTTTTTATGGTGGAGAGGAGGAGGCGCTAAATCGTCCCGGCCCGGCTCCAGGCGAATTTGGGGACAGCGCTTGGCATAGTCGCAGCGCTGTCCCTGGTTGGCCTGTGCAGAGCTGGATACTCCCTGTGTATAGGGTGAATATCGCACGTTAAATGGGCAGTTTTGCAATATACCCCCGTTTGCAGCGGCTTTCTGCAAGAGATAGTCGAATGGCCGGAGGCGGCCATCTGGCTCACCGGCGGCAGCGACGCATGAAGCGCTGCAAACCGCGCAAGACCGGGGCCGCCGCGCTAGCGCTGCCGCACCAGCGGCGTCCCCTTGTCGATGACCTCGCGGCAGTCGCCTCGGAATGTGGCGTTGTCGTAATCGGTCCAGCCATAGCTGTCCACATAGCGCTTGTGCGGCTGCCAGCGACTGCTGAAAATGCTCCACTCCAGCCGCTCGTCCGGATAGCGGATGTCGGCCAGGTCGAGCAGCGAATGGAATACGTTCTCGGTCGACAGCGGCGCATCGCGATGCCGCCGCAGCTGGCGCGCCTTGTCCGGAAAGGCCGCGCTCCAGGCGTCGGAATACCAGACCAGGGCCGGCACGTGAAATTCGTACTGCGTGTTGTGGCCGTGAAAAACCAGCTTGCAGCTGCCGTCGTACAGCGTCTGGCCATGGTCGGACACGTACATCATCGCCGCCAGCTGGCCGCTCGCCGTCAGCTCGGCGATCACCTGCGACAGCAACCAGTCGGTGTACAGGATCGAATTGTCGTAACTGTTGTTCAAGGCGGCCCTGATCTTCGGATCGGTCGGCGTCGGGCCGTCGATGCCGGACAGCGATGGCTGCCAGCGCTCGTACTGGGGTGGGTGGCGCTGGCTATAGTTCCAGTGATTGCCGAGCGTGTGCAGCACGATCAGCTTTTTCGGCGCCGGATCGGCCAGCGCCCGCTGCAGCGCCGGCAGCAGCACCTGGTCGTAGCTGGAGCCGCCGCGAAAGCCGCCCAGATTCAGGAACCGCCTGACGTCGGCCTCGTTCGCATACACCGAAACCGGCGTGTCGAACTTGCCGAACGACATCTGGTTGGACAGCCACCAGGTCTTGAAGCCGGCTTCGCGATAGGCGCTGATGAAGGATTTTTCGGCAAAGCCGGGCTTCAAGCTTTGCGTCGCCGGTTTGCGCGACATGATCACCGGCACCGACAGCCGGGTCGCCGAAACCGCCGTGACCAGGTTGCCCAGGCTGACCAGATTGGCCTGGTTCCTGAGCAGCGGAGTGGTGTCGCGCGCGTAGCCGTTGAGGCCCCAGCGGTCATAGCGCGCCGATTCGCCGATCACCATCACCACGATCTGCGGCTGCTGGGCCGTCGCCGGCTGATACGCGTTAAATGAAAAATGGTCGCTGCGCGCCTTCAGGGTGTGCAGGTACTGGCGCTCCTTCCAGAAGTCGTAAAAACGCAGGCCCAAGCCGAAGGGCCAGCTCGAGCCGAACGGCTCCGGCGCGAACGCATAGGCTAGCCATGCCGGAAGCTTGTCCTTGTCCGCCGCTGCCGCGCCGGCTGCGCGTGCGGCAGGTGCGGAAGCAGGCCCCGCGAAGCCGGCCGCGCTCGGCAAACGGCCGGATGCCGCCGTCGCCGGCGCCAGCGCTTGGACGTCGAAACCGCGGCCATACAGCCAGGCGCCGGCCGCCAGTGCCAGCAGCAGCGCTGCCGCGGCGCGGCGCGAGCCCTGCCAGTCGAGGTCGCGTGTGCGGATGGCGGCGCGCCACGTCAGCCACCACCAGCTGCCGGCGACCAGCACGAGCGCCGGCAACAGCCAGATCCAGCGGCCGAGGAACTCGAACGCTTCGCCCGGTGTGGTTTCGGCAATGATGCCCAGATGATGGGCGGAGATTCCCTCGCCGTAGAAGAAGCGCAAGTACAGCTCGGCCGGCAACGCCAGAAACGCCGGCAGCAACAGCCAGTGGAACCACGCCGGCCGCCCGCACAGCGTCCAGGCCAATAGCCACGCAAGCAGCTCCAGCGCCGCGATGCGGGCCGGCTGCGCGACCGTGCCGCCCCACAGAAACGGCACGAACGGCACCGCCGACAAGGCCAGGTAGGTGGCGACGATCAGCAGGTTGGGTGGACGCAGGAGGCGCATGGGATCAAGGGCAAAAACGCCATTATCGGCGCAGACGCCGGCTTTGGGAGAAATTGCCGCGGGCACGCCGCCTTGACCTTCGGACGCGCCATCCGCTAACCGGTGTGAAGGGAGTATGGCGAAATTCTGCTCTGTTTTAGAGCGGAACAAGCGCAGGAATCGAGGAGTATCTAATGCTCGAGAAAGGCGGGGTGGTGTCCACGTCGAAGCCAGTCGCCGCCATGCCGCCGCGGCCGGCAAGCCGTCGGCAGACGGCTCTGCGGCAACGTAAACACGCGATTCGCGGTTGACTGTCTCGCCAGACCGGCATATACTCGCGAGTTCTCGATTTTAAGCTCTGCTGGGCTTAAGCGTTCTTTGGTCTGCACTTTCCGCTTCCTGCGACGCTTCTCCTCCAAGTCAAATCGAACCCTGTGCCGAATATCAGTCAGATTGCGGCGCAATGATTTTCCAGTCTCCCGGACAACCGTTTTCGGGAATGTTTTTAATGCCGTAATTTTGTTGGATTAAAACGATGCCAACCATCAATCAACTGATTCGCAATCCGCGCGTATCGGCGCGACCGTCAAGAGCAAGTCGCCGGCGCTGGAAAACAGCCCGCAGAAGCGCGGTGTCTGCACCCGTGTCTACACGACCACCCCGAAGAAGCCGAACTCGGCTCTGCGTAAGGTCGCCAAGGTGCGCCTGACCAACGGTTTCGAAGTCATTTCGTACATCGGCGGTGAAGGCCACAACCTGCAGGAGCACAGCGTCGTGCTGCTGCGCGGCGGTCGTGTCAAGGACTTGCCGGGTGTGCGTTACCACATGGTGCGCGGCGCGCTGGATACCCAGGGCGTCAAGGACCGTAAGCAGGCGCGTTCGAAGTACGGTGCCAAGCGCGCCAAGGCCGCCAAGAAGTAATTGTCTTTGCATGGCGCAAGCCATGCGACTGAGTCGGCCCCGGATGGGCCGAGTAAGTGGGCGGTCATGATGGCCGTCCGCGAGGTGCGGTAAAGGTACCGCACTCAACTGAAGATCGAAAGGAATTGAAATGCCACGTCGTCGTGAAGTCCCCAAGCGCGAAATCCTGCCGGATCCGAAATTCGGTAATGTGGATGTCGCCAAGTTCGTCAACGTCCTGATGCTGTCCGGCAAGAAGTCGGTCGCCGAAAACATCATCTATGGTGCGTTCGACCATATCCAGAGCAAGTCCGGCAAGGACCCGCTGGAAGTGTTCCTGGCCGCGATCAACAACTGCAAGCCGATGGTCGAAGTGAAGTCCCGCCGCGTCGGTGGTGCCAACTACCAGGTGCCGGTCGAAGTGCGTCCGGTGCGTCGCATGGCGCTGTCGATGCGCTGGTTGCGCGAAGCCGCCAACAAGCGCAGCGAAAAATCGATGCCGCAACGTCTGGGTGGTGAACTGCTGGAAGCCGCCGAAGGCCGTGGCGGCGCGATGAAGAAGCGCGACGAAGTGCACCGCATGGCAGAAGCGAACAAGGCGTTCTCGCACTTCCGCTTCTAATGGATTGATGGACGCGTCGCGCCACGCATGGCGTGAGCGCTTGTCTGCTTATGTAATTTGTTCGAAGCCGGGCACATTTTTGGTAAAAAAATGACGCTCGGTTTTGTCCATTAAAAGATTTAGGATTAAATCATGGCTCGCAAGACCCCCATTGAGCGTTACCGCAACATCGGTATTTCCGCTCACATCGACGCCGGCAAGACCACCACGACCGAGCGCATCCTGTTCTACACCGGCGTGAACCACAAGATGGGTGAAGTGCATGACGGCGCGGCGACCATGGACTGGATGGAGCAGGAGCAAGAGCGCGGCATCACGATTACCTCTGCCGCGATGACCTGCTTCTGGAAGGGCATGGACAACAGTTCCGCGCCGACACCACATCAACATCATCGACACCCCGGGCCACGTCGACTTCACCATCGAGGTGGAGCGCTCGATGCGCGTGCTGGACGGCGCCTGCATGGTGTACTGCGCAGTCGGCGGCGTGCAGCCGCAGTCGGAAACCGTGTGGCGTCAGGCTAACAAGTACAAGGTGCCGCGTCTGGCCTTCGTCAACAAGATGGACCGTACCGGCGCCAACTTCTTCAAGGTCGTACGAGCAGATGCGCGCGCGCCTGAAGGCCAATCCGATGCCCGCTGCAGATCCCGATCGGCGCCGAAGACAACTTCCAGGGCGTGGTCGACCTGGTCAAGATGAAGGCGATCTTCTGGGACGACGCATCGCAGGGCATGAAGTTCGACTACCGCGACATTCCGGCCGAACTGGCCGACACCGCCAAGAGTGGCGCGAAAAGATGGTCGAGATCGGCTGCCGAAGCGTCCGAAGAGCTGATGAACAAGTACCTGGAAGAAGGCGACCTGTCCGAAGCAGAGATCAAGGCCGGCCTGCGCCAGCGCACCATCGCCACGCGAAATCGTGCCGATGATGTGCGGTACCGCGTTCAAGAACAAGGGCGTGCAGGCGCATGCTGGACGCCGTGCATCGAATACCTGCCGTCGCCGGTCGACATTCCGCCGGTCGCGGGCGTTGACGACGACGACGAGCCGGTCACCCGCCAAGCCAGCGACGACGAGAAATTCTCGGCGCTGGCGTTCAAGATCATGACCGACCCGTTCGTCGGCCAGCTGATCTTCTTCCGCGTGTATTCGGGCGTGGTCAATGTCGGGCGATACCGTGTACAACCCGGTCAAGGGCAAGAAGGAGCGCCTCGGCCGTATCCTGCAGATGCACGCCAACCAGCGCGAAGAAATCAAGGAAGTGCGCGCCGGCGACATCGCCGCTGCCGTCGGCCTGAAGGAAGCGACCACCGGCGAAACCCTGTGCGACCCGACGCTCCGATCATCACCCTGGAGCGCATGGTGTTCCCGGAGCCGGTGATTTCGCAGGCGGTCGAGCCGAAGACCAAGGCCGACCAGGAAAAAATGGGCCTGGCGCTGAATCGCCTGGCGCAGGAAGATCCGTCGTTCCGCGTGCGCACCGACGAAGAATCCGGCCAGACCATCATCGCTGGCATGGGCGAGCTGCACCTGGAAATCATCGTCGACCGCATGAAGCGCGAATTCAACGTGGAAGCGACCGTCGGCAAGCCGCAGGTTGCCTACCGCGAAACCATCCGCAAGACCGCCACGGACGTCGAAGGCAAGTTCGTCAAGCAGTCGGGCGGTCGCGGCCAGTACGGCCACGTCGTGCTGACGATCGAGCCGCAGGAGCCGGGCAAGGGCTTCGAGTTCGTCGACGCCATCAAGGGCGGCGTGGTGCCGCGCGAATACATCCCGGCGGTCGAGAAGGGTGTCCTCGAGACCCTGCCGAACGGCGTGCTGGCCGGCTATCCGGTGGTTGACGTCAAGGTCACCCTGACCTTCGGTTCCTACCATGACGTCGACTCGAACGAAAACGCGTTCCGCATGGCTGGTTCGATGGCATTCAAGGACGGCTGCCGCAAGGCCAGCCCGGTCATCCTCGAGCCGATGATGGCCGTGGAAGTCGAAACGCCGGAAGACTACGCCGGTACCGTGATGGGCGACTTGTCGTCCCGTCGCGGCATGGTGCAGGGCATGGACGAAATCGCCGGCGGTGGCGGCAAGATCATCAAGGCCGAAGTGCCGCTGTCCGAAATGTTCGGTTACGCGACCTCGCTGCGTTCCGCAACGCAGGGCCGTGCAACCTACACGATGGAATTCAAGCACTACGCTGAAGCGCCGAAGAACGTCACCGAGGCAATCGTCAGCGCCAAGGCCAAGTAAGTAAAGTGCGGCCGGAGCCCGGCTCCGGTTGGCGGGACAGCGTGGGGTCGGGCCGGCAAGGTGGACAAAGCCGAGCCGGCCGGGCTCCAGGTTCAAGCAGATGCAAGCGGGGCGGGCGGGAATTCTGCCCTTCCGCCCCAAAAAAATTAAATCGTTCTTTTGAAGGAATTTTGAAATGGCAAAGAGCAAGTTTGAGCGGACCAAGCCGCACGTGAATGTGGGCACGATCGGGCACGTCGATCACGGCAAGACCACTCTGACGGCGGCGATCGCGACCGTGTTGTCGAAGAAATTCGGCGGCGAAGCCAAGGGCTACGACCAGATCGACAATGCGCCGGAAGAAAAGGCGCGCGGCATCACCATCAACACCTCGCACGTCGAATACGAAACCGCGGCCGCCACTACGCCCACGTCGACTGCCCGGGCCACGCCGACTATGTGAAGAACATGATCACCGGCGCGGCGCAGATGGACGGCGCGATCCTGGTGTGCTCGGCCGCCGACGGCCCGATGCCGCAAACCCGCGAACACATCCTGCTGGCGCGCCAGGTTGGCGTGCCGTACATCATCGTGTTCCTGAACAAGTGCGACATGGTCGACGACGCCGAACTGCTCGAGCTGGTCGAAATGGAAGTGCGCGAGCTGCTGTCGAAGTATGAATTCCCGGGCGACGACCTGCCGATCATCAAGGGTTCGGCCAAGCTGGCCCTGGAAGGCGACCAGGCGAACTGGGCGAACAGGCGATCCTGCGCTGGCCGACGCGCTCGACACCTACATCCCGACCCCGGAGCGCGCGGTCGACGGCACCTTCCTGATGCCGGTCGAAGACGTGTTCTCGATCTCGGGCCGCGGCACCGTGGTGACCGGTCGCGTCGAGCGCGGCATCGTCAAGGTCGGCGAAGAAATCGAAATCGTCGGCATCCGCGACACCGCAAAAGACCACGTGCACCGGCGTCGAAATGTTCCGCAAGCTGCTCGACCAGGGTCAAGCCGGCGACAACGTCGGCGTGCTGCTGCGCGGCACCAAGCGTGAAGACGTCGAGCGCGGCCAAGTGCTGGCCAAGCCGGGTTCGATCAAGCCGCACAAGCACTTCACCGGCGAAATCTATGTGCTGTCGCAAGGATGAAGGCGGTCGTCATACGCCGTTCTTCAACAACTACCGTCCGCAGTTCTACTTCCGCACCACCGACGTCACTGGTTCGATCGAACTGCCGAAGGACAAGGAAATGGTGATGCCGGGCGACAACGTCTCGATCACGGTGCAATTGATCAACCCGATCGCGATGGAAGAAGGCCTGCGCTTCGCCATCCGCGAAGGCGGCCGCACCGTCGGCGCCGGCGTGGTTGCCAAGATCATCGAGTAATCGGGCTGCAGGATTTCTACGCTCTTTGAATTCAAACACCGCCGTGGGCAATGACTTGCCCGCGGCTCGCTCTTTAAGGGAAAAATCATGCAAAACCAGAAAATCCGTATCCGCCTGAAAGCATTCGACTATCGCCTGATCGATCAGTCCGCGCTGGAAATCGTCGACACCGCGAAACGTACCGGCGCCGTCGTCAAAGGCCCGGTGCCGCTGCCGACCCGCATCCAGCGCTTCGACGTGCTGCGTTCCCCGCACGTCAACAAGACCTCGCGCGATCAGTTCGAGATCCGTACCCATGTGCGTCTGATGGACATCGTCGACCCGACCGACAAGACCGTTGATGCGCTGATGAAGCTGGACCTGCCGGCTGGCGTCGACGTCGAAATCAAGCTGCAGTAATAACAAATGACAGTGCGCGGAACGGTGGTGGCGAACAGGGCAAAGCCCTTCCCGCCACTGCCGGGAACGAAAGCCGTCAATCCCCTCCTTGCCGCATGTTGCGGAAGTGGGGGATTGCAGCACAATCCGCGCATTTAAGTATTGTGGAAAAAAAAGCGTCGAGCTATAATGTTCGGCTTCGGCGAGAATGCGCATTGCGTTCTCGCGTTATCGAGTAGTACAAACATCAGCCCCGCCCAATCGTAGGCGGGAATGGAGAAAAAATGAGCCTGGGCCTTGTTGGTCGCAAGGTTGGTATGATGCGCATCTTCACGGATGACGGGGAATCGATCCCTGTTACCGTGCTGGACGTGTCTAACAACCGTGTGACACAAATCAAAACGCCTGACACGGATGGTTATTCCGCTGTTCAGGTCGCATTCGGTCAGCGTCGCGCTTCTCGCGTGAATAAGGCTGCCGCCGGTCATCACGCCAAAGCTGGCGTCGAAGCTGGTACCGTTCTCAAGGAATTCCGTATCGATGCCGCCAAGGCCGCCGAACTGAAGGCGGGCGACGTCGTTGCCGTCAGCCTGTTCGAAGTTGGTCAGAAAGTGGACGTGCAAGGCGTGTCCATCGGTAAGGGCTATGCCGGCACCATCAAGCGTTACAACTTCGCTTCGGGTCGCGCCAGCCACGGTAACTCCCGTTCGCACAACGTGCCGGGTTCGATCGGTATGGCGCAGGATCCGGGTCGCGTCTTCCCGGGTAAGCGCATGACCGGTCACATGGGTGACGTCACCGTGCACCGTGCAAAATCTGGAAATCGCCCGCATCGATGCCGAGCGCCAGCTGCTGCTGGTCAAGGGTGCGGTTCCGGGTGCCAAGAACGGCCAGGTGGTCGTGTCGCCTGGCTGTCAAAGTCAAAGCCAAGAAGGGAGCCTAATCGATGGAACTCAAGCTCCTGAATGAACAAGGTCAGGCAGCCTCCAACGTTGCTGCGCCGGATACCATTTTCGGTCGCGATTACAACGAAGCCCTGATTCACCAGGTCGTCGTGGCCTACCAGGCCAATGCCCGCAGCGGCAACCGCAAGCAGAAGGATCGTGAAGAAGTTCATCACACGACCAAGAAGCCGTGGCGCCAAAAGGGCACCGGCCGCGCGCGTGCCGGTATGTCGTCCTCGCCGCTGTGGCGTGGCGGCGGTCGGATCTTCCCGAACTCGCCGGAAGAGAACTTCTCGCACAAGGTCAACAAGAAGATGTATCGCGCAGGTATCTGCTCGATTCTTTCGCAGTTGGCCCGCGAAGGGCGTTTGTCGGTCATCGAAAATCTGACCGATCGAAGCGCCGAAGACCAAGCTGCTGTCGCAAAAACTGAAGGGCATGGGACTGGATTCCGTGCTGGTGATTACCGACAACCTTGAAGAAAACCTGTTGCTGGCATCGCGCAACCTGCCGAACGTGCTGGTTGTCGAGCCGCATCAGGCCGACCCGATGTCGCTGGTGTTCTACAAGAAAATCCTGATCACCAAGCTGGCACTGGCCAAGATCGAGGAGATGCTGGCATGAGCGCAGTGGCAAAACATAGCGAAGAGCGCCTGATGAAAGTGCTGCTGGCGCCGGTGATTTCCGAGAAGGCCACCATGCGTTGCGGAAAAGAACGAGCAAGTCGTTTTCCTGGTGACGCCGGACGCGACCAAGCTGGAAGTCAAGGCGGCCGTCGAACTGCTGTTCAAGGTCGAAGTGGAGTCGGTGCAGGTGGCAAACCGCGAGGGCAAGCAAAAGCGTTCCGGCCGTTTCAACGGTCGTCGCAACCATACCCGGCGCGCCTTCGTGTGCCTGAAGCCGGGTCAGGAAATCAACTTTACCGAGGAGGCTAAATAATGGCACTCGTTAAAGTGAAGCCGACCTCGCCTGGCCGTCGCGGTATGGTGAAGGTCGTTAATCCCGACCTGTACAAAGGTCGTCCGCTTGCCGCTCTGATTGAGAAGAAATCGAAGACCGCTGGTCGTAACAACAACGGCCACATCACCACCCGTCATCATCGGTGGTGGTCACAAGCAGCACTATCGTGTGATCGATTTCCGTCGCAACAAGGACGGCATCGCGGCCAAGGTCGAGCGCATCGAATACGATCCGAACCGTAGCGCGAACATCGCGCTGCTGTGCTACGCGGACGGCGAGCGTCAATACATCATCGCCACCAAGGGCTGGCCGTCGGCGATCAGCTGATGAACGGTTCGGAAGCGCCGATCAAGTCGGGTAACTGCCTGCCGATCCGCAATATCCCGGTCGGTACCACCATGCATTGCGTCGAAATGCTGCCTGGCAAGGGTGCGCAGATGGCGCGTACCGCCGGCGCCGGCGTGGTGCTGATGGCGCGCGAAGGTACGTACGCCCAGGTGCGCCTGCGTTCCGGTGAAGTGCGTCGCGTGCACATCGAATGCCGTGCGACCGTCGGTGAAGTCGGCAACGGCGAGCACAACCTGCGCAAGATCGGCAAGGCCGGTGCGATGCGCTGGCGCGGTGTTCGCCCGACCGTTCGCGGTGTGGTGATGAACCCGGTCGATCACCCGCACGGTGGTGGTGAGGGCAAGACGGCCGCCGGTCGTCATCCGGTGTCGCCGTGGGGCCAGCAGACCAAGGGCAAGAAGACGCGTCGCAACAAGCGCACGACTTCGATGATCGTCTCGCGCCGTGGCAAGAAATAAGGGGTAACACATGACACGTTCATTGAAAAAAGGGCCGTTCTGTGACGCCCACCTGGTGAAAAAAGTCGAGACCGCGCAAGCGATCAAAGACAAGAAGCCGATCAAGACCTGGTCGCGCCGTTCGACGATCATGCCGGACTTCATCGGACTGACGATCGCCGTGCATAACGGCAAGCAGCACGTGCCGGTGTACGTCTCCGAAAACATGGTCGGTCACAAGCTCGGCGAGTTCGCGCTGACCCGTACGTTCAAGGGTCATGCTGCTGACAAGAAGGCTAAGAAATAAGGTGCATGATGGAAACTAAAGCTATCCTCCGCGGTGTGCGCCTGTCGGCTCAGAAGGGCCGTCTGGTTGCCGATCTGATCCGCGGCAAGAAAGTCGATCAGGCCCTCAACATTCTGGCCTTCAGCCCGAAAAAAGGCGCGGTCATCATCAAGAAGGTGCTCGAGTCCGCAATCGCGAACGCCGAGCACAATGATGGCGCCGACATCGACGAGCTGAAAGTCAAGACGATCTACGTCGAAAAGGGCTCGGTCCTCAA
Organism: uncultured beta proteobacterium; assembly: GCA_963706525.1. Taxonomy (GTDB): domain Bacteria; phylum Pseudomonadota; class Gammaproteobacteria; order Burkholderiales; family Burkholderiaceae_D; genus DATJCV01. The sequence continues at coordinate 58,586 of CAVPMM010000018.1, read as the reverse complement.
GCGCTTTACCGCACGTGCAAAGGGTCGGGGCGATCGTATCTCGAAACAATCCTGTCACATCTACGTGACTGTCGGCAACTAAGGAGTCACGATGGGACAGAAGATTCATCCGACCGGCTTTCGTCTTGCGGTAACCCGTAACTGGGGCTCGCGCTGGTATGCCGGCAACAGCAACTTTGCCGGCATGCTCAACGAAGACCTGAAGGTTCGCGCCTATCCTGAAGAAGAAGCTGAAGAACGCCTCGGTTGGCCGCGTCGTCATCGAGCGTCCGGCCAAGAACGCGCGCATCACGATTTACAGCTCGCGTCCGGGCGTGGTGATCGGCAAGAAAGGCGAAGACATCGAAGTGCTGAAGGTCGCGCTGACCAAGATCATGGGCGTGCCGGTGCACGTCAACATCGAAGAAATCCGCAAGCCGGAAATCGATGCGCAGCTGATCGCCGATTCGATCGCGCAGCAGCTGGAAAAGCGCATCATGTTCCGCCGCGCCATGAAGCGCGCGATGCAAAATGCAATGCGTCTGGGCGCCCAGGGCATCAAGATCATGTCGTCGGGCCGCCTGAACGGCATCGAGATCGCACGTACCGAATGGTATCGCGAAGGCCGTGTGCCGCTGCACACGCTGCGTGCCGACATCGACTACGGCTTCGGCGAAGCGCAGACCACCTACGGCATCATCGGTATCAAGGTCTGGGTCTACAAGGGTGATCGCCTGGCCAGCGGCGAAGCACCGTCCATCGATGTGGCGTCCGACGATGAGGCAAGAAGCGCCGCGGACCGCGTCGTGACGATGGCAAGCCAGCCAGCCGCCCGCGTGCCAAGCGTCCTGAAGGGCAAACGGCCGCACCTGGCGCTGCGCCGGCAGCCGCTGCACGTGTGCGCACGAAGCAGGATGCCGCGCCGATGGCGCAGCCGCTGTGCCCGCTGAGAAAGCAGGAGAATAATCATGCTGCAACCAGCACGCAGAAAATATCGTAAAGAGCAAAAAGGCCGCAACACCGGCATTTCGCACTACGCGCGGCACCGCCGTGTCGTTCGGTGAATTCGGTCTGAAGGCAATCGGCCGCGGCCGTATCACCGCGCGTCAGATCGAAGCGGCACGTCGCGCCATGACCCGTCACATCAAGCGTGGCGGCCGTATCTGGATCCGTATTTTCCCGGACAAGCCGATTTCGCAACAAGCCGGCCGAAGTCCGTATGGGTAACGGTAAGGGTAATCCGGAATACTACGTCGCTGAAATCCAGCCGGGCAAAGTCCTGTACGAGATGGATGGCGTCGATGAAGCGCTGGCGCGCGAAGCATTCCGCCTGGCCGCTGCCAAACTGCCGCTGGCTGACCACCTTCGTGGTTCGTCAAGTCGGCCAATAACAGGAGTGGAATATGAAAGCAACTGAACTCCGCGGCAAGGACCAGGCTGCCTGGAACAAGGAGCTGAACGATCTGCTGAAGGCCCAATTCGGCCTGCGCATGCAAATCGCGACGCAGCAGCTGAGCAACACTTCCCAGCTCAAGAAAGTGCGCCGCGATATCGCGCGTGTGAAGACGGTCATGAATCAGAAGGAAGCGCAGCAATGAACGATCAAGTAAAACAGGCGCTCGAAGCGTACGCTGATCGGCAAGGTCGTGTCCGACAAGATGGACAAGACCGTCACCGTGCTGATCGAGCGTCACGTCAAGCACCCGCTGTACGGCAAGATCATCGTGCGCTCGAACAAGTACCACGCGCATGACGAAACCAACCAGGCCAAGACCGGTGACACGGTCGAGATCCAGGAAGGTCGTCCGATCTCCAAGACCAAAGCCTGGACCGTGACCCGTGTGGTGCAAGTAGCACAGGTAGTGTAAGCCTAAAATTTGTATTGCGAGGCCCGCTGGTTTGCTGTCATAATGCTGGGCTTCGTTCATGTGTTGCCGCAGTGGTCCACCGCGATGTCTGCGGCCTGCAACGAAGTTTTGGAAATCGTCCACCTAAACAGCGCGGCTCCGCAAGGGGCGGCTGGCGGGACCAAGACTGACCGCGAAGCCACATTGTGTGGGTTGCGACGGGTTAAGTTGGGAAAGAAAATATCATGATTCAAACTGAAAGCCGGCTCGAAGTGGCCGACAACACCGGTGCGCGCGAAGTAATGTGCATCAAGGTGCTGGGTGGCTCCAAGCGTCGCTATGCAAGCATTGGCGACATCATCAAGGTCACCGTCAAGGTGGCTGCGCCGCGTGGCCGCGTCAAGAAAGGTGAAATTTACAATGCCGTGGTTGTGCGTACCGCCAAGGGTGTGCGCCGCCAGGACGGTTCGCTGGTCAAGTTCGACGGCAATGCCGCCGTGCTGCTGAACGCCAAGCTGGAGCCGATCGGCACGCGTATTTTTGGACCGGTCACGCGTGAACTGCGCACCGAGCGCTTCATGAAGATCGTGTCCCTCGCGCCTGAAGTTCTGTAAGGAGTCGTTATGGATAAGATTCGTAAAAAGCGACGAAGTCATCGTTCTGGCCGGCAAGGACAAGGGCAAGCGCGGCGTCGTGCAGCAACGCGTCGACGCCGAGCACGTCATCGTCGAAGGCGTGAATGTCGCCAAGAAGGCGACCAAGCCGAACCCGATGACGGGTACAACTGGTGGCATCGTCGACAAGACTGATGCCGATTCACGTGTCGAACGTTGCATTGTTCAATGCGGCAACTGGCAAGGCAGATCGCGTGGGCTTCAAGATCGTGGACGGCAAGAAGGTCCGCGTCTTCAAGTCCAGCGGCGAAGTCGTTAAGGTGTAACAGATCATGGCCCGTCTCCAAGAATTCTATAAAGAAAAGGTCGTTGCCGACCTGACCGACAAATTTGGTTACAAGTCGGTGATGGAAGTGCCGCGCCTGACCAAGATCACCCTGAACATGGGTTTGTCGGAAGCGGTCGCGGACAAGAAGATCATCGAGCACGCGGTGGGCGACCTGACCAAGATCGCTGGCCAGAAGCCGGTGGTGACCAAGGCGCGCAAGGCTATCGCCGGTTTCAAGATCCGCGAAGGCTACCCGATCGGCTGCATGGTGACCCTGCGCGGTGCGCGCATGTACGAATTCCTGGATCGCTTCATCACCGTGGCGCTGCCGCGCGTGCGCGACTTCCGTGGTGTCTCCGGTCGTGCTTTCGATGGTCGTGGCAACTACAACATCGGCGTCAAAGAGCAGATCATTTTCCCCGAAATCGAGTACGACAAGATCGATGCGCTGCGTGGCATGAATATCAGCATCACGACGACCGCGAAGACCGACGACGAAGCGAAAGCGCTGCTCGCCGCATTTAAATTTCCGTTCAGAAACTGAGGTCGCCATGGCAAAACTGGCACTGATTAACCGTGAACAAAAGCGTGCCGACCTGGTGAAGAAATACGCCGGCAAGCGTGCCGAGTTGAAGGCAATCATCGACGACCAATCGAAGTCGGAAGAAGAGCGTTACGAAGCGCGCCTGAAATTGCAGGCGCTGCCGCGCAACTCCGCTCCGACCCGTCAGCGTAATCGCTGCGCGATCACCGGTCGTCCCCGTGGCACTTTCCGCAAGTTCGGTCTGGGCCGTACCAAGCTCCGTGAAATCGCCATGCGTGGCGAGATCCCGGGTATGACCAAAGCCAGCTGGTAATAGGAGAATAAGCAATGAGTATGAGCGATCCTATCGCCGATATGCTGACCCGCATCCGCAACGCGCAAGGCGTTCAAAAGACCACGGTAGCGATGCCGTCGTCCAAAGTGAAGGTTGCGATTGCCAACGTCCTCAAGGACGAGGGTTACATTGAAGATTTTGCCGTGTCCGAAGCTGCAGGCAAGGCGGAATTGAAGATCGGTTTGAAGTACTACGCCGGCCGTCCCGTCATCGAGCGCCTGGAGCGCGTGTCCCGTCCCGGCCTGCGCGTCTACAAAGGCAAGGACGAAATCCCCAACGTCATGAACGGCCTGGGTGTGGCGATTGTTTCGACGCCCCGGGCGTCATGACCGACCGCAAAGCGCGCGCAACCGGTGTCGGTGGCGAAGTCATTTGCTACGTGGCCTAAGGAGTGCAACATGTCTCGTGTAGGTAAAATGCCGATCGCACTGCCAAGCGGCGCGGAAGCGACCATCACGGCAGAGCAGATCACTGTAAAGGGTCCGTTGGGCACGCTGTCGCAGGCCCTGAATGGCCTGGTCAAGATCGAAAACAACAACGGCACGCTGAAGTTCGACGGCCGCCAATGACAGCCGCGAAGCGAATGCGATGTCGGGCACGCTGCGCGCACTGGTCAGCAACATGGTCAACGGCGTCACCAAGGGCTTCGAAAAGAAGCTGACCCTGGTAGGCGTGGGCTTCCGTGCCCAGGCGCAGGGCGACAAGCTGAACCTGTCGCTCGGTTTCTCGCATCCGGTCGTGCATCAGATGCCGGATGGCGTCAAGTGCGACAACCCCGACCCAGACCGAAATCCTGATCAAGGGTATCGATCGCCAGCGGGTCGGTCAGGTGGCTGCGGAAGTCCGCGCATACCGCGAGCCTGAGCCGTACAAAGGCAAGGGTGTTCGTTATGCGGACGAAGTGGTTATGCTCAAAGAAACCAAGAAGAAGTAATAGGGGTTGATGATGGACAAGAAACAATCACGTCTGCGCCGCGCACGTCAAACCCGTGCCAAGATCGCAGAGCTGAAAGTGAACCGCCTGGCGGTGCATCGCACCAATCTGCATATTTATGCCAGCATCATCGGTCCGGACGCGCGCGTTCTGGTGTCGGCCTCGACGCTGGAAGCCGAAGTGCGGCAAGAACTGGCCGGCTGCAGTCGGGCAAGGGTGGCAACGTTGCCGCCGCCTCGCTGGTCGGCAAGCGCGTGGCAGAGAAGGCACTGCAAGCAGGTATTACCGAAGTTGCGTTCGATCGCTCGGGTTTCCGTTACCACGGCCGTGTCAAGGCGCTGGCCGAAGCCGCGCGTGAAGCCGGTCTGAAGTTCTAAGGAAGAATCGTCATGGCAAAAATGCAATCGAAGATGCAAAGCGACAAGCCGGATGACGGCATGCGCGAAAAGATGATCGCGGTCAACCGCGTGACCAAAGTGGTCAAGGGTGGTCGTATCATGGGTTTCGCGGCGCTGGCCGTGGTCGGTGATGGCGATGGCCGCATCGGCATGGGCAAGGGCAAGTCGAAGGAAGTGCCGGTCGCCGTGCAAAAGGCGATGGAAGAAGCGCGCCGCAAGATGATCAAGGTGGCGTTGAAGAACGGCACCCTGCAGCACACGGTCACCGGCAAGCATGGCGCCTCGTCGGTCCTGATGGCTCCGGCCAAAGAAGGTACCGGCGTCATCGCCGGTGGTCCGATGCGTGCAATTTTCGAAGTGATGGGCGTGACCAACGTGGTGGCGAAGTCGAACGGATCGACCAACCCCTACAACATGGTGCGTGCGACATTGAATGGCCTGGCCAAAATGAACACGCCCGCGGAGATTGCCGCCAAGCGCGGCAAGTCCGTTGAAGAAATTCTGGGCTAAGGTGATTCTCATGGCGAAGACAGTCAAAGTTAAGTTGGTCAAGGGCCTGATCGGAACACGCGAGACGCATCGCGCCACCGTGCGTGGTCTGGGTTTGCGTCGTGTCAATTCGGTTTCCGAATTGGAAGACACGCCAGCAGTGCGTGGCATGATCAACAAGGTATCGTATCTCGTGAAAGTGGTTTCGTAAGTATCGACTTGCGAACGGAGCAAATCATGGAATTGAATAGCATTCAGCCGGCCGATGGTGCCAAGCACGCTAAACGTCGCGTCGGACGCGGTATCGGTTCGGGCCTGGGCAAAACCGCCGGTCGCGGCCACAAAGGTCAGAAATCCCGTTCCGGCGGATTTCATAAAGTCGGTTTCGAAGGCGGTCAGATGCCGCTGCAGCGCCGCCTGCCGAAGCGCGGCTTCAAGTCGCTGGCAACGCCTTACAAGGCGGAAGTCCGCTTGTCGGATCTGGAAAAGCTGCCGCTCGGCGAAGTCGACGTGCTGGCACTGAAGCAGGCCGGCCTGGTGCCGGAGCTGGCGCGCGTCGTGCGCGTCATCCTGTCCGGCGAACTGACCAAAAAGGTGACAGTCAAGGGTTTGATTGCAACCAAGGGCGCCAAGGCGGCCATCGAAGCCGCGGGTGGCTCGGTTGTATAAATGCTTGGCTTAATCCCGGAGCAATAATTGGCGACTAATTCCAAACTTGCTAAGAGCGCGGCAAGCGGTTTCCCGTGGAATCGCTTGTGGTTCCTGCTGGGGGCCTTGGTGGTATTTCGTATCGGGGCGCATATCCCGGTGCCGGGCATCGATCCGACTCAGCTGACCCAGCTGTTCAAGCAGAATCAGGGCGGCATCCTGGGCATGTTCAACATGTTCTCCGGTGGCGCGCTGTCGCGCTTTGCGGTATTTGCTCTGGGCATCATGCCGTACATTTCGGCCTCGATCATCATGCAATTGATGTCGGTGGTGTCGCCGCAGCTGGAAGCGCTGAAGAAGGAAGGCGAAGCCGGACGCCGCAAGATCACGCAGTACACCCGCTACGGCACGCTGGTGCTGGCGACGTTTCAGGCGCTTGGTATCGCCGTTGCGCTGGAGTCGCAGGCAGGGCTGGTGATCGATCCGGGCCTGGCGTTCCGCTTCACGACCGTGGTGACTCTGGTAACCGGCACCATGTTCCTGATGTGGCTGGGCGAGCAGATCACCGAGCGTGGCCTGGGTAACGGTATTTCGATCATCATCTTTGCCGGTATCGTGGCCGGTTTGCCGGGCGCCCTGGGCGGTTTGTTCGAACTGGTTCGTACCGGTTCGATGAGTGCACTGGCGGCGATCCTGATTTGCGTCATTGCCGCGGCGGTGACCTATGCGGTGGTGTTCATCGAGCGCGGGCAGCGCAAGATTCTGGTCAATTATGCGAAGCGCCAGGTCGGCAACAAGATTTACGGCGGCCAAAGCAGCCATCTGCCGCTGAAGCTGAATATGGCAGGCGTGATTCCGCCGATCTTTGCGTCGTCGATCATCCTGTTCCCGGCAACCATCACCAGTTGGTTCACCTCGGGTGATGCGAGCAACCCGGTGATGCGGTTTCTGAAGGATTTGGCGGCTTCGATGGCGCCGGGCGAGCCGATTCATGCCTTGCTGTATGCGCTGGCCATCGTGTTTTTCTGCTTCTTCTATACGGCACTGGTGTTCAACAGCAAGGAAACCGCGGACAACCTGAAGAAGAGCGGTGCGTTCGTGCCGGGTATTCGTCCCGGTGACCAGACCGCGCGTTACATCGACAAGATCCTGATGCGCTTGACCCTGGTGGGTGCGCTGTATATCACCCTGGTCTGTCTGCTGCCGGAATTCCTGATTGCGCGCTGGAAAGTGCCGTTCTACTTTGGTGGTACCTCGCTGCTGATTATCGTGGTGGTGACGATGGATTTCATGGCGCAGGTGCAAAACTATGTGATGTCGCAGCAATATGAATCGCTGCTGCGAAAAGCAAATTTCAAGGGCGGAATTCCGACGCGTTAAGCGCCAGGGGATCAATAAACCGAATGGCAAAAGACGACGTCATCCAGATGCAAGGTGAGATTCTCGAGAATCTTCCGAATGCAACATTTCGGGTGAAGCTGGAAAACGGACATGTCGTGCTAGGCCATATTTCCGGAAAAATGCGGATGAACTACATTCGCATCTTGCCGGGAGACAAGGTTACGGTGGAGTTGACGCCGTACGATTTGAGCCGCGCACGTATTGTGTTCCGTACCAAGTAACAGACTGTTTTATTGTGGGAAGTCAGAGCACCATCAGGTTTGTCTCTGCTCCGTGAATTTAAGTAATTGAAAGAAAGAGGGCAAAAATGAAAGTGCTCGCATCAGTCAAGCGGATCTGCCGCAACTGCAAGATCATCAAGCGCAAAGGCGTCGTTCGTGTCATCTGCATCGAGCCGCGCCACAAGCAGCGTCAAGGTTAATTAACGTTATTGATCGAGGAATAACGAATGGCACGTATTGCAGGGGTAAACATCCCCAACCATCAGCACACCGTTATCGGCCTGACGGCGATCTATGGTATTGGCCGCCCGCGCGCGCAGGAAATCTGCGTGAAGACGGGCGTATCCACCACGAAAAAGGTCAAGGACCTGGACGACAACGAGCTGGAAAAGCTGCGTGACGAGATCGGCAAATTCGTCGTCGAAGGCGACCTGCGCCGTGAAGTCTCGATGAACATCAAGCGTCTGATGGACCTGGGCTGCTACCGCGGTATGCGTCATCGTAAAGGCTTGCCGGTGCGCGGTCAGCGTACCCGCACCAATGCCCGCACCCGCAAAGGTCCGCGCAAGGCAGCGCAATCGCTGAAGAAATAATCGACGCTGGCAAAGGCTGCTCAGCAGTTTGATTGAAGGTCGGATTCAAGGAAATCATCATGGCAAAAGCACCGAATAACGCCGCAGCAGCACGCGTGCGCAAGAAAGTCAAGAAGAACGTTGCCGAAGGCATCGCGCACATCCACGCGTCCTTTAACAACACCATCATCACGATCACCGACCGCCAGGGCAATGCGCTGTCGTGGGCGACTTCCGGCGGCGCCGGCTTCAAGGGTTCGCGCAAATCGACCCCGTTCGCGGCGCAGGTCGCAGCGGAAGCCGCAGGCAAGGTGGCGGTCGAATACGGCGTCAAGAATCTCGAAGTGCGCATCAAGGGCCCGGGCCCGGGCCGTGAATCGGCGGTGCGCGCCCTGAACAACCTGGGCATCAAGATCACCCAGATCCAGGACGTGACGCCGGTGCCGCACAACGGCTGCCGTCCGCCGAAGCGCCGCCGTATCTAATGCCGGCTGACTCGGTCAGCGCATCGACAGCAGTTTGCAGTAGCAAAAAACTGCCCGCCAGCACCCCTGGCGGGTTTTGTACTTAAGCCCACCGTCTGGTAGCAGGCAGACCGGACTAGCGTTTGACGAATCGGATCCGATTCAGTCGGAACGTCAACTAAAGTGTTGGGGACAGAGTAATTCGCCGCTCCCGGGCGGCTCATAGCTCGGGGCGTCATTACATAAAGAAAGGAAACAACGTGGCACGTTATATCGGACCAAAAGCAAAACTCTCCCGCCGTGAAGGCACGGACCTGTTCCTGAAGAGCGCACGCCGCTCGCTGGATTCGAAGTGCAAACTGGACTCCAAGCCGGGCCAGCACGGCCGCACCTCCGGCGTCCGTACCTCGGACTACGGCAACCAGCTGCGTGAAAAGCAAAAAGTCAAGCGCATGTACGGCATCCTGGAGCGCCAGTTCCGCCGCTACTTCGCCGAAGCCGACCGCCGCAAGGGCAACACCGGCGAAACCCTGCTGAAGCTGCTGGAAGCGCGCCTCGACAACGTCGTGTACCGCATGGGCTTCGGCTCGACCCGCGCCGAAGGCCGTCAGCTGGTCTCGCACAAGGCGTTCACGGTCAATGGCAACGTCGTCAACATCGCTTCCTACCAAGTGAAGCCGGGCGACGTCGTCGCCGTGCGCGAAAAAGCCAAGAAGCAGGCGCGTATCGTCGAAGCGCTGTCGCTGGCCGAACAGAGTCGGCATGCCGGCCTGGGTGGCGGTCGACGCCAAGAAGATGGAAGGCACCTTCAAGTCGCTGCCGGACCGCAGCGAAATCGCCAACGACGTCAACGAATCGCTGATCGTCGAATTGTATTCGCGTTAATACCGTTTCTCCGCCGCGCTTGAATTCCAGTTGGGGACAGAGTAATTCGGCGCACGGCGGCGCCTCATAAACTCTGTCTCCAATTGATAACAATTTCCATCAGCCTTATCGGTGTAACGAGCCGAGGGTATTGAAAAGGACATTTCATGCAAAACAGTCTGTTGAAGCCGCGTATCATCGAAGTCGAAGCCTACGGCCCCGGCCATGCCAAAGTCGTGATGGAGCCGTTCGAGCGTGGCTATGGCCACACGCTGGGCAACGCGCTGCGCCGCGTGCTGCTGTCGTCGATGGTCGGCTATGCGCCGACCGAAGTGACGATCGCCGGCGTCGTGCACGAGTACTCGTCGCTGGACGGCGTGCAGGAAGACGTGGTCGACCTGCTGCTGAACCTGAAGGGCGTGGTGTTCAAGCTGCACAACCGCGATGAAGTCACGCTGACCCTGAAGAAGGAAGGCGAAGGCGCCGTGCTGGCTTCGGATATCGACCTGCCGCACGACGTCGAACTGGTCAACCCGGATCACGTGATCGCGCACCTGACCGCCGGCGGCAAGCTGGACATGCAGATCAAGGTGGAAAAGGGCCGCGGCTATGTGCCGGGCAACGTGCGCCGCCTGTCGGAAGACGTCAACAAGACCATCGGCCGCATCATCCTGGACGCCTCGTTCTCGCCGGTGCGCCGCGTTTCCTATGCGGTGGAATCGGCGCGCGTCGAGCAGCGTACCGACCTCGACAAGCTGATCATCAACATCGAGACCAACGGCGTCATTTCGCCGGAAGAAGCGATCCGCCAATCGGCGCGCGTGCTGGTCGACCAGCTGAACGTGTTCGCCGCGCTGGAAGGCACCGAAGCCGCCGCCGAAGCGCCGTCGCGCGCGCCGCAGGTCGATCCGATCCTGCTGCGTCCGGTCGACGACCTGGAGCTGACCGTGCGTTCGGCCAACTGCCTGAAGGCCGAAAACATCTACTACATCGGCGACCTGATCCAGCGTAGCGAAAACGAACTGCTGAAGACGCCGAACCTGGGCCGCAAGTCGCTTGAACGAAATCAAGGAAGTGCTGGCGTCGCGCGGCCTGACCTTGGGCATGAAGCTGGAGAACTGGCCGCCGGCCGGCCTCGAGAAGTAATCCGGGCGGCCGCCGGCGCGAGCTGGTGCCGCCATCGTCGTCAACCTAGACCTTACCGGCCCGCGCTGCGCCTCGGTGCGCAGCGATAGAAGAGCTGGATCCAAACTGAAAACTGAAAGGAAGTATCATGCGTCACCGTCACGGCCTTCGTAAACTGAACCGCACCTCCTCGCATCGCCTGGCGATGCTGCGCAACATGACAGTTTCGCTGCTGCGTCACGAAGCCATCAAAACCACTTTGCCGAAAGCCAAGGAACTGCGCCGCGTGATCGAGCCGATCCTGACGCTGGGCAAGATCGACACCCTGGCCAACAAGCGCCTGGCCTTCAATCGCCTGCGCGATCGTGAAATGGTGCGTCAAGCTGTTCGCCGAACTCGGCCCGCGCTACGCCACCCGCAACGGCGGCTACCTGCGCATCCTGAAGATGGGCTTCCGCCAAGGCGACAATGCGCCGATGGCCTACGTCGAACTGCTGGATCGCCCGGAGCCGGTCGAGGCGGAAAGCGCCGAAACCGTCGAATAAGCGGGTCCGCCGCAGTCGTCGCCCAAAAAGCCAGGCCCTGCCTGGCTTTTTTGTTTGGCGCGTGGGCACGCTCGCTGGACATAAAAGCTGTGGCGTTTCATATACTCCCTATACATGCTGCCCATGCCGGCCATGTAAAGGCCATATATGTGACATACTCCTTATGTGTGAAGGCAAGATGCTCCGGCGTGGCCCATGGTGGCGCCTGAAGAAATGAGTCCTGGCATGTCCGAATCCCCGATCCTTGCCGTTTCCGATCTGCGCAAGTCGTACGGCGCCGACGCCGCGCGCAGCGTGGTGATCGATGGCCTGTCGTTCGCCCTGCGGCGCGGCGAGTGCTACGGCTTGCTCGGTCCGAACGGCGCCGGCAAGACCACCACGCTGCGGTTGTGCCTCGGCCTGACCGAAGCCGACAGCGGCGCCATCACGCTGGCCGGCCAGCCGATTCCGGCCCAGGCGCGGGCGGCTCGCTCGCGCGTCGGCGTGGTGCCGCAGGGCGACAACCTCGATCCCGATTTCACCGTGGCCGAAAACCTGCTGGTGTTCGGACGCTACTTCGGCCTCGACGATGCGCTGATCCGTTCGCGCATTCCGCAACTGCTGGAATTTTCCAACCTGGCGGCCAAGCGCGACGCCCGCATCAGCGAGCTGTCGGGCGGCATGAAACGGCGCCTGACGCTGGCGCGGGCATTGGTGAACGATCCGGACCTGATTTTCATGGACGAGCCGACCACCGGCCTCGACCCGCAGGCGCGCCACATGATCTGGGAGCGCCTGAAAACCCTGCTGGCGCGCGGCAAGACGATCTTCCTGACCACCCATTTCATGGACGAGGCCGAACGGCTGTGCGACCGGCTGGCGGTGATCGACCACGGCCGCATGATCGCCGAGGGCTCGCCGCGCGCGTTGATCGCGCAACATATCGAGGCGGAAGTGGTCGAAGTCTACGGCGACGGCGCCGCCGCCTGGGCCGCCGCCGAAGGGCAGGCCAAATCGGCCCGCATCGAGCACAGCGGCGAAACGGTGTTTTGCTATACCAACGACGCCCGCCCGCTGCTCGCCGGCTTGCAGACGGTCAACGGCATACGCTACATCCATCGCCCGGCCAACCTGGAAGATTTGTTCCTGAAGCTGACCGGCCGCGAGATCCGGGATTGACATGAGCTCTGCAAACTACGCCTTGCCGCTGCTGTCGCGCCGCTTCTGGCCCATCTGGCAGCGCAATTTTCTGGTGTGGAAGAAACTGGCGGGCGCCAGCCTGCTGGGCAATGTCGCCGATCCGCTGATCACGCTGATCGCCTTCGGCTATGGCCTCGGCAGCCTGCTGCAAAGCATTGACGGCATTCCCTACATCCAGTACCTGGCGTCGGGCTCGATCTGCATGTCGATCATGATGGCGGCCTCGTTCGAGGCGCTGTATTCGGCGTTTTCGCGCATGCACGTGCAGCGCAGCTGGGATGCGCTGCTGAACGCGCCGCTCTCGCTAGACGACGTCTTGCTGGCGGAAATGCTGTGGGCCGCGACCAAGTCGGTGTTTTCCGGCGTCGCCATTCTGGGCGTGATGTTCGCGCTGGGGATCGGCCTGCATCCGCATACGCTGCTGGTGCTGCCGCTGCTGTTCGTGATCGGCATGATGTTCGCGTCGCTCGGGCTGGTGGTCAATGCGCTGGCGCAGAATTACGATTTTTTCACCTACTACTTCACGCTGGTGCTGACGCCGATGATCTTTTTGTCCGGTGTCTATTATCCGACCGCGCAATTGCCGCACTGGCTGCAGCTGCTGGCGCAGGTCTTGCCGCTGCACGCGGCGGTGCAACTGGTGCGGCCGCTGATCCTGGGAGACTGGCCGGCGGCGCCGGCGCTGCACCTGGCGACGCTGGCCGCCTACTGCCTGGGCGGCTTTTACCTGGCGACGGTGCTGACGCGGCGCCGGCTGCTGAAGTAAATGCCACCATCTTGATGGAGGATGTGATGACGCAAGCCTTGCTGGTATTGACCAATTTGCCCGACCTGGCCAGTGCCCAGGCGCTGGCGCACAGCCTGGTCGAGCAGAAACTGGCGGCGTGTGCGAACATTCTGCCGGCGGTGCAGTCGGTGTATCGCTGGCAGGGCGCGCTGGAACAGGCGGAGGAAGTCAGCGTCCTGCTCAAGACCAGCGAGGCGCGCTACGCCGAACTGGAGGCCGCGATCGGCGCCCTCCATCCGTATGCGGTGCCGGAAATCATCGCCGTGCCGATCGTCGCCGGCCTGCCGGCCTACCTGGCCTGGGTGGCGGCGGAAACCAAGAAAGACATACAGATTTGACATGAGCAGAATGCATACATCGACTCCGGCCGCAGGGACGTGGCGCTGGCTGGCCAGCGCGCTGGCCCTCATGCTGGCAGCCCTGGTGCTGCTGGCGCCGCGGGCGCATGCGGCCGACGACTACCTGGAGCCGGAGGCCGCGTTCAAATTCTCCGCGCGGATGGTGGACAGCAAGACGGTCGCCGTCAGCTATGCGATCGCCGACGGCTATTACATGTACCGCGAGCGCTTCCAGTTCCGCGCCGACGGCGCCACGCTGGGCGAGCCGCAGATCCCGGCCGGCCAGGTCAAGTTCGACCAGACTTTCCAGAAGGAGGTCGAGACTTACCGCAAGGCGGTGACGGTCACGATCCCGGTCGAGGCCGACGGCGCCTTCACCCTGGTCGCCACCAGCCAGGGCTGCGCCGACCAGGGCTTGTGCTATGCGCCGATGGAGTCGGAGATCCGGCTGTCGAAGAACGGCGGCGGCTTGCTGGCGGCGATCGGCATCGGCGGCCAGCCAGCCGCCGCGCCGCTCGATACGCCGCCGCTGGCCAGCAGCACCGGCGCCGGCCCGAGCGCAGGCGCTGCGCAAGGCTTGCCGGCGCCGGAAACCGAACTCGGCCGCATCGAAGCCTCGCTGCAGAGCGGCCGGCTGCTGACGATCCTGCCGCTGTTTTTCCTGCTCGGCCTGGGCCTCGCGTTCACACCTTGCGTGCTGCCAATGGTGCCGATCCTGTCGTCGATCATCGTCGGCGCAAACGGGCAGAATCCCGGCGGCCGCGCGCGCAGCTTCACGCTGTCCGCCAGTTACTCGCTCGGGATGGCGATCGTGTACACCGCGCTTGGCGTGGCCGCCGGCCTGATCGGCGAAGGCTTGGCGGCCAGCCTGCAGAATCCGTGGACGCTGTCGGCCTTCGCGCTGCTGATGGTGGCGCTGTCACTGTCGATGTTCGGCTTCTATGAGCTGCAGGTGCCGGCGGCACTGCAGACGCGGCTGGCGCGCGCGTCCGAGCGGCAGCGCGGCGGCCATCTGGCTGGGCGTGTTCGCGATGGGGGCGATTTCGGCGCTGATCGTCGGCCCCTGCGTGGCGGCGCCGCTGGCCGGCGCCTTGGTGTATATCAGCCAGACGCGCGACGTGGTGGTCGGCGGCAGCGCGCTGTTTGCAATGGCGGTCGGCATGAGCGTGCCGCTGCTGCTGATCGGCGTCTCGGCCAATGCGCTGCTGCCGCGCGCCGGCGCCTGGATGGAGCAGGTCAAGCGTTTCTTCGGCGTCATGATGCTGGCGCTGGCCTGGTGGATGGTGGCACCGCTGCTGCCGGTGCTGCTGCAGATGCTGGGCTGGGCCGTGCTCGGCGTCGGCTACGGCGCCTGGCTGTTGTGGAATGGCCGCAGCGGCTGGGCCGCCAAGGCCGCCGGCCTGCTGTTTGCGGCCGCCGGCCTGCTGCAGTTGGTCGGCGCCGCCAGCGGCGGGCGCGAGCTCAGCGCGCCGCTGGCGCATCTGGCAGGAGGTACGGCGGCGGCATCGGTGCAGTTCGTGCGGGTCAAGTCGCCGGCCGAGCTGGATGCGGCGCTGGCGCAGGCCAACGGCCGCGTCACCATGCTCGATTTCTATGCCGACTGGTGCGTCTCCTGCAAGGAGATGGAAAAGTGGACCTTTTCCGATCCGCGCGTGCAGCAGCGCTTCGCCGGCATGCAGCTGCTGCAGGCCGATGTCACGGCCAACAATGCCGACGACAAGGCATTGCTGAAGCGTTTCAAGTTGTTCGGGCCGCCCGGCATCATCTTCTTCGACAAGGACGGCGGCGAAATCCAGGGCACCCGTGTGATCGGTTATCAGGACGCGGAAAAATTCCTGCGCTCGCTGGCGCCGGCCGGCGCCTCCTGAGCGTCGCGCAGCGGCAGTGATTGCGCCAGGCCTGAAGCCGATTTCCACAACGGTGAACGCCAGCACCACGGCACTGGCGCCGTGCGCTATCGCGTACACTTGCCAGATCGCGCACAGGAAAGCGCGCGGCGGCGGCGTAGCGGCCGAAACGGATCTGCGGATCGCGAGCGCCGCAGACGGATGCGGCGGTCGCCGTCTTGCTGCTCGACAAGGTCGCCATGATGGAGGCCCGCATCGGCGAACTGACAGCCTTGCGTACCGAACTGCTCGAGCGCCCCGCGCAAATTTGCCCGCTGGGCACAGCCTCGGTGCCCAACCCGCGCAGTTACGCGCACATATTCGATCATGCATAAGAAATCTACTTCTCTATCCTTGAGCCGCACGGCGTTGAGCACTATATTGATAGCTGCATAACTTTTTTGGGAGATTGACATGTCTTTGCATCTTGGCGACACCGCGCCTGATTTTGAGCAGGATTCCTCGATCGGCAAGATCAAGTTTCACGAATGGGCGGGCGATTCGTGGGTCGTGCTGTTTTCCCATCCGGCCGACTTCACGCCGGTCTGCACCACCGAACTCGGCTTGACCGCCAAGCTGAAGCCGGAATTCGACAAGCGCAACGTGAAGGCGATCGCCTTGTCGGTCGACCCGGCCGATGCGCATCAGAAATGGATCAAGGATATCGAAGACACGCAAAAGACCGTGGTCGGTTTTCCCATCATCGCCGACGCCGACCGCAAGGTGTCGCAGCTGTATGACATGATTCACCCGAACCAGTCGGAAACCGCGACCGTGCGCTCGCTGTTCGTGATCGATCCGAAGAAGAAAGTGCGCCTGACCATCACCTACCCGATGAGCACCGGCCGCAATTTCGACGAAGTGCTGCGCGTCATCGATGCGCTGCAATTGACCGATGGCTATACGGTGGCGACGCCGGGCAACTGGCGCGACGGCGACGACGTCATCATCCCGCTCACGATCACCGACGAAGCCGTGATCAAGCAGAAATATCCGAAAGGCTACACCGCGGCACGGCCCTATCTGCGCCTGACGCCGCAGCCGAACAAGTAAGCAGCGTCGCTCCAGCAAAAAGCGCCCGGTGGTCGAGGGCGCTTTTTTTGCGGCCGGCGCTTTCCTTCCGCTTACTTGTGCTCGCGCCGATGGTGGTCGAGCACGCGCTCATCGAGATAACGGCGGCGTCGGAAGAACGCCAGCATGGCGACCACGATCAAAGCCATCGCGCCCATGGTCAGCCAGAATCCCGCATGGTTTTTCAGCAAGGGCATTTCGCTGAAGTTCATGCCGAAGATGCCGGTGATCAAGGTCAGCGGCATGAACAGCGCGGTGATCACGGTCAGCGTGCGCATGATTTCGCTGGTGCGGTGCGCCATCGCCGAGAAGTGGATCTGCACCGCCGACTCGATCGACGATTCCAGCCGGCGCGCATGGTTCAGCACGCGCGTCACGTGCTCCATCACGTCGTTGATGCGCACCAGCAGCAGATCCTTGCCGCGGCTGAGCTCTTCCTCTGCCGCGGAGTCGACCACGTAGTCGCGCAGTTCCTGCAGCGCATCGTGCTGTTCCTCGCACAGATGGTCGAGCTTGCGTAGTTCGATGCGGGCGTCGAGCAGCGCCGACCAGTCCTTGAACGGGCGGCGCGGATCGAGCAGCGCGCGCTGCCAGCGGTCGAGCTGGGCAGTGAGCGGCTGCCGCAGTTCCAGGTACTGGTCGACCATTGCATTCAGCAGGCGCAGCATCAGATCTTCCGGCGAGCTCGGACGGCGCGCCGCCATGGCCATTGCCGTCGGCGCGTTCGCGGGATTCGAGCAGCCGCGTGCGGACGGCCTCGACGGTGCGGCTGTTGGGCCCGTGTACGGTGACCAGCGCATGGTCCATCAGCAGGAAGGTGACCGGCAGCGTCGTCAGCCGCGTCAGCGCCGGCGGGATCTTGCGCCGCAGGCCGTTGTCAGGCGGGGCTTCGGACGCCGTTTCCGGGGCGGCGCCGGTAGTCAGGGCCAGCTTGCGGAACACCACCATCGCATAGGCATTGGTCGAATCGAAATAGCTGGGATGGGCCAGGTTGACGGCGTCGGTCAGGTGCGGATCGTAGATCTGAACGCCGGTGGCGTGCGCGATGCGGTCGCGCCAGAGTTCCGGGTCGGCCGCCACCTCGTCGTGGGTGGCGTCGAGCCACAGGAAGCCGCGCGCCGGCACCGCTTCTGGCAGCGTGGTGCTGTGCGTGACCTGGTTGTCACCGATCAGGAATATATCCATGCATCCGTACGGAAGGTTTGAGGGCCAGCCACAGCGCAGCCAGCGAGGCGAGAGCGAGGACGACCACCGTACCCTGCATGGCGGGCGGGAGCGCCACGGCGCCGAACCAGGCGCCCGTCAGCAGCACGCCGCCGGCGGTCAGCGCCAGCCGCAGCGCTTCGAACAGCGCATACTGCGCGCGCTGCTCCAGCAAGCCGCCGATCGCCCACAGGCTGGCGCCGAGCCACAGCGCGTATGGCAGGCTGTGCGCCAGCGGCAATATGTGTTTGGTGGCCAGAAAGTGGGTGGTGAGCAACAGCACCAGCGTGAACTGGACGCCGCAATACCACAGGCCGGCAGCGCTCACCTGCGGGTCGTACAGCGGCCGTTCGATGTCGAACGCCGGTTTCGGCCAGCGCGCGGCGACGTCGGCCGGGCGCCAGCCGGGGCGGGCGAACCAGACCCGCAGCTTGTCGCTCCAGCGCCGGGCGCGCCAGGAGTCGAGCCACATCGCCTTATACACTTCGAGGTTGGCCCACAGCGGATTCCAGCTGCGCAGCGGGCCGCGCGTGCCGTACACCACCGGCTCGTCGTCGCGCTCTTCGGTGAAGGTGCCGAACAGCCGGTCCCACAGGATCAGGATGCCGCCGTAGTTCTTGTCGAGATAAATGTCGTTGACGCCGTGATGGGCGCGATGGTTGGACGGCGATACGAACACGCGGTCGAACCAGCCGAGCTTGCCGATCTGCTGTGTATGCACCCAGAACTGGTACAGCAGGTCGATCAGCGCGACACCGACGAACACTTCGACCGGAAAGCCGAGCAGCGCCATCGGCAGGTAAAAGATCCAGCCCAGCAGCGCGCCGCTGCTGGTTTGCCGCAGCGCCGTGGTGAGGTTGTATTCCTCGCTCTGGTGATGCACCACGTGCGCCGCCCACAGCACGTTCACCTCGTGCCCCATGCGGTGCAGCCAGTAGTAGCAGAGGTCGTACAGCAGCAGGCCGACGGCCCAGACCCAGAGGGCGTCGGCCGGCAGGCGCCACAGCGCGACGTACTGCACGGTCCAGGCGTAGATCACGATGCGCAGCACGCGCATGAAGGTGCCGGCCACCTGGCTCAGGATGCCGAGGCTGATGCTGTTGATCGCATCGTTGAGGCGGATGGTATTGCGCCCGCGCAGCAGGCCGACGGCCAACTCGATGAAAATCAGCAAAAAAAACACCGGCGTCGCCAGTGTGATGATTTTTTCTTGCATCGATGCCTCCTGTAGACCTCAGGCCCTCGGTTCGCTGGCCGCGACCGAGCGGGCGATCAATAACAACGCAGTGTAATACGTGCCGAGTATCCACAGCGGCGAGACGGGAATCGGCGCGTAAAACTTGTTATAGGCCAGCAAGGTGTCGGACAGCATGAAAGCCATGCCGCCGAGCGCCGCCAGCCGGCTGCCTTGGCTGCGCCATTGCAGGTGGCGCGCGGCTGCCTGCGCCGCCATCGCCGCCAGGCAGGCGACGTAGGCTACCACCGGCACTTTCAGGCCCGGCGCCAGTCCCGGCCACAGCACCGCCAGATTGGCGCCGCCGAACAGCAGGAAGCCGAGCAGCACCAGCGGCTTGGCGAACAGCCGGGTGTCCGAAGTCAGCGCGCGCAGGAAGAACAAGTGCGCCACCAGGAAACTCGACAGCCCCAGCAAAAAGCCGGAGGGCGCGACCTCTTTCGGCAACATCAGGAATACGTCGCCGCACAGCGACAGCACGATGCCGGCCAGCACCGCGCGTCGATAGCGGGCATTGACCGGGTTGCGGATGCGCCACGCGGTCAGGAAGATCAATGCCGTGGTGAGCGGCTTGAACGCATAGAGCAGGACGATCGCGGCTTCCCGGACAATGGCGCCGCTGATGGCGAGGATGGCGGACAGCGCAATCCGCAGGTCGGCCCAGCCGGTGCTCGACGAGGCGCGCATGCTCAGCCGCCGTGCCGCAAGAGGCGCGCGACGTCGCGCGCGAAATAGGTCAGCACGCCGTCGGCGCCGGCGCGCTTGAAGGCCAGCATCGATTCCATCATGGTCTTGTCGTGATCGAGCCAGCCGTTTTGCGCCGCCGCCTTGATCATCGCGTACTCGCCGCTGACCTGGTAGGCGAAGGTCGGCACCCGGAATTCGTCCTTGACGCGGCGCACGATATCCAGATACGGCATGCCCGGCTTGACCATCACCATGTCGGCGCCTTCGGCCAGGTCGAGCGCCACTTCGCGCAGCGCCTCGTCGCTGTTGGCCGGGTCCATCTGGTAGGTGGATCTTGTTGCTCTTGCCGAGCGTCGCGCTGGAGCCGACCGCATCGCGGAACGGGCCGTAGAAGGCCGAGGCGTACTTGGCCGAATAGGCCATGATGCGCGTGTAGATATGGTGCTGCGTGTTCCAGCGCATTGCGGATCGCGCCGATGCGGCCGTCCATCATGTCCGACGGCGCCACGATGTCGACGCCGGCCTCGGCCTGCACCAGCGCCTGCCGCACCAGCAGTGCGCATGGTCTCGTCGTTCAGCACGTAGCCGTCGGCGTCCAGCACGCCGTCCTGGCCGTGGCTGGTGTAGGGGTCGAGCGCGACGTCGGTCAGGATGCCGAGTTCGGGAAAGCGCTGCTTCAGTTCGCGCACCGCGCGCGGCACCAGGCCCTTCGGGATTGGTCGCTTCGATGCCGTCCGGCGTTTTCAGCGTGCGGATCGATGACCGGGAACAGCGCCAGCACCGGGATCCCCAGCGCCACGCAATCCTCGGCCACCGCCAGCAGCAGATCGACCGACAGCCGTTCCACGCCCGGCATCGAAGCTGACCTGCTCGCGCTGGTTCTTTCCGTCCAGAATGAAGACCGGGTAGATCAGGTCGGCCGCCGTCACCGTGTGTTCGCGCATCAGGGCGCGGGAAAAGGCGTCGCGCCGCATGCGGCGCATGCGGAGGGCGGGAAAGCCGGCAGGGGCGGAACGGGTCATGGCACTCTCCAAAAAATTTTCAAAACCAATCATGCCGAAACAGCGGCAGCATGAAACTTTATTGAACGTGTCCCCTCTTAGCAATAGGCGATTCATTCGTCTCCCGCTTCTCCTCCCTGAGCGGGGCCTATCGTTTCACGATCAGGCATTGCTGCCCTGGAGATAATCCCCTTTCTCCAGGGCTTTTTTATTCGCTGCGGACGTTTGCCGGCGCAGGTTGTCGCTGCGTCGCTTATGTGCAGAGCACATGGCGCTCCTGGCTTCGCGCGCTGCATCCCGGTAAACGTCCGCAGCCTTTATGGTGGAAGAATGCTCGCCTTATTGGCCATGACGGGAGTATTTTTCAGGCGCCTAAATTCGCCCGAACGGGTGTTTCAGGTGATACTCCCTGGTCCTCGTTTTTGGCGCGGCAATGCCAGTCCTGCCAATTCCAGTATCCGCTGATCGGCTTCTTCCAGCCCGATGCGCTTCAAGGCGGAAAACAGCTGCGCCGTGAAGGGAAACGGCTGTCCGGCTTCGTCGACGTAGCTGGCCAGCACGGTGCGCGCCTGGCGCAGTGCATTGGTCGCCTTCGTTGCGGTTGAGCTTGTCGGCCTTGGTCAGCAGGCAGTGGATCGGCTTGCCGGTCGGGCGCGAACCATTCCAGCATCTGGATATCGAGCTCGGTGAACGGCCGGCGCGCATCCATGATCAGCACCAGCGCCGCCAGCTGCTCGCCGTTGCTGGACGTAATCGCCGAGCAGTTCCTGCCAGTGCAGCTTGGCGTCGCCGGACACTTCGGCGTAGCCGTAGCCGGGCAGGTCGACCAGCAGCGCGCGGATTTCCTCGACCACGGTGGCGTCCTTGCGGTGCTGGCCGACGTGGGCGCCGCCGATCGAAAAGTAATTGATGTGCTGGGTGCGGCCCGGCGTCTTGCGAGGCGAACGCCAGTTTCTTCTGGTTGCACAGGATATTGATGGCGCGTCGATTTGCCGGCGTTGGAGCGGCCGGCAAAGGCGATTTCGGGCACCTGCGTGGCCGGTAAATCGCGCAGGTGGTTCACGGTGGTGAAGAAACGGGCTTGCCAGAGTAGGGACATGGAGGCGCAGAAAATGCAGGAAGGCAGCAAAAATGCCGGAAAGCTATTGTACAATAAGCGGTTGCGAATTGATGCGTTGCAAAAAGCCATTCGCGGCGGCGCAAGCAGCGCCGAGGCGGGACTGGCAGACGCCACCGGACAGAATTTTAAAATCAAGCCTCAGGGTGTTTGAATGAATCGTGCGTTTTTACCATTTGCAAGAAGCCTTGTTTGTCGCGCTGCTGGCGCTTTCCTCGGCTCGCCTACGCGGCTGACGTAAAGCCGCCAAAGCCGATGCCGCCAAGGGCGAGGCGCTCTACACGAATGGCGATGCCGCGCGCAACATCACCGCCTGCGTTTCCTGCCACGGCGCCGCCGGCAACTCGACCATCGCGCAAAACCCGAAGCTGGCCGGCCAGCACGACGCCTACATCGCACAAGCAACTGGTCGATTTCAAGACCCCGGCACCGCAACAACCCGGTGATGACGGCGATCGCGCAAGCCGCTGACCGACGACGACATGCAGAACATCGCCGCCTATCTGGACGCGCAGAGCGCCGAAAGCGGGCGCGGCCAAGAACAAGGACACGGTCGATGCTCGGCAAGCAAGATCTATCGCGGCGGCATCGCCGAGAAGGGCGTACCGGCCTGCGCCAGCTGCCACGGCGCCACCGGCGCCGGCATCCCGGCCCAGTATCCGCGCCTGGCCGGCCAGCACCAGGACTACACGCTGGCGCAGCTGGCGGCCTTCAGCAGCCGGCGCCCGCAAGAACAGCGAGCAGATGGACACCATCGCCCAGCGCATGTCGGACGATGAAATGAAAGCTGTGGCAGACTACGTCGCTGGCCTGAAGTAAAAGCCAAGTCAGTAAAAAGCCAAGTACAAAAGCAACATCATGAACTGAAGCGGGAGGGGCGGCCAGGGCTGCCCCTTTTGCTTTTTGAAGAACGGATTGCCATACCAGATCATGAATACCACGACCGCGGGGCTACAACTGAAGACCAGCCGGCGCTGGCTGGCGGATGCGGTCGAGCTGCTGTCGTCGATGCGCTTCGCCATCAGCCTGCTGTCGATCATCGCGATCGCCTCGGTGATCGGCACCGTGCTGAAGCAGAACGAGCCGATGCCGAACTACGTCAACCAGTTCGGCCCGTTCTGGTTCGAAGTGTTCGGCAAGCTCGGCCTGTACGCGCGTGTATTCGGCCTGGTGGTTCCTGCTGATCATGGCATTCCTGGTGGTCTCGACCTCGCTGTGCATCGTCCGCAATGCGCCGAAGATGCTGAAGGACATGCGCAGCTGGCGCGAAAACGTGCGCGAGCAGTCGCTGCGCAATTTCCATCATCAAGCCGAATGGAGCGTCGCCGGCTCGGGCGCGGCCGTGACGGCGGACCTGGCCGAACGCATCCGCGCCAGCGGCTACAAGGTCAAGGTGGTGGAAAAGGCCGGCGCCGCGCTGATCGCCGCCAAGCAGGGCGCCGCCAACAAGTGGGGCTACATCTTCGCCCACAGCGCGATCGTCATCATCGGCCTCGGCGGCATGCTCGATTCCGACCTGCCGATCCGCTTCCAGGAATGGATCTTCGGCAAGACGCCGTTTGCCGGCAACGGCATCATCGCCGACATCCCGGCCAAGCACCGGCTCGGGCTCGGCAATCCTACCTTCCGCGGCAATACCCTGATCCCGGAAGGCGCCAGCAGCAACACGGCGATCATTCCGCAGCAGGACGGCGTGCTGATCCAGGATTTGCCGTTCACCATCAAGCTGAAGCAAGTTTCATCATCGACTTCTACTCGACCGGCATGCCCAAGCTGTTCGCCAGCGACGTGGTGGTGACCGATCACGAGACCGGCAAGACGCTGCCCGGCGACCATCAAGGTCAACGAACCGCTGATCTACAACGGCGTGGCGATCTACCAGTCCAGCTTCGAAGACGGCGGCAGCAAGCTGAAGCTGACTGGCTTATCCGATGAGCGGCGGCAGCGCCCACAGCTTCGCGATGGACGGCGAAGTCGAGCGGTTCGACGCCACTGAAAACCGCCGGCGGCGTCGAATACACGGTCGAGTGGTCGGGCTTTCGTCCGTTCAACGTCGAAAACATGGCGCGCACCGGACAGGACGTGCGCGCGGTCGACAGCAAGAAGAATTTCAAGGGCTCGTTTGCCGAAGGGCTGGACAGGCATCTGGGCTCGGCCGCCAAGACCGCGCAACAAGAAGGACCTGAAAAATGTCGGTCCGAGCGTGCAGTACAAGCTGCGCGACAAGACCGGGCAGGCGCGCGAATTCCTGAACTACATGCAGCCGATCGACATCGACGGCGATTACGTGTTCCTGGCCGGCATCCGCGACACGCCGAGCGAGGAATTCCGCTATCTGCGCATCCCGGCCGACGACGAGGATTCGCTGCAGGAATGGATGCGGCTGCGCGGCGCGCTGAATAATCCCGACCTGCGCGCCAAGGCCGCCGCGCGCTATGCGCAGCGCACCTTGCCGCGGCCGCGCGAGGACGGCGAGCATTTGCAGCAGCAGCTGGAGCAGTCGGCCGCCAAGAGCCTGTCGATCTTTGCCGGCGACGGCAAGGAAGCCGGCTACCTGGCGGTGGCGCGCTTCCTGGAGGCGGTACCGGCGGCCGAGCAGGAGCGCGCCGCCGATATCTTCATGAAGATACTGAACGGCAGCCTGTGGGACCTGTGGCAGGCGGCGCGCGCGCAGGACGGCCTGCCGGCGCTGGAAGCCGAGCGAAAAGCACGCGCGCTTCCTGCAGCTGGCCGCCAACGCGCTGTCCGACGCCTCGTTCTACGACGCGCCGGTCTACCTGCAGCTGGACGACTTCGAGGAAATCAAGGCCTCGGTGCTTGCAAGTCACGCGTTCGCCGGGCAAGACCGTGGTCTACCTCGGCTGCATCCTGCTGGTGCTGGGCGTGTTTTCGATGCTGTACATCCGCGAGCGGCGCCTGTGGGTATGGGTCAAGCCGGTGCCGGGCGAGACGCAGGCGCAAGCCCTGATGGCGATGAGTTCGCAGCGCAAGACGCTGGATTTCGACAAGGATTTCGAGACGCTCAAAGCGCGTTTGCAGCAATCGGCGTAGTCTTGCGGAATTGATATTGCGCTTGAGCGCGACCGCAGCCCGGTGACCGGGCCGGATGGAGAATGGAGAGAATGATGGAATTGACGCAGACGCAGGCAGCAACCCAGGCTTCGCAGGCATATGTGCCGCCGGCCGGATTTTTCCGGCGCTTGTCGCCGCTCGACTGGCTGTACGCGGCGGCATTGCTGGCCGGCGCGCTGTTCGCCTTGAATCGTTACGGTGCCTACATGGACTACTACGAAAAAGCCATCCTGCTGGCCTCGGCGCCGACCTTCGCCTGGCTCGGCTGGTACTGGAAGCCGGTGCGCGCGCTGATGGCCGTTGCTGGCGCTGACGGCCTTGTCGGCGGTCGCGCTGTACGGCGGCGACATCGAGATGGCCAACCGCAGTTTTTCCTGAAATACCTGCTGTCCAGCCAGTCGGCGATCCTGTGGATGAGCACGATGTTCTTCCTGGCCACGCTGTTCTACTGGGGCGGCCTGCTGGCGCGCGCCGATTTCGGCGCCGCGGTCGGCTCCAAGCTGTGCTGGGCGGCGGTGGTGTTCGGCTTCACCGGCATGCTGGTGCGCTGGTACGAGTCCTACCTGATCGGCGCCGACGTCGGCCACATCCCGGTGTCCAACCTGTACGAAGTGTTCGTCCTGTTCTGCCTGATCACCGCGCTGTTCTACCTGTACTACGAAGAGCCACTACGAGACGCGCCAGCTGGGCGCCTTCGTGCTGCTGGTGATTTCGGCCGCGGTCGGCTTCCTGCTGTGGTACACGGTGGCGCGCGACGCGGCGCAGATCCAGCCGCTGGTGCCGGCGCTGCAGAGCTGGTGGATGAAGATCCACGTGCCGGCCAATTTCATCGGCTACGGCACCTTCGCGCTGGCGGCGATGGTCGGCGGTCGGCCTACCTGCTGAAGTCGAAGGGCATCCTGGCCGACCGCCTGCCCTCGCTGCGAGGTGCTGGACGACGTCATGTACAAGTCGATCACGGTCGGCTTCACCTTCTTCACCATCGCCACCATCCTCGGCGGCCTGTGGGCGGCCGAAGCCTGGGGCGGCTACTGGTCGTGGGACCCGAAGGAAACCTGGGCCCTGATCGTCTGGCTGAATTACGCGGCCTGGCTGCACATGCGCCTGATGAAAGGCTTGCGCGGGCAGGTGGCGGCCTGGTGGGCGCTGATCGGCCTGCTGATCACCACCTTCGCCTTCCTCGGCGTCAACATGTTCCTGTCCGGGCTGCACTCCTACGGCGAACTGTAGGCGCGCGGCAGGATGCGCAACGGGCGGCTCAAGCTTCGGCTCGGCCGCCCGTTGTCCGTTCCGGCGCCGCCGATTTATTTCGGCGGGCATGGAATAAACCTGGGATGCCGGCTGTTTAACAGGGTGTGCTGCCTTCGCAGCGCGATCGATTAACAGCCAAGCGAGGATTCCATGAAAAAATACACCCTGGTTTTGCCCTTCCTGATGGCCGCGGCACTGGGCGGCTGCGCCGCCATGTCTTCCCCGAAAATGCCGGCCATGGCATCCAACGGCGTGCTGACCGACGCCAGCGGCATGACGCTGTACACCTTCGACCGCGACATGGCCGGCAACGGCAAGAGCGCCTGCATGGAACAGTGTGCGGTCAACTGGCCGGCGCTGCACGCGCAGGCCAGCGACCAGGCCAGCGGCGACTATGGCATCATCGCGCGCGCCGACGGCACCCGGCAGTGGACCTACAAGGGCAAGCCGCTGTACCGCTGGCTGAAGGACCAGAAGCCGGGCGACCAGACCGGCGACGGCGTCAATAACGTCTGGCGCGTCGCCAAGCCGTAAGGATGCGAAGGTGCCGGTGATGGCCGACTTCGCCCAGGATCTGGCATTGCAGATTCCGCGCCTGCGCCGCTACGCGCGGGCGCTGACGCACAACGCCGCCTGGGCCGACGACCTGGTGCAGGACACCTTGGAACGCGCGCTCGGCCGGCGCTGGCTGTTCCGCTTCAACAGCAACCTGACCGCGTGGCTGTACACCATGCTGTACCGGCTCTACCTGAACGACGCGGCGCGCGCGCGCCGGTTCAGGACGGTGGCCGAGGACGAGGCGCCGGAAGCCGTGGAGCCGGCCGCGGCAGGCGACATGGCGCTGCAGCTCGACTTGCGGCGCGCGTTGGCGCGGCTCAGCGCCGAGCACCGGGCGGTGCTGGTGCTGGTGGCGCTGGAGCAGATGAGCTACAAGGAGGCGGCCGGCGTGCTGGGAGTGCCGGTCGGCACCGTGATGTCGCGCCTGGCGCGTGCGCGCGAGCACTTGCGCCTGCTGCTGGCCGATGACGCGGCGGCGCTGCCGGCGACGCCGTCCCTGACCCGGATCAAATGAAATGAGCACCGATACCGTGAGCGAAATGGAATTGCACGCGTATGCCGACGGCCAGCTGGAGCCGGCGCGGCGCGCGGCGGTCGAAGCCTATCTGGCGGCGCATCCCGAGGCCGCCGCCCTGGTGCGCCAGTGGGGCGCGCAAACGCAGGCGCTGCACCGCGAGTTCGACGGCGTGCTGAACGAAGCGATTCCGCAGCGCCTGGTGCAGGCGCTGCATGCGCGCGCCTGGCCGCAGGGGCTGGCGGCGGCCGTCGCCTGGCTGGCCTGCGGACTGGCGGCCGGCTGGTTCGCGCACGGCATGCTGCCGGCGTCGGGCGGTGAGGCGGCGGCCAGCGCGGCGACGCGCTTCGCCCACGAAGCCTTGTTGGCGCATGTGACCTATGCCGCCGAACAACGCCACCCGGTCGAAGTGCCGGCGCAGCAGGAGGCGCACCTGGTGGCCTGGCTGTCGAAACGGCTGCAGATGCCGATCCACGCGCCCGACTTGAATGCGCAGGGCTTTGCGCTGCTGGGCGGGCGCCTGCTGCCGGCCGACGGCATGCCGCTGGCGCAGCTGATGTACGAAGCCGCGGATGGCCAGCGCCTGACCCTGACCATCAAGAATGCCGCGCACGAGTCGAAAAACACCGGCTTCCAGATCATGGAGCAGAATGGCAATAGCGCGTTCTACTGGATCGACCGCGATTACGGCTATGCCTTGTCGGGCAGCATCGGCAAGGCGCGCCTGCTGGAGATCGCCAATGCGGTGGAGCGCCAGCTGCAGCCATGACAGTGCGGGGCGAGCGAGCCCCGCATCCCGGCTTATCACACGGAGCAAGCATGCTGATCAAACGCAATCCCAACGGCATCGACCTGCCGTTCGCCTCGGAAATCACGCCGCGCGCGGTATTCGAGTCGCGCCGCAATTTCATCAAGCAGATTGCGCGTCGGCTCGATCGCCGGCGGCGCGCTGCTGGAGATGGCCATGCGCCAGGCCTGGGCGCAGGCGCCCGGCGCGCAGAAGCTGGCGGCCGCCGCCAATCCCGCCTATGTGGTGATGGACAAGCCGACCGCCTACAAGGACGCCACCACCTACAACAATTTCTACGAATTCGGCACCGACAAGTCCGATCCGGCGCAAAATGCCGGCACGCCTGAAGACGCGGCCGTGGACGGTCGCCATCGAAGGCGAGGTCAAGAAGCCGCATGACGCTCGACATCGACAGCCTGCTGAAGCTGGCGCCGCTGGAAGAGCGCATCTACCGCCTGCGCTGCGTCGAGGGCTGGTCGATGGTGATTCCGTGGATCGGCTATTCGCTGTCGCAGCTGATCAAGAAGGTCGAGCCGACCGGCAACGCCAAATACGTCGAATTCGTCACGCTGGCCGACAAGAAGCAGATGCCCGGGCTGCGCAGCCCGATGCTGGAATGGCCGTACGTCGAAGGCTTGCGGCTGGACGAAGCGAAGCATCCGCTGACCCTGCTGGCGTTCGGCATGTACGGCGAAGTGCTGCCGAACCAGAACGGCGCGCCGGTGCGCATCGTGGTGCCGTGGAAATACGGCTTCAAGTCGGCCAAGTCGATCGTCAAGATCCGCTTCGTCGAGCACCAGCCGCGCACCGCCTGGAATATCGCGGCGCCGCAGGAATACGGCTTCTACTCCAACGTCAATCCCGAAGTCGACCATCCGCGCTGGTCGCAGGCCAGCGAGCGGCGCATCGGCGAAGACGGCTTCTTCGCCAAGAAGCGCAAGACGCTGATGTTCAACGGCTACAGCGAGGTCGCCTCGCTCTATGGCGGCATGGACCTGAAGAAGTTTTTCTAAGGGACCGCTTGATGCCCGCCTTCAATCCGAGCTGCGCGCCAGTTGCAGCTGCTGAAAGGCGCGCTGTTCCTGCTGGCGCTGCTGCCGTTCGCGCGGCTGGTGGTATTTACGCTGACCGACCGGCTGGGCGCCAATCCGATCGAATTCATCACGCGCAACAGCGGCGACTGGACGCTGTATTTTCTATGCCTGACGCTGGCCGTGACGCCGCTGCGCCGGCTCACCAAGTGGAACTGGCTGCTCAAGCTGCGCCGCATGCTGGGCCTGTTCGCCTTCTTTTACGCGACGCTGCATTTCACCACCTTCCTCTGGTTCGACCACTTTTTCGACTGTGCAGGAAATGTGGAAGGACGTGCTGAAACGACCCTTCATCACGGTCGGCTTTTCGGCCTTCGTGCTGCTGATTCCGCTGGCGGCGACCAGCACCAACGGCATGGTGCGCCGGCTCGGCGGCAAGCGCTGGCAATGGCTGCACCGGCTGGTCTACCTGATCGCGCCGCTGGCGATCCTGCATTTCTGGTGGATGAAGGCGGGCAAGCACGACTTCGCGCAGCCGATCCTGCTCGGGACGATCGTGGCGGTGCTGCTGCTGGCGCGGCTGCTCTGGTGGATGGCGCGGCTGCGGGCGGAGCGCGGTGCGCCCGCTGTGGCGCCGGTGCGCGGAGTCCGGCGCAGTCCCCGTTCTTATTGAGGCGGCTGGAGGCAAGGGCCGCCCGGATTCAGATACTCCCCTTAAGGACATCCGATTCCGGGCGTGGAATGGTGATTTTTGCAACATACTCCCGCAATGCGGGAGTGAGGTCATGCATTCTGCCTCAGTCGGCCGGCAGCATCGACTCCAGTGCGAACAGCTCGCTCGGCGCTTCGCGCCGCCGCACCAGGTGCGCGCGCTCGCCGTCGACCAGCACTTCGGCCGGCCGGCCGCGCGTGTTGTAGTTGGAGGCCATCGTCATGCCGTAGGCGCCGGCCGACATGATCGCCAGCAGGTCGCCGGCTTCCAGCGCCAGCGCGCGCTCGCGCGCCAGCCAGTCGCCCGATTCGCATACCGGGCCGACCACGTCGTACACGCGCGTTTCGGCCGCGCGCTGCTGCGCCGGCTGCACGCCGTGCCAGGCCTGGTACATGGCCGGGCGCATCAAGTCGTTCATCGCCGCATCGACGATCGCGAAATTCTTTTCCTCGCCGTGCTTCAGGTATTGCACTTCGGTCAGCAGGATGCCGGCGTTGCCGACGATCGAGCGGCCCGGCTCGAACAGCACCTTGATCGGCGCGCCGCCGTATTTCTCGTTGGCGCCAGGCGTCGACGCGGGCGAACAGCCGCGCCAGGTAATCGCCGACCGCCACCGGCCGCTCGTCGTCGTAGGTGATGCCGATGCCGCCGCCGATGTCGAGGTGATGCACCTGGATGCCTTCCGCCGCCAGCTGGTCGATCAGTTCGATCACCTTGTCCAGCGCTTCCAGCAGCGGCGCGTCGTCCAGCAACTGCGAGCCGATATGGCAATCGATGCCGACCACCTCGATGTGCGGCAGTGCCGCCGCGGTGCGGTAGCAGGCCAGCGCGTCTTCGTAGGCGACGCCGAACTTGTTTTCCTTGAGCCCGGTCGAGATGTAGGGATGGGTCTTGGCGTCGACGTCGGGATTGACGCGCAGCGACACCGGCGCGCGCTGGCCCATGGCGCCGGCCACTTCGTTCAAGCGGTGCAGCTCGGGAATCGATTCGACGTTGAAGCAGAGGATGTCGTGCGACAAGCGCCAGCCGCATTTCCTCGCGGCCTTTGCCGACGCCGGAAAAAATCACCTTGCGCGGATCGCCGCCGGCCGCGAGCACGCGCAGCAGTTCGCCGCCGGAGACGATGTCGAAGCCGGAGCCGGCGCGGCCCAGCAGGTTCAGCACCGCCAGGTTGGAATTGGACTTGACCGAATAGCACACCAGCGCGTCTCCTCGCCGCGGCCATGGGCGCGGCAGGCGTTGGCATAGGCGCCGTAATTTTCCAGCAGCGCGGCCTTCGAATAAACGTAGGTCGGGGTGCCGAATTGCGCGGCCAGCGCCGGCAACGGCATGTCTTCGGCGTGGAGGACGCCGTTCCTGTAAGAAAAATGCGACATGTTGAAGTGCGGTTTATTGGTTGGCGGGAGGGGTGCTGGCGGGTGCCGGAATCCGCGATGGCGCCGGCGTGACCGGCGGCGGCTTGGCCGGCACCGGCGTCGCTGCGGGCGCTGGGCGCACCGGCATGTACAGCGGGCCGGTCTGGCCGCAGCCGGCCAGCAGGCTGCACAGCGCCGCTGCGCTCAAGGCCATGCGAGCTGCAGCCGAAACGCGCCGCGCGGGATCAAGGGAAGACTTCACGATTAGAATCACTGTTTGAAAAAACTGATCGGAGTGTAGCATGACGGAATCGGAATTCCTGGCCCTGGCCGAGGCCACCCTGGACGCCATCGAGGCGGCGCTGGAACAGGCTGGCCGACGACGGCGGCCTGGATCTCGAATGCAGCCGCAGCGGCAATGTGCTGGAAATCGAATTGGTCGACAACGGCAGCAAGATCATCATCAACAGCCAGGCGCCGATGCAGGAAATGTGGGTGGCCGTCGAAGTCCGGCGGCTTTCACTACAGGCACGACGGCGCGCACTGGCGCGACACGCGCGACGGTTCGGAACTGATGGCGGCGCTGGCGCAAACCATCCACGCGCAGGCCGGCGTGGCCCTGACGCTGGCCGGCGCAGCCGGCTGAGGCGCCGGCCGCGCGATCAGAACAACTCGTTCTTGACTTCCTCGCGCGCCTTTTGCTCTTCCGGCGTCAGGTCGCTGCCGAAGTCGTTGAGGCCGACGGTGCGCACGCCGCTGCCTGGCGGATTTTCGGCGTAATAGTATTCGCTATTGGCCTGCAGCAAGCCGTCCGGCACCGGACGTTCCTCGACCGGCACGTTTTTCAGCGCCTTCTGCATGTAGCTGATCCAGATCGGCAGCGCCAGGCCGCCGCCGGTTTCGCGGTTGCCCAGGTTCTTCGGCTGGTCGAAGCCCATCCAGGCGATGCCGACCAGCTGCGGCTGGTAGCCGGCGAACCAGGCGTCGATCGAGTCGTTGGTGGTGCCGGTCTTGCCGGCCAGGTCGGTGCGCTTCGAGCGCCATGCGCCTTGGCTGCGGTGCCGTGCGCGCACCACGTCGCGCAGCATGCTGTCCATCAGGAAGGCGTTGCGCGCGTCGATCACGCGGTTGGCCTCGTCGCCGGCCTTGTCGGGCGTGACTTCGGACAGCACCTTGCCGTCGGCGTCGGTGACCTTGGAAATCAGGTAGGGGTTGACCTTGTAGCCGCCGTTGGCGAACACCGCGTAGGCGCCGGCCATCTGCAGCGGCGTGACGGCGCCGGCGCCCAGCGCCAGCGTCAGGTAGGCCGGGTTCTTGTCGGCGTCGAAGCCGAAGCGGGTGGTGTATTCCTGGCCGTAGCGGGCGCCGATCTTGTTCAGGATGCGGATCGAGATCATGTTCTTCGACTTCGTCAGGCCGCGTGCGCATCGTCATCGGGCCTTCGTACTTGCCGTCGTAGTTCTTCGGTTCCCAGGCCTGGCCGCCGGTCTGGCCGGCGTCGAAGCGTGATCGGCGCGTCGTTGATGATGGTGGCCGGCGACAAGCCGTTTTCCAGCGAGGCCGAATAGATGAAGGGCTTGAACGAGGAGCCCGGCTGGCGCCAGGCCTGGGTCACGTGGTTGAACTTGTTGCGGTTGAAGTCGAAGCCGCCGACCAGCGCGCGGATCGCGCCGTCGTCCGGTGTTGAGCGGCGACGAAGGCCGACTCGCACTTCCGGCATCTGCGTCATGCTCCAGTGCGCTCGCCTTCCTGCGTCACGCGGATGATGGCGCCGCGCTTGACGCGCGCGGTTCGGCGGCGCCTTGTCGCGATCAGCAGGCTGGTGGCGAAGCTCAGGCCCGGCGCCGGTGATCTTGATTTCCTCGCCCGAGGAGAGCACGGCGCGAATCAGCTTGGGCGTGGCTTCCAGCACCACGGCGGCGACGATGTCGTCGCTGTCCGGGTGGTCGGCCAGTTCGGCTTCGATGGCGCTCGTCGGCCTCTTCCTTGTTGGCCGGGATTTCGATGTAGCCTTCCGGACCGCGATAGCCGTGGCGCTTTTCGTAATCCATCACGCCGCGCCGCAGCGCCAGGTAGGCGGCGTCCTGGTCGGCCTTGGTGATGGTGGTGAAGACGTTCAGGCCGCGGGTGTAGGTGTCTTCCTTGAACTGCTCGTACACCAGCTGGCGCGCCATTTCGGCCACGTATTCGGCGTGCACGCCGAATTCGCGTGCTGTCGGTCTTGATGTTCAGCTCCTCGTTTTTGGCCTGCTCGTACTGCGCATCGGTGATGTAGCCGAGGTCATGCATGCGCTGCAGGATGTATTGCTGGCGCGCGCGGGCGCGCTTCGGATTGACGACCGGGTTGTAGGCCGACGGCGCCTTCGGCAGGCCGGCCAGCATGGCCGCTTCGGCGATGCTGATGTCCTGCAGCTTCTTGCCGAAGTAGATCTGCGCGGCCGAGGCGAAGCCGTAGGCGCGCTGGCCCAGGTAGATCTGGTTCATGTAGACCTCCAGGATCTGGTCCTTGGACAGGTTCTGTTCGATCTTCCAGGCCAGCAGCGCTTCATAGACCTTGCGCTTCAGGGTCTGTTCGCTGGACAGGAAGAAATTGCGCGCCACCTGCTGGGTGATGGTCGATGCGCCCTGGCGCGCGCCGCCGGACAGGTTGTGCAGGGCGGCGCGCACGATGCCGATGTAGTCGACGCCGCCATGCTCGTAAAAGCGGTCATCCTCGATCGCCAGCACCGCTTTTTTCATGATGTCCGGCATGTCCTTGATGCGCACCATGCTGCGCCGCTCCTCGCCGAATTCGCCGATCAGCACGTTGTCCGCGGAAAAAATCCGCAGCGGCATCTTGGGCCGGTAATCGGTCAGGGAATCGAGCGCCGGCAGGTTGGGATAGGCCATCGCCAGCATGAAACCGATCAGCAGCGCGGCACAAACCGCCAAGCCGAACAGGGTCCCGAAGATGCCGAAGCCAATCCGCAACGCCAGGGGGCGCTTGCGCGCCGGCGCCTTGCGGGATGAGTTTTTCGCGGAATCTTGAGCAGCCATACGGGAAGTGGAGGAGAGAAATGGTGGTGGACCGCATTATAGCGGCCCGAAACCGCCGTCATGGCGGGCACGGAAAAGCATGGGGAAATGGCAATTCCCTGGAGGCAGAGTGGGGTTTTGGCAACGGATTTATAAATTACCTGAAGGAAATTTCTTTACAGTTTCCAACGCTTGTTGCTAGGATTTAATGTAACGTTTGACGAGTACGGCCTAAATATTGGTTTTTAAACGACTTTTAGCGCGCAGGCCGTTCCCTGCGACGGTTGGACAGAAAGTGCGGGCATCTGTTCCCAATAAGAAATAAGTTCTCCGGAGAACCTCCCTTGGCTTTAGATCTTGGATCGTTGGTCGGCAAAAAAAATCCGCCCCTGGTTGGACTGGATATCAGTACGTCCGGCGTCAAGCTGGTCGAGCTGACGGAAGCCGGCAAGAACGAATTGCGTCTCGAACGCTTTGCGTCGGAGCCTTTGCCGCGCGGTGCCGTGGTGGACGGCAATATCGAAAACATCGAGCAGGTGTCGGAAGCCGTGCGCCGGGTATGGAAAAAAAGCGGCATCGGCCGCAAAACTGGTCGCGCTCGGCATGCCGCCTGCCGCGGTGATCACCAAAAAGATCATCTTGCCGGGCGGCCTGTCGGAGGATGAACTGGAAGTACAGGTGGAGAGCGAGGCCAGCCAGTACATTCCGTTTGCGCTGGACGAGGTGAGCCTGGATTTCGATGTCATCGGTCCGGTCGCAGAATGCCCCGGAGGATGTGGAAGTCCTGCTGGCGGCCACGCGCAAGGAAAAGGTCGAGGACCGCGTCGCCGTAGTCGAAGCGGCCGGCCTGAAACCGATCGTCATGGACATCGAATCGTATGCCGCGCGCGCCGCCATCGAGCGCTTGCGGGCGCAGTTGCCGAATGGCGGCCAGGGGCAGATCATCGGCGCTGTTCCAGATCGGTGCCCAGGTCACCCACATTTCGGTGCTGCTGGACGGCGCAGCCGATCTACGAGCGCGAACAGCCGTTCGGCGGCAATCAGCTGACGCAGGACATCGTGCGCGCCTACGGCCTGTCGTATGAGGAAGCCGATGCCAAGAAGCGCAGCGGCGATCTGCCGGACGGCTACCAGCACGACCTGCTGATGCCGTTCCTGGAAAATGCGGCGCTGGAAGTCACGCGCGCGATCCAGTTTTTCTTTACCTCGACGCCCTACACCCAGATCGACCAGATCTTCCTGGCCGGCGGTTGCGCGATCATTCCGGGCCTGGTCGAGATCATCGCCGAGCGCAGCAAGATCTCGACCTCGGTGGTCAGCCCGTTCAAGGGCATGCAGCTGGCTTCCGGCGTGCGCGAAAAGCAGCTGCGCAGCGAGGCGCCGGCCTATCTGGTGGCATGCGGACTGGCCATGCGGAGGTTCGACTGATGATCCGGATTAACCTGCTGCCGCACCGCGAGGAAAAACGCAAACAGCGCCGAAGCGCCTTTTTTGCGATGCTGCTCTTGTCGGCGGTGCTCGGCGGCCTGCTGGTGCTGTTGGTCGGCGGCTTTCATCGGCAACCGTATTTCGGCGCAGGACGAGCGCAACAACTTCATCAAGGCCGAAAACGCCAAGCTGGACGAGCAGATCAAGGAAATCGCCACGCTCAAGCAGGAAATCGAGGCGCTCAAAGCGCGCCAGCAGGCCGTCGAGGATCTGCAGGGCGATCGCAACCAGCCGGTCTACCTGATGGACGAACTGGTCAAGCAAGTGCCGGAAGGCGATCTATCTGCGCTCGTTCAAGCAGGAGGGCCAGCGCGTCCATATCGTCGGCCTGGCGCAGTCGAACGAGCGGGTATCCGAACTGCTGCGCAACTTCAGCAACAATTCGCCATGGCTCGAACGTCCGGACCTGATCGAGATCCGTGCGGCCGCAGTGGGGCAGGGCAAGGATGCCAAGAAGGTCTTCAATTTCACCGTCACCGTCGGTATCAAGCGTCCGCGCGACCACGATCAGGCGAGCGCCGACGCTGGCGCGGGCTCTGCCCAGACTGCCAAAAAGAAACCCTGATATGAGAGACGCGTCATGGCAGATCTGAAAAATTTGGGCGATTCGATAGCGGCCCAGTTCCGCGGCCTCGAAGGCCGGCATCCCGGCCAATGGCCGCTGGTGCCGCGCCTGCTGTGCGGTGCCGGCGTGTTCGCCGCGGTGCTGTTTCTCGGCTGGTTCTTCTACTGGAGTGATCAGCTCGAAGCGCTGGATTTCGGTGCGCAGGAAGAGGTCCGGCTGAAGGATGCCTACAAGACCAAGGTCCAGCAGGCGATCAACCTGGACGGCTTGCGCAAGCAGAAGGCGCTGGTAGGCGAATATGTGGCGACGCTCGAGAAGCAATTGCCGAGCAAGGCGGAAATGGATGCGCTGCTGTCCGACATCAACCAGGCCGGACTCGGGCGCGGCCTGCAGTTCGAACTGTTCAAGCCCGGCCAGGTGGTGGTGCAAGAATTACTACGCCGAACTGCCGATCGACATCAAGGTCAGCGGCAACTACCACGACATCGGCGCCTTCACCAGCGACATAGCGAACCTGCCGCGCATCGTGACCTTGAACAACATGAGCCTGGCCGCCGGCAAGGACAACCTGCTGACGCTGGACGCGGTCGCCAAGACCTTCCGCTATCTGGACCTGGAAGAAGTGGCGGCGCAGCGCAAGGCCGCCGATAAATCCGGCAACAAACCGGGAGCCAAGAAATGAGCCGCTCCTGTTTTTCTCGATGCTTCCCCGCATGCCTGGTTCTGCTCCTGCTGGCCGGATGCGGCGACGACGGCGTGCCGGAGGTCAAGGAATGGATGACCGAAGTCAGGCAGCAGACGCGGATTGTCATTCCCAAGCTGTCGGAACCGAAAAAATTCGTGCCCTTTACTTACGGCGGCGGTGAAGGAATCGATCCCTATAACCAGAAAAAACTGACGGCGGCGTTCGCCAAGCTGGAACCGGCTGCCGGCAATGGCTTGAAGCCGGACTTCCAGCGCCGCCGCGAACCGCTCGAGAGCTATCCGCTGGATGCGCTGCGCATGGTCGGCACGCTGGAAAAAGCGGGCTTGAATTACGCGCTGCTGCAAGCGGACAAGATGGTCTTGCGTGCCAAGGTCGGCAATTATCTGGGACAAAATTTCGGCATGATCACTCGCGTCACCGATTCGGCCGTCGAACTGAAAGAAATCGTCCAAGACGCGTCCGGCGAATGGATCGAACGCCCCGCCAAGTTAGAGCTGCAGGAGAACACCAAATGACGGCATTCAAGTCCCCCCCCAAAAAAATCGGAGTGCTGATGCGTGCATTTGTGCTGCAAGGCGTCTTTACCGTGTTCGCTGGAATCTGCAGCCTGGCCGCGGCTCAGGAAAATGCCATCGAATCGGTCGTCGCCAACCAACAGGGGGCGAATGTCATCGTGCGGGTCGCTCTCAAAAATCCGGTCAGCAAACCGCCGATGGGCTTTGCCATCACCAATCCGGCCCGGATTGCGCTGGATTTTGCCGATACCGGCAACGCCACCGGCAAGTCGGCGCAAAACATCGGCCTGGGCGACGTGCGCAATGTGAATGTGGTGCAGGCCGGCAACCGTTCGCGGCTGGTGTTCAACCTGAACCGCCCCTTGAATTACGCCACCGCGGTCGACGGCAATACGGTGGTGGTCACGATCGACGGTTCCGGCAGCGTGGCCACGGCGGTCAACGCGGCAGGATTGCCGGTTGCCGCGACCGCGGCCGCAGCGCCGGCCTCGGGGAATGCCCAGGCGATCCGCGACATCGATTTCCGGCGCGGTGCGGCGGGCGAAGGGCGGGTCGTGATCGATCTGCCCAGCAACCAGATCGGCGTCGACGTGCGGCAGCAGGGCCAGTCGATCGTGGTCGATTTCCTGAAGACCAGCTTGCCCGACGTATTGCGCCGCCAGATGGATGTCGGCGACTTCGGGACGCCGGTGCGGACTATCACCACCACGCAGCAGGGCGACAAAGTCCACATGGTGATCGAGCCGAAAGGGCTGTGGGAGCATAGTGCCTATCAGAGCGATTCGCAGCTGGTGGTCGAAGTCAAGCCGATTACCGAAGACCCGAACAAGCTGACCCAGGGCACGCAGGGGTACCGCGGGGAAAAGCTGTCGCTGAATTTCCAGAACGTCGAAGTGCGCGCGGTGCTGCAGGTGATCGCCGATTTCACGGGCTTGAACATCATTACCAGCGACACCGTGAACGGCAACCTGACGCTGCGCCTGAAGGACGTGCCGTGGGACCAGGCGCTGGATATCGTGTTGCAGGCCAAGGGCCTCGACATGCGCAAGAACGGCTCGGTATTGTGGATCGCGCCGAAAGACGAGCTGCTGACCAAGGAAAAGCTGGAACTGGAGCAGCGCGCGCAGATTGCGGAACTGGAGCCGCTGAAGACCGAAACCTTCCAGTTGAATTACCAGAAGGCGGAGTCGTTCAAATTGGTATTCGGCCTGGACGGCGGCAGCGATTCGAAGAATCGCATTCTCTCCAAGCGGGGCAGCGCCGTCATCGATCCGCGCACCAATCAATTGTTCGTGACGGATATTCCGTCCAAGCTCGAAGATATCCGCAAGCTGGTGCAAAAAACCGATATCGCCTCGCGCCAGGTATTGATCGAGGCGCGCATCGTCGAGGCGGACGATAAGTTCAGCAAGAATCTCGGCGCCAAGCTCGGCTTCACCGACCTGCGCACGCTGCGTGGCGGCGACACCGGTTATGAAATCAACGGCAACAACCGCCTCGCATTGACCGGCAACTATCTTGGCATCGGCGAGCAGACCGGACAAGCCAAGGTGACGGAAGGAAGCTTTATCCCCAACTCCCAGTTCGTCAATCTGCCGGCGGCCGGCATCGGCGGCCTGAATCCGGGCAGCCTGGCGATCAGCCTGTTTTCGGCGGCCGCCAACCGTTTCCTCAACCTCGAGCTGAGCGCGCTGGAAGCCGACGGCAAGGGCAAGATCATTTCCAGCCCGCGCGTGGTGACCGCCGACCAGCTCAAGGCCCTGATCGAGCAGGGCACCGAATTGCCGTATCAGCAGGCGACCAGCAGCGGCGCCACTTCGATCGCATTCCGCAAGGCCAATCTGCGGCTGGAGGTCACGCCGCAAATCACGCCGGACGGCAATGTGATCCTGGACGTCGATGTCAACAAGGACAGCGTGGGCGAAGAAACGCGCGCCGGTTTTGCGATCAACACCAAACACGTGAAGACCCAGGTGCTGGTCGAGAACGGCGGTACCGTGGTACTGGGCGGCATTTTCCAGCAAACGGAGCGCGATTCGGTAACCAAAGTACCGTTCTTTGGCGACATCCCGGTGGTCGGCAATTTGTTTAAAGCCACCGGCCGCACCAATGACAAAACCGAACTGCTGATTTTCATCACGCCGAAAATCGTGGCGAATGGCATTTCGTCAAGGCAATAACAAAATAAAAGTTCATCAGGGAGCGACATGGAAGCGAATTTAAAAAAACAATTACGGACCAAATTGGCGGCGATCGGCATGGCGGCGACGTTTGCCGCAGCGCTGGCGGGGTGCGGCGGCGGCGGCGGTTCGGCTGGAGCAACGGTCGGCGATCCGTTTCAGCCGAGCGTGCCGACCACGCCCGACAGTCCAACTGCCGCCAAGGGCAAGATGACGGTGACGCTGGCGGATCAGAACGGCAATCCGGCGAATCTGGTGAGTGGAGCCACCGCATTGAGGGCCAAGGCGCAGGTGCTGGATGCCAAGGGCAAACCGGTGATAGGCGCGGTCGTGAAATTTTCAGTGGCGGATGCTACGCTGGCGGGCGTCAGTCCGGCGTCCGATTTGACCGATGCCAATGGCGTGGCGACCGCCACCGTCACTGCCGCCAGCCCGTCCGCGGCCGGTGCAACCACGATTTCAGCCGACTCGACATTCAATGATCCGGCGAATCCAGCGACCCAAGTATCCCTCTCAGGCAGTGCTAACCTGAAGGTCGGCGCGGCACCACAGGCGACGCCGTCGGCGATCGATCTGGTGTCCTACGTTCCTGCCGACCGTTCGATCCTGGTGAAGGGCAGCGTGGGCACCGGCCGCAGCCAGACCGCGCAAGTGACTTTCAAGGTGACCGGCAATGGACAGCCGATCGCCAACCAGAAAGTCAAGTTCGAGTTCGTGCCGGCGAATGCTGACTTGAGTTTTGCCACCAGTAGCGGCGTAACCGGCCAGGGCGGCGAAGTCACGGCAGTCATCAATTCGGGTGCCACGGTAACAGTTGCCGCCGTGAAAGTTACTGTGCTCGATGCCAGCGGGAATCCGACCTCGATTGTCGCCACTTCCGATCAAATCTCGGTGACCAACGATTCCACCAGCATCGCTGGCATTTCGCTCTCCTCTGACACGTTCTACCTGGAAGCCGGCAATGTCGACGGCAAGCAGGCCTCGATTACGGTAAGGCTGACCGACAAGCAGGGCGGCGTGGTGACCGACGGTACCGTGGTCACCTTTACGACCGATGGCGGGGCGATCATCGGGACCAATAACAGTGCGATGTGCCAGACCAAGGATGGCGCCTGTTCGGTGAAACTGGTCGGCCAGAATCCGCGCCCCGCCAGCGGCATCGCTACCGTCACCGCTTCGGTTCGGGTGGATGGCGGCGTCCAGACCAGGCCGATCCAGATCGCCATGAGCGGTTCGCTGGCGACCTTTACCGGCAATTTCAATGTCAATGCGACGACAAGCTGCGACCCGCAAACCATCACCTTCAATATCGCCGATGGGAAAGGGAACCCGTTGCCGGAAGGTTCGAAGCTGACCATCCTAACCTCGACCAATGCCACGGCGAAGATCATTGGCGACACCGTCAAGTACAACTTCCGGTTGACCGGCGGAACCACGCATCAGCTGGAAATAACCCCCGGCGCCAATTGCGTTGCGGGCGGCCCCACCAGCGTCGCAGGAAGCGCCACCATCTTGCTGACTACTCCTTACGGGATAGAGTCGACTCAGGCGGTGACAATGCAATACAGGGCGAATTAGCCGTTTCCCCACCTTATAATGGCCGAAGAATCTCTTCGGCCATTTTTTTATGCTTTCAAACATTTTTCTGGTCGGCCTGATGGGGGCCGGCAAAACCACGGTCGGAC
Source organism: uncultured beta proteobacterium (assembly GCA_963706525.1). Classification (GTDB taxonomy): domain Bacteria; phylum Pseudomonadota; class Gammaproteobacteria; order Burkholderiales; family Burkholderiaceae_D; genus DATJCV01. The sequence continues at coordinate 17,339 of CAVPMM010000018.1, read as the reverse complement.
GCGCGCTGGCGAAACGACTCAACAAGCGCTTCGTCGATTCCGATCATGAAATCGAGGCGCGCACCGGCGCCTCGATCCCGTGGATTTTCGAGATCGAAGGCGAAGAAAGCTTTCGCCAGCGCGAAGCGGAAGTGATCCGCGACCTCACCGCCCAGCCCGGGATCGTCCTGGCTACCGGCGGCGGCGCGATCCTGCGCGCGCAGAACCGCGAATACCTGAAAACGCGCGGCACCGTGATCTACCTGCGTGCCGGCGTCAACAGCATCCTGCAGCGCACCAGCCACGACCGCAACCGTCCGTTGCTGCAAACCGCCGATCCGCGCAAGCGCATCGAAGAACTGGCACGCGCAACGCGAGCCGTATTACCTTGAAATCGCCGACCTGATCATCGAAACCGGCCGTCCTAACGTACAATTCCTGGTGCACTCCATCCTGGCGCAGCTCGAATGCGCATCCGCGGCGGCTGCCGCGGGCGAAACACTGGAAAACGATATCCTGGCAGAACCCGACATGACCCAAGCATCCTCCCCGCTCACCTTGCAAGTCGACCTGGGCGACCGCAGTTATCCGATCGTGATCGGCCAATCGCTGCTGGCCGACGCCGAGCGGATCGGCGCCCACGTCGGCGGCAAGCGGGCGGTCATCGTCACCAACACCACGGTCGGCCCGCTGTATCTCGAGCAGTTGTCCGACACGCTGGCGGCCGCCGGCAAAGAGGTCACGCAGATCGTGCTGCCGGATGGCGAGGAAGAAAAAAACTGGGCCAGCCTGATGCGCATCTTCGATACCCTGCTGGCGGAAAAATGCGATCGCAAGACCACGCTGATCGCGCTCGGCGGCGGCGTGATCGGCGACCTGACCGGCTTTGCCGCCGCCTCCTACATGCGCGGCGTGCCCTTCATCCAGATCCCGACGACCTTGCTGGCGCAGGTCGACTCCTCGGTCGGCGGCAAGACCGGCATCAACCATCCGCTCGGCAAGAACATGATCGGCGCGTTCTACCAGCCGCAGGCGGTGCTGGCCGACACCGCGACGCTGGACACGCTGCCGGCGCGCGAACTGGCGGCCGGCCTGGCCGAAGTGATCAAGCATGGCGCCATCATCGACGCCGCGTTTTTCGACTGGATCGAGGCGAACATCGGCAAGCTGGTGGCGCGCGATGCGGCGGCGCTGGCTTACGCGATCCAGCGTTCCTGCGAAATCAAGGCCGAAGTGGTGCGCCAGGACGAACGCGAAGGCGGCTTGCGCGCGATCCTGAATTTCGGCCATACCTTCGGCCATGCGATCGAAGCCGGGCTGGGCTACGGCCACTGGCTGCACGGCGAAGCGGTCGGCTGCGGCATGGTGATGGCGGCCGATCTGTCGCAGCGGCTCGGCTTCATCGACGCCGCCACCAAGGAGCGCATCGCCGCGCTGGTGCGCGCCGCCGGTTTGCCGGTGGTGGCGCCGGATCTGGGCACCGAGCGCTGGCTGGAGCTGATGCAGGTCGACAAGAAAAACGAAGGCGGCGAGATCCGCTTCATCCTGCTGAAACCGCTCGGCGCGCCGCTGATCACGACGGTGCCGCGCGACGCCTTGCTGGCCACCTTGCAGGCATCCGTGGGCTGAGATGGATGCGCCGGCGCCGCTCGCACCCTATGCCGCCACACCGGCGGCATCGCGCGGACGCCGCTTTGCCGAGCCGCCGCCGGCGACGCGCAGCGAATTCCAGCGCGACCGCGACCGCATCATCCATTCGACCGCGTTTCGCCGGCTCGAATACAAGACCCAGGTATTCGTCAATCATGAAGGCGACCTGTTCCGCACACGGCTGACGCACAGCATCGAAGTGGCGCAGATCGCACGCTCGATCGCGCGCAACCTGCGCCTGAACGAAGACCTGGTGGAGGCGATTTCGCTGGCGCACGATCTCGGCCACACGCCGTTCGGCCATGCGGGACAGGATGCGCTGAACGCCTGCATGAAGGACTTCGGCGGCTTCGAACACAACCTGCAGAGCCTGCGCGTGGTCGATACGCTGGAAGAGCGCTACGGCGACTTCGACGGCCTGAACCTGACGTTCGAAACGCGCGAAGGCATCCTCAAGCATTGCTCGCTGGCGAATGCGCGCAAGCTGGGCGAAATCGGCCAGCGCTTCATCGAAAAGAAGCCAGCCGACGCTGGAAGCGCAGCTGGCCAACCTGGCCGACGAAATCGCCTACAACAACCACGACATCGACGACGGCCTGCGCTCCGGCCTGCTGACTCTCGAGCAGTTGGGCGAGATCGATTTCTATGCGCGCCATCAGCGCGAGGTCGAAACCAAATTTCCCGGCATCGGCGGCCGGCGCGCCATCAACGAAACCGTGCGCCGCATGATCAACGCGCTGATCATCGACCTGATCGGGACATCGCAGGAACGCATCCGCGCCGCCGCAGCCCAGGACGGTGGACGACGTGCGCAACGCCGCGCCGCTGATCGCCTTCTCGGACGCGATGAACGGCGAGGCGGTGCAGCTGAAGCGCTTCCTGCGCGAAAACCTGTATCAGCATTACCAGGTCAACCGCATGACCAGCAAGGCGCGCCGCATCGTCGCGCGAACTGTTCGAGGCCTTCCTCGCCGAACCGTGCTTGCTGCCGCCGGATTACCAGGTTACCGAGCGCAGCGAGCGCTTGCCGCGGCAGGCGCGCAAGGTGGCCGATTACATTGCCGGCATGACCGACCGCTATGCGATGCGCGAGCATCGGCGGCTGTTCATGGTGGATGAGATTTAAGGGCGATCGGCCCTGCGCCGCCGCCGTAATTTGCATTCCTCGTCATCGATTCTTCATTTGCCCACGGAGCTTGTATGGCACGTATCCTTTCCCTGCTGGCCTTGGCCGGCACCACGCTCGCCGCCTCTGCTGCGTTGGCATTGTCGTTGGGCGACCTGAGCAACCAGGAAGCCAGCAGCGGCCTCAAGGCGGCGCTGGAAAAAGGCTCGGAGACGGCGGTGGCCAAGCTCGGCGTCCCGGATGGTTTTCTGAATAACGATAAGGTCAAGATCGGCCTGCCCGGCGTGCTGGAACAGGCGCGACCGCTGCTGCAGATGACCGGCCAAGGACAGAAGCTGGACGAACTGGTGGTAGCGATGAACCACGCCGCCGAAGCGGCGGTGCCGCTGGCCAAGCCGCTATTGCTGAATGCGGTGAAAACGATGTCGGTGACCGACGCCAAAAACATCCTGACCGGCGGCGAGACTTCGGTGACCGATTTTTTCAGGCAAAAGACGGCGGCGCCGCTAGCCGTGAAATTCCTGCCGATCGTCAAGAACGTCACCGATCGTGCCGGCCTGTCGGCCAAATACAATGCGGCGATGGGCCAGGTTGCCAGGATGGGCGTGGTGCCGCAGGAGCAGGCGACGGTCGAAAACTATGTCACGCGACGCGCGCTGGACGGCCTGTTCCTGATGATCGGCGAAGAGGAAAAGGCGATCCGGCAAGACCCGCTGGGTTCGGGCAGCAAGATCATGGGCAAGGTGTTTGGCGTTTTGAAGTGAGGCGACGCCCGCGCAAGAAAGCCCATGCTGGTGGAATTCTCATGAGAAGACGCCTCGGCAGCGGGCCGGTCCATATACTCCCATGCATGATACGGTTTTTCGGATATGGACAGGGAGAAAAACTCTTATACTCCCTGTTTTCAATCTCCTCTTCCTCCGAGCAGGTGCCTAGCGCAAGGAGCGCAACGGATGCGCGTGCTCGGGCCAGGCCGGCGCGAAGAAGCCTGCCACCATCTCCGGCGTGACGGCATCCAGGGCCGCCGGTTGCCAGCGCGGCGTATTGTCCTTGTCGATCACCAGCGCCCGCACGCCTTCCAGCACTTCGCCGTGTTCGAAGCAGCGCCGCACCATGGTGCGCTCCAGGCGCAGGCAATCGGCGACGCCGAGGCCGGCCGCGCGCCGCAACTGCGCCAGGGTCACGCACATCATCAGCGGCGAGCGCTGATGCATCACGGCCAGCGTCTGTTGCGCGAACGGGCTGTCGTCCGTGGCCAGCGAGGCGGCGATCGCGGCCACCTCGTCGCCGGCGAAATGGCGGTCGATCGCCGCGCGCCGCTGCGCCAGCGCGCAGTCGGCCGACGCCGATGTCCGCCTGAAACGGGGCGGCGAAGGCGCGGATCGCGGCGCGCGCGTCGGCCGCCGGCGTCGACGCCAGCAACTCCATTAACGCCGGCAATTGCGCCGACGGCAGGAACAGATCGGCCAGTTCCGCGTAGAGCGCATCGGCGGCGCCGATGACGGCACCGGTGACGCCGAGATAGGTGCCGATCTGGCCCGGCGCGCGCGACAGGAAATAGCCGCCGCCGACGTCCGGAAACAAGCCGATGTTCACCTCCGGCATCGCCATCTTGGTGCGCTCGGTGACGATGCGCAGCCGGCATTGCGGACCGGCCTGCGCCACCCCCATGCCGCCGCCCATCACGATGCCGTCCATCAGCGCGATATACGGTTTCGGGTAGTGGTGGATCAGGTGATTCAGTGCATATTCTTCGGTAAAGAAATCTTCCAGCAAGGCGCTGCCGTGCTGCGGCGTGGTGCTGCCGGCCTCATGGAAAAAGCGGATATCGCCGCCCGCGCAAAACGCCTTTTCGCTGCTGCTGCGAATCAGCACCGCCCGGATCGCGGCATCGTGTTGCCACTCGAGCAGCGCTTGCGTCATGGCGCGGATCATGGGCAGCGACAGCGAATTGAGCGCTTGCGGACGGTCGAGGGTCAGGAAGGCGACGTGGTTCTGGATGCGGGTCTGAATGAAATCGGTCATGTCGGAACAGGGCGGCAGCGGGCAGCAATAGCGGGAAAGGAATGATAACAACAGAAATGAAAAAGGGCGCCAGATGCGCCCTTGAACTAGTGTGATGTCGCGCCGGCGGACCGGGCGCATGCGGCCGGATGGGCCGCTTGTTTATGCCAATCTGTCAAGCGGCAGGTGGCTCCGGCAGATATTTGATGGCGTCATGCTGATGGTCTTGCAGCTTGGTTTTGTATTTGATGACCTGGCGATCCAGCTTGTCGATCAGCAGGTCGATGGCGGCGTATAAATCCTGGGCGATGCTTTCGACGTGCAAATCCTTTCCCCGCAGCCGTAAATTGATTTCGGCTTTCTGGCGTTTTTCCTTTTCCGTGATGCTGATCGACGGTCAGGATGACCGCGATGTCGATGACATGATCGAAGTGGCGTTTGATGCGTTCCAGCTTGCTTTGCACGTATTCCCGGATGGCGGGGGTCAGTTCGAGGTGATGTCCACTGATGGTGAGATTCATACAGCGCTCCTATGAATGGTGTCGCTGGAGGTTCGCGGCGCACCTGCGTAGTCGTGAACCTTACGCCGGAACACAGCAACGAACGAACTGCAAACAACAAAAGCTACAAAGCTTTGCGCAGATTGACTGGGGGGATTTTCAGGGCTTCACGGTATTTGGCGACGGTGCGGCGCGCCACCACCATGCCCTGTTCTCCCAGCATATCCGCGATCTTGCTATCAGAGAATGGATTTTTCGGGTCTTCCGCTCCTATCAATTGCTTGATGAGTGCCCGAATTGCCGTCGAGGATGCTTCACCCCCGGCTTCGGTAGCGACATGGCTGCCGAAGAAGTATTTCAATTCAAACATCCCATGCGGGGTTAGCATGAATTTCTGGGTTGTGACACGAGAAATGGTGCTCTCGTGTAAACCAAGTGTATCAGCTATTTCGCGCAAGACAAGGGGACGCATCGCCACCGCGCCATGCGAGAAAAAGTTGCTTTGTCGATCGACAATTGCCTGGGAGACACGCAGGATGGTGTCGAAGCGCTGACGCATGTTCTTGATCAGCCATTTCGCCTCCTGCAGTTGCGTCGTCAGCGATCCGTCTCCCTTGTGCTGCTTGAGGATGCTGGCGTACAGCGAATTGCACGCGCAGCCGCGGCATCACGTCCTGGTTCAGCAGTGACCTGCCAGCCGGCGCGGGTGCGCTTGACGATCACGTCCGGCACCACGTAATCCGAGGTATCCGAGGCGAAGGCTGCGCCCGGATGCGGGTTGCATTGCCGGATCACGGCCTGCGCTTCGCGCAGATCCTCGTCGTCGCAGTCGAGCGCTTTTTTCAGCTTGTTGAAATCGCGCTGGGCGAACGAGCGCCAGATGCTTCTCGACGATCTGCAGCGCCATGCCGCCGTGTCACCAGCGGCACTTGCGGCAGGCGCCGGATCTGCAGCGCCAGGCACTCCGCCGCATCGCGTGCGCCGACGCCGGCCGGATCGAAGCTCTGCAGCAGCTTCAGCGCGATCGCCAGTTCTTCGATGTCGATGTCCAAGCTGCGGCGGCAGGCGTGCGTGGATGTCATCCAGCGGCTCTTCCAGATAGCCGTTTTCGTTCAAGGCGTCGATGACCAGTTCGACCAGCGCGCGGTCGCGCTGCTGCTGCGCCATCTCTCCGCGTCTGCTCGCAGCAGATGTTCGCGCAGGGTGATGCGTTGCGCCTCCAATTGCGGCCGCGCATCGTCGTCCTCGGGCGCTTTCGATGTGCGTGCGACGTCGTCGAAGCTCCACTCGCCGTCGGCCGTCGTCGGCTTCGGCCGCATCGGTGGTCGTGTCGGAGGCATCGGCGGCGGCCGGTTCGCTGCTTGCTGCGGTAGCGGATTCCGGCATCGCGGTGTTTGCAGCGATGGCGCCGTCGGCCAGCAGCCGCACGGAGTGGTCGAGCGGATCGTCCAGCCGTTCCAGCAGGGGATTGTCGGCCAGAATCTGCTCCAGCTCCTGATGCAGTTCCAGCGTCGACAGCTGCAGCAGGCGGATCGACTGCTGCAGTTGCGGCGTCAGCGCCAGATGCTGCGAGGTGCGGAGTTGAAGAGTCTGTTTCATGCGCCGCTCTCGCCGTCGCTACATTCGGAAGTGTTCGCCCAGGTAGACGCGCCGCACCGATTCGTTGGCAATGATGTCGTCGGGATCGCCGCTGGCCAGCACGGCTCCCTGGTTGATGATGTAGGCGCGGTCGCAGATGCCGAGCGTTTCGCGCACGTTGTGGTCGGTGATCAGGACGCCGATGCCGCGCTCTTTCAGGAAGCGCACGATGCGTTGAATTTCGATGACTGCAATCGGGTCGACGCCGGCGAATGGCTCGTCCAGCAGGACGAAGCGCGGATTGGTGGCCAGCGCGCGCGCGATTTCGACGCGCCGCCGTTCGCCGCCGGACAGCGACAAGGCCTGGTTTTCGCGCAGCTTTTCGATCTGCAGTTCCGCCAGCAGGCTGTCGAGCCGTTCGTCGATCAGCTTTTTCGGCAGCGGCTTGCCATCTTCCTTTTGCAGTTCGAGCACCGCGCGGATGTTGTCTTCGACGCGTCAGCTTGCGAAAGACCGATGCTTCCTGCGGCAGATACGACAAGCCCAGCGTGGCGCGGCGATGGATCGGCAAGCTGGGCGATGTCGATGCCGTTCAGGTCGATTTCGCCGGCATCGACGGCACCAGGCCGACGATCATGTAGAAAGAGGTGGTCTTGCCGGCGCCGTTCGGCCCCAGCAGCCCGACGACTTCGCCGCAATCGACCTGCAGCGAGACGTCGCGCACGACCTGGCGCGGCCATAGCTTTTTTGCAGTCCGCGAACAATCAGTGTGCTGGCCGTCATGTCATTGCGCCTTCGTCTCGTTGCGCGGCTGGATGATTGCCTTGATGCGCCCGGCGCCGGGTTTGCTTTCGCCGCTGACGGTATTGTTGACCGAATAGAACTCGGCGCGGCTGTCGTAGGAAATGAATTGGCCCGCCACTTCGTCGGTCGGCTGGTTGCCGTCGAGCCGGCGGATTTGCGCTTTGGAAAAGAGCTTGACGACCTCAGTCTTGCCATCGTATTCCATTCTCTCTGCTTCGCCTTCCACCCAGAGATTGGGGCCGCCGTCGCGCTTCTGGCGGAAGGTCGCCAGCTTGCCGGGGGCCGCATACAGCGTGGCGAATTGATAGCCGGCCGGATCGGTCACCACTACTACCTTGCCGGCCTTCATGATCAGAGTGCCGCGCGTCAACACCACCTGGCCGGTGAAGGTATTGATCTGGCGGACGTCGTCATAGGCCATCTGGTCCGCCTCGACGTTGGTCGGTTTATCCGAATCGGCTTTCTCGGCAAGGGCCAGGCCCGAGCTGGTGACACTCAATGCCAGCAATACTGACAATAAAAATTGTTTCATGAAAAATTCCAATTCTAAAATCGGACAGCGGTTAGCTATTGAGATGCCATAAGGGTTCAGCGCAAGGGTGCTCGATACGTGCCGCGCACCTGGCTCGACAGACGAAATTCCCGGGTGGCGTTATTGGCATACATGCCGCTGCCGTCCAATATCGACTCGCCCAGGACGATATGCACCGGCTGATCGGTTTCGACAATATCGTCGTCAGGCAAGACCAGCAAATATTCCGACTTCAGATGAAAGTACTGTGCCATCGGCGTCGCGGGCCGATCGACGTTGACATTGCCATACATGTGAATCTTGGAATTGTCATCTTCGAGTCTGGCACGGTCGGCGCGGATCATCATCGGCGGCCGGTCCTTCTCCAGCCGGTTGACGACCGGCCGCTCGATTTCGGAAGAATTGTCCAGCGGATAATGGGTCAGTTTGGCACCCGAGATCTTGTAGCGTGGCTGGCCGGTCTCCGACATTCTGACGAAATCGAATTTTTCGATGTAGTAGTCGGGCGCGCTGCGCGTCGTCGTCGGCGCCGACTCATTGCTGTCCTTCTGCATCACTTCGAGTACCCAAAAACTGCCGAGCGCAAGGCCGGCGGCCAGCATGACCATAAGTGGCGTGCGGAACCGGTTTCCCGGCCTTGCGGTGTTCATGACAGAAATGGCGCGAGCGCCGCCTCGTAATTGCCCTGCGCGCGCAGGATGAAGTCGCAAATTTCGCGTGCCGCGCCGTGTCCGCCCGCGGCTTGCGTCACGTAATGCACACGTGAGCGCACTTCGGCATGGGCGTTCGGCACGCTGGCCGCAAAACCGGCGCGCAGCAGGATCGGCAGATCGATCACGTCATCGCCGATAAATCCGCATTGGCCGGCGGCAAGCCCGGTCTGTCCCAGCAATTGTTCGAACGCCGTCCGTTTGTCGTGCACCCCCTGGTGCAGATGCCGGATGCCGAGATCGCTTGCGCGGCGTGCCAGGATGGCCGATTGACGGGCGCTGATGATCGCTGTGTCGACGCCGGATTGCTGCAGCAGCTTGATGCCTTGGCCGTCGAGCACGTTGAATACCTTGACGCCTTCGCCTTCCGGCCCGTAATACAGGCGGCCGTCGGTGAGGACGCCGTCGACGTCGAAGATCATCAGTCGAATGCCCGCGGCGCGCGTGGCCGCCTGTGATCCCTCGGAAATCGCCATCAGATGACCTTGGCTCGCGTTAAATCGTGAATGTGGAGCGCGCCGACCAACTTGCCGTCGAGGTCCGCCACCAGCAATTGGTTGATGCGGAATTCTTCCATCATCTGTACCGCATCGACCGCCAGCTGATCCGGTCCGATGGTGCGTGGATTGGCGTGCATGACGTCGGCGATGGTCAGCTTGGTAAAGTCTTGTACCCGCTCGATGAGGCGCCGCAAATCGCCGTCGGTAAACACGCCGATGATACGCATCGCCTCGTCTACCACCGCCGTCATTGCCATGCCCTTGCGGGTGACTTCCAGCAGCGCCGCCGACAGCGAGGTATCCGCGGTGACGATTGGCATCGCCTCGCCGCTGCGCATGACATCGCGCACGTAAGTCAACAGCCGGCGCCCCAGGGCTCCGCCCGGGTGCGAGCGCGCAAAATCTTCCTTGCCGAAGCCGCGCGCATCCAGTAACGCGACGGCCAGCGCATCGCCCAGCCCCAGGGCGGCGGTGGTGCTGGCGGTCGGAGCCAGATTCAGCGGACAAGCTTCCTTGTCGACTCGCGCATCCAGATGGACGTCGGCCAGCCTTGCCAGGCTTGGAGGCTTCGTTGCCGGTCATCGCGATCAGCTTGGCGCCCATGCGCTTGATGATCGGCACGATCGCCAGCAATTCCGCCGCTTCGCCGGAATAGGAAATGGCAATCAGCACATCGCTTTGGGTGATCATGCCGAGGTCGCCGTGCGAGGCCTCCGCCGCGTGGACGAACAGCGCCGGCGTGCCGGTCGAAGCCAGCGTGGCCGCGATCTTGCGGGCGATATGCCCTGATTTGCCGATGCCGGAGACAACAACGCGCCCCTTGCTGGCAAGCAAGAGCTCCACCGCTCTTACAAAGGGATCGGCGGAGCTGTCGGTGATGCGGTTTTTCAGCGCCAGTAAGGCATCCGCTTCAATCTGAAGCGTGGCGCGTGCAAGTTCAAGGGCGCGTGGAGCACGTTCAGTGCTGGCGTCGGCATTGAGATTGGTGGAATAAGGGGTGTCGTCAGTCAGACTCATGCGGAAAGTATAAACGAATTGATCAAGCAAAAAATCTGCCAGAAGTAACAAACGCGCAGCCTTGTATAGACAGGAAAAGCCTGGGCTCGTTTTCCTGACTACGTTTTTGACTGCAAATCCCCTTCTTGTATTTGGGCTGACAGTGCGTGGCCGAGGTCTGTAGGGAGATGAATTTCCAATCGGGAAAGTTGGATATGGGAATTGGATTCTGCGCCCTCGCGCTCCTAGCTTCTAGTCTGCGGAAATGTTTAAGGAAATAATCGCACTGGAAAAAAGAAAGATGCGAAAGCGCTTGCCAAGCTTTCGTCACGTTTGATATAGTTCGCCTCCCCGTTGATCGGGACTGCTGGAAAGCGCGGAAGAAGGCGCTGGGAAGCGGTTCCAGAAGGTCGGCGGGGGAGGTAGAAGTGGGGTGGGAGTCGACGGGTTTTGAAGCAATTTAAAACCAGCCTTTTGAAAAAAAGGTGTTGACGGAAACGGAAAACTGCCCCATAATCTCGTTTCTCTGCTGCTGACAAACACAACGATTTGACAGCGACGCCAACCCCGCCAGGCGGGGCGCAAAAGCGGGACCGGTTCTTTAAAAATTAACAGCCGATAAGTGTGGGCGTTTAATGGTAGCGCACCAGTCTTTCATCAGAATGACTGGATGACTAAAAGCATTAAATGCTCACAAAGAAATATAGGAAGGTTCGCAAGAACATTCCTGTCAGTATTTTGAGTGAGCGACGGTTCTTCGGAACTTGGCAGCAATGCCACAACAGAGATTGAACTGAAGAGTTTGATCCTGGCTCAGATTGAACGCTGGCGGCATGCCTTACACATGCAAGTCGAACGGCAGCGCGGGAGCAATCCTGGCGGCGAGTGGCGAACGGGTGAGTAATATATCGGAACGTGCCCTGGAGTGGGGGATAACTAGTCGAAAGATTAGCTAATACCGCATACGATCTACGGATGAAAGTGGGGGATCGCAAGACCTCATGCTCGTGGAGCGGCCGATATCTGATTAGCTAGTTGGTGGGGTAATAGCCTACCAAGGCGACGATCAGTAGCTGGTCTGAGAGGACGACCAGCCACACTGGGACTGAGACACGGCCCAGACTCCTACGGGAGGCAGCAGTGGGGAATTTTGGACAATGGGCGCAAGCCTGATCCAGCAATGCCGCGTGTGTGAAGAAGGCCTTCGGGTTGTAAAGCACTTTTGTCAGGGAAGAAACGGCAGGGGCTAATATCCCTTGCTAATGACGGTACCTGAAGAATAAGCACCGGCTAACTACGTGCCAGCAGCCGCGGTAATACGTAGGGTGCAAGCGTTAATCGGAATTACTGGGCGTAAAGCGTGCGCAGGCGGTTGTGTAAGTCAGATGTGAAATCCCCGGGCTCAACCTGGGAATTGCATTTGAGACTGCACGGCTAGAGTGTGTCAGAGGGGGGTAGAATTCCACGTGTAGCAGTGAAATGCGTAGAGATGTGGAGGAATACCGATGGCGAAGGCAGCCCCCTGGGATAACACTGACGCTCATGCACGAAAGCGTGGGGAGCAAACAGGATTAGATACCCTGGTAGTCCACGCCCTAAACGATGTCAACTAGTTGTCGGGTCTTAATTGACTTGGTAACGCAGCTAACGCGTGAAGTTGACCGCCTGGGGAGTACGGTCGCAAGATTAAAACTCAAAGGAATTGACGGGGACCCGCACAAGCGGTGGATGATGTGGATTAATTCGATGCAACGCGAAAAACCTTACCTACCCTTGACATGGTCGGAATCCTGCTGAGAGGCGGGAGTGCTCGAAAGAGAACCGGCGCACAGGTGCTGCATGGCTGTCGTCAGCTCGTGTCGTGAGATGTTGGGTTAAGTCCCGCAACGAGCGCAACCCTTGTCATTAGTTGCTACGAAAGGGCACTCTAATGAGACTGCCGGTGACAAACCGGAGGAAGGTGGGGATGACGTCAAGTCCTCATGGCCCTTATGGGTAGGGCTTCACACGTCATACAATGGTACATACAGAGGGCCGCCAACCCGCGAGGGGGAGCTAATCCCAGAAAGTGTATCGTAGTCCGGATTGGAGTCTGCAACTCGACTCCATGAAGTTGGAATCGCTAGTAATCGCGGATCAGCATGTCGCGGTGAATACGTTCCCGGGTCTTGTACACACCGCCCGTCACACCATGGGAGCGGGTTTCACCAGAAGTAGGTAGCCTAACCGCAAGGAGGGCGCTTACCACGGTGGGATTCGTGACTGGGGTGAAGTCGTAACAAGGTAGCCGTATCGGAAGGTGCGGCTGGATCACCTCCTTTCTAGAGTTAGCGCGAAAGTTAAGCGTCCACACTTATCGGTGTGTTAATAGAAGAAAAGAACAGTGTAGGTCGGCAATTGGCGGACAAACAGCAAGCGTCTGCCGAGGGTTTGATCGGGTACTGATCCAAACGGGTCTGTAGCTCAGTTGGTTAGAGCACCGTGTTGATAACGCGGGGGTCGTTGGTTCGAGCCCAACCAGACCCACCATCAACGGTATCGGGGGTTTAGCTCAGCTGGGAGAGCACCTGCTTTGCAAGCAGGGGGTCGTCGGTTCGATCCCGTCAACCTCCACCACTATCTTGAAAGTGCAAACCTCAGTCGGCTGTGCGTAGCAAGCGCAGTGGATTCAGGTTTGGTCTTTTGGATCAATGGCTGTTTTTGTTCTTTAACAATCTGGAAGAAGTAGTAAAGATTTATCAGTCGAATCTGATGCGTTTGTGATGAGCGCGTTGGAAATGACTGGTGGGTTGTGATTGTATCAATCATAAAGTATGAAAGAGTTCTTGCCGATGGCGACATTGGTGAGCAGTCTGGAATACGGCACACGCATACTCAACACTCTATAACCGTTTTTGGTCCAGCGATGGGTCAGAAGCCAACGTTATAGGGACAAGCGAATAAGTGCACATGGTGGATGCCTAGGCGATGTCAGGCGATGAAGGACGTAGTAGCTTGCGATAAGCTGCGGGGAGTGAGCAAACACACTTTGATCCGCAGATTTCCGAATGGGGAAACCCACCCTTTTAGGGTATTGCATGCTGAATACATAGGCATGCAAGGCGAACGCGGCGAACTGAAACATCTAAGTAGCTGCAGGAATAGAAATCAACCGAGATTCCCAAAGTAGTGGCGAGCGAAATGGGAACAGCCGCAAGTTTTAGCATCAGACATAGTGGAAGCCACTGGAAATTGGCGCCATAGCGGGTGATAGCCCCGTACACGAAATGACTGGTGTGGAACTAAGCTTGCAACAAGTAGGGCGGGACACGAGAAATCCTGTCTGAAGATGGGGGGACCATCCTCCAAGGCTAAATACTCGACATCGACCGATAGTGAACCAGTACCGTGAGGGAAAGGCGAAAAGAACCCCGGAAGGGGAGTGAAATAGATCCTGAAACCGTGTGCATACAAACAGTAGGAGCCTCGCAAGGGGTGACTGCGTACCTTTTGTATAATGGGTCAGCGACTTACATTCAGTGGCAAGGTTAACCGGATAGGGAAGCCGTAGAGAAATCGAGTCCGAACAGGGCGACAGTCGCTGGGTGTAGACCCGAAACCAAGTGATCTACTCATGGCCAGGTTGAAGGTGCGGTAACACGCACTGGAGGACCGAACCCACTAACGTTGAAAAGTTAGGGGATGAGCTGTGGGTAGGGGTGAAAGGCTAAACAAACTTGGAAATAGCTGGTTCTCTCCGAAAACTATTTAGGTAGTGCCTCAAGTATCACCACCGGGGGTAGAGCACTGTTATGGCTAGGGGGTCATCGCGACTTACCAAACCATTGCAAACTCCGAATACCGGTGAGTGCGAGCTTGGGAGACAGACGTCGGGTGCTAACGTCCGGCGTCAAGAGGGAAACAACCCAGACCGCCAGCTAAGGTCCCAAAGATTGGCTAAGTGGAAAACGAAGTGGGAAGGCTAAAACAGTCAGGAGGTTGGCTTAGAAGCAGCCATCCTTTAAAGAAAGCGTAATAGCTCACTGATCGAGTCGTCCTGCGCGGAAGATGTAACGGGGCTAAGCCAGTCACCGAAGCTGCGGATATCCGCAAGGATATGGTAGGAGAGCGTTCTGTAAGCCTGCGAAGGTGGCTTGTAAAGGCTGCTGGAGGTATCAGAAGTGCGAATGCTGACATGAGTAGCGATAATGCGGGTGAAAGGCCCGCACGCCGTAAGCCCAAGGTTTCCTGTTCAACGTTCATCGGAGCAGGGTGAGTCGGCCCCTAAGGCGAGGCAGAGATGCGTAGCTGATGGGAAGCAGGTTAATATTCCTGCACCGTCGTATGATGCGATGGGGGGACGGATCGCGGAAGGTTGTCCGGGTGTTGGATGTCCCGGTTCTTGACTCGAAGAAGGCGCTTAGGCAAATCCGGGCGCGCAATTCAAGGGGTTGAGACGAGTGACTTCGGTCACGAAGCAATCGGAAGGGGTCCCAAGAAAAGCCTCTAAGCTTCAGTCATACGAGACCGTACCGCAAACCGACACAGGTGGGCGAGATGAGTATTCTAAGGCGCTTGAGAGAACTCGGGAGAAGGAACTCGGCAAATTGGTACCGTAACTTCGGGATAAGGTACGCCCCGGTAGCTTGACTGGCTCGCGCCAGAAGGGTGAAAGGGTTGCAATAAATTGGTGGCTGCGACTGTTTAATAAAAACACAGCACTCTGCAAACACGAAAGTGGACGTATAGGGTGTGACGCCTGCCCGGTGCTGGAAGATTAAATGATGGGGTGCAAGCTCTTGATTGAAGTCCCAGTAAACGGCGGCCGTAACTATAACGGTCCTAAGGTAGCGAAATTCCTTGTCGGGTAAGTTCCGACCTGCACGAATGGCGTAACGATGGCCACACTGTCTCCTCCCGAGACTCAGCGAAGTTGAAATGTTTGTGATGATGCAATCTACCCGCGGCTAGACGGAAAGACCCCATGAACCTTTACTGTAGCTTTGCATTGGACTTTGAACCAATCTGTGTAGGATAGGTGGGAGGCTTTGAAGCGGGGACGCCAGTTCTCGTGGAGCCACCCTTGAAATACCACCCTGGTTTGTTTGAGGTTCTAACCTAGGCCCGTTATCCGGGTCGGGGACCGTGCATGGTAGGCAGTTTGACTGGGGCGGTCTCCTCCTAAAGTGTAACGGAGGAGTTCGAAGGTACGCTAGGTACGGTCGGACATCGTGCTAATAGTGCAATGGCATAAGCGTGCTTAACTGCGAGACTGACAAGTCGAGCAGGTACGAAAGTAGGACATAGTGATCCGGTGGTTCTGTATGGAAGGGCCATCGCTCAACGGATAAAAGGTACTCTGGGGATAACAGGCTGATTCCTCCCAAGAGTTCATATCGACGGGGGAGTTTGGCACCTCGATGTCGGCTCATCACATCCTGGGGCTGTAGCCGGTCCCAAGGGTATGGCTGTTCGCCATTTAAAGTGGTACGTGAGCTGGGTTTAAAACGTCGTGAGACAGTTTGGTCCCTATCTGCCGTGGGCGTTGGAAATTTGAAGGGGGCTGCTCCTAGTACGAGAGGACCGGAGTGGACGAACCTCTGGTGTACCGGTTGTCACGCCAGTGGCATTGCCGGGTAGCTAAGTTCGGAAGAGATAACCGCTGAAAGCATCTAAGCGGGAAACTCGCCTTGAGATGAGATTTCCCTGGAGCCCTGAGCTCCTTGAAGGGTCGTTCGAGACCAGGACGTTGATAGGCTGGGTGTGGAAGTGCAGTAATGCATTAAGCTAACCAGTACTAATTGCCCGTAAGGCTTGTCCCTATAACCTTGGTGGTTATGGAACGAGTAACAGCGTATGCCGATTGTGCATCACGCCCAATAAATACCAGCTACTTCTTCCCAGATTGCGTTGTTTGATCAGTCGGCGGTAACGACTGCGCAAATGACACTACAAGTTATGCCTGATGACCATAGCAAGTCGGTCCCACCCCTTCCCATCCCGAACAGGACCGTGAAACGACTTCGCGCCGATGATAGTGCTGCAACCAGTGCGAAAGTAGGTCATCGTCAGGCTCTTATTAAAAAAGCCCCTCACCGACCGGTGCGGGGCTTTTTGCTGTGCGCGCCGCTTCCTCGCCGCGTCGCCCGCTGCTTCGAGACCGCGCCGCTCCCGAGGTTTAAAACCGATAGCGCGCACGCAACACGACGAAGTTGACGCCGTCGTTGGGTTCTCGGTAACCGCCATTCGAAAAATGCTGTAGCCGCAGCCCCAACTCGAGCGCATTGCTGAACACATAACCGATCCCGAGATGGTCGCCGAATTGGAAATGGGTGGAATGTCCGTTAAGCTGCGAGGCGGTATTCTCTGCTTCCCTCGCTGCACTATCTTCCTCAATACAATAAATGGACATATTCCATCGCATTCTTGCCATCATCCTGCCGGTATTCGCCATCATCGCGCTTGGCTTCGGCTATGCGCGGGTACGTGGAAGCGGCGTCAAATCCGATATGACTGCGGTGAATCGAGTCAGCATGGATGTGCTCTGCCCGTTACTGGTCTTTACCGCGCTGGCGGGCAAGGAATTCAATCTGGCGCAGAACAGCGGATTAATACTGGCCGGGGTGATCATTTCAATTGGTTCGGGAGTCTTGGCTTGGCCAGTGGCGCGTTACCTTGGCTACGATGTGCGCAGCTTCGTGCCGCCGATGATGTACAACAACTGTGGCAACATGGGATTGCCGCTCGCCGTGCTGGCCTTCGGCGCGAATGGCCTGCCGCCGGCCGTGGCCTTGTTCATGGCTTCGAACCTCGTTTATTTCACGGTTGGGATCAAGATCATCGAAGCCGGCCGGGACGGCTCCGGCGCTTCGGCATTCCGATTTTTAACCAGCCCGATGATGCTGGCGATGATGGCCGGTATTCTGTTCGCGATCTTCCGACTGGCTTTGCCGGAACCCTTGTTTCACGCCATGAAGCTGC
>CAVPMM010000017.1:0-184147 GCA_963706525.1 uncultured beta proteobacterium | reverse complement strand
AGCGCCAGCCGGTTGTCGGCATAGGCGCCGGTCAGCCCGGGCGTGGCCTCGACCGCATACAGGCGGTTGGAAAACTCCGGCGCTTCGGCCCTGCGCCCGCGCGTGAAGCCGCGTGCATAGGGAATGGCGCCGGGCCAGTCGCCGAACAGGTCGGCATCGAGCGTGACCAGCAGTTCCGCATGCTCGGTCCGCAGGATCGTGTCCGCCGGTTGGCCGAACGCCAGTTGCGCCGCCGCCAGCGCGGCATCGTCGTGCAGCGGCTCGTGGCAATGCCAGCGCGCGTTCGGATAGCGCTCGCTCAGCGCGCTCAACTGGGCGGCCAGCGTCGGCGACGACACGGTGCCGGTCAGGATGCGCAAGCCGGCGCCGCCGTCGGCGTCCCAGGCTGGCCGTTGCGCCTGCAGAGCGCCCTGGAAGGCTTCCCAAGTGGAGATCGCACTCCCCGAATACACGGCTTGCGAACGATCCGGGTCCCACAATTGCAGGATCGACGCCTGCGTGAAGACGTCGGTGGCGCCGAGGCTGGCCGGATGCTGCGGATTGCCCTCCACCTTGGTGGGACGCCCCATATTGCTTTCGACCAGAACGCCATGGGCCAGGCCGCGCCGCATGAAGGAGCTGGCATAGAACAGCGGCCGGCCCGGCACCAGCATTTCCGGCATTTGCACATAGGGCAGGATCTTTTCCTGCGGCGGCCCGCTGCAGCCGGCGCCGGCCAGCGCCGCCGACGCCGCCATCGTCTTCAGGAAGGCGCGCCGGTCCATGCGCGCCGCCGGCCGTGGTCCGGCAAGTGCCGTGCGGGGCGCTGCGATCGGGAAAACACGATAACGCGTCATGGCTGGCAGGCCCTCTAGCGATGGCAGGTGGAACAGTCGGTCAGGCGCCGCGTGTCTGCCAGCCGGTACAGGCGATCCAGCTGGCGCAATTCCTGTTCCGACAGCGGCTTGGCGTCGCGCATCAGAAAGACCTGGTCCAGCGGCCGCACATGGCGCGGCGCGTTGCGATGGCAATTCAGGCACCACTGCATTTCCAGTGAAGCGGTGCGCCACAGCACCGGCATTTGATCCACGCGGCCGTGGCATTCCATGCAGGCGACGCCCTTGTTGACGTGGATGCTGTGGTCGAAATAGACGAAGTCCGGCAAGTCGTGCACGCGGTTCCAGCGGATCGGCCGCTGTTCGCGCGCGCTGGCATGCAGCGGCGCCAGCGCCGGCGCATCACGAAACAACTGCGAATGGCAGGTCAGGCAGATGTCGGTCGACGGCAGGCCGGCAAACGAGGATTTTTCGACCGACGTGTGGCAGTAGCGGCAATCGAGGCCGTCATCGCCGACGTGATGCTTGTGGCTGAAGGGGATCGGCTGCGCGACCGCGGCGTACTCGACGTTTTCGGGCGCCATGCGCCACTTGACGATAGCCACGGCGGCGGCTATCAGGATCAGGATTCCCACGAAGAACAGCTTGATCGCGAGAACGGTCGTCTGGGGAAATGCCTGCGGCATAGGATTTTCGGTGAACCGCCTCCGGATGTGGTGCCACCTGATAAATCCGCGGTTCAGCAATTTGAATGCCCGCTCAACAACAGCATCCGTCCAACGCCGGCCTTGCTGGCGGCCCTTGAGTTCTTGGAAATATTTGCCGAGATTCCAACAATCGCTGGTAATTTTTTCAAAGTCCGCGGCGCTGCGCCAAGCGGCGCGAAAAATCAAACCGCTTCGAACCGCCTTCCTGCATGGTGACGGCAGACCCATTATCATGCGGGGTCTTGAATCAGCCCCATCTCCGAGGAAGCCATATGTTTGGGTTGCATTTTCCCGTTCCAGCGCGTAGGCAGCCTGTTTTCGAGCGAGGCGGCTGGTCCCACCTTCGGCTGCGCTGGCGCGCGGTGCTGGCCCGGGGTGCATTGCCGGCTGCCTTTGCCGCCGCGCTCGGCTCCGGTCTTGCCGCCGGCGGCGCGGCGGCGCAGACGCTGCCCGATTCGATGGCACAGCGCGCCGCCGCCTGCACCGCCTGCCATGGCAAGGAAGGACGCGCCGCCAGCGACGGCTTTTATCCGCGCATCGCCGGCAAGCCGGCCGGCTATCTGTACAACCAGCTGGTGAACTTCCGCGAGGGACGCCGGCGCTATCCGCTGATGATCTATATGGTCGATCACCTTTCCGACGACTACCTGCGGGAAATCGCCGATTATTTTTCGACGCTGCAGCCGCCCTACCCGGCGCCGCAACCGCGCTACGGTCGGAGCGGCCGTACTGGAACGCGGCCGGCAGCTGACGCTGGCGGGCGATGCGGCGAAGAATGTGCCGGCCTGCGTGGCTTGCCACGGCAAGGCACTGACCGGCGTCCTGCCTTCGATCCCGGGGCTGCTCGGCTTGCCGCGCGACTACCTCAACGCCCAGTTCGGCGCCTGGAAAAACGGCGCGCGCCATGCCGCCGCTCCCGATTGCATGGCGCAGATCGTCAGCCGGCTGTCCGACGCCGACCTGAGCGCCGTGTCCTCCTGGCTGGCGGCGCAGCCGATGCCCGCCACCAGCGCTCCCGCCGTCGCCTTGGCCGACAAGCTGCCGCTGCCATGCGGCAGCTTCCCGCAATAAGGAGACGACGATGAAACGGATCCTATTCGCCTGCGCGGCGCTGATCGTAGTGGCTGTGGCGGCCGTGTTCGGACTGCAATACCTGCACGACCCGGGCGGCGACGAGCCGAGCGTGGCCGTCGCCGATACCGCTCAGCAAATTACCCGCGGCGCCTATCTGGCGCGTGCCGGCGATTGCATGGCCTGCCATACCGTGCGCGGCGGCGCGCCGTATGCGGGCGGCCGGCAGATTGCCACGCCGTTCGGCAATTTCTATTCGCCCAACATCACGCCGGATGCCGCTACCGGCATCGGCGGCTGGAGTGCCGACGACTTCTGGCGTGCGTTGCACAACGGCAAATCGAAGGACGGCAAACTGCTCTACCCGGCTTTTCCCTATCCGAACTACACCAAGGTCACGCGCGCCGACGCCGACGCCATGTACGCGTATTTCAGGACGCTGCCGGCGGTGAACCAGCCGAACCTGCCGCATGCGCTGCGCTTCCCGTACAACCAGCGGCCGCTGCTGGCGATCTGGCGCGCGCTGTACTTCAGTCCGGGCGTGTATCAGCCGGATACCGGCCAGAGCGTGGATTGGAATCGCGGCGCCTATCTGGTGCAGGGGCTGGGCCATTGCAGCGCCTGCCACGCCGACCGCAATGTGCTGGGAGCGACGCAGAACAGCCTGGACCTGGCTGGCGGCCTGATTCCGATCTTGAACTGGTACGCGCCGCCGTTGACCACCGCTGCCGGCGGACTCGGTCACTGGGAGCGCCAGGAACTGGCCGATCTGCTGAAGACCGGCATTTCCATGCGCGGCACCGCATCCGGGCCGATGGCGGAAGTGGTGCGCGCCAGCCTGCAGCACCTGTCCGACACCGACATCGGCGCCATGGCCGGCTATCTGAAATCGCTGCCGCAAGGCGCCGCGACCGCGGCGGTGAAGCCGGATGCGCCCGATGACCAGCAGAAATTGCAGCTGAAACTGGGCGCCGCCCTATACGAGAAGCATTGCGTCGACTGCCACCAGGCAAATGGCGCCGGCATGCCGCCCGCCTACCCGCGCGCTGGCCGGCAACCACGCGCTCACCATGCCGTCGCCGGTCAATCCGATCCGCATGGTGCTCAACGGCGGCTACCCGCCCAGCACCGGCGGCAACCCGCGCCCCTACGGCATGCCGCCGTTTGGACCGATGCTGGAAGATGCCGAAGTGGCGGCGCTGGTGTCGTATATCCGCAATGCCTGGGGCAACCAGGGAGCGCCGGTGACGGCGGTGGATGTCAGGCGCTATCGGGCGGTGCCGGTGGATTGAGGCCGGCGCCGAGGAACGTTCGTCCCAAGCGCTTCTTTGCTTATACTCCCTTTCTGGATGCCATATCTCGCAGAAAAACAGGACGAAATCTCAACATACTCCCAATTCATCCTGGCAGCGAAAGTCGGGACGCGCTTGCCGCGCAGTCCACTGGGGCCGGCCGGCAATGGCCCGGCTCAGCGCCAGTCGATAACTGACTGCCGTCTCCGCCAAGGCGGAGCTCGGAAGAAAAACACGGCAATCGTTGCGATGAAGAAGATATCCATGGCCGCCCTGCGCAATCGGTTTCCTTGATTGCAGCCGGGCGGGAAGCGCCTAAAAATGCTGCAAAGCTTGGCTGCACCGGCATAAAAAACACAGAAACGTCGTGCCGGATGCGGGCGCAAATCGGCGCTGGAACGGTATTGGACGATGGCCGGGCGATGCGCGTCATGAGCGCCTGGACCAGGCCTGGAGTTGCCGCCAGCTATACCGAGCGCAGCCAGGAGCCAGGAGCCAACCGGATGCAACCCGGTTGGCGATTCAGGCGCCGGCCGGCGAGCGTCCCTCCAGCGCCGCTGCCGACGAATGGAGGCTGCGCTGCGCCCGGCCCTCGCGCAGCAGGCGCAGTCCGTTGAACACCACCAGCAGGCTGGCGCCCATGTCGGCGAACACCGCCATCCAGAGCGTCGCCATGCCGAGCATGGCCAGCAGCATGAACACGGCCTTGATGCCAAGCGCCAGCGCGATATTCTGCTTCAGCACGGTCGCGGTCTTGCGGCTCAGGCGGATGAAGGCGGGCAGCTTGCGCAAGTCGTCGTCCATCAGCGCCACGTCGGCGGCTTCCAGCGCAGTGTCGCTGCTGGCGGCGCCCATCGCGAAGCCGATGCTGGCCTGCGCCAGCGCCGGTGCGTCGTTGATGCCGTCGCCCGCCATGCCGACCGTGCCGTAGCGCGCCAGCAGTTCCTTGATCGCCGCCAGCTTGTCGTCCGGCAGCAATTCGCCGCGCGCGTCGTCGATGCCGACCTGTTGCGCGATCGCCTGCACCGTCAAGGCATTGTCGCCGCTCAGCATCACGGTATGCACGCCCAGCGCGTGCAGTTCGGCGATCGCCTGCCGGCTGCCGGCGCGCACCGTGTCGGCGATGCCGATCACGGCCAGCGGCGCCGTCTCGTCGCAGAGCACGACCGCGGTCCTGCCCTGCGCTTCGATCCGGTTCAGGGCGGCTTCGGTGGCGGCATTGCAGATGCCCAGCTGTTCCACCAGCCGGTGATTGCCGAGGGAATAGCGGCGCCCGTCCATCGTGCCGTGCACGCCACGGCCCGGCAAGGCGGAGAATTCGGCGACTTCGGGCAGGGCAAGGTCGCCCGCCGCACCATGCCCATCCCAGAAGCCCTTGATCGCCATCGACACCGGATGATCGGAACGCGCCGCCAGCGCCGCCGCCAGCCGCAGACCTTGGCCGGCGCCGGCCGCCAGCGGCACGATCTCGGTCACGCTCGGCCGGCCCTCGGTAACGGTGCCGGTCTTGTCCAGCGCCAGCGCGCGGATGTCCTTGCCCTGCTCCAGGTACACGCCGCCCTTGACCAGGATGCCGCCCCGCGCCGCCGCCGCCAGCGCGCTGACGATCGTCACCGGCGTCGACACCACCAGTGCGCACGGACAGGCGATCACCAGCAGCACCAGCGCCTGATAGGTAGCAGCGCTCCAGGAAATGCCGAATGTCAGCGGCGCCAGCAGCGCCACCACCAGTGCCAGCAGCAGCACGAGCGGCGTATACACCCGCGCGAAGCGGTCGACGAAGCGCTGCGTCGGCGCGCGGCTGGTCTGCGCATGCTCGACCGCATGGATGATGCGCGCCAGGGTCGAATCGTTGGCGGCGGCGGTGACCCGGTACTCGAAAGAGCCGCTCTGGTTGATACTGCCGGCAAACACTGGATCGCCGACGGTTTTCCGTACCGGCATGCTCTCGCCGGTGATCGGCGCCTGGTCCACGCTCGATTGCCCGGCGCTCAGCACGCCGTCCAGGGCGACCCGCTCACCGGGCGCCACCCGCGCCAGCGCGCCGGGCGCGACGGCGGCGATATCGACGCTGCGCCAGCTGCCATCCGGCTGCAGGATGGTGGCTTGCGGCGGCGCCAGCGCCATCAAGCCGTGGATCGCCTGGCGGGCGCGCTCCAGCGAGCGCGCCTCGATCATCTCCGCCAGCGTAAACAACACCATTACCATTGCCGCTTCCGGCCACTGGCCGATCGCCAGCGCGCCTGTGACGGCGATGGTCATCAAGGCGTTGATGTTCAAGTTGCGGTTGCGCAGCGCAATCCAGCCCTTGCGGTAAGTGCCGGTGCCGCTCAGGCCGATCGCCAGCAACGCCAGGCCGATCACCTGCCATGAACCGTCTTCGCCGCCGATCCAGGCCAGAAGTTCCGCCAGCAACGCCGCCAGACCGCCGATGCCGATCAGCCACCAGCGCCGGCGCGAACGCTCGGAGGCGACAGCGGACGGCTGTTCCGCAGGCGCATCCGCGGCGTCCGGCGCCAGCTCGGTCGCTTCCATGTCGAGCGCACTCAGCGCCGCGTGTATCGGCGCCGCGTCGCCCAGCGTATGGATCACGCTCAATTGCCGCTGCAGCAGATTGAAATCGAGGGCGACGATGCCGGCCATCGGCGCCAGCCGGTTGCGGATCAGCGCTTCCTCGGTCGGGCAATCCATGTTGTCGATACGCAGCAGCAGCCGGCTGCCGCCCGCGGGCAGTCGTTCGAAAGGCGTGGCGCCCACGGCGACGGAGGTCGGCGGCGCGTTGCAACAATGGTCGTTATGGAGGCTCATCGCGGTTCCTTGAATCGGGGTATAGTGAGATTAAAGACCCTGTAGCAGGTACAGAGTCAACCCCTATTTGCCGTGAGAGGAAAATGGCAATGAACAAGCATTTGAAAATCGGCGAACTGGCCAAACGCACCGGTTGCCCGGTTGAAACCATCCGCTATTACGAGCGTGAAGCCCTGTTGGCCGCGCCGCGCCGCTCGGAGGGAAATTACCGCTTGTATGACGACGCCCACGCGGAACGGCTGCAATTCATTCGGCATTGCCGTTCGCTCGACATGACGCTCGATGAAATCCGCAGCCTGCTCGAGTTCAGCGACGATCCGCAGCGCAATTGCGGCGACGTCAACCTATTGCTGGATAAACACATCGAGCACGTGGCGCACCGGATCCACGAGCTCAAATCGTTGCAGGCGCAACTGAAGCAATTGCGCAGTACCTGCCGTACGGCTCAGGCAGTCAAGGATTGCGGGATTTTGCAGGGGCTGGCCCAAGGAGAAGATAGCGGCGCGCGCAACCTGGGAACCCACGGCGGCGGTTGTCATTAAAAAACAGGAGCGATATGCGGGCTGGCTCACGCTACCCGCATATCTGTCGCTGTGCCGCGCGCCTTCAGCGGCTGGAATGCAGCAGGCGGCTGATCAGAAAGCCGGCACCCGCGGCGATTGCCAGTGCGGTGACCGGTTTTTCGCGCACATAGGCGCGGCAATCCTCCGCCAGTTTCTGCTGCACATCCTTCATCTGCTCGCTTTTCGCACCGAGCGTATGGCTGGCCTGGGTCGCTACGCCCGCCAGTTTATCGACAGCCTGGTGGGCGCCGCTCGCCAGACGGTCGACGGCGGGATGCAAGGCATCGGAAGCGCGCTCGATCTTGTCATGGGCAGTAGCGCTGGCCTGGTCCACGCTCCGTTCGGCATTCTGCCCAGGAGTTGCGGGTGTCGTTGGTTCCATATCGATTCCTTAAAGAAAAACCAAGTCGGCCGGCGGAGCAAGGCTGCTCCCTGCCTGTTCGGGGCGGTGCGGAGATCCGGACCGTTGCCCGCAGTCTTACGCCGCCGGTAATGGCAATCGCATCGGCGCGCCGGCCGCTGCTGATGTGCGGCCCGTTAGCGTGG
This sequence comes from uncultured beta proteobacterium, assembly GCA_963706525.1. GTDB lineage: Bacteria > Pseudomonadota > Gammaproteobacteria > Burkholderiales > Burkholderiaceae_D > DATJCV01. The sequence goes on along the minus strand of CAVPMM010000017.1, from coordinate 176,345 downwards.
CGTGCCGCGTCGGATCAGATTGACAATCGCCAACAGCACCACGGCACCCAGGAACGAGGCAAACAATGCGCCCAGACTAAAATCATTCTGGTTAATCGTGCCGGTGCCGAGCAGCGGTGCAATGATCCATCCGCTCAGCAGTGCGCCGATCACACCGACCACGACATTCATGATCAAGCCCTGCTGCGCATCGGTTTTCATCAGCAAACTTGCCAGCCAGCCGATAATGCCGCCAACCACGATCCATATAATGAAATTCATGTTTCTCTCCATATGAGTGAGGTGGAACAATATCCATGGCAGTCCCCGAATGTCGTCGGCGCAACCTCTCCGAAAAGTCGGCACTGAAGGATTTTCGCCTGCCAAGGGGCGCGAGCAGCGACAGCAACTCTTGTTATAGGAACAATTAAAACGCCTTAAGTTCCATCATCCATCATGGAACAGATCACTTACGTCGGATTTTTTGGAGGGCCCGGAACGATGGCGCCCATGCGCGGAAAACGGCGCGAATTGGCGGTTTCCCGCAGGGCTGCCGCCGAGAAAGCCTGCAGCGGAATTGCCGCGACCGGCCGAGTACGATATTCTTGTGTCCGCGCTTGTCTGCGGCTGTTTGGAATTCGCCATGCTGTCCGGTAGCACAATCATCGTTGCGATGAAGACGGGCAGATCATGCCGGAGGTGGAATGGAACATATCCCTTTTAAAAAGGTAACGCTCTCGGAAGCAAAAGCAGCGCTGGATGGGGATTCGGCGCCGAAAAAGAAGGTCGATTGGGAACAGGTGCGCCGTCCGCAAAGTCCGCGCGGCACGGTGCTCACCGATTTTTCGGTCAGGTGGCTGTTCCAGTTGCCGAAGGAAATCCTGCCGAAAACCCTGGCGCGCGAGTATCCGCGCATCATCAATCGGATCGCCGATCTCTGGGAAAACCCGGAAGCCTGCGTCAAATACCTGGATGAGCTCTTGATGGACGACCGCGGTACGCGGCAGGGTTTTCCCAAAAAAATCGTGTTCGAATTGACGCGGATGAAGGTATACCTGGCGCCGCCGGAAGAATAACGGGCGGCATTGGCGCGCGCCGCCCGGCAGGCCGCAGGCTAGAGCTTGCCGGCCTTTTTCAGCCGATAGGTCAGGCCGTCGACGATATCCTGCTTGCCGTGATTCCTGGCAAAGTCGATCGCGGTCATTCCCAATTCGTTTTTCAGCGTCGCATCGGCGCCCTCGTCGAGCAGCAGCTTGACGGTCAGGATATGGCCGCCGCGCGCCGCCATCATGATCGGCGTGGTCTTGTTCGGCGATTCGGCGTCGATATAGGCGTGATGATCCAGCAGCAACTGCACGATCTCGTTGTTGCCGACCGTGGCGGCGTAATGCAGCGCGGTCCAGCCGGTCTGGTTGACCTCGGCCTCGTGCGCCAGCAGCGCTTGCACGGCCGGCTTGTTGCCGGTATAGGCAGCGATCATCAGCGCGGTATCGCCGTTCCTGGCGCGAATTTCCAGGTTGACGCCGCGCGCATTGAGCAGCGTATTGAAGGCTTTCATCGCCTTTTCGCGCAAGGCCACCATCATGCCGGTTTCCCCGCGCGTCGGTTCAATCGTGTTCGGATCCATGCCCCGTTGCAGCAGCGACTGCAGCTGTTTGGCATCGTCGAAGCGGGCCGCCTTGAAGAAATCCTCGTAGGCCGCCGCCGTCGCCAGCGCCGGTGCAAGGCCGGCGACACAGAGCGCCGACGCGGCGCGCAGAAGCTGGCGGCGCCGCTCCAAAGTTAATGCATTATTTTTAAAATTTAACATTAACTTCCTATCGCAAGATTTTGAATAGATTGAAAAAATTATTCGTCGTATGTTGTGCAACATGCTCGACGGAAACGCCTTTCAGCTGGGCCAGGAATTCCGCCACGTGCCGCACCAATCCCGGTTCATTGGTTTTTCCGCGATGCGGCACCGGCGCCAGATAGGGCGAATCGGTTTCGATCAGCATGCGCTCGAACGGCACCGCGCGCGCCACCGCCTGCAGGTCGCGCGCATTTTTGAAGGTCACGATGCCGGAAAATGAAATATAGAAACCCATTTCCATGGCCGCCTCGGCCACCTGCAGCGACTCGGTAAAGCAATGCATGACGCCGCCGGCACCACCCGCATCGGTGCCCGCGCCCTCTTCCCGCATGAGGCGGATGGTGTCCTCGGACGCCGCCCGGGTATGGATGATCAGCGGCTTGCCGCTTTCGCGGGAGGCGCGGATATGCGTGCGAAAGCGCTCGCGCTGCCACTCCAGATCGCCCTGCAGGCGGAAATAATCGAGGCCGGTCTCGCCGATCGCCACGATTTTCGGATGCTGCGAAAGCCGCACCAGCTCGGCCACCGAAGGTTCCGGCGTGTCGTCGTAATCCGGATGCACGCCGACCGACGCGTAAATGTTGGGATAGGTTTCGGCCAGCGCGCGCACTTGCGGAAAATCCGGCAAATCACAGGCGACGCAGAGCGCATGGCTGACCTGGTTTTCCGCCATTTTGTCGAGAATCGCCGGCAGGCGCGCCGCCAGGTCAGGAAAATTGATGTGGCAATGGGAATCGATATACATGACGGAATTGTACGCGTTCGAACCTGCCTGCCGGACGTGGCGCCTGCCGCCGTTCCATGCCATTTCAGACGCAATGGGAGTATAGGGAAATACGGCCCGGTTTCGGACGTATTCAGGCGACCTTTTAAAATACTATATGCAGTATATAAACCGAGGAATTGCTGCGCTTCACAGCGTGTGCGTGGCGCGCCCCGAGCCGAGCGCCGTGCCGAGAATTTCCTCGATGCGCGGGCCTTGGCGCGCTGACCGCTCTCATCGTCGGGAAAATGCACGCCGATGCCCTGCGCCTTGTTGTTGTTGGCGCCGGCCGGCGTAATCCAGGCCACCTTGCCGGCAATCGGATACTTGCTGGGATCGTCCATCAGGCTGAGGATCAGGTAGATCTCGTCGCCGAGCTGGTACGGCTTGTTGGTCGGCACGAACATGTCCGCCGTGCGTCAGGAACGGCATGTAGGCCGCATACAGCGCCGACTTTTCCTTGATCGCCAGGGAAAGCACCGAGGGACGCACGCCGGTTGCGCCGGCGGCAGGCTGGAATGCGCTTGGGTTTTCGGCCATCGCGGCTCCTTCAGGAAAAAAGTGTCGAATAATCGAGCAGCATGTCTTCGATAAACAGCTTGGCCGACAGCGGATGTCCGGCCACCGCGCGCGCGTTCGCCGGCGCTCTTCAGGAGCCGCAGCAAGGCGCCGGTATCGGCGCGGCCGGCCAGCGCGGCAAGCTGCTTGCGGTAGCGCGGATAATAGCGGATCGTGCCGGACAGTTTCAGGGAAAACAGGTCATACAGCCAGCGCTGCTGCCAGGCGACCTGATCCGCCAGCGGGGTCTTCTGCAGCTGTTCCGCGGTTTTCAGCGCGCCGTCGGCGCTGGGATGCGCCAGCTGCTGCAGCAAGGCGTCGAGCATCTCGCGACCGCCCTGCGCCAGCCTGCGCCAGCGCCGCCAGCGGTGCGCCGCCCTGCTCGGCCAGCCAGGCATCGGCATCGGCCACGCCCTGCTGCTGCAGCCACGACAGGGCTTCTTCGCTGCGCCGGCATGCGCAGCGCGAACTTGCGGCAGCGCGACAGGATGGTCGGCAGCAGGCGGTCCGAGACTGTGCGTCACCAGCAGGAACACCGTGCCCGGCGGCGGCTCTTCCAGCGTCTTCAGCAGCGCATTGGCGGCCGGCGCGTTCAGCGCCTCGGCCGGATACAGCAAGACCACGCGCAGGCCGCTGCCGGTGGGTGGAGATGTTCATGAAATCCGCCAGCGCGCGGATCTGGTCGATCTTGATTTCCTTCGACGGCGTCTTGGTGGCCTTGGCGCTTTTTTTGCCATCCTCGTCGGCCGCCTCGCCATCGTCGGCGACGGCCGTCTCCAGCGCCTCCGGCCGCACGCGGCGGTAATCCGGATGGTTCGATTGCGAAAACCAGCCGCAGGATCGCGCATGCGCCGCAGGCATGGCCGTCGGCGTCGCGCGCTCGCACAGCAGCGCCTGGGCGAAGCGCTCGGCGAAATGCGGTCTTCCCGATGCCCGCGGCGCCATGGAACAGGATCGCGTGCGGCAGCCGCGCGCGCAGCTGCTGCAGCTGGCGCCAGATCCTCGGATTGCCAGGGATAAATCGGATTATCCATTCAATTCAGGCATTTGCAGATTATTGTTGATGTAAAACTGATTAATAAAAATTTTCTTTATATTCAGATGCTTGAAACGATTTCTTCAAGTTTTTTCGAATATCGGCAAGCGTCCCGGTCGAATCGATGACGCGGAACCGGTGCGGAAATTCGGCTGGCGCGGCGCAGGTATTCGGCGCGGCGTCGCCGCAAAGAAATCCGCCTGCTCCTGTTCGAACTTGTCCAGCGTGCGGCTGGCGTCCAGGCGCTCGCGCGCCACTTCCAGCGGCACGTCGAACAGCAAGGTCAGGTCCGGCTGCAGCTGCGGATGCACCCACTGCTCCAGCGCTTCCAGCTTGGCCGCGCGTCCAGCTCGCGGCCGCCGCCCTGGTAGGCGAAGCTGGCGTCGGTGAAACGGTCGGAAATCACCCAGTCGCCGCGCGCCAGCGCCGGCTCGATCACCTGCGCCAGATGCTCGCGGCGGGCGGCGAACATCAGCAGGGCCTCGGTTTCCAGGTGCATGGTCTGGTGCAGCAGCAGTTCGCGCAGCTGCTCGCCGAGCGCGGTGCCGCCCGGTTCGCGCGTGGTGACGACGGTCTGGCCGCGCGCGCGCAGCAGATCGGCGACAAAGCCGATGTGGGTCGATTTGCCGGCGCCGTCGATGCCTTCAAAGGTGATGAATTTACCTGCCAAGCCTGGCCTTTCGGAAGATTGAAACAGCGCTGCCGCGCATGTTAACGCTGATATTTGTTGACCGCGGAATTATGGTCGCCGAGATTGCTGGAAAAATGGCTGCTGCCGTCGCCGCGCGACACGAAATACAGGGCGTCGGTCTTGGCCGGATGCAGCGCCGCCGCCAGCGATGCCGCGCCCGGCAAGGCGATCGGCGTCGGCGGCAGGCCGCGGCGCGTGTAGGTATTGTACGGCGTGTCGGTTTCCAGATCGCGCTTGCGGATATTGCCCTGATAGCGCTCGCCCATGCCGTAGATCACGGTCGGATCGGTCTGCAGCAGCATGCCGAGCTTCAGCCGGTTGACGAAGACGCCGGCGATCATGGTCGCGCTCGGCTTTCTGGCCGGTTTCCTTTTCCACGATCGAAGCCATGATCAGCGCTTCGTACGGCGTCTTGTAGGGCACCAGCGGATCGCGCGCGCTCCAGGCCTCGTTCAGCCGCTTCTGCAGCAGCGCATAGGCTTGCTTGTAGACCTGCAAGTCGCTGGCGCCCTTGGCGAACAGATAGGTATCCGGGAAGAACAGCCCTTCCGGGGCGCTGTAGTCGGTGGTGATCTTGGCCAGCAGTTCGGCATCCGACAAGGCCGCGGTATCGTGCTTCAGCGCCGGGTGCTGCGGCGATCGCCTGGCGCATCTGGCGGAAGGTCCAGCCTTCGATGATGATCAGCGCTTCCTGCGCGAATTCGCCGCGCTCCAGTTGCTGCAGCAGCCGCTGCGGCGTCACGCCTGGCTTCAGCTCGTAGGTGCCGGCCTTGATCCGGGTGGCCTTGCCGCGTGATTCGCGCCAGCAGCGCCAGCAGGGTCGGGTTGAGCGGCACGCCGGCCTTGGCCATCTGCTGGGCGCTGCTGGCGAGGCTGCTGCCGGGCTGGATCGTGAATTCGACCGGCGCCTGGCCGGCATCGAGAATCGGCGAGCGCGCCCAGAAGGTACCGGCGGCGCCCAGGACCAGAATCAAGACAAGACAAAAGGCAATCAGTTTTTTAAGCAAGATCGGACCCGAAGTAAGTTTCCGTGCGCCTTCAAACGCGTTTTTCTGGCGCTACTATAATCAAGCCCTAATGATAATGGCTGAACCGGCTACTGCCGTATTCTATGACGGACTCTATGAATCAACTGGTTGCAATTCCTCACCCAGCAAGGCGCCCTGTTCAATACCGATCCTGACGCCGGCCCGGGCGCCGACGTGCTCGGTTTCGGCGCCGGCGGCGCGGCGGCGCCCGTGCCCACCGATTTCGTCGCGCCGCTGACCGACCTCGGCCTGATCGCGGCAAGCGGCGACGAAGCGGCGCATTTCCTGCACAACCAGCTGACCAACGACGTCGAGCACCTGGGCGCCGGCGGATGCGCGGCTGGCCGGCTACTGCTCGCCCAAGGGCCGCCTGCTGGCCACCCTGCTGATGTGGAAGAGCGAGCAAGCGATCTTGCTGCAGCTGCCGCGCGCCGATCCTGGCGCCAGTGCTGAAACGCCTGCAGATGTTCGTGCTGCGCGCCAAGGCCAAGCTGACCGATGCCAGCGAACAATACGTGATCCTGGGACTGGCCGGCGCCCGCTGCGGCACGGCGCTCGGCAACTGGTTCGAATCGCTGCCGCCCGCGCCGTACACGGCGGTGCATGCGGCGGCCGGCACGCTGATCCGCTTGGCCGATGCGGAAGACGTGCCGCGCTACCAGTGGATTACGACGCCGGAGACGGCGCAGCAGGCATGGCTGAGCTTGACCAAAACGCTGGCGCCGGCCGGCGCGGCCGCCTGGCGCCTGACCGATATCCAGGCCGGCGTGCCGCAGATCACGCAGCCGACCCAGGAGCAGTTCGTGCCGCAAATGGTCAATTTCGAAGTGATCGGCGGCGTCAATTTCAAGAAAGGCTGCTATCCGGGCCAGGAAATCGTCGCCCGCAGCCAGTATCTCGGCAAGCTCAAGCGGCGCATGCTGCGCGCCTCGGTCGCCGGCCTGGAAGCGCGGGCCGGCATGGAAGTGTTTTCCAGCGCCGATCCGGGCCAGCCCTGCGGCCGCATCGTGAATGCCGAAGCGAGCGCCGCGGACCGCATGGATTGCCTGGTGGAGCTGAAAATCGCCGCGCTGGAGGATGGCTCGATTCATCTCGGCTCGGCGGATGGCGCCGAACTGGTGATCGGCGAACTCCCGTACCGTTTGCCGGAGCCGGCTTGAACAATTCTTCCGAAACACCCGGAATAACAAAATACTAATGGGTGTATTTTTTATGTCGCTTGTATTTAGCCCGACATAAGTCATTTTTTGACCATACTCCCACTATGGACGTATATGTGTATTACCGGGTGCGAGACGCCCTCAGCGCCGAATTGCAGACAAGGGCAAGCGCCCTGCAAGCCGGCCTGAGGCGCGCCTGCGGCGTGCACTCGCGGCTCAAGCGCCGCCCCGGCAGCACCGACGGGCTCCAGACCTGGATGGAAATCTACCTGGACATCCCCGAGGATTTTGATGCCGTGCTGGAACGCGCGGTGGCCGAGGCGAATCTGCTCCCCCTGATCGATGGCAGCCGCCATGTCGAGTATTTTCTGGATTGTTCACCATGTGCCTGATCGTTTTTGCCTGGCAGGTCGTGCCCGGCCTGCCGCTGATCGCCGCCGCCAATCGCGATGAGTTCTACGAGCGTCCGGCGCAGCCGGCCGGCTGGTGGGAGGATCACCCCGACGTCTATGCCGGGCGCGACCTGCGCGGCGGCGGCAGCTGGATGGGAATCACCCGCAGCGGCCGCTTTGCCGCCATCACCAACGTGCGGGCACCCGCCGAGCACCGCGCCGATGCGCCTTCGCGCGGCGCGCTGGTGGCCGACTACCTGACCGGCACGGCCACGGCGCAGGAATACATCGCCGCCATCGCCGACCGCGCCGATGCCTATAACGGCTTCAACCTGGTGGTCGGCGATCGCGATACCTTGCTGTGGTTTTCCAATCGCGGCCAAGCCGATGCGCGCAACGGCCAGCCGCTGCCGCGCGGCATCTACGGACTCTCCAATGGTCTGCTGGACGCCCCCTGGCCCAAAGTGGTGCGCACCAAGGCCCAGTTCGCCAGCCTGCTGTGCCAGGGCGCGCCCAGCGATGCCTACTTCGAGATGCTGACCGATACCACCCAGACGCGCGATTGCCGGCTGCCGGCCACCGGCGTCGGCATCGAGCTGGAGCGCGTGCTGTCGGCGGTCTGCATCGAATCGCCGAGCTACGGCACCCGCACCTCGACCCTGGTGCAGCTGTACGCCGACCGCGCGCCGGTGCTGAGCGAACGGCTGGTGCGCTAGAGCAGGTTCGGCCTGACTGGCTCAGTCGAGGCCGAGGCGGATTGGTCGCGGGACAAGGCGCGGCGACGCGCCGTAGCGGGGCTACGGCAAGGAGCCGCAACGCCGTCCCGGGGCCAAGGCGGCCGGCATCGGCGAGTCAGGTCAGACCGAATTTGCTCTAGAACTCGTGCCGCATCGGCACATGCGGAATCCCGACCTCGATGAATTCCTCGCCGCAGCGGACGAAACCGAAGCGCCGGTAGAAGTCCTCGACCGGGACTTGCGCGCGCAGCTGCAGCACGCGGTCGCCGCGTTGCCTGGCGCGCTCCATCAGCGCCTGCAGGATCGCGGCGCCGACGCCGCGACCGCGCTGCGCCATGACGACCGCCATGCGGCCGATATGGCCGTCCGGCAGCAGGCGCCCGGTGCCGATGGCCTGCCCGGCCTGGTCGTAGGCGACGGCGTGCAGGCTCGCCGCATCCATCTCGTCCCACTCCTCTTCGAGCGGCACCTTCTGTTCATGCACGAATACCTGCAGGCGCACTGACTGCGCATCTGCGCGCTGTTGCTGCCAGTCGCCCAAGGTGAGCTTGAAATTCATTGGACGGCGGGCGCGACCCGCTCGAATTCGGCGATCGTGGCGCGCCAGGCCTCCGGCAGCGGCACGCCCTTGCGGATCGTGGTATCGGCATACACGTACAGCAGTTCGCCGCTGATCAGATGCTCGCCACCACGGTGGATTTCCAGCACGAAGCGGATCGACGAACGGCCGAAAGCGGCGCAGCGCACGCCGATCTCCAGCTCATCGTCGAAGCGCGCCGGCGCCAGGTAATCGATGCTGGCCTTGCGGGCAAACATTTCCTGTCCCTGCTTGGCCTGCTCCAGCACATTGGTCAGGCCGAGTCTGCGCCAGTACTCGGTAAACGCCACATCGAAGTAGGTCAGGTAATGGCCGTTGAAGACGATTGCCTGCATATCGACTTCGGCCCAGCGCACACGCAGCGAGTGAAAAAACGCGAAATCTTCTCGAGCCATGAGGTCAATGCCTGAAAGATGGAAAGCGTCATTATCAGGCAAAGCGCCCTGCGCGGCGAGAGCGGCGGCCATAGACGCCCGCGCCGCGCTGGCCTGTAGCGCTGCGCCCGGCTAGCGCGGTTTGGCCGGGATGGGATTGACTTGGTGATCCTCGCTTGCCGGCGGCAGTTCGGGGGCCGACTTGATGCGCAGATAGCCGGAAGCGATCGAGGTCGGATCGCTGGCTGGAAAGGTCAGTTCCAGCGCATCGTCCAGCAAGGTTTCTTTCACTATTTCCTTTTCCGTGAGATGGGGCGGGGTTGGCAGCTCCGCGACCGGATCGCTGGCCGGAAAGGTGGCTTCCAGCGCATTGTCCAGCACCCGTTCCTCATGCAGCGCTGTATCGGCCGCCTTGGGCGGATGGACCTGAGTGACGGGAGCCGGGGAAGCGGTTTTCTTGCGAGCGGACATGAACACTCCTTGGGCTTGGGAAAGAAGGGACACGCGGTACGGTTTCAGGCCGACGCAAGCGGATGAGGCCATCGCCGGCCATTGTTGATAGGAAGCTTTTTCCGTATAAAAGTTCGGTCCGCTTCAAATCGGGGGAAGCTGCATAGCAGCCCACAGGGAGACACGCCGTATCCAGACGGGATGGGCGAAATCGCGGCGCAAGGCGCATACGCCGCCACTGCGGCTCGGACCGCAGACGAAATCACCCGGCAATCCTGTGCTTATTTTTCGCTATCCAGTTGCGCCAGAAAACCGCGCAGCAGCCGATTGATGCGTTGCGGTTGCTCGTGGATCACCCAGTGGCCGCCTTCCGGGATGCGCACCACCTGCAGATCGGCAATCAGCGCCTCGAGACCGTCCAGCAGGCTGGCCGGCAGCGCAATGTCGCGCTCGCCCCAGATCACTCGGGTCGGCACCGTGACGCGGAAGTCGGCCGGATTCAGGTTCAGGTTCAGCGGTCCGCCGTGGCCGGCGGTCGGCGGATGCAGCGGCGAAGCGCGGTAATAGTTGACGCCGCCGCGCAGGCCGCGCGACCAGCAATCGTGATAGAGCGCCCGGACCTCGGCGGTATACCAGGTCGCCGGCGGCTGGCCCATGCCGGTGAAAAATCCATCCAGCAGCGCGAAATCGTTCTTCGCCAATGCCGCTTCCGAACCTTCGGCGCGCAGCCAGTTCATGTATTCGCTGGCCGCCTTCTGCTTGGGATCGCTCGTCAGTGCCTTCATGAACAGGTAGGGATGCGGCGAATTGATGATGACCAGTTGCCGCAGCAAATGCGGCAGCGCGATCGCCAGGTTCCAGGCGATCGCGCCGCCCCAGTCGTGCGCGACCAGCACGAATTTGTCGTAGCCGAGATGGGCCGCCAGGAGCCGCAGGTCGTCGACGATATGGCGCGCCTTGTAGGCGGCCAGATCGTCCGGCATGTCGGACAGGTTGAAGCCGCGCAGATCGGGCGCCACCGCGAAATGGTCGGTGCCGAACTCGGTCAGCTGCGCCTGCCACTCGTACCAGAATTCGGGAAAGCCGTGCACGAACAGCAGCAGCGGCTTGCCCGCCGTACCGGCGCTGGCGAAATGCAGCCGCGTGCCATTGGCCAGCTGCGCAAACTGATTGCTCCGGATAGCCGCTGCATTCGTCATTTTCTGCTCCCCGTCTGAACCCTCTTTCCGCCCTTTCCCGCCTCTTTCCGGCCGTGCCGAGCCGGTTGCGGCTTAGGCCTTCAGCTTTTCGCGCAGCATGTCGCGCACGTGCGGGGCCGCGGCATACGGATCGCTCGGATTACGCTGCTGCACGATGTCTTCCATCCGGGTTTGCACATTGCCGAGCGCGCCGGGATGCGAAAAGATGTAAAACCGGTCGTCGCGGATGGCGTCGAAAGTCCATTCGGCGACCTGCTGCGCGCTCACCTTGCCGGAGGATACCGCCTTGTTCGACATCGCTTGCGCCGCCTGCTGGCTGACGGTCGGTTGCGACTCGTTTTGAACGTCGCTCGGACGATTGCGATGCGATTGGCTGATGCCGGTCGGCACAAAGTACGGGCATAGCACCGAGGCGCCGATCGGCGCTTCCACCAGCCGCAGATCCTGGTACAACGATTCCGACAAGGACACCACCGCGTGCTTGGAGACGTTGTAGACGCCCATCGTCGGCGCATTCAGCAAGCCCGCCATCGACGCCGTGTTGACGATATGGCCCTGGTAAGCGGGGTCATTTTTGGCACACTCCAGCATCAGCGGCGTGAAAATCCGCACGCCGTGGATCACGCCCCACAAGTTGACGCCGAGCACCCATTCCCAGTCGGCCTGGGTATTTTCCCAGATCAGGCCGCCGGAACCGACGCCGGCATTGTTGAACACCAGGTGCACGGCGCCGAATCTGGCCATGGTGGCGTCCGCCAGCGCCTGCACTTCGGCCGCATGGCGCACGTCGCAGCGCATCGCCAGCACCTGCGCGCCCTGCGCTTCGAGTTCGGCCTTGACCCGGTCCAGCGCGTCCTGCTGGACGTCGGCCAGCACCAGCTTCATGCCCAGTCCGGCGCCGATTTTTGCAAACTCATGGCCGAAGCCGCTGGCGCCGCCGGTGATGACGGCGACCTTGTCCTTGAATTCCTTCATGCTGCCTCCTCCAGTTTTTTCAATTGAAAACCCAGCCGCGGGAAATGCACCACGACACTGCCGGCCAGCGGATCGGTTCGACGCACTGCAAATTCGGTTTCGCTGGAAATCAGCAACTCGCCTTCGACCGGGTCGAGTGCGTAATCTGTTGGGACAATCGCCACCCGGTCGCCCGGTGCTGCGCCGTGCGTATCGACGAAAGGCAGATGTCCGCTGTCGGCAGCGGTAGCGATTTGCGCCGCCTCGAGCGCCTGCGCTTCGCTCGTCTGTTCAAACTGGTGATGTCCGAAGCCAGCCATGCGCGCGATCCACGCCTGCAGCTGCGGCGTGTGTTCCAGGATGCCGGTCAGCGCCGGCGCCAGCTTCAGGAACCAGAGGCAGTGATACACCGAAAAATCGGCGATGCTGGGCTGCGCTCCCAACAGGTACGGCTGGCCGTCCGCCAGCATGTCGTCCAGCCGGCGCAGGTATTGCTCCAGATAGCCGGTAGCGTCGGCCACCGCCATGCGCGGCGCGTTGCCGCGCATCGCCGCGCGGTCGGCGGCAAAGCGCTTCATCTGCTCGGGCGGCAGCGCGCCGAGGATGCCCGCTATGCCGGCCGGCTGGAAGACATAGGCGATCACGGTCCAGAACAGAGTCGAATCGGCCCATTGCGCCAGCGTGCGCGCCAGGCCGGCCACTGGCGCCGGATACAGGGTCGGCGTCGGCGCCATGCGCTCCAGCACGTCGGCGATCAGCGCCGTGTCGCAATAGATGTCGGCGCCGACCTGCAGCACCGGCGTGCGGCGGTAGCCGCCGGTCAGCGCGGTCAGGTTCGGCTTGGGCATGATGAGCGGGATGATCACCGACCTCCACGCCAGCTTCTTGAAGCCGAAAATCGCGCCGGATTTTTTCGGCGAACGGCGAGATCGGGTAATGGTGAAAGATCAGCTCTGACATGGCGGTCCCGATGTCAAATCAGCTTGACCAACTGCTTGCCGAAATTCTTCCCCTTCAACATGCCGATGAATGCCTCCGGCGCCGCAGCCAGTCCCTGGGCCACCGACTCGCGGAATTTCAGCTTGCCGCCGGCAACGGCGGCGCCCAGCTCCGTCAAGCCCTGCGGCCACAACTCCATATGTTCGGAGACGATGAAACCGCGCATCGTCAGCCGCATCGACAGGAATACGCGGGCGTTGTTGATCGGCGCCGGCTGGCCGTCGTAGCCGGAAATCATGCCGCACAGCGCAATACGGCCGAACGGATTCATGCGTGCCAGCGCCGCATCGAACACCTTGCCGCCGACGTTTTCGAAAATGGCATCGACGCCGTCCGGCGTCGCCGCCGCCAGATCGGCCTCCAGATTGCCGGCCTTGTAGTCGACGCAGGCATCGAAGCCCAGCTCATTCACCACATAGGCGCATTTTTCCGCACCGCCGGCGATGCCGACCGCGCGGCAGCCGCGCTGCTTCGCCAGTTGGCCGACCACGCTGCCGACCGCGCCGCTGGCGGCGGAAACGACGATGGTCTCGCCCGCCTTGGGCTGCATGATCTGCGTCAGCCCGTACCAGGCGGTCATGCCGGGCATGCCGACCGCACCGAGGTAGGCCGACAGCGGGATATGGCTGGTGTCGACCTTGCGCAGCAGGGCGCCGTCCGACACCCCCATTTCCGACCAGCCGAGCATGCCGACCACCTTGTCGCCGACCGCGAATTTCGGATTCTTCGACTCCACCACTTCGCCCACCGTGCCGCCGATCATCACGGCGCCGATCGCCTGCGGCGCCGCATAGCTTTTAGCGTCATCCATGCGCATCCGCATGTACGGATCGAGCGACAGGTAATGATTGCGCACCAGCACCTGGCCGTCGGCCAAGGCCGGTACCGGTACCGTTTCCAGGCGGAAGTTGGAAGGCATGACTTCGCCTTGCGGGCGCGAGGCAAGCACGAATTGCTGATAGGTTTTCATGGAATTCTCTCTTCGAAGTGGAAATGGTTGGACAGCAGGGAGCGACGGTCCGGCTTCAGCCATGCTCGAGCTTTTTGGCGACATCCAGGCGCTTCAGGAACTTGAAGGTTCCCATGGCCTTGGCCACGAGCTGCTCGCCGTTCCAGACCTCGCCCTCGCAAAAGCACATGGTCTTGGTCCGGTGATAGGCATGGCCCTTGGCAATCAGGCGCTCGCCCGGATTGCCAGCCGGCTGGAGGAAGCTGGTCTTCATCTCGATCGTGACGCCGCCGCGTGCCTGCGGGTCGAGCGAACGGCCGGCCATCGACATCACCACGTCGAGCAAGGTCATCGTGATGCCGCCATGCGCCACCTGCCAGCTGTTCATGTGGCGCGGCTGCAGGTCGAGCGCGACTTCCGCCCTGCCGTCGGCCATGCCGCGGAATTCGACGCCGATATCGTGCAGGAACGGGATCTCGGCCGGAAACGGCTGTGCCATGCCGCTATTCGTCTGCACCATCAGACCGCCGACACGCCGCCGTCCACTGCCAGGATCTGGCCGGTGATGTGCTTGCCGGCGTCGGATGCGAACAGCAGCGCCGCCCCTTTCAGGTCTTCGTCGTCGCCGATGCGCTGCAGCGGCGCGTGGCGCGCCATTTCATCCTTGCCGAGCCTTTCCAGCACGCCCTTGGTCATCTTGGACGGAAAGAAGCCGGGCGCCAGCGCGTTGACAGTGATGTTGTAGCGGCCCCATTCGCCGGCCAGCGTACGGGTGAAATTGACCACCGCGCCCTTGGAAGTGTTGTAGGCAATCGTCTGCATCGTGTCCGGGCCGTTGCCGAACAGGCCGGCGATCGAGGCGACGTTGACGATGCGCCCGTATTGGCGCGGGATCATCGATTGCTTGCCGACCGCCTGCGACAGCAGGAAGATGCTGCGGATATTGAGATTCATCACCTTGTCCCAGGCTTCGACCGGATGGTCTTCGGCCGGTGCGCCCCAGGTAGCGCCGGCGTTGTTGACCAGGATGTCGATATGGCCGAGTCGTTCCAGGGTCTGCGCCACCAGCGGCGCCACCGCTGCCTCCTGCGACAGGTCGGCGGCAATCGCGCTGGCTTCGATGCCGCGCTGCTTCAGATGCGCGACCGCTTCGTCCAGGTCGCTCTGCTTGCGCGAGGAAAGGACGATCCGTGCGCCCTGCTCGCCCAGCGCCTCGGCGATCTGCAAGCCCAGTCCGCGTGAACCGCCGGTCACCAGTGCGGTCTTGCCAGTCAAATCGAATAATTGTTGTGTGGTGCGCATGAGGTCTCCTGTCAGCGATGATGAAGGCTTGGGTATGGTGAATTGAACGGCCATTTTAAAACGAACGTTCGTAACTTTGTTGATCCTGCATGATTTTGATTCTAGGCCGGCCGCCACCGGAACGGTGAAGTGATATTCACCGGGAAGAGAAATGTCAAATGCGGGGAAATTGAGCGGTACCGTCGGGCGCGACGGCGCTCACCGCGCATCGCGTCGCTGCGATGGCGGACAGGCGGCGCTATTTTGCGGGCCGTCCCTAGTCGTTCGGCGTCGTGCTCAGACAGCAGGTCATCAGGCTGGCGAGCGCGGTGAAGACCCAGAAGCAGAAAAAACCGATGCTATAGATCCCGGTGGCCCCGAGCTCGATGCTGTTGTCGGAGAAAGGCAGGTCATTGGGACTGAGCAGAGAGAAGAAAAAACCTTCCGCGACAATTGCAGCTAAAAACGAGGGCCACAATACCGTCATTGCTTTCTGCAACATCTGCCTGTCTCCTGTTATCCGGCCGACTCCGTATCAGCCTTGATTTCGATTTGTTTTTGTTGCGGCCATGCCCATACTCCGGTCAGGCGCCAGCTATGCTGCTGGTCTTCCACCTGTACCTGCCACTGCCCGAGTTGCAGCATCGGCAGCGCGATCTCGAAGCGGCCGGCACCGTCGGTGCGGGCCTTGAGATCGATGTCGCTTTGCGGCAGGGTCGGATGAATCAGGCGCAGCTGTATGTCCTGCGCCGTGGCGCCTGCCGCCGAATCCAGCGTGCCGCCAAGCTTGCCCTCCGCTGCATTGTAGTTCAGGCGCATCCGCATCTTCAAGCGCGCCGCGTGCGCATCGCGCCGCAAGTCCTGGTTGATCGCCTTGCCCTGCTTGTAGTAATCATCGACCACCAGTGCGTCCTGCTGAGTGAAGGCGACCCAGGCCAGATGCATGCCGGCGACGATGGCGACCACCGGCCCCAGCATCACCAGCCAGGGCCAGCGATAGGCATACCACGGCTTGCTGTCGCTGTCGCCGCCGGCAAGCGGCCTGATTTTTGGCGTTGTGCTCTGCATGTCGACTCCTAGTTGCGCGGTACGAAAAATACCGCTTTTTCCTGCACTTGCACGCGTTCGTCGTCGATTGACTTCAGCTCAAACTGGATTTTGTTCGAGCCCGGGCTACCCATGCCCGGGGCGACTCGCACCCGTACCGGCAGCGCGCGCGAGCCGGTCGCTTCCACCTCGACTTCATCGGCGGTCGCCAGTGCGATCGTATCGATACCCGAAACCGACAGCCGGTAGCGGTGCGGGGCTTCGTCGGTATTCATCACCTGCAGCCGGTAGACGTTCTCGATCATGCCATCCTCGACCTCGCGCCCGATCGCGCCGCGGTCGCGGATCACGTCCAGTTTCAGCGGCGTGCGCGTCAGCAAGGTGCCGAAGAAGGCGATCACGATCAGGCCCAGCACGCCGCTGTAGATCAGCACGCGCGGGCGCAGCGCGCGGCGCCAGATCTGGTTCTTGCTCATGCGGTTCTTCAGGCGCGTTTTCGGTCGAATAGCGGATCAGGCCGCGCGGCGAGCCGATCTTGTCCATCACCGAATCGCAGGCGTCGATGCAGGCGGCGCAGCCGATGCATTCGTATTGCAGGCCGTTGCGGATGTCGATGCCGGTCGGGCAGACCTGCACGCACAGCGAACAGTCGATGCAGTCGCCCAGCGCCGAACTGGCCTTGTCCACGCTCTTGGCGCGCGCGCCGCGCGGTTCGCCGCGCTTGGCGTCATAGGTGATGATCAGTGTGTCCTTGTCGAACATCGAGCTCTGGAAGCGCGCGTACGGGCACATGTACTTGCACACCTGCTCGCGCATCCAGCCGGCGTTGCCGTAGGTGGCGAAGCCGTAGAACAGGATCCAGAACAGCTGCCACGGGCCCAGCGCGAGCCGCCGCGGTTTCGCGCAGCAGCGTCTGCAGCGGCGTGAAGTAGGCGACGAAGGTGAAGCCGGTCCACAATGCGACCGCGATCCAGGCGCCGTGCTTGGTGCCCTTGCGGGCCAGCTTGGATACCGACCAGGGCTGCTTGTCGAGCCGCATGCGGGCGCTGCGCTCGCCCTCGATCTTGCGCTCGATCCACATGAAGATTTCGGTGTACACCGTCTGCGGACAGGCGAAGCCGCACCAGACGCGCCCGGCCACCGCGGTGAACAGGAACAGCGCGTAGGCGCAGATGATCAGCAGCACCGCCAGGTAGATGAAATCCTGCGGCCACAGCACGATGCCGAACAGGTAGAACTTGCGCGCCGCCAGATCGAACAGCACGGCCTGGCGGTCGTTCCACGACAGCCACGGCAGGCCGTAGAACACCAGCTGGGTCAGCCACACGCAAGCCCAACGCAGTTGGCGTAGCAGCCGCTGCGCCTCGCGCGGGTAGATTTCCTCGCGCGTGGCGTACATCTTGATGACGCGACCTGCGGCTCGGCTTGCGGTCGCTCATTGCGATTCATGCCGGCTGCATCGCCGCTCGGCATGCTGTCCTGCCGGATTGTTCGACAGGCTCCAGACATAGGCGGCCAGCACATGCACCTTGGCTTCGCCGAGGAAGTCGTTGAACGGCGGCATGGTGTTGTCGCGGCCCTTGCGGATGGTTTCCATGATGGTCGCGGCGCTGCCGCCGTACAGCCAGATCTTGTCGGTCAGGTTGGGCGCGCCCAGCGCCTGGTTGCCGGTGCCGTCGGCGCCGTGGCAGGCGGCGCAGGCGGCGAATTTCGGCTTGCCGAACGCCGCCTTGATCGGGTCGTGCGGTCGAGCCGGACAGGCTCAGCACGTAATGCGCGACGTTGTCGACATCCTGTCGCGCCGCCCAGCGCGGCCGCCATCGGCGGCATCACGCCGTGGCGGCCCTTCATGATGGTGGTCTTGATGACCTCGGGCGTGCCGCCGTACAGCCAGTCCTTGTCGGTCAGGTTCGGAAAGCCCTTGCTGCCGCGCGCATCCGAGCCGTGGCACTGGGCGCAGTAGGTCAGGAACAGGCGCTCGCCGATCGCCCGCGCCTGCGGATCGGCCGCCACCGCCTTCAGGTCCTTGTCGCAGATAGCCGTCGAACAGCGGGCCGTAGTCGGCGTCGGCCTTGGCTTCAGTTCCGCCTGGTAGGCGCCGGACGACTTCCAGCCGAGCTTGCCGGCATAGGTGCCCAGGCCCGGATACAGCAGCAGGTAGGCCACGCGCGAACACGATGGTGAGGTAGAACAGCCACATCCACCAGCGCGGCATCGGCGTTGTTCAGTTCGGTCAGGTCCTCGTCCCAGACGTGGCCGGTGGTGCCGTCGGCCGGCTTGCCCTCTTCGAGCGTGACGCGATGGGTCGACTGCGACCACAGCAGGATAGGCGCAGCCGACGATGCCGAGCGATCGTCATCGCGGCGATGTAATAGCTCCAGAAGCCGCTGGTGAAGTCAGACATGGCGCCCTCCTTCCACGGACTCGGCCGTCGCCGGTTCGTCGGCGAACGGCAGGTTGGCGGCGGCGTCGAAGTCGCTTGCCGCGATGGACGACGTAGGCCCAGCAGACGATGCCGATGAAGGTCAGAAAACTGACGACGGTCATCGCGCTGCGGGCGTCGTCAAACAGATTTTCGATGGACATGCTTACCTCTTGGTCTTGATATGGATGCCCAGGCCCTGCAGATAGGCGATCAGCGCATCCTGCTCGGTCTTGTCGGCCAGCTCTTCCGGCGCCTGCGCGATCTCCTCGTCGGTGTAGGGGTCGCCCAGGCGCTGCAGCGCGCGCATCTTCGGCACACATCTCTGCGGATCCAGCTTGGTCTTGGCCAGCCACGGGTAGCCCGGCATGTTCGATTCCGGCACCACGTCGCGCGGATTGTCCAGGTGGGTGCGGTGCCATTCGTCGCTGTAGCGGCCGCCGACGCGCGCCAGATCCGGGCCGGTGCGCTTGGAGCCCCACTGGAACGGGTGGTCGTAGACGAATTCGCCGGCCACCGAATAGTGGCCGTAGCGCTCGGTCTCGGCGCGGAACGGGCGGATCATCTGCGAGTGGCAGTTGTAGCAGCCTTCGCGCACGTAGATGTCGCGCCCCACCAGGCGCAGCGGCGAATACGGCTTCAGGCCGGCCACCGGCTTCGGTGGTCGATTTCTGGAAGAACAGCGGCACGATTTCGACCAGGCCGCCGACGCTGACCACCAGCACCGTCAGCACGATCAGCAGCCAGGGATTCTTTTCGATCCACTCGTGGGTAAATTTCATAGTCTCGACTCCGTGGTTCAGGCGGCGCTGCCGGCCGATGCCGGGATGCGTGCCGCGACCGGCTTGCTGTCGCGCGCCGTCATGTAAAGGTTGTCCGCCATCAGCACCATGCCGCTCAGGTACAGCAGGCCGCCGGTGAAACGGATCACGTAGTACGGGATAGGTGGCCTTGACGCTCTCGACGAAGGTATAGGTCAGCGTGCCGTCCGGATTGACCGCGCGCCACATCAGGCCCTGCATCACGCCGGCGATCCACATGGCGGCGATGTACAGCACGATGCCGATGGTGGCGACCCAGAAGTGCAGCTCGATCAGCTGCATGCTCCACATCTGCAGGCTTGCCGAACAGGCGCGGAATCAGGTAGTAGATCGAGCCCATCGTGATGAAGCCGACCCAGCCCAGCGCGCCGGCGTGCACGTGGCCGACGGTCCAGTCGGTGTAGTGCGACAGCGCGTTGACGGTCTTGATCGACATCATCGGCCCCTCGAAGGTGGCCATGCCGTAGAACGACAGCGAGACGATCAGGAACTTCAGGATCGGGTCCGAACGCAGCTTGTGCCAGGCGCCCGACAGCGTCATCATGCCGTTGATCATGCCGCCCCAGGACGGCGCCAGCAGGATCAGCGAAAACACCATGCCGATCGACTGGGTCCAGTCGGGCAGCGCGGTGTAGTGCAGGTGGTGCGGGCCGGCCCACATGTAGGTGAAGATCAGCGCCCAGAAGTGGACGATCGACAGCCGGTACGAATACACCGGGCGCTCGGCCTGCTTGGGGATGAAGTAGTACATCATGCCGAGGAAGCCGGCGGTCAGGAAGAAGCCGACCGCGTTATGGCCGTACCACCACTGGATCATCGCGTCCTGCACGCCGGTATAGGCCGAATACGACTTGGTCAGCGTGGCCGGCATCGACGGCGCCGTTGACGATGTGCAGCATCGCGATGGTCAGGATGTAGGCGCCGAAGAACCAGTTGGCGACGTAGATGTGCTTGACCTTGCGCTTGACGAGCGTGCCGAAGAACACCACCGCGTAGGCCACCCAGACCAGTGCGATCAGGATCGTCGATCGGCCATTCCAGTTCGGCGTATTCCTTGCCGCGCGTCAAGCCCATCGGCAGGCTGATCACGGCGCCGACGATCACCGCCTGCCAGCCCCAGAAGGTGAAGGCGGCCAGCCTGTCGGAAAACAGCCGGACCTGGCAGGTGCGCTGCACCACGTAATAGGAGGTGGCGAACAGGCCGCAGCCGCCGAATGCGAAGATCACCGCATTGGTGTGCAGGGCCGCAGGCGGCCGTAAGTCAGCCACGGTATGTCGAAATTCAGCGCCGGCCAGGCCAGCTGGGCGGCGATGAAGACGCCGACCAGCATGCCGACCACGCCCCATACCACGGTCGCGATCGCGAACTGCTTGACGACCTTGTAGTTATAGTTTTGTGCGCTATTCACAGACGCTCCTGAAAAATGCCATGACAGCAGTAAGGTTATTTATTCGCAACTTGAAAATCCTTGATATGCATCAATATTAATGCACCGCAGCAATTTGGTCCAGCCGACAACCTCAGGAGGGCTGCTTTGTGTCTTGCGGCGCGGGGCTGGAGTTGGAATCGGGACGGTCGTCGTCTTGCAAAAGACGCAACCCCGGCCCCACCATGTCGTCGAACTGACCGCTGTCCGAGGCCTTGAAAAACACCCAGATCGCCAGGAAAACGATCAGGATGCTGAGCGGTATCAGCAAATAAAGTGCTTCCATCGCCCCTACTCCTGAAATTGCGTTGCTTGCCGGCGCGCGCCAGCCACTTCCGTCGGTGGCTGCTCGAGGCGCCTTCCCGGAATGCGCCGCAGCCGCAACGCATTGGCCACCACCAGCGCCGAACTGAGCGACATGCCGACCGACGACAGCCATGGATTGAGCCAGCCCATCGCCGCCGCCGGGATCGCCAGCGCATTGTAGGCGGTGGCCCAGCCCAGGTTCTGGCGCACCACCGCCATGGTGTGCGCCGCGGTACGCGCCGCTTCCCAGACCAGCGACAGCCGCCCCGACAGCAGCACGGTGTCGGCCTGCGCCTGCGCCAGCGCGGCGCCGCCGCCCATCGCGAACGAGACGTCGGCGGCGCGCAGCACGGCGGCGTCGTTGATGCCGTCGCCGACCATCGCCACCACCGCGCCGGTGCGCTGCAGCTGCTGCACATAGGCGAGTTTCTGTTCCGGCAACTGCGCGCCGAGCGCGGTCGCGATGCCGAGTTCGGCGGCGACCTGCGTTGTCACGCCCTGTTCGTCGCCGGAGAGCAGCACCAGTTGCTTGCCGGCGGCGCGGAAACGCTCGACCACTGCGCGCGCATCGGGGCGCAAGGCATCCGCCAGATCGAAGCGCGCCAGCCAGCCGGCGGCGCTGCCGAGATAGACCGGCGTCATGCCGGCCGGCGGCGCGGCTGCCGTGTCGTCGCGGGCGCCGCTCAATTCCGCCACGAAGGCGGCGCTGCCGAGCCGGTAAGGCACGCCGTCGACCTCTCCTTCCAGTCCCTTGCCGCTGTGATAGCGCACGGCGCTGGGCTGCGGCAGGCCGGTCGGCGGCGCCGCCGCGATGATGGCCTGCGCCAGCGGATGGGCGCTCGACGCTTCCAGCGCCGCCGCCAGCGCCAGGCAGGATTCGCGCCCGGCTGCGCCGAAGGTCTGCACCTGGCGCAGCACCGGCATGCCGACCGTCAGGGTGCCGGTCTTGTCGAATACCACGTGGGTGGCGCGATACAGGGTTTCCAGCACGTGCGGCCGCACCACCAGCACGCCTTGCCGCACCAGCCGGTCGGTGGCGGCGGCCAGCGCCGATGGGCGTCGCCAGCGACAGCGCGCACGGGCAGGACACCACCAGCACCGCGATCGCGATCGGCCAGGCGCGGTCGGCATCCAGCCATTGCCACAGGCCGAATACCACCAAGGCGAACAGCAGCAGCGCCGCCACGAACCAGGCCGCCACCTTGTCGGCCCACAGCGCCAGCTGCGGCTTGCCCTGTGCGGCGCGCTCGACCAGCTTCAGCAAGGCCGACAGCGTGCTGTCGCGCGCCGCCTGTGTCACGCGCAGCACAATCGGCTGGCCGGCATTGACGGCGCCGCCGGGCAGATGGTCGCCCACCGCCTTGTGCAAGGGCCGGCTTTCGCCGGTCAGGAGCGAGGGTCGATGCTGGTTTCGCCTTCGACGATCACGCCATCGGCGGCAATCGCCTCGCCCGGCTTGACCAGGATCGCGTCGCCGGCACGCAGCTGCGCCACCGGCACCAGTTCCGCCTGGCGCTGCTCGGGAAAACCCGCCAGCAACGCAGCCGATGCCGGCAACCCATGCTGCATGCGCTCCAGCGCCGAGGCCGCCTTGCGCCGGGCCAGCAGTTCCAGGTAGCGGCTGCACAGCAGCAGGAAGATGAACATCGTGACCGAGTCGAAATACACCTCGCCGTGGCCGCGCCAGGTAGCAATCAGGCTGGCGGCGAAGGCGGCGGAGATGCCGAGCGCCACTGGCACGTCCATGCCCAGGCGTGCGATTGCGCAGATCGCGCCAGGCGGCGCCGAAAAACGGCTGCGCCGAATACACCAGCGCCGGCAGGGTCAGCAGCAGGCTGGCCCAGCGCATCAGGGCTTCCATCTCCGGCTCCATGGTGCCGTCACCGGCCATGTACACCGGCACCGCGTACATCATCACCTGCATCATCGACAGGCCGGCGACGAACAGCTGCCGCCCGAGCTTGCGGCCGGCGCGCCGCAGCTGTTCGCCATGGCGCACCGGGTCGAACGGATAGGCGGCGTAGCCGATTTCGCGCACCGCCGCCAGGATCTCGCTCGGCTTGCAGTCCGCCTTCGACCAGCGCACCTGCAGCCGTTCGGTGGCCACGTTCAGGTGCGCGCTCTGCACTCCGGCCACCCGCAGCAGGCGGCGCTCGATCAGCCAGACGCAGGCAGCGCAGCGGATGCCTTCGACCGACAGCGTCGCCTCGCAGGCGTCGCCTTCCGCCTCGAAGGCGGCCGCAGCCTCCGGGTCGTCGTATAGCTGCAATTCGGGCGGGATCAGCGCCGCCTGTTCCGCGGTGGCGGAAAAACCGGTGCGGGTGCGGTAATAGTCGCCGCCGCCGGTGTCGACGATGGCCTGGGCGACGGCGGCGCAGCCGGGGCAGCACATCGGCTGCTGGACGTCGTCGATCAGCACCGACCACGGTGCCTGCGACGGCAGCGGCAGGCCGCAATGGAAACAATCGGCGGCCATTGCGCCTTCCATATTCATCGCTCATCGGCCGGCTCCCGCCGGCGTGAGGCAGATCGCATCGAGCCAGCCCAGCGACAGGCCATTGGCCACGCGCACCAGGCCGAGGATGCCGAATGCCAGCACCAGCAGGCCGGCAGCGATGCGCACGCCGCGGCGCCGGCTCCAGCCTTGCATGCGGGTGCCGAGCAAGCCCATCGCCAGCAGGTTCGGCAAGGTGCCGAGCCCGAACGCCAGCATCACCAATGCTCCGGCTACGGCGGAGCCGGTCAGCAGCGCGGTCAGCAGCACGCTGTACACCATGCCGCACGGCAGCCAGCCCCACAGGCCGCCGAGCGCCAACGCCTTCCACGGGCTGTCCATCGGCAGCAAGTATTTGGTCAGGGGCTGCAGATGGCGCCATATTTTCTGGCCGAGCGCCTCCAGCTGCGCCAGGCCGCGCCAGGCATCCATCAGGTACAGGCCGAGCGCGACCAGCATCAGGTTGGCCAGCCAGTAGCCGGCGACCTGCAGCGTGGAGATTTGCGCCAGCGTGCCGATGCCCTGCCCGGCGCCGCCAGCGATGGCGCCGGCAATCGCGTAGCTGCCGATGCGGCCCAGGTTGTAGGCCAGCACCTTCAGCGCGCCGTCCAGCGCACCAGCGCCGGTGTGGCTCACCACCGCCACCGGAAATGCCTTGCGCGCCGGTTGCGACGCCACCGACAAGGCGCCGACGATGCCGCCGCACATGCCGACGCAATGCACGCCGCCCAGCAAACCGATCATCGCGATCGGCAACAGGTTGAGGCCGGCGGCGCTAAGCATGCGGCGAATCGGCACCATGGCCTGCGCATACGATGCCGTCCGCCGTGGCTGTCAATTGGGAAATGGCGCCCGCGAGCGCGCTTGTCAATATGGTCATGCTGCCTGCTTTGGCAATAATCCTGAGGAAAAATCGGGACGAAGTGTAGCCCACGGCCGCGCGGGTTGCCTTAACTCATCTTAAGTGCGCATTGGGCGCTCCGGCTGCGGACATCGAAGCCCCATGCGGGGCCGGGCGCCGGTACGCCGCCTGTCAGGCGGGATTCAGGCTTGGTAATCCATGCACTGGCGCGCTTCGCGCACGGCGCCGAAGAAGGGCTTCAGTGCCTGATGCTGCGGATGCTGCTGATAGGCGTCGAGCGCGGCGCTGGAGGCGAATTCGGAATACAGCACGACATCGTAAGTGCATTCCAGGCCCGGCTGCGCCAGCGCCGTTTCAAACTTGAGAATGCCGGGCACGAGGTCGGCGCAGGCATCCAGCAGCGCCTTCATCTTGGCGGCGTTGGTGGCGCGATCGGCGCCTTCGGCCTGTTCCTTCAACTTCCACATCACGATATGCTTGATCATCCTGCCTGCCCTCAAAAATCCGCTTGACGCGGGCGGTGGCCGGCGTCAAGGGAGATCTGCTAAAACCATGCATCCTGCATGTCGAGGGTGGTGGTGTCAATGCTTGCCAAAAGGTCCATCTGCTGCTGCACCTTCGGCAATTCCCAGCGGAAGAAGTAGCGACAGGCCTGCAATTTGCCGTGATAGAAGGCGGCGTCATGCTGGCCGTCCCGGCCCACGGCCAGCAGCGCCTGTTCCAGCCAGATCCAGGCGACCACGGTATGGCCGAAGGCTTCCAGGTATAGCGAGGCGTTGGCCAGCGTCTTGTTGAGGTCGCCCGCCGCATACAGGGTCTGTGTCACCGCGGCGATGCGCTGCAGCGCCACGCCCAGCGCCGCGGCGTATTCGGCCAAAAGCGGCTGTTGCTGCGCGCGCGCCATGGTCTTCTGCATCTCGGCCGCCAGCGCCTTGAAGGCGGCGCCGTCGCGCATCGCCACCTTGCGCCCCAGCAGGTCCAGACCCTGAATGCCGTGCGTGCCTTCGTGGATCGGATTCAGGCGGTTGTCGCGGTAGAACTGCTCCACATTGTATTCGCGCGTGTAGCCGTAGCCGCCGTGCACCTGGATCGCCAGGCTGTTGGCTTCCAGGCACCATTGCGAAGGCCAGGATTTGGCGATCGGCGTCAGGATATCGAGCAGCAGGCTGGCCTGGGCGCGTGCCTGGTCAGTCTCGGCGCTGCGTTCCTCGTCCACCAGCCGCGCGCAGTACAGCGTCAGCGCCAGGCCGCCCTCGACGTAGGCCTTCTGCGCCAGCAGCATGCGCTTGACGTCGGTGTGCTCGATGATCGGGATTTGCGGCTGGGCCGGATCCTTGGCTTGCGGATGGCGCCCCTGCGGCCGGTTGCGCGCGTAATCGAGCGCGTGCAGGTAGCCGGTGTAGCCGAGCATCACCGCGCCCAGGCCGACGCCGATGCGCGCCTCGTTCATCATGTGGAACATGTTGGCCAGGCCCTTGTGCGGCTGGCCAACCAGGTAGCCGATGGCGCCGGCCTTGCCCTTGCGGCTTGAACTTGCCTTCGCCGAAATTGAGCAGGCAGTTCGTGGTGCCGCGATAGCCCATCTTGTGATTCAAGCCGGCCAGCACGACATCGTTGCGCTCGCCGATGCTGCCGTCGGCGTTGACCAGCTTCTTCGGTACGATGAACAGCGAAATGCCCTTGACGCCCGGGATCAGCTTGCCGTCCTCATCCGGAATCTTGGCCAGCACCAGGTGCACGATGTTTTCCGACAGCTCATGCTCGCCGGCCGAGATCCACATCTTGTTGCCGCGCAGCCGGTAGCTGCCGTCGGCCTCGGGTTCGGCGCGCGTGACGATGTCCGACAGCGAGGAGCCGGCTTGCGGTTCCGACAGGCACATGGTGCCGAAGAAGCGCCCTTCCAGCATCGGCTTGACGAAGGTCTCGATCTGCTCGGGCGTACCGCACTTGAGCAGGGTATTGGCGTTGCCGATGGTCAAAAACGGGTAGGACGCGGTGCCGACGTTGGCGCCCTTGAAGTAGGCGAAGCCGGCCTTCTCCACCACGCACGGCAGTTGCATGCCGCCCAGTTCGAAATCCTGGCCGGCGGCCATCAGGCCGGCCTCGCGAAACGCCTTCAGCGCCACGCCGACCTCGGGAATCATCTGTACGCTTTCGCCGTCGAAATGCGGTTCCTGCTGGTCGTTTTTCTTGTTGTGCGGCGCGAACAAGTCGGTGGCGATCTGCTCGCAGGTATCCATCGCCGCGTCGAAGGTTTCGCGGCTGTGGTCGGCGAAGCGCGGCCGGCTGGTCAGGCTCTCGACATCCAGCCATTCGTAGAGCAGGAATTCGAGATCGCGGCGGGGAAGGATCATGGATGACATCGGATATTCGTCCCAAAAACCGGCGCTGTCAGACGCCGGCCCTGTGTGAATGGATATACTCCCTAGGTGAGCATCCTATCTCGGATGAAAATCCTCCGAAATTGGCACATACTCCCTAAATACCAATGATGAAGCCAAGGCTATGCAGGCCTGGGAACGCTCCTTCTTGCTTGTCGTTCCCGCGGCTTTAGGCGGGAATCCAGTGGCGTTTTTGCTGTATTACTGGCACAGAGCATCCCTGAAAGGCATACGACACTGGGTCCCCGCTTGCGCGGGGACGACCAGTCAGAAAATCAAACGACTTCGAACAGGCCAGCCGCGCCCTGGCCGCCGCCGATGCACATGGTCACCACCACGTACTTGGCGCCGCGCCGCTTGCCTTCGATCAGCGCGTGGCCGGTCAGGCGCGCGCCCGAGACGCCGTACGGATGGCCGACCGCGATCGCGCCGCCGTTGACGTTCAAGCGATCCATCGGGATGCCGAGCTTGTCGGCGCAATACAGCACCTGCACCGCGAACGCTTCGTTCAGTTCCCACAGGCCGATGTCCTCGACTTTCAGGCCGGTCTGCTTCAACAGCTTGGGAATCGCAAACACCGGGCCGATACCCATTTCGTCCGGCTCGCAGCCGGCCACCGCGAAACCGCGGAACACGCCGAGCGGCTGCAAGCCCTTGGCCGCCGCCGTCTTGGCGTTCATCACCACCGCCACCGAAGCGCCGTCGGAAAACTGGCTGGCGTTGCCGGCCGTGATCACGCCGCCCGGCACCGCGGTGCGGATTTTCGACACGCCTTCCAAAGTGGTGTCGGCGCGGATGCCTTCGTCGGCACTGATCGTCACTTCACGCGTGGTCAGCATGCCGGTGGTCTTGTCGGCCACGCCCATGATGGTGGTCATCGGCACGATTTCGGCGTCGAACTTGCCGGCGGCCTGGGCGGCAGCGGCGCGCTGCTGGCTCTGCACGCCGTATTCGTCCTGGCGCTCCTTGCTGATGCTGTAGCGCTTGGCGACGTTTTCGGCGGTCTGCAGCATCGGCCAGTAGATTTCCGGCTTGTTCTGCTTGAGCCAGACTTCCACCAGCATGTGCTGGTTCATTTCCTGCTGCACGCAGGAAATCGATTCGACGCCACCGGCCGCAAAAATGTCGCCTTCACCGGCGATCACGCGCTGCGCCGCCAGGGCGATCGTCTGCAGACCCGACGAGCAGAAACGGTTGACCGTCATGCCGGCCGTCGTGACCGGGCAGCCGCCGCGGATCGCGATCTGGCGCGCGATATTGCCGCCGGTCGCGCCTTCCGGATTGGCGCAGCCGATGATCACGTCTTCCACTTCGCCCGCTTCGATCTTGGCGCGCTCGATCGCCGCCTTCAGCACGTGGCCGCCCATGGTGGCGCCATGCGTCATGTTGAACGCGCCTTTCCAGGATTTGGCCAGGCCGGTGCGGGCAGTGGATACGATGACGGCGTCAGTCATTTGAATCTCCTCGGTGAATGATGGAATGTCTGGGTAAAGAAAATGGTTGGCTGCCTGACCGGCGCTCCAGGGGCCGGTTTAAAACCGCAAATAACAAGCCCGAGAATAGCATAATTTAGTACGGTCGTTCGTAAAATTAACAAGTCTGCCTGGCGACTGAAACCGCCGCTCAATCATGAGGATAGATGGCTTGCTCTCGCCTCCCTGAGAGGGGCCCGCCATATCGTTTTGTCCTTGCCCCAATGTAAGTTTCTGTAAGTTTGCAGCAAGTATGGCGTAAGTTTTGCCGGGCACACTCCGCCCGTGCATGAATCGCGTAGATCGATTTGCATATTCCGATCATTCAGACAAGGAGACACGGATGGCAATAGCTCAGACGGCCACAAGAGGGATTACGGCGCAGGAGCGGAAGGTTATTTTCGCCTCATCGCTCGGCACCGTATTCGAATGGTATGACTTCTACCTGTACGGATCGCTGGCCGGCATCATCGCCAAGCAATTCTTTTCCGGCGTCGATCCGACCACCGGCTTCATTTTCGCACTCCTGGCATTTGCCGCGGGCTTCCTGGTTCGTCCGTTCGGCGCGCTGGTGTTCGGCCGCCTGGGCGACATGATCGGCCGTAAATACACCTTCCTGGTGACCATCGTGATCATGGGTACGTCGACCTTCATCGTCGGCCTGCTACCCAATTACGCGACCGCCGGCATCATCGCTCCGGTCATCCTGATCACGCTGCGCATCCTGCAGGGGCTGGCGCTGGGCGGCGAATACGGCGGCGCGGCCACCTATGTCGCCGAGCACGCGCCCAACAACAAGCGCGGCGCCTTCACCGCCTGGATCCAGACCACCGCCACGCTGGGCCTGTTCCTGTCGCTGATGGTGATTCTCGGCACGCGGACCGCGATCGGCGAAGAGGCGTTCGCCGACTGGGGCTGGCGCGTGCCGTTCCTGATCTCGATCGTGCTGCTCGGCGATTTCGGTGTGGATCCGGCTGTCGATGAACGAGTCGCCCGCCTTCGTCAAGATGAAATCCGAGGGCAAGACCTCGAAAGCGCCGCTCTCCGAATCCTTCGCCGAATGGAGCAACCTGAAGATCGTGCTGCTGGCGCTGGTGGCTGACCGCGGGCCAGGCGGTGGTCTGGTACACCGGCCAGTTCTACTCCCTGTTCTTCATGACGCAGACGCTGAAGGTCGACCTGTCGACCGCGAACATCCTGGTCGCCGCCTCGCTGCTGCTGGCCACGCCGTTCTTCATCTTCTTCGGCACGCTGTCGGACAAGATCGGCCGCATGCCGATCATCCTCGGCGGCTGCCTCATCGCGGCCGTGACCTACTTCCCGATCTTCGGCGCCCTGACCCACTACGCCAACCCGGCGCTGGAAGCCGCGCAAAAGAGCTCGCCGGTGATCGTCACCGCCGATCCGAAGACCTGCCAGTTCCAGTTCAACCCGACCGGCACCAAGAAGTTCACCTCGTCCTGCGACATCGTGAAGGCCAAGCTGTCGGCCGCCTCGGTCAACTACACCAACGTCGACGCTCCTGCCGGGAACGGTGGCCACGGTGGCGATCGGCGACAAGACCCTGACTGCCTATGACGCCAATGGCTTGTCGAAGGAAGAAGCCGCCGCCAAGGACAAGGAATTCTCCAAGCAGCTGGCCGACGAGATCAAATCGCACGGCTACCCGACCAAGGCTGATCCGGACCAGATCAACAAGCCGATGGTCCTGCTGCTGCTGTTCATCCTGGTGATCTACGTGACGATGGTGTACGGCCCGATCGCGGCGATGCTGGTCGAAATGTTCCCGACCCGGATCCGCTACACCTCGATGTCGCTGCCCTACCACATCGGCAACGGCTGGTTCGGCGGCTTGCTGCCGACCACCGCGTTCGCGCTGGTGGCGTTCAAGGGCGACATCTATTACGGCCTGTGGTATCCGATCATCATCGCCCTGGCGACGGTCGTGATCGGTGCCTTGTTCGTCAAGGAAAGCAAGAACAACGACATCTACGCGGGTTAAGCCGCAAGCCTGGGCGCCGCTACACCCGGCGCCGCAGGCAGTAAAAAGCCGCCAGCTATCCGCTGGCGGCTTTTTTCATGGCTGTTGCTCCGATCCGACCCGGTCGCTGCTTCGGCTGCGCTTGAAATGCCCGCTGACGCATTGCCAAATCCGCGATGGAACGCTCTCCCTTTATCGAAAGCCGGCTACGGGCAAGTCGTCCGGCCTTGGCCGCTACCGGTAAATGGATGCTCGATGGCTGCGCCCGGCACACGCGAAGGGGTTGCTCCGTATGCTCACAGGAGCAGGCTCGACAAAATGAAATGCGCTCTGTCGGCAATAGGCAGACGCGGCACTTCGATCAGTTCGTAGCCATACCTCGTGTAGGTGTGCGCCATCGATTCGTAGGTACGAACCGCTTCTTCAAAAGTCTGCTTGCGCTCGCTGTCCTGACAGAATATTTCGGGCCAGGGTGGCGCAATGAAAACACGGCGGTGGTAGCGAAAAGTTTTTGCCGCCTGGTCCATATGCGCGGGCACCGGCAGATCGAGCAATTGCACATATCCGACCACGTCGGGTACGGCCCGATCAAAGAAAACCGGGCCGGCCGCCTCTTGTGCAAGATGGTATGAACGCATTTCCCAACTCAGCATCAGTTCAGCGAAAGCCATGGGGTCGCTCCAGGGCAAGGCATGGCCGCCAATTGCCGCCTGATCCTGGATGATGCCTCTGCCGGCTTCGACGGAACGCGAATAGCCGGCCTGTTCCAAGCGGTCGAGCAGCGCGCTTTTTCCCGATCCTGGGCCGCCCGTCAGGACAAGAAAGCGCTTTGGACCGTTGCTCACGCTTTCCTTCCTTCCTGCGACCACAACGATTGATCCGGGCGCGCCCTCAAGCAAGGAATTTTTCGTACGCCGAGGCTATCCGGATTCCGGAGCTGGCACGCTTGGACGGGCGCTCGATGCCTCTCGCATAGCCGGAAATACTCTGCTGAGACGCCCGCGCGACAGCCAAGGCGAGTCAGCTTTCCGCGCCACTCCGGCTCAGGCATATACTCCCATTCATGATGCGCTGTCTCGGGCACGAACTGGACAATTATTTAACATACTCCCTATTTTTATTTAAAGGTCAGCTTGTATCCGGGCTTCAATGCGGAGCGAGTGTCAAGGTCCCGAGTTGATTCTTCTCGACCGACTGGCGCCGCATCTGCATCGGCAGGTAGGCCACCTCGGCCCAGCGCTGGCTGAAGTTGCGGTACAACGGCGACAACACATTGCCCGACTGCCCGGTCGAATGGATGAAGCGCGAATTCTCGGGATCGGACAAGTCGTATAGCGCGCGCAGGCTGGGCGCATGGCGGCTGGTGAACGGCTCCTTTTCGTCGCTCAGGTTGTAGCGGCCGACGTTGACCGTGTAGTTATCGCCCGGCGAGGCGACGCGCAGATCGAACAGCGGCGCCAGCTGAGGCACCTTGCCGAACGGACGATGCTCGGAGCGCGCCATGTGCGCCTCGCCCCAGCGCCATTGCGCCGGATCGCCGTAGCGGCGCTGCAGGTCGTCCAGCGTCGCCTCCAGCGATTCGGTCTGCAGCTTGGCGCACAGCGGCAGCGCCTGCTCCGGTGGCAACGGCTGGCGGGCGTCGCCGCACCAGGCGCCCAGGCGTTCCTGGTTTTTCAGGATGTTGACCAGCGGCTGCTGGACGTTGCGCAAGGACCAGTAGTCCTGCATCAGCGACTCCCCCAGCTCGTCGGCGAACATGCGGCGCGACAGTTCGCGCAACCAGGCATTGAAGACCAGCGGTTCCGAATGCGCGGCGCCCATCGTGCCATCCCACTTGGCCAGCGCCGCCAGCGCGGTTTTGGCGCGCTCCGAACCGGGCTGGGTGCGCACCAGGATCGGCAGCAACTCGCGTGCCGCCAGCGACAGCACGTCGCCCTGGATGGCGCCGAAACTATTCAGGCTGTGCTTCGGCGTCGCCGTCATCAGTTCGGCGATGCGGTCGGCGCGGTACGGCAGGCTCCATTCGCTGGTCAGGAAATACGGATAGTCGGGGGCGACGATCTTTTCATTGGCGGTGATCACCTGATGGCTGGCCGGATTGAACTGGTGCGGCAGCGAATCGAACGGGATGAAGCCGGCCCAGTCGTAGCGCGCATCCCAGCCGGGCGCCGGCGCCAGCCCGTGCAAATCGTTGTGCGCCTTGCGGATCGGTACCCGGCCCGGCGCCACGAAGCCGATATTGCCGTCGATATCGGCGTACACCATGTTCTGCTGCGGCGAGGCGAAATCCTTGGCGCTGTCCAGAAACTCCTGCCAGTTGCCGGCGCGGTTCATGCGTACCCCGGCCTGCAGGGTCAGGTCATCCGGCCGCAGCGCGGTCCAGGCAAATGCAATCACATAGCTTTTGGCATCCAGCGGCGCCCGGTCGGCCAGCGGCAACGCGCCGCTGATGACCGGGCCATGGCGGCTTTCGCGCACTTCCAGCGCCACGTCCGGCTTGCCCTTGACCTTGATGGTTTCGGTCCGGGTCTTGAAGTCGGCCCAGCCCTCCGGCGTTTGGTACTGCTTCGGATTGGCCGGGTTGATGCGTTCGATATACAAATCCTGCACGTCCGGCGCGGTATTGGTAAAGCCCCAGGCGATGCGGTCGTTGCGGCCCAGCACTACCGCCGGCAGGCCCGGCAGCGTGGCGCCGATGGCGTTCAGGCCGGGCGCCGACAGATGGGCGAAATACCAGAGCGCCGGCGCCGACAGGCCGAGATGCGGGTCATTGGCCAGCAGCGGCTTGCCGCTTTCGGTGCGCTTGCCGTCCAGCACCCAGTTGTTCGAGCCCATGCCCTCGACATACGAAGCCGGCGCGACGGCGGCCACCGCCGCCAGTTGCTGCGTGGTGCCGGCCAGCTCGCGGTACAGCTTGGTGTAATCCTGCGTCGGCAGCGGCGCATCGCCCGGATACGGCGGCATGAATTCGTTGATGCGGGCCAAAGGCAGGCGCTGCGCCAGCCGCATGCGCAGCAGTTCCTGGCTCCAGTTGGCGCCCAGGTCCCACGACATCATGGTTTGCCAGCCGATCGAATCGACCGGCTGCCACGGCGCCGGCGCCGGCGCGCCGGTCAGCAGGAATTCCGGCGGCAGCGGCCCCTTGCGCTGGGCCAGATAGGCGTTGACGCCCTTGGCGTAGGCTTCCAGCGCGGCGCGCGTATCGGGCGCCAGGTTTTGCAGGATCGCTTCGGCGTTGCGCCGCACCCCGAGCGTGCGCAGGAAGCGGTCGGTGGGCTCGGCGCTCGGGCCGAGGATTTCGGCCATCGTTCCGGCCGGAATCCGCCGGTTCAGCTCCATCTGCCACAGCCGGTCCTGGCCATGCACGAAGCCGAGTGCGAAATAGGCGTCGGCGGCCGATTGCGCATAGATGTGCGGCACCCCTTCGGCGTCGCGCACGATATCGATCGGGGCCTCAGGCCCCGCCAGTTGCAGCTTGCCGTCGATCTGCGGCTGGCTGGCGCTGCGATACCATAGGAATGCGGCGATCAGGACGGCGATCGCCAGCAGGACGACGATCCCGACACCTTTCAAGATTTTTTTCATGAATTTTTATATCGTGGAAATGAGGGAGGCGTCCGGGAGATTATCATAGCCTTGCCGCTCCGAAACGGACGACCCGCCGCCGGCAAATCGAATATAGTTACTGCAATCTTCCAAGAAACGTTCATTCCATGAAATTTGATGTCGCCATCGTCGGCAGCGGCCTGGCCGGCCTGTCGGTTGCCCTGCACCTCGCCAACACCCATAAAGTCGCCCTGATTTCGAAACGCTCGCTGCTGGACGGCGCCAGCAACTGGGCTCAAGGCGGCATCGCCGCCGTGCTCGATTCCAATGACAGCGTCGAGCAGCATATTTCGGACACCCTGGTCGCCGGCGCCGGCCTGTGCGACGAAGGCGCCACCCGCTTCATCGTCGAACACAGCCGGCAAGCAATCGACTGGCTGATCGAGCAAGGAGTGCCGTTCACGCGCGACGAAACGGCCGAGCTCGGCTACCACCTGACGCGCGAAGGCGGCCACAGCCAGCGCCGCATCATCCACGCCGCCGACGCCACTGGCCACGCGGTGCAGGTGACGCTGGAGCAGAAGGCGCGCTCCCATCCGAACATCACGCTGCTGGAAGACCACTGCGCGATCGACCTCATCACCTCGGCCAAGCTCGACCCGAAAATCGTTTCGCCGCGCTGCCTCGGCCTATATCTGCAAAACGTCAAGACCGGCAAGGTGCTGACCGTGGCGGCCGACCACACGGTGCTGGCCACCGGCGGCGCCGGCAAGGTCTACCTGTACACCACCAATCCTGACACCGCGACCGGCGACGGCATCGCGATGGCATGGCGCGCCGGCTGCCGCGTCGCCAACATGGAATTCATCCAGTTCCACCCGACCTGTCTGTACCACCCGTATGCCAAATCGTTCCTGATCAGCGAAGCGGTGCGCGGCGAAGGCGGCTTGCTGAAGCTGCCGGCCGAAGCCGGCGCCGCCGCCGGCACCCGCTTCATGCCGGCGCACGACGAGCGCGCCGAACTGGCGCCGCGCGACGTGGTGGCGCGCGCGATCGACTTCGAAATGAAAAAACGCGGGCTGGATCACGTCGACCTCGACATCAGTCATCAGCCGCCGGAATTTTTAAAAGAACATTTCCCCACCATCTATGCGCGCTGCCTGGAACTCGGCATCGACATCAGCAAGCAGCCGATTCCGGTAGTGCCGGCGGTGCATTTCACCTGCGGCGGCGTGGTCGCCGACATATCGGGCCGCACCGATTTGCCGGGCCTGTACGCGGTCGGCGAAAGCTCGTACACCGGCCTGCACGGCGCCAACCGGCTGGCCAGCAATTCGCTGCTGGAATGCCTGGTAACCGGCCGTGCCGCCGCCCAGTACATCGAACAGCAGCCGAAGCAAAAGCCCATCGCGCTGCCGGCCTGGGACGAAAGCCGGGTCACCGACGCCGACGAGGAAGTGGTGATCGCGCACAACTGGGAAGAACTGCGCCGCTTCATGTGGAATTACGTCGGCATCGTGCGCACCACCAAGCGCCTGGAGCGCGCCCAGCACCGCATCGGCCTGCTGAAGGAAGAGATCGACGAGTACTATCGGAACTTCCGCATCACGCGCGACCTGCTGGAATTGCGCAACCTGGTCGACGTCGCCGCGCTGATCGTCAACAGCGCGCTGACGCGCCACGAAAGCCGCGGCCTGCACTACAGCCTGGATTATCCGGAGACGCTGGCCAAGGCCTTGCCGACGGTGCTGGCGCCCAGCCGAAAAACTTAAGCGCCGGCGGGATGCGGCGTGCTGAGGACGCCCTCCCCGACACTTTGGTTTTTTCGAGCTTTCCTCCATGTCGCGCCACATGGAGGAGTATATTGAAAAAATGACCATCTATAGCCCGACATAAGGCATCCACTCAGGGAGTATGTGAATGCCGCCGGTCTGCGGCGCCGGCCCGAATGATGGGCTCGCTTCGGTAAGCAGGCAGCCCGCGCATCGGCACCAAGCTAAGGCCGGCCTGCGTGGTGCCCTCCTCTTCGGACGCCCTTGAAGCCGAAGGTTGCCAACTGCGACTTCATCGACCTGCACGATCCTGCCTGAGGAGTACCGCGACTTCCTGATCGATCGGCAAGCGAGCGAACATGCTGATGTCGGTGCCACCGGTATTGCCAACCGGCACCACTCCCACCGCCGAGCCCAATGCTCCCAGGACGATCCGCACAGCTTGTCCCCATGCGTCGGCAGGCGACTGGCGCTTGACGGCGATTCGGAACATCGCCCAATGCGAACGAACGTGCGGCATGACATAGCTCTGCCCCAGCACATGCGCCCGCTCCAGATGCCGCATCGCATGATCCAGGCGACCTGCTTGAATCAGGCGCTCCGAGAGCGCCATTTCCGATTCGAATGCTGCCATCAATTCAGTTTTCATCGTTATATCGTTTCCATAGAGTTATATGACGCCCCAAGCCGGGATTGCGGCGGCCAATGATCATTTCGGCTGGGTATCTTCGACGACGCTCCCGGACAAGGTGCCGAGGAACGCGATCAAATCCCGCACTTCGTCCTCCGACAGCTTGAGCGGTTTGAGTTCGCTATGTCCGGCCGCCGCCGATGGCGCCTTGCTGTAATGCCGCACCACGTCGGCGAGCGAAGCGACTTGGCCGGCATGCATATAGGGCGCGCGCAAGGCGACATTACGCAGGCTGGGCGTTTTGAATGCCGCCTCCATGGCATGGTCATCGGTGGCGAGAAACCGCAGCTCTTCGCATTGCTCCGGCCTGGCGTCGCTGTAGCGGCCGAGGCAATTGAATTCGTCTTCGCGCAGCTTCGCGATTCCTGCACGGCGGCCGCGATCCGGCTGCGCGGGCACACGCGGGGCAATCCCGGTATTGTGAAAATGCTGGTCGGTCAGCAGCGGACCGTTATGGCAGGTGATGCACCGGCCCTTTCCGATGAAGATCCGCAGCCCATTCTTTTCCGAGGCATCGAGGACCTGGGACGCTGCCGGATCACGCTTGACCACTGCCTCGACATAGCGGTCCAGGCGCGACTCGCCATGCCGTAATGTTTTCTGGTAAGCGGCAAGCGCCTTGCCCATGTTGGCGAACACCCGCGACACTTCCCGGCGCGCATCTTCGTCCATCGTGTCCCAGGCAGCCTTTTGGTCGGGCGTGCCGAGCGGACCCGCTTCTTTGGGAAGCCGGCTCAAGTTCGGCATGGCGCCAAAGACCGCTTCGTATTCGGCACGATAGTGCGCCTGCAGAAGATGCGCATAGGCCAGACGATTCCCGCCATGCTCAACCGGATCTTCCAGTGGTCCCAAAGCCTGCGACCAGAGGCTATCCTTGCGGCCATCCCAGAACAGAAATGGACTCTGAGCGGCCGCCACTACCGGCATGGTCCGCCGTGCGCCGGTTCCCACGCCCACTCCCAACGGCCGTCCATCCTGAAGCTGCTTGTCCGGCTGGTGGCAGCTGGCACACGACACAGCACCATTGCCGCTGAACCGGCGGTCGGAAAAAATACGCTGTCCGAGGCGGACTGCGGCTGGCGATGCCTCGTAAGCGTTTGACGGATCTTTCGGAGTGGGCGCCAGTTCGCTTAAGCGTACCGAGGATAAAGTCGCGATCTCTTCGGTGCTCCAGCCGTCGATGCCCTTAAAACTGAAGGGACCTGCCAGCGCCGCGCCAGCGAGCCATGCCGCGGCCAGCAGAGCGAGTGTCAATCCTGATTTGGATTTCATGGCTTGCTGGAATCAAGGTTGGGTGGGCGTGTTTGCCGCGGCCAGCGGAATGGACTGCGAAGAGATGATCAAATTGAAGGTGATCTCGTCCGTCCCGGACGGGGCGTCGACTTTCAACTTGAGCTCCCACCAGCCCGGCATGCTGAATTTCATGCCCTCGAGCAGATAGCGGCCATCGCCAAGCGCCTTGGTGACCTGGGGCTGGGTCGGAAATCCATGGCCATGCTGCGGCATGCCGCCATCGACCCTGATCTTGGCCGCCGAAACGGGTTCGCCCGACGGTGAGCGCAACTGGATTTCCCAGGCGTGCATCTTGTTGATGACGATTGGATCGGCGAGAGCATGCACCTCTACAAGGTATTTTTCGTGAGCAGTCGGGCGATGCAGCGACAGGTTCAAACCTGTGGGCGCGGACACGCAGGCGGATAAAGAAGCAAACGCAATCAACGACAGTGTGAAGAGGAATTTTCGAAGCATGATCATTGCCGCTTAAGGATGGATATAGTTAGTTGGGTGCGAAGGGACACATGGCGCCAGAGGATCCCGGCCGCTTCGCTGCTTTGCCGATTCATGGCTAGGTCGGGCATGCTCCGACCGGTCAACTCAATGCCATATGGCACTGAGTTGACCTCAGTTGCGAACTAGCCTTTGGCGCACGCACATTGCGTTCCGCATCCACATTGAGCACCGCATCCGCATTGCGGCGCGCACGCGCAGTTTTTTTGCTCGACGGACTTTTGGCAGCCGCAGTTACAGCCGGTGCCGACGCACGCCGCACATTGACAGATAGCTTGAGGATTGGGGTTCATGGCGATTCTCCTTTCAGATGAAATTGAGACGCCAGTTTAGGAGCGCGCCAAAGCGGCGGCTTGAATGAAACGGCTATTCGCGCTGAACGCTGATCGCCGCAACGCCAAACATGCGTTTGAAGGTACGGGAGAAATGGGCGGAATCGGCAAAGCCGCCCGCATAGGAAGCTTCGGTCAGGCTATTGCCCGGCTGCATAAGATGCGACAGCGAGTTCAAGACGCAGCCAAAGTACGTAGGGCCGAAACCGGATACCGGTTTCCTTCAGGAAAAGATGGCGGAAACGTTCCGGGGAAAGATGTATGGCATCCGCGATTTCCGCCATGGTGACGGCCTCGCCAAGCCGCTCGCGCACTACCTCTATCGCGCGTTCAATCCGTTTATCAAGGGGTTTGGCCGGCAAAACGTGCGCCGAACTCAGTCTTGAAATGACCGCACGAGCGCACGTGATCAGCTCCGCGTCAGCGGCACCGTCATTGAAGGCGCAGGCGAGCGCCGCGGATTCGTGCGCAAAGGTATCGGCAGGAAGCGATGCGGTACCTGCGCAATAGCGTTCCTGAATTGCCCGCCCTTCGCGCGACTCCGGCTCGGCAAAGATCAACGCGACCAGCTGGCCTCGCGCTTCGAATGCATGGGACTGATGCGCGGGGATGATGATTGCTTTATGAGCTGTCCAATTCTCTCCAGGGCCCCGGAGACGCACTTCCCCCCCAGACAGTGCAAGCGTAATTTGGATTGCGTGATGGGCATGGAAATCGGTTGCTTCCTCTGCATTCCCGATCCAGATACTGCCCCCGCGCCAGAGAAGGATACGTCCGGTCCCGGTAGGTTTTATTCCGCCTCGCTGTCCATTGGCCATCATTTCATCCTGCTGGGTTCATATTTTTCCCGCCAATTTGAGGAATATCCAACCGGACCCGTTCGCCTCTTGAAGAATAGTTCTGGCACCGGTTGGTGTCTTGTGTCCTACGTGGCGCGTTTATCTGAATAGGTTCGTCATTGTTTCAACTAGAGCGCAGGCGTCACTCGCCCCAAGCGTGACAGTCATGCAGCCGTTCAAAGCGAATAGTCGCCAGCAAGAATCACATTGAGACCTGAACAAGGAAAGTCTGCAAGTTCTGCTTGCAAGTCGAAAACGATAGTCTAAATTAACCAAATGACATCATGTCATTGTAGACCGGCGCATCGGAGATCCAAATGGAAACTATCTTCCATCGGAGGGCAGATATATCTCCAATCCAACACTAGGTAAGTAAGAGCGTCCGCATACCCGATTGCTCCACTCTCTCTACGAGACGTTTTCGATACGCAACTAAGAGTTTTGGTTTATCAAAGGAGACTCAAAATGGTCGCATCTACTACCATGCCCGTGAACTCCTCGGTTCCCCGGCCAATGAGTTCGGAAGAGAGGACAGTCATTTTCGCATCCAGTCTCGGCACCGTGTTCGAGTGGTACGACTTTTACCTGTACGGTTCGCTTGCCGCGATCATCGGGCGCCAGTTCTTCGCCGCGCTCGACCCCACCGCCGCGTTCATCGCTTCGCTGATGGCGTTCGCCGCCGGCTTCCTGGTACGTCCGTTCGGCGCCATCGTGTTCGGGCGCCTCGGCGACATGATCGGCCGCAAGTATACCTTCCTGGTCACCATCCTCATCATGGGCCTGTCGACCTTCGTCGTCGGCATCCTGCCGAGCTACGCCGCCATCGGCATCGCCGCACCGATCATCCTCGTCGCCCTGCGCTTGCTGCAGGGCCTGGCCCTCGGCGGCGAATATGGCGGCGCGGCCACCTATGTGGCCGAGCACGCGCCGCACGACAAGCGTGGCACCTACACCTCCTGGATTCAGACTACCGCCACACTCGGCCTGTTCCTCTCGCTCATCGTCATCATCGTCGTCAAAGCCTTGCTCGGCGACTCCGCCTTCGATGCCTGGGGTTGGCGCGTCCCCTTCCTCGTCTCCATCGTGCTGCTCGGCATCTCGGTCTGGATCCGGCTCAGGCTCAACGAGTCGCCCGCCTTCGTCAAGATGAAGGCCGAGGGCAAGACGTCCAAGGCACCGCTCACCGAGTCGTTCGCCAACTGGACGAATGGCAAGGTCGTGCTGCTGGCGCTGCTCGGCCTGACCGCTGGGCAGGGAGTCGTCTGGTACACCGGGCAGTTCTATGCGCTGTTCTTCCTGACCGCGCAACTCAAGGTCGAACCCACCACTGCGCAACTGATGATCGGCGCCGCGCTGCTGCTCGGCACGCCGTTCTTCATCGTCTTTGGCGCGCTGTCCGACCGCATCGGCCGCAAGCCCATCATCATGGGGGGCTGTTTGCTCGCCGCGCTCACTTTTCTCCCGCTGTTCAACGCGCTGACCAAGGCCGCCAACCCCGAGCTCGCCGCCGCGCAGGCCAGCAGCAAGGTGGTCGTCCACGCCGATCCGGCGCAGTGCTCGTTCCAGGGCAGCCCGATCGCTCGCGAGATCGACTTCCGAACCTCGTGCGACATCGCCAAGCGCTTCCTCGCGCAGAGCTCGGTGAGCTACGACAACGTTGACGCACCCGCCGGCACGCCGGCGACGGTCTCGATCGGCGACACCGTCATCACGCCGCCGTCGGCCAAGGTCGTCAACCAGAAGTTCGACGCCGAAAGCACGGCCAAGATCGCAGCGTTCAAGAAGGAGATCGGCGGCGCCCTGAGCGCCGCCGGCTACCCGAGCAAGGCCAAGCCGATCGAGTTCATGAGCGCGCAGTGGTGGAAGAGCGTTGCAATTCTGTGGGTACTGGTGATCTACGTGACGATGGTCTACGGGCCGATTGCCGCGGCGCTCGTCGAGCTGTTTCCGACGCGCATCCGCTACACGTCTATGAGCCTGCCTTACCACATCGGCAACGGCTGGTTCGGCGGCCTGCTGCCGACCACGGCGTTTGCGATCGTCGCGTCGACCGGCAACATGTACAACGGCCTGTGGTACCCGATCGTCATTGCCGCGATGACCTTCATTATCGGCACGTTGTTCATCCACGAAACCAAGGACGTCGATATCTACGCGCGCGATTGAGTCCGCGCTGGGGGCTGCTTCCTGCAGCGGCGGACGGTGGGAGAGCACTCCCACTGTCCGCCGCTGCCGTGTCAACCCGGCCGGCAAACACGAAAACGCAGCCGGCCGGAAGTCCTCCACCGCGTTGTTCCTTGCGTGCCGCTGTTGCCAGCCATAACGGCGGCCGTAGAACCCTTTCATCGCCTACGTCAATCCCATATAGCCCAGCAGGATCATCGGCAGGAACACGAAGTACAACGGCGGCAAGGCCTGCAGCTTGAAGTAATGCGCCAGCGGCCCCATCGGCAACCATAGGCCTGCGGCCATGATGATGCCGGTCATGACCAGAAGCGGAACAGCGGCGCGGCTCTGGATGAACGGCAGCTTGGCCGTGCGGATCATGTGCACGATCAGGGTTTGCGTCAGCAGGCCGACCACGAACCAGCCCGACTGGAACAGCGACTGCTGTTCGGCGCTACGGGCGTCGAACACGAACCACAGCATGGCGAAGGTCGTGATGTCGAACACCGAACTGATCGGGCCGAAATACACCATGAAGCGGCCGATCTCGCCCGGCTGCCAGCGCTGCGGCTGCTTGAGCAATTCGGGATCGACGTTGTCGAAGGGAATCGCGATCTGCGAGACGTCGTACAACAGGTTTTGCACCAACAATTGCAGCGGCAGCATCGGCAAGAACGGCAGGAAGGCACTCGCCACCAGTACCGAAAACACGTTGCCGAAGTTCGAGCTGGCGGTCATCTTGATGTACTTCAGCATGTTGGCGAAGGTGCGGCGCCCTTCGAGCACGCCCTCCTCCAGCACCATCAGGCTCTTTTCCAGCAGGATGATGTCGGCCGCTTCCTTGGCGATGTCGACCGCGCTGTCCACCGAAATGCCGATGTCGGCCGCGCGCAGCGCCGGCGCGTCGTTGATGCCGTCGCCCATGAAACCGACCACATGGCCGTTGCCCTTGCAGCATGCGCACGATGCGCTCCTTGTGCGACGGCGTCAGCTTGGCGAAGACATTGGTGCTCTTCGACCGCCGCGCGCCAGTTCGGCGTCGCTCATGCGCTCGACGTCGCCGCCCAGCATCACGCCCTGCTGCTCCAGGCCGACTTCGCGGCAGATCTTGGCGGTCACCAGTTCGTTGTCGCCGGTCAGCACTTTGACCGCCACGCCGTGTTCGGCCAGCGCCTTGCAGCGCCGGCGCGGTGCGATTCCTTGGGCGGATCGAGGAACGCCACGTAGCCGATCAGCGATCAGTTCGCGCTCATCGGCCACGCCATACGTTTCGCGCGTCGGCGGCAGTTCGCGCGCGGCCACCGCCACCACGCGCAAGCCTTCTGCGTTCAATGCCGGCGGTGACCTCGCGAATGCGCGCCAGCAGCTCATCGGCGTCAGCGGCTTCGATCGACGTCGCCGTGACGCACCTGCGTGCACACCGCCAGCACTTCTTCCGACCGCGCCTTTGCAGATCAGCAGCGTGGTGCTCATCACGCTCGGCGACCACCACCGACATGCGCCGCCGCTTGAAGTCGAACGGGATTTCATCGACCTTGCGAAAGTGCGTCGCCGACTTCCAGTTCGCGGTGGATTTCCGCGTGTTCCAGCACCGCGACGTCGAGCAGGTTTTTCAGGCCGGTCTGGTAGTAGCTGTTGAGGTAAGCCATTTCCAGCACGTCGTCGGAGTCGTCGCCCCAGACGTCGACGTGTGCGCGCCAGGAAGATCTTGTCCTGGGTCAAGCGTGCCGGTCTTGTCGGTGCACAGCACGTCCATCGCGCCGAAGTTCTGGATCGCGTCGAGGCGTTTGACGATGACCTTTTTGCGCGACAGGAACACCGCGCCCTTGGCCAGGGTCGAGGTGACGATCATCGGCAGCATTTCCGGCGTCAGGCCGACCGCAATCGACAGCGCGAACAGCAACGCCTCGAGTCCAGTCGCCCTTGGTGAAACCGTTGATGAACAGCACCAGCGGCGCCATCACGAACATGAAGCGGATCAGCAGCCAGCTGACCTTGTTGACGCCTGGCCTGGAACGAGGTCGGCGCGCGATCGGTGGCGCTGACCCGCTGGGCCAGCGCGCCGAAATAGGTGCTGTTGCCGGTGGTCAGGATCACCGCGCAGTCGCCGCGCCGGACACCACGTTGGTGCCCATGAACAGAATGTTGTCCAGCTCCAGCGGATTGATCGCTCGCGACGTCGCGCTGGCTGGCGAATTTTTCCACCGGCATCGATTCGCCGGTCATCGCCGCCTGCGCTGACGAACAGGTCCTTGGCGCTGAGCACCCGGCAATCGGCCGGAATCATGTCGCCGGCCGACAGCACGATCACGATCGCCCGGCACCAGCTGCTTGATCGGCAGTTCGACCGCTGCGCCGCCTTGCCGTTCAGCGGAGCACTGCAGCTGCACAGCTCTTCCGCAGCCGCGGCGCAGCACCGTCGCGGTGTTGCTGACCATCGCCTTCAGCGCGTCGGCGGCCTGGTTGGATTTGCTTTCCTGCCAGAAGCGCAGCAGCGTCGACAGCACCACCATCGAGAAAATCACCATCGCGGCCTTGATGTCTTCGGTCAGCCACGAGATGACCGCCAGCAGCGTCAGCAGCAGGTTGAACGGGTTGTTGTAGCAGTGCCACAGGTGCAGTCCACCACGGCAGCGGCTGCTCGTGCTCGACCTCGTTGAGGCCGACGCTCGCGCGGATTTCTCGACTTCGAGATTCGCTCAGGCCGTCGGCGTGGCTGCCGAGTTGCGCCAGCAGCGCTTCGGCATCGCTGTTGGACGCGGCCACCAGGGTTTGGGCCAGGCTGGCGGGCACTTCACGGCTGACCGTGGTGTCGGTGAATGCGTCCAGCAGCGCCAGACGACGGAAGTGCCGGGCGATGTGGCGGGAACGCAAGGGGGCG
The DNA here is from genome assembly GCA_963706525.1 of uncultured beta proteobacterium. GTDB lineage: Bacteria > Pseudomonadota > Gammaproteobacteria > Burkholderiales > Burkholderiaceae_D > DATJCV01. The sequence continues at coordinate 132,117 of CAVPMM010000017.1, read as the reverse complement.
GCGCAACCGCCATGAAGGCAAGGTAGCGGCGCGAGAAGAGATGCGCGGTTACCTTGCCTGTGTGTTATCGATGCGGGATCGACTACTGGTACTGTCCACAGGTGTGTAACTCCATTCATTGAGACCGGCGCATTTTAGTGCAGCCGAAAACGCTGGCAACATGCCATGCAAAACGGAACCTCTGCGGCTCGCGAACTTGGAAGCACTCAGCCAGCCCGGTAAAACGCCAGGGACTCCCTGGTGCAGCCGTGCGCGCAAAAGTGGGAAACCGGCTAAGGATTCCGGAAGGCGGGGAACCCTTGGAATTCGTAGCCTGACACCGGCGGCCGCTGCGGCGCAAGGTGAGCCGTCATGGTGTGGCGGACAAGAACGTCAGACACCGGCAGGGGCCGGCATCGCAACGCTGACAATAAAGCGCTCTCGTCGACTCCTGGCGCCGCCCTAGGCCGCCATGCCGATCACCGTGTCCGACGGTGCCGGCCCGACGATGCGCAGCGAATAATCGGTGGCACGGACATCCTTGGTCAGGCTGCCGATCGAAATGCGGTCGACGCCGGTTTCGGCGATCGCGCGCACCGTGTCCATATTGATGCCGCCCGAGGCTTCCAGCACGGCGCGGCGCTTGGTCATGCGCACCGCTTCGCGCATCGCATCGAGATCGAAATTATCCAGCAGCACCGACACCGCGCCGGCCGCCAAGGCTTCTTCGAGCTGCGCCAGCGTCTCGACCTCGACCTGGATCGTGACGCCGGCGTTCAGCGCCTGCGCCGCCCGCACCGCGGCCGCGACGCCGCCGGCTGCGGCGATGTGGTTTTCCTTGATCAGGATGCCGTCGTACAGCGCCAGCCGCTGGTTCTGGCCGCCGCCGACGCGCACCGCGTACTTCTGCGCCAGGCGCAGGCCGGGCAAGGTCTTGCGCGTATCCAGAATCGCCGCGTTGGTGCCTGCGATCGCCGTCGACATAGCGGCGCGTGGCGCTCGCCACGCCGGACAGCAGCTGCAGGAAGTTCAGCGCGCCGCGTTCGGCGGTGAGCAGGCGCGCGCCGGGCCGTCGATGACGCAGACTTCGCTGTCGGCCGTCATCGTCGCCCTTCGGCGTAGCGCCAGTCGATGCGTATGCGCGGATCGATCTGCTGCATCACGCCGGCGAACCAGGGCGCGCCGCACAGGACCGCGGCCTCGCGCACGATCACGCGTGCGCGCACGCGCTCGCCGTGCGGCACCAGCAAGCCGGTCAGGTCGCCGCTGCCGACGTCTTCGGCGATGGCCGCGGCGATGTTCGAGGTCGAATGCGGCTTGCAGCGCCGCATCGAAGGGCGCAAAGGGATTGTTCAGTGGATTCACGGGTGGCTCATGCCGGGCCGATGCCGGCGAATAGGGATTGTTCTTTGGCCAGGTCGGAGGACGGGCGCACCTTGGCATTCTGCTGCGCGGCAAACGCCAGCATGCGGTCGATGCAGACGTACGCCTTGCGGCCGATTTCGGGATCGACATGGATTTCGTTGCGGCCGGACTCCAGCACGTCGGCCAGGTTCTGCAAGCCGTTCATCGCCATCCACGGGCAGTGCGCGCAGCTCTTGCAGGTGGCGCTGTTGCCGGCGGTCGGCGCTTCGATGAAGCGCTTGCCGGGCGCCGCCAGCTGCATCTTGTGCAGGATGCCGCTGTCGGTGGCGACGATGAATTCCGTGGCGTCCATGTCGCGCGCGGCGGCGATCATCTGCGAGGTCGAGCCGACCACGTCGGCCAGCGCGATCACCGCCGCCGGCGATTCCGGATGCACCAGCACCTTGGCCTGCGGATGCTCGCGCTTCAGCAGCTCCAGCTCGACGCGCCTTGAACTCGTCGTGCACCAGGCAGGAGCCCTGCCACAGCAGCATGTCGGCGCCGGTCTGCTTCTGGATGTAGTCGCCCAGGTGCTTGTCCGGCGCCCACAGGATCTTCTTGCCCTGCGCATGCAGGTGGGCGACGATCTTCAGACCGATCGAGGAAGTCACCATCCAGTCGGCGCGCGCCTTGACCGCCGCGCTGGTGTTCGCGTAGACCACCACCGTGCGGTCGGGATGGGCGTCGCAGAAGGCGGCGAACTCGTCGGCCGGGCAGCCCAGATCGAGCGAGCAGGTGGCGTCCAGGTCGGGCATCAGCACGGTCTTTTCCGGGCTCAGGATCTTGGCGGTCTCGCCCATGAAGCGCACGCCGGCCACCACCAGCGTCTTGGCCGGGTGGTCGCGGCCGAAGCGCGCCATTTCGAGCGAATCGGAGACGCAGCCGCCGGTTTCCTCGGCCAGGTCCTGCAGGTCGGCATCGACGTAGTAATGCGCGACCAGTACCGCCTCGCTTTTCCTTCAGCAGGGCTTTGATGCGTTGCTTGAGCGCGGCGCGTTCCTCCGCGGACGGCGTCGCCGGCACCCTGGCCCAGGCCTGGGCGGTGCAGCTGCTGCCGCTGTCCATTTGCGGACGTTCAAACTCGACGACTTTGACAGGTTGAGACGACATGGCGATTCGATGGATTCAGTGATAAAAATGGCTGCGAATGGGCACTAGCCCTTTGATCAATATGTCAGGCCGGAGCCTTGAACTGCAAGGATTTGTACTGCAAATATTCCTCCAGCCCATAGACGCCGTTCTCGCGGCCGGTGCCGGACTGCTTGTAGCCGCCGAACGGCGCCTGCGGATTGAATGGGCCGCCGTTGATGTCGACCTGGCCGGTGCGGATGCGGCGCGCCACCCGCAGCGCTGCCTCGTCGCTGCCGGCCCAGACGCCACCGCCCAAGCCATACATGCTGTCGTTGGCGATGCGCACGGCGTCCTCCTCGTCCTGGTAGGAAATGATGGTCAGCACCGGTCCGAACACCTCTTCCTGCGCCAGGATCGCCTTCGAATCATCGGTGGCGAACACAGTCGGCTGCACATAGAAGCCGGTCGGATGCGGCGCGTCCGGACCGCCGCACACCAGTTCCATGCCTTGCTCCAGCCCCTTGTTGATGTAATCGACGACGCGATCGCGCTGCGTCGCGGAGACCAGCGGTCCAAGCCGCGAACTGTCGGCCAGCGGATCGCCCACGGTATAGGTTTGCGCTGCCGTCCTGGCCAGCTCCTTGGCTTCGGCGAACCGGCTGTGCGGCACCAGCATGCGGGTATGGGCGGAACAGGTCTGGCCGGAATTCAGGAAGCAGGCCGAAACTGTGCCCTTGACGGCTTTTTCGAAGTCCGCATCCGCCAGCAGCACCGAAGCCGACTTGCCGCCGAGTTCGAGCGCCACGCGCTTGACCGTGGTGGCCGCCAGTTCGGCCACGCGTTTGCCGGCGCGCGTCGAGCCGGTGAAACTGACCATGTCGACGTCCGGATGCGCGGCCAGCGCCTCGCCCACCACCGGGCCATAGCCCGTCACCAGGTTGAAGACGCCGGGCGGCAGGCCGGCCTGATCGATTACTTCAGCCAGGATGAACGCATTCAGGGGCGCCACTTCCGACGGCTTCAATACCACCGTGCAGCCGGCCGCCAGCGCCGCCGCCACCTTCAGCGTGATCTGGCTGAGCGGGAAATTCCATGGCGTGATGCAGGCCACGACCCCTACCGGCTCGCGCACCACCAGCGAATTGCCAACCCGTTCCTCATAGGAAAAGCTTTTGGCGAGCTTGGCATAATTTCCCCAATGCCAGATCGGCAGTCCGATCTGCACCTTGGCCGCCAGTTTCAGCGGCATGCCGACTTCGGCGGCCACGGTCTGCGCCAGCTCATCGCTGCGCGCCTTCAGGCCGTCGGCGATTTTTTGCAGGTACTCCGCCCTCGCCTCGGGGCTGGTGCGCGCCCAGCCGTCGAACGCCGCGCGCGCCGCCGCAATCGCCCGCTCGGCATCCTGCGACGCTCCTTCCGGGATGCTGCCGATCACTTCCTCGGTATGCGAATGGATGACTTCAATCGTGCCAGGCTGGGCTGGCGCTACCCATGCGCCGTTCATGTACAGGTTCGAATGCGTTTTCATTTCAAGCTTTCACGCGGGAGTGAGATCCAGATTGGATCGGAGCAGGCCGCCGATGCCGGCGTCGGAAGGGCGGTGCGCGGAAATTATTGATGCGGGGCGCTTGCCATATGCTGCAGCTGATTAAATTCTAACCCGATTCGGAAAAAGATGACGCTGCACCACTTCGAAGAAACTTTTGACGAGGAAGAAGCGAACCCGAGGCATTTTCATGGTTCCGCAGGCGATCGTTCTCATAGCCCCGCCCTCTTCCCTCCCGTGCTGTCGGCATTACGAACCGTCTCCCGGGATTGCCATCTAATTTTCAATTCCATATTCCTTACCGGAGGCGGTATGAAATCGTTTCTTTTGCTGATATTCGCCGCCGCGCTCGGCGGCTGTGCAACGGTGCCGAATGATCCCAATTATGCGGGCGGCTGGATGAGCCCGAACGGCGTTCCGATGGATCCTACTTACCCTGGTCCGGGCGCGCATGTGGGCATCGGCGTGGGAAGCTGGGGCGGCCGTACTGGCGGCGGCATCGGATTTGGGCTGGGATTTTAAGAGCGAGAGACCGGCCCGTACGGGCCGCGCATTTTTGCTGTCGTTCCGTTCCGTGTGCTTGTGGAATGCCGCAGCAGTCTGTTCGTTTTGTTTTTTTGGAGAGAAATACAAAAACATTGCAAAAAAGATATTTTTTAGACAAACTCCCACAAAGGATTAACAAGTTGCGGCTATTGGAGATGTGACGTAGTATTTCCTGAAGGCACTTTACCATTCCATGAAAACTACGATTTTCGACAAGACGGACAAGGGACGCGAGGAAATCGCCACGCGCCAGTATCGTCTTGCGCCGCGTCTGCGCAGCATGCTGGTGCTGATCGACGGCAAGCACGATATCGATGATCTGTTGAAAAAAGTAGCCGGCCTGGGATTGGACGAACACCACCTCGCCGAATTGCTCGATGCCGGCTTCATCCAGGAAGTGCAACAAAAAGGAAGCGGCGAAGCCGTCCCCTCCCTCCCTTCCCAGCAGACGGATGGCGCACAGACGCCGAGCGCCGCCGAACCGGCAAGCAAGGCCGCCGACGTCCTGCCGGAAGGCGAAAACCAGTTCGAGGCGATCTACCATTTCTACAACGAGACCATCAAAAGCACGGTCGGCTTGCGCGGCTACGGCTTGCAACTGAAGGTCGAACGCGCCGAATCGATCGAGGATTTCCGCGCCCTGCGCGACGCTTATCTGGAAGCCGTGCGCAAGGCCAAGGGCAATGAAATGGCGCGCAGCCTGCGCGACCGGCTCGATCAGCTGCTGTACCTGGGCGAGACGCCGCCACCACACACCACCATCATCGGCCAAGGTTCCACTTCCGGATAAACCGGAAGACATGAAAAAAGCGCGGCGAAGAATTTTTCTGCCGCGCTTTTTTTACGCCGATCGGAATTTATTCGATGCCCTGGCTGGTCAGGTAGTCTTCGTAGCTGCCCTGGAAATCGACGATGCCGTCTTCCTTGATCTCCAGCACCCGCGTCGCCAGCGACGACACGAACTCGCGGTCGTGCGACACGAAGATCAGCGTGCCGTCGTACTTTTCGAGCGCGATGTTGCAGCGACTCGATCGATTCCATGTCCATGTGGTTGGTCGGCTCGTCCATCAGCAGCACGTTATGGCGGCCCAGCATCAGCTTGCCGTAGATCATGCGGCCCTTCTCGCCGCCGGAGAGCACCTTCACCGATTTCTTGACGTCGTCGCCGGAAAACAGCAGGCGTCCCAGGATCGACGCGCACCGCCTGGTCGTCGTCGCCTTCCTTGCGGTCCAGCGGTCCATCCAGTCGGTCAGGGTCACGTCGCTCGGCAAACTCCTCGGTCGGGTCCTGCGGCATGTAGCCGACATTGGCGTTTTCCGCCCATTTCACCGTGCCGTGGTCGGCCTGCAGGCCGCACAGCTCGCCGCCGATGCAGCGCAGCAAGCGTGGTCTTGCCGGCGCCGTTGGCGCCGATGATGGCGATCTTTTCGCCGGCTTCCACCATGATGCTGAAATTCTTGAAAATGCTGCGGTCGTATTTCTTGCGTGATGCTTCCTGCACTCGACCGCCAGCCGGTGCAGCTTCTTCTCGCCGTCGAAGCGGATGAACGGATTCTGGCGCGACGACGGCTTGACGTCCTCGACCTTGATCTTTTCGATCTGCTTGGCGCGCGAGGTGGCCTGGCGCGCCTTCGACTTGTTGGCCGAGAAGCGGCGCACGAAATCCTGCAGTTCGGCGACTTTTTCCTTGGCCTTGGCGTTGGCCGCCTGCTGCTGCGTCGCGCGCCTGCGTCGAGGCCGACATGTAGTCGTCGTAGTTGCCCGGATAGACCTTCAGCGTGCCGTAGTCCATGTCGGCCATGTGGGTGCAGACCTGGTTCAGGAAGTGGCGGTCGTGCGAGATGATGATCATGGTCGAGTTGCGCTGGTTCAGCACGTCTTCCAGCCAGCGGATGGTGTTGATGTCGAGGTTGTTGGTCGGCTCGTCGAGCAGCAGGATGTCGGGATTCGAGAACAGCGCCTGCGCCAGCAGCACGCGCAGCTTCCAGCCCGGCGCGACGTTGCTCATCGGGCCGTTGGTGCTGGTCGATCGCGACGCCGACGCCCAGCAGCAGCTCGCCGGCGCGCGCCTCGGCGGTGTAGCCGTCGTATTCGGCGAACTTGGCTTCGAGTTCGGCCGCCTTCATGTAGTCGTCGTCGGTCGCTTCCGGATTGGCGTAGATCGCGTCGCGCTCGGACATCGCCGCCCACATCTCGGTGTGGCCCATCATCACCACGTCGAGCACGCGCATGTCCTCGAAGGCGAACTGGTCCTGGCGCAGCTTGCCGAGGCGCTCGTTCGGATCGAGCATCACGGTGCCGGACGACGGCTCCAGATCGCCGCCGAGAATCTTCATGAAGGTCGACTTGCCGCAGCCGTTGGCGCCGATCAGGCCGTAGCGGTTGCCTTCGCCGAATTTGACGGAAATGTTTTCGAACAGCGGCTTGGGGCCGAATTGCATCGTGATGTTGGCGGTGGAAAGCATCTTGAACGGGGTGTCCTCGTGACGGAATCAGGAAATGAAAAAATAACCTGTAATTATAGCGCACCCTCGCTTTTGCACCGCATAACTCCCTATAAAACAGAGACTTACGGCATCATCCTGAATAATTTCCGCAGGCGTCGACGCTTCAGGAGAGCGTCCCGCTGACGGTTACCGACGCCGCCCACTGCCCGACTTGCGCCAGCGCGTCGTCGCGCACCGCCGCCGGCGCGCCGCTGCCGGTCAGGTAGGCGGCCACCAGCAGCGGCGCCCGGTCGGGCGGCAGCAGCATGCCGACGTCGTTGCTGGTGCCGTTGGCGCCGCTGCCGGTCTTGTCGGCGACGCGCCAACCGGCCGGCAGCCGGGCGCGCAAGCGCTTGCCGCCGGTCTGGTTGGCCAGCAGCCAGTCCGTCAGTTGCCGCCGTGAGCCGTCCGTCAGCGCGGTTCCCAGCAGCAGCCGGCGCATGGTCGCCAGCATCGCGTCCGGCGTGGTGGTGTCGCGCGGATCGCCGGCGAGCGCTTCGTTCAGTTCCGGCTCGATGCGGTCGAGCCGGGTCACCCCATCCCCCAGCGAGCGCAGAAAGGCAGTCAGTTGCAGTGGCCCGCCGAAGCTGTTCAACAGCAGGTTGGCGGCGGTATTGTCGCTTTGCGTGATGGCGGCTGCACACAGTTCCGCCAGCGACATGCCGCTGCCGCCGACGCGGCCGCCGGTGACCGGCGAATACTCGACCAGGTCGGTCGCCGTGAAGCGGATGCGCCGCGCCAGCCGCTCGCGCCCCTGGTCCACCCGCTTCAGCACCAGGGCCGCTGCCAGCAGCTTGAAGGTGCTGCACAAGGGGAAGCGCTCGTCGCCGCGGTAGGCGTAGGCTTGGCCGGAGCGGCTATCGAACAGCGCCACGCCGAGCCGGCCGCCACTGCCGGCTTCGATCTCGCGCAGTTGCTTGATCATTGCAGAATTGTCGGTCAAGCCCCAGGAATTCTGTGCATAAGCGCCGAGACCAAACGCTCCTAACGTGGCGGCCAAGCTGCCGGAAAATTGGCGTCGATCCATATTCTTCTCTCTGATGGTGATGAACTAAGACTGAACGATAGAGAGGAGGCATCGATTCTTCAAGCTACAATATCTAGGCACAGGAATAAGAAAAACTAATCCGTTAGAGGAAAACGGCATGCATCTTCCGTTGAATGCGCTACGCGCCTTCGAAGTCTCGGCGCGCTTCCAGAGCTTCACCCGCGCCGCCGATGAATTGAACGTCACGCAGGCGGCGATCAGCCAGCAAGTGAAGAACCTGGAACAGCGGCTGAACGTCCAGCTGTTCCGCCGGCTGCCGCGCGGTCTGGCGCTGACCGACGAGGGCGCCGCGCTGCTGCCGGTGCTGGCCGAATCGTTCGGGCGCATCGCCGCCGTGATGGGGCAGTTCGAGGACGGCCGTGCGCGCGAAGTACTGACGGTCGGCACCGTCGCCACCTTCGCGGTCGGCTGGCTGCTGCCGCGGCTGACGGATTTCCAGCACACCCATCCCTTCGTCGATTTGCGGCTGTTGACCAACAATAACCGGGTCGATCTTGCCGGCGAAGGGCTCGATTATGCGATCCGCTTCGGTGACGGAGCCTGGCACACGACCGAAGCCGAAAGCCTGCTAGCCGCACCGTTGACGCCGATGTGTTCGCCGGCGACCGCCGCGCGCCTACGCGAGCCAGCCGATCTAGTTGGGCACGTCCTGCTGCGATCCTATCGCGCTGACGAATGGGTGGACTGGTTTGCCGCCGCCGGCCTCGGCCGTCCTTTGCTGAGGGGCGGCATATTCGATTCATCGCTGGCATTGGCAGAAGTGGCGGCGCAAGGCGGTGGCGTGGCGTTACTGCCGAGCCGGATGTTCGCGCGGGAATTGCAGCAGGGACGGCTGGTGCGCCCGTTCGAACTCGAAATCGCCAGCGGCGGCTACTGGCTGACGCGCCTGAAATCGAAGCAGCCGACTCCGGCGATGCAGGCATTCCGAAGCTGGCTTCTACAGACGGCGGCAATATGAGACAGGTGCTTTAGGCCATCCACGCCCGACCGAAAAGAAATACTCCCACCTAAAATCGGAAAAAACGACCTGTGTCGCGTGCACTACGAGCGGATTTAAAAATACAGCATGGTGTATAAAAACCACCGTAACTGCCTTGGCTCAGCGGGCGTCGACGTCCGCCAGCGCCGTATAGCGCGACATCCTCAGATGCCAATGCGTATCGCCGGCGAGCAGTTCGGCTTGCGCGCCCACTGCCAGCGTCACCTTGTCGGCCATGTGGCCGAACGGCAGCCCGGTCAATACGGGAATCGGGCAATGTGCGCGCAGATACGCCAGCATGGCATCGAAATCGTAGCCGTTGTCGTAGTCGCTCAGGCGGTAATTGGAAAAGTCGCCCAGCAGCAGCGCCTGCTGCCGCCCCAGCACGCCGGCATGCAGCAGTTGCAGCAGCATGCGCTCGATGCGGTACGGATGTTCGTTGACGTCTTCGACGAACAGGATGCCGTCCTCGATCGGCGGCAGGTAGCGGCTGCCGGCCAGATGCGCCAGCATGGTCAGGTTGCCGCCCCATAGCGTGCCCGACACGTTCACGCGAGGATTGCCGGCGGCGGCAATTTCCAGCGTATGCATCGGGGCCGAAATGCAGCGCCAGAAATCGTCCAGCGTGAAGCGGCTCGGTTCAGCGCGGGTGAAGTCGTCGCATAGCATCGGCCCGGCAAAACTGCTGGCGCCGGTTTGTGCCAGCAGCGCCATCTGGAACACGGTGAAATCGCTGTGGCCGACGAACAGCTTGCCGCTCGCCGCCAGCTTGTCGAAATCGAGCAGCGGCAGAATCCGCGTCAGCCCGTAGCCGCCGCGCAGCGCCAGCACCACCTGCACGTCCGGATCGGCCGCCGCCGCCATCAAGTGCGCGGCGCGCTGGGCATCGCTGCCGCCGAAGCGCTGATGGCGCTGCGCCGCATCGAAATGGCGCTTGACCCGGCAGCCGCATGCCTCCAGCAGCGCGATGCCGCGTTCCACCGCGGCTGCGTCATAGGCGTAACCGGACGGCGCCACCAGCGCCACACCGGTCCCGGCGAGGACAGAAGGAAGATGTTGGTTCATTGGTTTTCGCCGATGCGGGCGGCATCGGCAGTCGGTTTCTGTTGCGCGCGGCGCCGCTCGGCGAAAAACTCCTTCAGCAAGGCGCCGCACTGATCCGCCAGCACGCCGCCGACCAGCTCGGTCTGGTGATTGAACTGCGTCTGCGCGAACAGGTCGACCACCGAGCCGCCGGCGCCGGTTTTCGGGTCCGGCGCGCCATACACCACGCGCGCCAGCCGCGCATGCAGCATGGCGCCGGCGCACATCGCGCACGGCTCCAGCGTCACGAACAGCTCGCAGCCCGGCAGCCGGTAATTGCCGAGCAATTCGGCCGCCGCGCGCAAGGCCATGATTTCCGCATGCGCGGTGGGATCGTGCGTGCCGATCGGCTGGTTGAAGCCGGTGGCGATCACCTGGTCGTCCTTGACCACCAGCGCGCCGACCGGCACTTCGCCCAGCGCCCACGCCTGTTGCGCCTGCGCCAGCGCCAGCCGCATCAGCTCGGCGTCGCGCGTCGGATTCATGCCGGCGCTTGGATTTCGGCCCAGCAGTTCGGCGTTTCGTGCAGCACCAGCCGCTGCAGCCGCAAGCCGGTGCCGAAGTGATCCGTGAACGCCGGCCTGCAGGATGTCGAAGGCGATGCGCGCCAGGTTTTCGACGGTCGGAATGCGGTCAATCACCACCGTCTTGTGCCCGGGCAGCGTCGCCAGGAAATCGCGCACCTCGTCATCCTTCTCATAGACCAGGAAGGCATGGTCCCAGACGTCGACCAGGTGTTCCTTGGCCAGCGTCTTGATGTCGGAAAAATCCATGATCATGCCGTTGTCGGAGCGCCCGTCCTCGTCGATGACGGCGCCGGTCAGCGTGATTTCCAGCGTGTAGCGGTGGCCGTGCAGGTTGCGGCACTGGCTCTTGTGGTCGGGAATCCGGTGGCCGGCATCGAATTCGAGCTTGCGGGTAATGGTCAGCATGGTGGGGCCTGGAGTCGGGAGTGCATTCATGGAATCTGCAGCAGTTTGTGGGTTTGCAGGCTCAGCTTCCATTTCGGGTTGCGCAGGCACAGCTCGATCGCCAGCCTGCGTATTGCGCTCCAGCTCGGGGCCGTCCATCGGCTGCACGAAGAAATGCTCGAAGTCGAGCGCCTCGTATGCGGACAGATCCTGGCCCGTCCTGCGGGATCACCACCTTCATCTCGCTGCCGGCGCGACCAGCCAGCATCGAGCCCATCTTCGGGCTGACGCAAATCCAGTCGACGCCGGCCGGCACCGGCAGGGTGCCGTTGGTCTCGATCGCGATCTCGAAGCCGGCCGCGTGCATCGCGTCGATCAGCGGCGCATCCAGCTGCAGCAGCGGCTCGCCGCCGGTGAACACCACATACTTGCTGGCCGGATGAGCTGCCGGCCACAGGCTGTCGATCAGGCGCGCCAGCGTCGGCGCGTCATACTTGCCGCCGCGCTCGCCGTCGGTGCCGACGAAATCGGTATCGCAAAAGCTGGCACACGGCGCTGGCGCGATCGGCCTCGCGCCCGCTCCACAGGTTGCAGCCGGAAAAGCGGCAAAACACCGCCGGCCGGCCCGCTTGCGCGCCCTCGCCCTGCAGCGTGTAAAAAATTTCCTTGATGCTGTAAGTCAAAACGTGTCCTGGTCTACTGGTTCTTCAAGCAGCCTTGCGGCTTGTAAATGCGTTCGGTGGAAGCCGGCCAGGCCGCCAGCTTGTTCGCCGGCCGCCGCGGCCGCGCCACCAGTTCGCCGCCGCAATTCGGGCAGATATCGCTCATCGCCGCGCTGCAAGTGATGCAGAACGTGCATTCGAACGAACAGATGCGCGCCGGCGTATCGGGCGCCAGATCACGGTTGCAGCATTCGCAGTTGGGTCGCAGTTGCAGCATAGGTTCTCCATGGCCGGTTAGGCGCGGCGTTCCGACACATAACACGCTATTTTCGCATCGAACCCGACATTTTGTATGGTCGCCGGCATTGTTCGCCGCCCTTGCACCGACAATTCATGGATATGCCGGATTTCAGCAGTCCATTCCCTTCAGGAAAAGAATTTGTGCCGCCTCGCTAGCCATATCCGAGACGACTATCACTTTACCGGCGTCGTGACCGATGCCTGGTTGCTGGGAGCCGCTCTCCTTGTTGCAGTCATTTCATAAATGCAATAGAAAAACGATCCATTTAGAGGGAAATATTCCCAATATCCCAAATTTGGGTAAAATGGCCTCATATCAATCCCACGGAGGGGATCATGGCCCTATCGCTCACTATCGATACCATTGACGAATTGCCGCAAACCCCGGCTTCGGCACTCAAGAAACTCGGCTGGCGCGGCGTCATGCGCAGCGTGACGCAGCATGGCAAGGTACTGGTTACCAACCACAACGATCCTGAAGCCGTGATTCTTTCCACCGACGAATACACCGCCATGGTGGAAGCGGTGCGCGCCGCCCAGGCACAGGCCCCGGCCACGCTGGAGGCGCTGCGCAAGCGCTTCGACGACCGGCTGGCGGCTCTGGAAGCCGATGACGCCGGCGAGCGCCTGCGCGCGCTGATCGGCCAGCCGGCCAGCCTCGGTGGCAAGGTCAAGGCCGGCACCGGCTATTGATGGCACGGCCCGTCCTCTATGTACTGGCCGGCGTCAACGGTGCCGGCAAGAGTTCGATCGGCGGCCATCTTCTCACCCAAGCCGGCCTGGTCTGGTTCAACCCGGACACCTTCGCCCGCGAGCTGATCGCGGCCAGCGGTTGCGCGCAGGACGATGCCAATGCCGCCGCCTGGCACGAGGGCTTTCGACGGCTCGAGCGCGCCATAGACGAAGGCCGCAACTACGCCTTTGAAACCACGCTGGGCGGTAACTCGATCCCGGCCCGGCTGAAAGCGGCGACGCCAACGCACGATGTCGTGATCTGGTTCTGCGGACTGGCTTCGCCCGAGCAGCACGTCGCCCGCGTCAAGGCGCGGGTGGCGGTGGGCGGACATGACATCCCGGAAAGCAAGATACGCGAACGCTGCACGACGGCGCTGACCAATCTGATCGCGCTGATGCCACAGCTCGCGCATTTGCGCGTGTACGACAACAGCGTTGACGTGGCTGTCGGTGAACCGATCCCCGATCCGGTGCTGGTCTTGGAAATGGCTTACGGCCGTTTGCTATGGCCGACTACGCCGTCTGAATTGCGGAATACGCCGGATTGGGCCAAACCTCTGCTTGAAGCTGCAATGGCCGCCGACAATCAGCCCGTGACGGATTAAGTGCTCCCGAGAGTTGGAAGCCGGTTGGCGCAGGTCAGACGAAGTGGAACCAAACGCCTCCCAGCGTTGCAAGTTCTACGACTTGAGCGCCCGCAGTGATGTATCTGGAAAAGTGGGATCAAGCCATAGATGGCCATGCAATCCCGGGTACAAAAGCAAAAAAGCCCGCAATAACGCGGGCTTTCACATTTCCTTACCTTCAAGTGCTTGTCATGTCCAAACGCCCAATCACTCCCACTCAATCGTCGCCGGCGGCTTGCCGGAGATGTCATACACCACGCGATTGATCCCGCGCACCTCGTTGATGATGCGATTCGACACCTTGCCCAGCAGCTCGTGCGGCAGATGCGCCCAATGCGCGGTCATGAAGTCCTGGGTCTGCACCGCGCGCAGCGCCACCACGTATTCGTAGGTGCGGCCGTCGCCCATCACGCCGACCGATTTCACCGGCAGGAATACCGCAAAGGCCTGGCTGGTCAGTTCGTACCAGTTCTTGCCGCTGTGCGTATCGACGGTATTGCGCAACTCCTCGATGAAAATGGCGTCGGCCTGGCGCAGCAGGTCGGCGAATTCCCGCTTCACTTCGCCCAAAATGCGCACGCCGAGGCCAGGACCGGGGAACGGATGACGGTACACCATCGTCGCCGGCAGACCGAGCGCGACGCCGAGTTTGCGCACTTCGTCCTTGAACAGTTCGCGTAGCGGCTCCAGCAGCTTCAGGTTCAGGGTTTCGGGCAGGCCGCCGACATTGTGGTGGCTCTTGATGGTGTGGCCCTTCTTGCCCTTGCCGGCGCTTTCGATGACGTCCGGGTAGATCGTGCCCTGCGCCAGCCATTTGGCGTTCTTGAGCTTGCCGGCTTCGACCTGGAACACTTCGATGAATTCGCGGCCGATGATCTTGCGCTTGGCCTCCGGATCGGTGACGCCGGCCAGATGCCGCATGAACTGTTCGCTGGCATCGATCCGGATGACCTTGACGCCGAGATTCTTGGCGAACATGTCCATCACCATGTCGCCTTCGCCCAGGCGCAGCAGGCCGTGGTCGACAAAGACGCAGGTCAGCTGGTCGCCGATCGCGCGATGGATCAGCGCCGCTGCCACGCTCGAATCGACGCCGCCGGACAGGCCGAGGATGACTTCATCGGCGCCCACCTGCTGGCGGATCGCAGCCACTGCCTCGGCGATGTAGTCGGGCATGTTCCAGTCGGATTTGCAGCCGCAGATTTCGTGCACGAAACGCGACAGGATCGCCTCGCCCTGCACCGTATGCGTGACCTCGGGGTGGAACTGGACCGCATAAAAATGCCGCGTTTCATCGGCCATGCCGGCGATCGGGCAATTGTCGGTGGAGGCCATCAGCTTGAAGCCTTCCGGCATTTCGTTGACCTTGTCGCCGTGGCTCATCCAGACCTTGAGCATGCCGTGGCCTTCCGGCGTGACGAAGTCGTTGATACCGTTGAGCAAGGCGGTATGGCCGCGCGCGCGCACCTCGGCGTAGCCGAATTCGCGCACCTTGCCGATCTCGACCTTGCCGCCCAGTTGCTGCGCCATCGCCTGCATGCCGTAGCAGATGCCCAGCACCGGCACGCCGATCTCGAATACCGATTGCGGCACGCGCGGCGTATCGTCCTCGATCACGCTGTTCGGGCCGCCGGACAGGATGATGCCGCGCAGCGAACCGTCGCGGCCGTAGTCGCGGATGAATTCGTCGCTGACGTCGTAGGGATGAACCTCGGAAAACACGCCGGCGTCGCGGACGCGACGGGCGATCAGCTGCGTGACTTGCGAGCCGAAATCAAGAATCAGGATTTTTGAATGCATGGGGAGAGTTATCGGTAAACAATCGGAAAATCACGGCAGCGGCAAGGCCGGCTTGGCCTGCACCACGCAATTGCGGCCGCCGTCCTTGGCCGCGTACAGCGCCAGGTCGGCCTGATGAATCAGCTCTTCGGCGCTGGCCGCCGGGAACAGGTTGGTCGACACCGTGCCGGCGCTGGTGGTCAGACTGCTGCTGCCGTCGCCGCCAAGCTCCGGCGGCAGCATGATCGCACGTCGCATGCGTTCGGCCACCGATTCGGCGACGACGTGCGAAGCGCCGGGCAGCACCACCAGCAACTGATCGCCGATGTAGCGCCCGAGCGCGTCGCCGGGGCGGATGCAGGAGCGCAAGCGGCTGGCCACCTTGACCAGGATCGTGTCGCAGGCGGATTGGCCCAGCGCCTCGTTCAAGCCTTTGAAATGGTCGAGTCCGATCAGGACCAGCGACAAGGGCTGGCGATTGTTGCCGCAGCGCTCCCTTTCCACCGCCACCAGACGCACGATGGCGGTGCGGTTCCAGGTGCCGACCAGCGGATCGAGCAAGGAATCGCGGCGCAAGCTCTTGTTTTTTTTCAGCAGTTCGAGCTGCGCCGCTCCCACCGTCTGCAGGCGCAATTCGCGCTCGGCCTGCGCCGCCAGGTCCGCCAGCAATTGCCGTTCGTCCTCGCCGAATACGCGCGGACTGTAATCGATCAGGCTCAAGGTGCCGACCGCTGTCCGGCTTTCATCGAAGATCGGGCAGCCGGCATAGAAGCGGATATACGGCGCCCCGATCACCGAGCGGTGCGCTGCCAATACGGCGTCGGCGCGCGTGTCCGGCACCACCACCAGCGAGCGCAACGGCGACAGCTGGCGGCAAAATGCCGCTTCGATCGCCGCCATCGAGCGTTTGTCGGCGGTCGCATTGGGCACGCTGTCGTGCCAATGCACGAGGCAACGGGCCACGGCAAACAGGCGGCTGCCGATGCGCTGGATGCGCGCGATCTGCTGCTCGTCGGGCTCGGCAAAAATGCCGGGATCCGCGGCAGGCTTGCGGCCGTCGGCCTGATTTTCCTGCCCCGCCATCGCCATGGGGACGCTTGCCATACGCCGCGCCGCCTCAGGCCGGCCGCGTGCGCTCAATCGGCACGGTAGTTCGGCGCTTCTTTGGTGATCTGCACGTCATGCACATGCGATTCGCGCATGCCGGCCGAGGTGATTTCGACGAATTCCGCCTTCTCGCGCAGGTCGTCGATCGAGGCGCAGCCGCAATAGCCCATCGACGAGCGCACGCCGCCGACCAGCTGGTACAGGATCGCCACCACGCTGCCCTTGTACGGCACGCGGCCTTCGATGCCTTCCGGCACCAGCTTGTCGGCATTGTTGGCGGGATCCTGGAAATAACGGTCGGCCGAGCCGTCCGTCATCGCGCCCAGGCTGCCCATGCCGCGATAGAACTTGTAGCTGCGGCCCTGGTACAGGATCACTTCGCCCGGCGCTTCCTCGGTACCGGCCAGCATGCTGCCCATCATCACGGTGGACGCGCCGGCCGCCAGTGCCTTCGAGATGTCGCCCGAGAAGCGGATGCCGCCGTCGGCGATGCAGGGAACGCCGGTGCCTTTGAGCGCTTGCGCGACGTTCGAGATCGCGGTGATCTGCGGCACGCCGACGCCGGCCACGATGCGCGTGGTGCAGATCGAACCGGGGCCGATGCCGACCTTGACCGCGTCCACGCCGGCCTCGACCAGGGCCTGGGCCGCCGCCGCGGTGGCGATATTGCCGCCGATGACGTCGATCTGCGGGTAGCGCGCCTTGATCCAGCGGATGCGGTCCAGCACGCCTTTCGAATGGCCGTGCGCGGTATCCACCACCAGCACGTCGACGCCGGCCGCACCAGCAGCTCGATCCGCTCGTCGTTGTCGGGACCGACGCCGACCGCCGCACCGACCCGCAGCATGCCGTGCTCGTCCTTGGACGCCAGCGGGTGTTCGTGCGACTTCATGATGTCCTTGACGGTGATCAGGCCGCGCAGCTCGAAGGCGTCGTTGACCACGATCACGCGCTCCAGCCGGTGCTTGTTCATCAGGCGCTTGGCTTCTTCCAGTTCGGCGCCCTCGGATACCACCACCAGCTTGTCGCGCGGCGTCATCTTGTCGCGCGCCTGGGCGTCCAGTTCTTCTTCGAAGCGCAGGTCGCGGTTGGTGATCACGCCGACCACCTGCTTGCCCTCCACCACCGGGAAGCCGCTGATGCCGTGCTGGTCGGACAGCGCGATCACGTCGCGGATCTTCATGGTCGGCGGAATCGTGATCGGATCGCGCACCACGCCGGATTCGAAGCGCTTGACCTTCGCCACTTCGCGCGCCTGGTCTTTCGGGCTCAGATTCTTGTGGACGATGCCGATGCCGCCTTCCTGGGCCATGGCGATCGCCAGGCGCGCCTCGGTCACGGTATCCATCGCCGCCGACAGCAGCGGGATATTCAGCGCGATGTTGCGGGTCAGCCGGGTTTTGAGGGAAGTGTCTTTGGGGAGGATGTCCGAAAAGGCCGGGACGAGCAGCACGTCATCGAAGGTGAGTGCTTTGTGAAGTAGACGCATAGTGTTTCCTACAGGCGCAAAAGCGAATTATACAGAAACCATGGAATCGCGTCGTTTCGGCCGCCGATTTCCGCCAAAACCGGCGAATTCGTTGACATGCCAAACAAAGCGTGGCGAAATCGTGCCACCGCTCACTGACAACCGCCGAGGAATGCCATGAATCCGATAGTGCTGAAGCCGATTTTTGCCGCCGCCGTCCTCGCCGCCGGCTGTGCCTTGGCGAATGTGGCATGGGCGCAATACGTCTGGGTCGACGGCAAGGGCGTCAAGCAGTATTCCGACATGCCGCCGCCGCCCTCGGTGCCGGCCGCCAGCATCCTGAAAACGCCGCGCTCGGCAGCCGGCATGCACGCGGCCGCCGCGCCGGCGGCGGAAACCGCGGACGGCGCTGCCGCTGGCAAAGCCAAAGCGCCGCCCTCCACCGCCGACAAGAACGCCGAATTCACCAAGCGCCGCACCGAACAGGCCGAGCAGGAAAAGAAGGCCGCCGAACAAAGCCGGATCGCGGCGGAAAAGGCCAGGAGCTGCGAGCGCGCGCGCCAGTATCAAAAAACCCTGGCATCGGGCGTGCGCATCGCCAGCACCGACAAGAACGGCGAACGCGTATTCCTGGACGACGCGCAACGGGCCCAGGAAGAACGGGAAACCAGGAGTGTCCTGAAGGAGTGCGGCAGCGCCGGCTAAGCTTCCTTGCGCTTGCGCGCCAGGCTGGCGCGGCGGCGGCGCGATTCCTTCGGATCGGCGATCAGCGGCCGGTAGATTTCGATCCGGTCGTGCGCCTGCACGCACGCTGTCCAGCGGCTTCAGCTTGCCGTAGATGCCGACGCGGGCGCTGGCCAAGTCGATCTCCGGCGCCTGCTGCATGATCCCGCTGGCGAGAATGGTTTGCCGCACGGTGCTGCCGTCGGCCACTTCGAGGTCGAGCATGAGTTGGCGCTCCGGCCGCGCGTAGCACACCTGGACCGGAATCAGCTTCGCCGTTTCAGCCATACACGGCCTCGGCGCGCTTGCAGAACGAATCGACGAAGCTGTTGGCGATCATGTTGAACACCGGGCCGATGATCTGCTCCAGCAGGCGGTTCGAAAACTCGTAGTGCATGTCGAATTCGACCTTGCAGGCGTCGGCCTTGCAGCGGCTTGAAGGTCCAGCTTGCCGTCCAGATGCCGGAACGGCCCTTCCACCAGCTGCATTTTCATCGAGGTCGGCGGCGCGTTGGTGTTTTCGGTGGTAAAAGTGTGATGCACGCCGTGATACTGGATGGCGATCTTCGCCACCAGGCGGTGATCCTGCCGCTCCAGTACTTCGACCCCGCCGCACCACGGCAGGAACAGGGGATAGTCTTCCACCCGATCCACCAGGGCGAACATTTGTTCCGTGCTATACCCGAGGAATACCGCCTTGTGCACCACCGCCATTGAGCAACCGTTTGATAGAATCACAAAGTTGAAATTTTACCCGACCCGCCGCCTTTGCCGACCCGATGACCATAGTTGATAACAGAAAAGCCTTCCATGATTATTTCATCGAGGAGCGCTACGAAGCGGGAGTTGTGCTGCACGGCTGGGAAGTGAAGGCGATCCGCGCCGGCCGCGTGCAACTGAAGGAAGCCTATGTGATCGTGCGCGACGACGAGATATTCCTGTTCGGCGCCCACATCAGCGCCCTGCTTTCCGCCTCCAGCCATGTGCATCCGGAAGCGCTGCGCACCCGCAAGCTGCTGCTGCACGCGGAAGAAATCAAGCGCATCACGGCCAAGGTCGATCGCGCCGGCTACACCCTGGTGCCGCTCAACCTGCATTACGTGCGCGGCCGCATCAAGTGCGAAATCGGCCTGGCCAAGGGCAAGAAGCAGCACGACAAGCGCAACACCGAGAAAGAGCGCGATTCGCAGCGCGAAATCCAGAGCGTGATGAAGGCGCATCGGCGCTAGCCGCCACGCCACCTCATAGCTGGCGCCCGGCTCCGAAGGCGTCCGGCATACCTTTACCGGACCATATACTCCATCGATACATGGCAGTTTCCGGGCGTAATATGGTCGTTTACGCCACATACTCCCACATAAACTGGTCGCCGCAGCAGCGTTGTTGATGGTCTGCGCCGCATGCCTCGCCCTCGGCCATCGCGACGACGTGTCAACCGGCATCCGGCGACTTTTGCGGCGGCTGGCCGCGAGAAATAGCGTGGTCGATGGGCGGGCCGAACGGCGCTGGATTCCGGCACGCTGGCGTCGCTACCGCGGCACAAGCCGGACAATGAAGCAACTTGGCAGCGGCAGGCACGGTTCTCTGCGCCCTGCCGCTGCCGGTATTCCGCCGACGCTTATTTTTGCGTCGACTTCACCACTTGCAAGGCGCTGGCGATCAGTCCGCCCATGTCGCTCATGGTGGCCGGCACGATCAGCGTATTGCCGGTTTTGGCGAGGTTGGCGAACGCGCCCACGTACTGCTCGGCGACCTTCAGGTTGACGGCGTCGGCGCCGCCCGGTTCGCGGATCGCGGAGGCGGTCTGGCGCAAGGCATCGGCCGTCGCATTGGCGATGGCGACGATGGCCGCCGCCTGCCCTTGCGCGCGATTGATCGAGGCCTGCTTCTCGCCCTCCGACTTGGCGATCGATGCCTCGCGCTCGCCGTTGGCGATGTTGATCTGTTCCTGCTTGCGCCCTTCGGACGCCGCGATCAAGGCGCGCTTCTCGCGTTCGGCGGTGATCTGCGCCTGCATCGCGTGCAGGATTTCCTTGGGCGGCGTCAGGTCCTTGATTTCGTAGCGCAGCACCTTGACGCCCCAGTTGGCGGCCGATTCGTCGATCGCGTTCACGATCGCGGTGTTGATGTGGTCACGTTCCTCGAAGGTCTTGTCGAGCTCCATCTTGCCGATCACCGAGCGCAAGGTGGTCTGCGCCAGCTGGGTGATGGCCGAGATGTAGTTCGACGAACCGTACGAGGCGCGCATCGGATCGGTGACCTGGAAATACAGGATGCCGTCGACCTGCAGCTGCGTGTTGTCGCGGGTGATGCAGACCTGCGGCGGCACGTCGAGCGGGATTTCCTTCAGCACGTGCTTGTAGGCGATGCGGTCGATGAACGGCACCACGATGTTGAGGCCGGGACCGAGCGTGGCGTGATACTTGCCGAGGCGCTCGACCACCCAGGCATGCTGTTGCGGCACGACGTTGATGGTCTTGAAGACGAAGACGATCGCCAGAATGAAGATGATCAGCGACACATTGCCGAAACTGAAATCCATAGAGTTTGCTCCCGGTTAGCTGTTGTTTGAAGCCTGGTGCGACACGATCAGGCGGCTGCCGCGCACTTCGCGGATGATAAACGATCCGGCGCGCGCCTCTTCGCCCGGCACCAGTTCGATATCCCACAGGGCGCCGCGATACATGGCACGCGCGGTGGCCTGCGCATCGCCGCTGCCGCGCCACTCGTCCACGCGCACGCTCTGGCCGATATCGAGGTTCACATTGGGGTCGCGTGTGGCTTCGGTCCTGCGCCGGCGGCCGAATCTGCTGCGGCGCAGCGCGTAGGTGGCGGCGATACCGACCACGGCGGCAACGATCAGCTGCGCCGGCTGGTCCAGGCCGGCAAAGCTCGCCAGCGCCCCCGCCACCAGGCCGATGGCGATCATCAGCAGATAGAAAGTGCCGCTGAACATTTCCAGGATCACGACGATCCCGGCCATGGCCAGCCACATCATCCAGTCGGTCATTCCAGTCCCCCCTTTCCGAAAACGATCGCCTAAAAACAAAACCCTCGTCGACCCGGGGTGACGAGGGCTTAAGTCCAAACATTGAAGCTATTTTTGTTTGTATTCGGCAAGTGCAGGCTAGTCTAGCCGAAAATCCGCCAGCGTCAACTGCTTTGTCCGATCCGCGCCACGGGACAAGCCGTCCCGCCGGCGCAAGATCGTCCGGCGCGCCGCCGTTATTTCGACGAGCCGCCCAGTTTTTGCCAGGTATCGATCACCGTATCCGGATTCAGCGAAATCGAGGCGATTCCTTCCTGCATCAGCCATTCCGCGAAGTCGGGGTGGTCCGACGGCCCCTGGCCGCAAATGCCGATGTACTTGCCCTGTGCACGGCAGGCCGCGATCGCCTGCGACAGCAAGGCGCGCACCGCCGGATCGCGCTCGTCGAAATCGGCCGCCAGCAACGCCATGCCGGAATCGCGGTCGAGCCCGAGCGTCAGCTGGGTCAGGTCGTTGGAGCCGATCGAGAAGCCGTCGAAATATTCGAGGAAACGCTCGGCCAGGATGGCGTTGCTCGGCACCTCGCACATCATGATCAGGCGCAAGCCGTTTTCGCCGCGCTTCAGGCCGTTCTTGGCGAGCAGGTTGACCACCTTCTCCGCCTGACCCAGGGTGCGCACGAACGGCACCATGATCTCGACGTTGGTCAGGCCCATGTCGTTGCGCACGCGCTTCATCGCGATGCATTCCATCTCGAAGGCTTCGGCGAAGTCCTCGGCCAGGTAGCGCGCCGCGCCGCGGAAGCCGAGCATCGGGTTTTCCTCGTCCGGCTCGTAGCGCGAGCCGCCGATCAGCTTCTTGTATTCGTTCGACTTGAAGTCGGACAGGCGCACGATCACCGGCTTCGGCCAGAATGCGGCCGCGATCGTGGCCACGCCTTCGGCCAGCTTGTCGACGTAGAACGCCTTCGGCGAGGCATGGCCGCGCGCCACCGATTCCACCGCCTTCTTCAGGTCGGGGTCGATGTTCGGGTACTCCAGGATCGCCTTCGGATGGACGCCGATGTTGTTGTTGATGATGAATTCGAGCCGCGCCAGGCCGACGCCGTGGTTCGGGATCGACTGGAAATCGAAGGCCAGCTGCGGATTGCCGACGTTCATCATGATCTTCAGCGGCAGTTCCGGCATGTCGCCGCGCCGCACTTCGCTGACTTCGGTTTCCAGCAAGCCGTCGTAGATCTTGCCCTCGTCGCCTTCGGCGCAGGAGACCGTGACCAGCGTGCCGTCCTTCAGCACGTCGCTGGCATTGCCGCAGCCGACCACCGCCGGCACGCCCAGCTCGCGCGCGATGATCGCCGCGTGGCAGGTGCGGCCGCCGCGGTTGGTGACGATCGCCGAGGCGCGCTTCATCACCGGCTCCCAGTTGGGGTCGGTCATGTCGGCCACCAGCACGTCGCCCGGCTGCACCCGCTCCATCTCGCTCGGATCGTGGATCACGCGCACCGGACCGGCGCCGATCTTCTGGCCGATCGCGCGGCCCGAAGCCAGCACCGTGCCGCTGCCCTTCAGGGTGAAGCGCTGCTGGGCGTCGCTGTGCTTTTGCTGCGATTTCACGGTTTCGGGACGCGCCTGCAGGATGTACAGCTTGCCGTCGCGGCCGTCCTTGCCCCATTCGATATCCATCGGCCGGCCATAGTGCTTCTCGATCGTGACCGCGTATTTGGCCAGCTCGACGATGTCGGCGTCGGTCAGCGAATAGCGGTTGCGCAGCTCGATCGGCACGTCGACGGTCTTGACCGAGCGCCCGGCCTTGGCCTCGCTGGTGAATTCCATCTTGATCAGCTTGGAACCGATGTTGCGCCGGATGATCGGCGCCTTGCCCTGCTCCAGCATCGGCTTGTGCACGTAAAACTCGTCCGGATTGACCGCGCCCTGCACCACGGTTTCGCCCAGGCCGTAGCTGGAGGTGATGAACACCACGTCGCGAAAGCCCGATTCGGTATCCAGCGTGAACATGACGCCGGCCGCGCCGACATCGGAGCGCACCATGCGCTGCACGCCGGCCGACAAGGCCACCTCGGCGTGGATGAAGCCCTTGTGCACCCGGTAGGAAATGGCGCGGTCGTTGTACAGCGAGGCGAACACGTGCTTCATCGCGTCCAGCACGTTGTCGATGCCGATCACGTTCAGGAAGGTTTCCTGCTGGCCGGCAAAAGACGCATCCGGCAAATCCTCGGCGGTTGCCGAGGACCGGACCGCGAATGACATTTCATTCGAAGAATCATCCACAAGTCTTTGATAAGACTCTCTTATTTCTTGCGCAAGACGCGGCTGAAACGGAGTATCGACGATCCATTGGCGGATTTCGGCGCCGGCTTGCGCCAGTGCCCGCACGTCATCGATATCGAGTGCCGCCAGCCGCTCTTCAATGCGCTGCGCCAGCGTCGGACCGCCGTCCACGCTGTTTTCCAGAAAATCGCGGAAGGCTTGCGCGGTGGTGGCGAAGCCGCCGGGCACGCGCACGCCGCTTTCAGCCAGCTGGCTGATCATTTCACCGAGAGAAGCATTTTTACCGCCGACCGACTCGACGTCGGTCATCCGCAACCGGTCAAGCGAGACGACGTAGGCGACCTCCGGTTTGGGCTCGCGCTGCGGCCCTGTATATACTGCGCTGGACATGACTACCTCTGTTTTGATGATGGGAAATCTTCACGGTGTCTTCACTCTGCGTGCGTTTTTGTTATTCTTGATGCGGTTCGACGGATAATGCGTTGCGCGTCATTTTACAGCCAGTCATTCCATTTTGCCTTGTTTCGAGCCCACTTTTAGCTCCCTATTTTCCGATCCGATATGCTTCCTCCGCCGCCGCCTGCTGCCAATCGCACCGTCTTTTTCGTGTCCGACGGCACCGGCATCACCGCCGAAACCTTCGGCCATTCCCTGCTCACCCAGTTCGAGTTGCGCTTCAAACACGTGCGGCTGCCGTTCGTCGATACCATTGAAAAGGTGCACGAGGCGGTCGACCGCATCAACGCCGCCTTCGAAGCCGACGGCAAGCTGCCGATCGTGTTTTCGACCATGGTCAAGGCCGAGCTGTCGAGCGTGGTGCGGCTGTCGAAGGCGATGCACATGGACTTGATCCACACCTTTGTCGAGCCGCTGGAGCAGGAACTGGGGGTCAAGTCGACCCACACCATCGGCCGCAGCCACAACATCGCCAATTCCGACGAATACAAGAACCGCATCGAGGCGATCAATTTTTCCCTGGCGCACGACGATGGCCAGTCGAACCTGAACCTGGCGGCGGCCGACGTCATCCTGGTCGGTGTCTCGCGCTCGGGGAAAACCCCGACCAGCCTGTACCTGGCGATGCAGTTCGGCGTCAAGGCGGCCAACTATCCGCTGATTCCGGACGATTTCGAGCGCAACAAGCTGCCGAGCGACCTGCTGCCGTACAAGCACAAGATCTTCGGGCTGTCGATCGCGCCCGACCGGCTGTCGGAAGTGCGCAACGAGCGCCGTCCGGGCAGCAAGTACGCGGCGCTGGAGAATTGCCGCTACGAAGTCAACGAGGCGGAGCGCATGATGCGGCGCGAAGGCATCCGCTGGATGTCGTCCACCGCCAAATCGATCGAGGAAATCGCCACCACCATCCTGCAGGAACTGAAGTTCGAATGGCGGACCTACTGAATCGGGTCACGCGCGTGTGCTTCAAGATTGCGTAACGGATTGCGCATATTTCAGAAACTTTAACCTTACAAAAACGTCTCTAGTTATATGAGTATCCAGTTTTTCGCCGCGCCGATTCATGACGCCGACATTCTCATTCTTGATCCGCTATTGAAGCATTTGTAGCGAAAGGAAAGCGTCAGGAGGTGTCCTATGGAAATTTTGCTCATCGAACTGATTCTATGGGCGGGATTGGCGTTTCTTTTTTGGATGGTGAAAGACAATCTGGACGGGCTCGAATCCGAAATCGAAGACGAGTCCGCCAGGCAGCAAGCGCTGCAGCACACGCCCCTCCATTTCGACCAGCCGGAGCAGCTCAGCGAGCCGATCGGCAGCTATCAGGATTTACCGATTTACCGGCATGCGCGCATCGATGGTCGGGATTACGAATTTTCCTATGTTTTTCCGCTGGAAGGCCGCGTCAGGCTAAGGGCGGGTGAACGCTATCTGAATCCGGGACTGGTCTACCGCCCCTGCTAAGGGAGAGGCGGCCCGGACCGAGCGCGCAACATCAACCGCGCATTTGCCGCAATTGCTCGAAAAAACATACGGCGGCTGCGGCTGCCACGTTCAAGGACTCCATCCCTTCCGCCTGCGGTATCGTCACTTGCCGCGTCGCCAGCGCCAGCAACTCCGGCGCCACACCCTGTCCTTCATGTCCGAACAGCCAAGCCGCCGGACGCTTGAGGTCGACCTCATACAGCGTTTGCCGCGCATGTGAACTGGTGGCCAGGAGCGGCACGCGCGCCGTCTGGGCCAGCGCCGTCAGGTCGACATTCTCGAAGATTTCCAGCAGAAAATGCGCGCCCATGCCGGCCCGCAGCACTTTCGGCGACCAGGCGAAGGCGGTGCCCGGCGAACAATACACTTGCCGGATGCCGGCGGCGGCGGCGCTGCGCAGGATCGAGCCGAGATTGCCGGGATCCTGCAGGTTGTCGAGCAGCACGGCGGATTGCGTCAATTCCGCCGGCGGCGGCGGGCGCGGCGTATCGACCACGAACAGCGGGCCGATGCCGTGCTCGACCTGGCTCAGCGCCCGATACAGCGCATCCGGCAGCAGGACGCATTTGCCGTCGCCGCAAGCGGCGGCCAGCGCCGCCACTTCCGGGTTGGACTGTGCGCCTTCACCGAACACGCAAAGTGTCGGCAAGCCGACATGCTGCAAATACGATTGCGCAAGATGGATGCCATCGAGCAAGGTGCGGCCGGCCTTGCGCCGCGCCTGCGAACTCGACGCCAGCTGCTTCAGTTCCTTGTAGAGCGGGTTGTCGCGCGAGGAAATCGTTTTCACGGCCGTTCTCCCTGGAGGTCAGCCGTTGCCGCGGCTTCCGGCCCGCCAGGAAAACCGAGCAAGGCACGCACCGGCGCATAGGATTTGCGATGCACCGGCGACACGCCATGCAGGCGCAGGCGTTCCAGGTGCAGCGCCGTGCCATAGCCCTTGTGCTGATCGAAGGCGTATTGCGGATACTGCAGGTGCAACAGCCGCAGTGCGGCGTCGCGCGCGGTCTTGGCCAGGATCGAAGCGGCCGAGATGGCCGGCACCGTGTCGTCGCCCTTGACGATCGCCTGAGCCCGCATCGCCAGCGGCGGACAGCGGTTGCCGTCGATCAAGGCCAGCATCGGCGCGCAGCTCAGGCCTTCCACCGCGCGCCGCATCGCCAGCATGGTCGCCTGCAGGATGTTGAGGGTGTCGATTTCCTGTTCGGAGCATTCGGCCACGGCCCAGGCCAGCGCCTGCGCCTTGATGTCCAGGGCCAGCTGCTCGCGCCGGCTTTCCTTCAATTTTTTGGAATCGCGCAGGCCGGCGATGGGGCGCGCCGGGTCCAGGATCACGGCGGCCGCGAACACCGGCCCCGCCAGCGGCCCGCGCCCGGCTTCGTCGACGCCGCAGACCATCAAGGCCGGATCGTCCAGCGACGGCAGTGTCAGTTCGGATTGGATCACGATAGGCAAGGCAAAACCGGTTCGGGTTGCCCGCAACGGCCGCCTAATCGCGCGACCATCCACATACTCCCCATGCTGGGCATCAATATCGGAGGTAAAACGGGTGAATTAATAACATACTCCCACGAAGAACAAGGACCCTGCGATCAGGGGCGCTGCCCTGCGGCGCCGATCACCTGCAGCACCGCCTGCGCGCTGTCGGCCGCGGTATTGCGCAGCAGCGCGTGGTGCATGTCGGTAAAGCGCTGCAGCAGCCGCGACCGATTGGCGTGGTCGTTCAATTGCCGGATCATCGCATCGGCCAGCGCCTGCGGCGTCGCCGCGTCCTGGAGCAGTTCCGGCACCAGGAATTCGCGCGCCAGGATATTCGGCAGGCCGATCCACGGCAGGTAACTCATGTGGCGCAGCACATGCCACGAGGCGCTCATCATCTTGTAGGCGATCACCATCGGCTTCTTGAACAAGGCGACCTCGAGCGAGGCGGTGCCGGACGCCACCAGCACCGCGTCGGCCGCCGCCATCGCCGCGTGCGACTGGCCGTCGACCAGCTGGATCGGCACGTGCTGCAGTCCGGCCTGCGCCACCAGTTCGCTGAAATAGCGGCGCTGCGCCGCCCCCGCCATCGGCGCCACGAAACGGATCGCCGGCTCGCGCTCGGCCAGGATCGCGGCCGCGCCGACAAAGGCGGCGCTGTTGTATTTGATTTCGGACATGCGGCTGCCGGGCAGCAGCGCCACCACCGGCCCGGCTTCGGGCAGGCCGAGCGCCCGGCGCGCCGCCGCGACGTCGGGCGTCAGCGGGATCACTTCCGCCAGCGGATGGCCGACGTAGGTGGCCGGCACGCCGACATCGCGATACAGCGTTTCCTCGAAGGGAAAGATCACCAGCATGTGCGACACCGCGCGCCGGATCTTGTCGATGCGGCCGCCGCGCCAGGCCCAGATCGACGGACTGATGAAATGCACGGTCGGGATGCCGGCCTGCTTCAGCTGCATTTCCAGGCCGAGATTGAAGTCGGGCGCGTCGACGCCGATGAAGACCGCCGGCTTTTCCGCCAGCAGCCGGTCGCGCAAGCCGTTCTGGATACGCTTGATCTCGCGATAGTGCGCCAGCACCTCGAACAGGCCGCGCACCGCGAGTTTTTCCATCGGCCAGTCGGAAACGAAGCCATGCTCGGCCATGCGCGGGCCGCCGATGCCGTGCATGCGCGCATCCGGCAGTTGCGGCCGCAGGCCGGACAGCAGGCGGCCCGCCAGCAGGTCGCCGGAAGTTTCGCCGGCGACCAGCGCGATCGCGGGCGCAGCCGATATGTCAGCGGATGATGCCACGAGGAGAGGCCTCGACGAATTCGCGCAGCTGGCGCAGATAGGCGGCGGCAGTGAGCGACTTTTGCTCTTCCGCCAGCAAGGCCTGCTTCGCCTCTTCCAACGGCAGCTTGGAGCGGTACAGCAGCTTGTAGCCGCGCTTGATCGCCATGATCTGCTCGCTGGAAAAGCCGCGCCGCTGCAGGCCGACGCTGTTGATGCCGGCCGGCGCCGCACGGTTGCCGGCGGCGGTGACGAACGGCGGCACGTCCTGGCTGACCGCCGCCGTGAAGGCCGTCATGGCATAGGCGCCGATGTGGCAGAACTGGTGCACGGTGGTGAAGCCGCCCAGCACCGCCCAGTCGCCGACCACCACGTGGCCGCCCAGGGTGGCATTGTTCGACATCGTGATGTCGTTGGCCAGCTGGCAGTCGTGGGCGATGTGCACATAGGCCATGATCCAGTTGCGGTCGCCGATGCGCGTGACGCCGCCGTCCTGCACCGTGCCCGAGTTGACCGTGACGAATTCGCGGATGGTGTTGCCGTCGCCGATTTCAAGCAACGTCGGCTCGCCGCCGTATTTCTTGTCCTGCGGCGCGGCGCCGATCGAGCAAAACTGGAAGAACGTATTGTCGCGGCCGATCGTGGTGTGGCCGTCGATCACCACGTGCGGTCCGACCTTGGAGCCGGCGCCGATCGTCACGTGCGGTCCGATCACGGCGTAGGGGCCGACCTCGACCGAGGCGTCCAGCACGGCAGCCGGATCGACGAGCGCGGTCGGATGGATGCGCGCCATTACTGGGCCGCCGGCTGACTCGCATCGGCGATGCTGCGCATCGTGCACATCAGCTCGGCTTCCACCGCCAGTTGGCCGTCGACCGTGCCTTTCGCCTTGTATTTCCAGATGCCGCGCGCGGTGCGCAGAATCTCGACCTGCATCACGAGCTGGTCGCCCGGCTCGACCGGGCGCTTGAAGCGGGCGCCGTCGATGCCGATGAAATACACCACGGTGTTGTCGTCCGGCTTCTGGCCGGTGGTCAGGAACGACAGCAGCGCGGCGGTCTGCGCCAGCGCCTCGATCATCAGCACGCCCGGCATCACCGGCTTGTGCGGGAAATGGCCGTTGAAGAATTCTTCGTTGACGGTGACGTTCTTGATCGCGGTGATGGTTTTCCCGGACTCCCAGTCCAGCACGCGATCGACCAGCAACAACGGGTAGCGATGCGGCAGGTATTGCTTGATTTGGGTGATATCGAGACTATTCATTGTGTTTTTCTGTAAGCGATTTCAGTGTTTTTTCCAGCTCCCGGATTTTCTCACGCATCGTTGCCAGGTTGCGCACGATGGCCGCCGATTTTTCCCATTCCGCATTCTTGGCCAAGGGATAAAA
The DNA here is from genome assembly GCA_963706525.1 of uncultured beta proteobacterium. GTDB lineage: Bacteria > Pseudomonadota > Gammaproteobacteria > Burkholderiales > Burkholderiaceae_D > DATJCV01. Next base: position 102,305 of record CAVPMM010000017.1, on the reverse strand, counting down.
ACCGGTGTATGAGCCGGGCTCGTGGATCGAACGCGAGACCAGGCTACCGGAAGAGATATGGACGTTGTCGACGATGGTCAGATGCCCGAGCACCATCGCCGCGCCGCCGAAGGTGCAGTGCTTGCCGATGACGGCGCTGCCGGCGACGCCGACGCAGCCGGCCATCGCCGTATGGGCGCCGATGCGGCAGTTATGGCCGATCTGGATCTGGTTGTCGAGCTTGACGCCGTCCTCGATCACGGTATCGGCCAGCGCGCCGCGGTCGACGGTGGTATTGGCGCCGATTTCGACGTCGTCGCCGATCACCACGGCGCCGGTCTGCGGAATCTTGACCCAGGCGCCCTTGTCGCTGGCAAATCCGAAGCCGTCGGCGCCGATCACGGCGCCGGAATGGAGGATGCCGCGCTGGCCGATGGAGCAGCCGGCGTGCAGCGTCACGCGCGCAAACAGGTGGGTGCCGGCGCCGACTTTGGCGCCGCGGCCGATAAAGCAGCCGGCGTCGATGACGGCATGCTCGCCGACCTCGGCATCCGCCTCGATCGTCACATGCGGGCCGATGCAGGCGCTGGCGGCGACCCGGGCGGCGGCGTCGACACAGGCGCTGGGATGGATGCCTGGCGTGCGCGGCTGGGCGTCACGCGCCTCGAACCATTGGGCGACGCGCGCGAAATAGGCATAAGGATTATCGGTGACGATGCGCGCGCCGCGGTACTCGGCGCCCAGCGCCGCCTCGTCCGCCGCGCACAGAATCAGCGCCGCGGCGCGGGTGTGCGCCGCCTGCGCGCGCAGCTTGGGATTGGAAAGAAAAGTGATGTGCGCCGCGTCAGCGCTATCCAGGGACGCGATGCCGGAAATTTCCAGATCCGGATCGCCCATCAACTGCCCTCCCAAGCGTTCGACCAGTTCTTTCAGCCGAGTGCTCATCGTGGCCTTTCAATATTGCGGGCGGCGCCGCAGCGCCGCCGGATCCGGCGATGCCGAAATTACTTGTTGAGCGCTTTCAGCACTTTGTCGGTAATGTCGATGCGCGGGCTGATGTAGACCGCTTCCTGGAATACGATATCGTATTTTTCCGCCTCGGCGATCTGCTTGATCACCTTGTTGGTGCGGTCCAGGACGATTGCCAGCTCTTCATTGCGGCGCTGGTTCAGGTCTTCGCGGAATTCGCGCTGCTTGCGCTGGAATTCCTTGTCGAGATCGGCCACCTCGCGCTGCCGCTTGGCGCGATCGGAATCGGCGAGCACGGCGGCGTCCTTGTCCAGCTTCTCGGACAGGCCCTTCAGACGCAGCGCCATGTCCTGCAGTTCTTTTTCGCGCTTGGAAAATTCCTGCTCGATCTTGGCCGTCGCCGACTTGGCCGGATTGGCTTCGCGGAAGATCCGTTCGGTGCTGACGAAACCGATCTTCATTTCCTGCGCCTGCGCATTTGCCACAAACACCAGCGAGGCGGCGCACAGGACGGCGGATTTCAACAATACGGATACTTTAGGTAGGAACGTCAAGGTATTCTCCATCAAATAATAAACACCGCGCATCGATCAAAAGCCGGTTCCGAGCTGGAACTGGAATTGCTGCTTCCTGTCGATCGATTTCGCGTTCAACGGCGTGCCGTAGCTCAATTTCAGAGGACCGATCGGCGACACCCAGCTGATGCCAATACCAGCCGAATAGCGCAGATCGGAAGCGCGGATTTTTTCTCCTTCGGCAAACACGTTGCCGGCGTCGAAGAAGGTAAACCAGCGCAGGCTGCGGTCCGAACCGGAACCCGGGAACGGCAGCTGCAACTCGACGTTGGCGAACATGCGCGCCGCACCGCCCAGCGCGTCGCCGGTCACGGGGTCGCGATTGTTGCCGAGCGACGAGCCCTCGTAGCCGCGCACCGAACCGATGCCGCCGGCATAGAAATTCTTGAAGATCGGGTACGGCTTGCCGCCGATGCCGCGACCATAGTCGAACTCGCCGTTCAAGGCCAGCGTCGCGTTGCCGAACAGCGGCTTGTAATACTGGTGCTGATAGATACCGCGATAATAGCGCAGCGATCCGATCGCCGACAGTTCGAAATTGGCGCGCTGATAGCGGCCGGTGGTCGGTACCAGGGCACTGTCGCGGCTGTCGCGCTGCCATGCCGCCGTCAGCGGGTAGCCAGTGGTGGTGGCGGTGCTGCCGTCGCCGAAGTCGCGGGCGTACTGCTGGTACACGGCCGGACTGTTGCTGAAGGCTTCCACCGTGGTGCGTTCGACGCCGATGCCGAAGAAGACGGTATCCAGCTCGGAGAACGGCACGCCGAATTTGACGTTGCCGCCGGTGGTCTGCACCTTGTAGTCGCCGACATAGTATTCGGGCGGGCGCACCGTGCGCAGGAACACCTCGAAACTACGGCTGATGCCGTCGTCGGTGAAATACGGATTGGTCTGGGACAGTGCGATGGTCCGGTAGCGCTTGCTGGTATTGACGTCCAGGCCGATGGTGTTGCCGCTGCCGAAGGCATTTTCCTGCTGGATCGAGCCGGTCAGGCTGAGCTTGTCGTTGCTGGAAAAGCCGGCACCCAACAGGATATTGCCGGTCGGCTTTTCGGCCACCGTCATGTTGATGTCGACCTGGTCGTTGCTGCCCGGCACCTCCGGCGTTTCGATCGTCACTTCCTTGAAATAGCCGAGACGGTCGACGCGGTCGCGCGACAGCTTGATCTTCTCGCCGTCGTACCAGGAATCCTCGAATTGCCGGAACTCGCGCCGGATCACTTCATCGCGGGTTTTGGTATTGCCCGCCATGTTGATGCGCCGCACGTAGACGCGCTTGCCCGGATCGACGAAGATCGTGAATGCCACCTCGTTTTTTTCGCGATTGATCTCGGGATTGGCATTGACGTTGGCAAACGCATAGCCGAAATTGCCCATGCGCTCCGAAATCTTCTTGACGCTGTCGGTCAGTTTCTGGCCCGAATAGACATCGCCTTTCTTCAGGTCCACCAGCGACCGCAGCTCCTCCTCGCGGCCCAGCATTTCGCCTTCCAGCTTGACGTCGGAGACGGTGAATTTCTGGCCTTCGCTGATATTGAGCGTGATGTAGATGTCTTTCTTGTCCGGCGTGATCGACACCTGGGTCGAGTCGACCTGCATCTCCAGATAGCCGCGATTCAGGTAAAACGATTTCAGTGCCTCGATGTCGCCGGTCAGCTTTTGCTTCGAATACTGATCGGCCTTGGTGTACCAGGTGAACCAGCCGGGCGTGGTCAGTTTCAGCTGGTCGCGCAGCTGCTTGTCGGTGAACGCCTTGTTGCCGACGATATTGATCTGGCGGATGCGCGATACCTCGCCCTCATTGACGGCAAAATTGATCGTCACACGGTTGCGTTCGATCGGCGTGACGGTGGTCGTGATCTGCACGCCATACAGGCCGCGCGACAGGTACTGGCGCTTCAGCTCCTGCTCGGCGCGATCGAGCAGCGCCTTGTCGTAGATCCGCGATTCGCCCAGCCCGATGTCCTTCAACGCCTTGGTCAGTTGTTCCTTGTCGAACTCCTTGGTGCCGCTGAACTCGACGCTGGCAATGGCCGGACGCTCTTCCACCAGCACCACCAGCACGTTGCCTTCAGCCTCGATCCGCACGTCCTTGAAAAAACCGGTGGCGTACAGCGACTTGATCGCCGCCGCCGCTTTTTCGTCGTTGAAGGTATCGCCGACCTGAACCGGCAAATAGCTGAAGACAGTGCCTGCTTCCGTGCGCTGAATGCCTTCGACGCGGATGTCTTTCACGACAAACGGCTCGATCGCCAATGCTTGTCCGGAACACAGTACGAATGCCGCGACGGCGAATGCATGCCGAGAAAAGGCCGGCAGGGAAAAGCGGGCAGAATGTAATTTCATTAGCTGTTAGTTGTGTCAGTGTGCTTGCCGGACTGCGGTGCAGCGGCAAGACGGGCAATAGCTCAAGATATCAGCCGGATGATGTCATTGAAGACGGCTACCGCCATCAATGTCATCAAAATACCGATTCCTGCACGTTGCGCCATGTCCCCGAACCGTTCGGAGACAGGTTTACCGGTCAAAACTTCCAGCGAATAATACAGCAAAAGCCCCCCATCCAGAACCGGGATCGGGAGCAAATTCATTACGCCCAGACTGATGCTGATGAATGCGATGAAACTGATGTAGCTGATCAGGCCGGTCCGCGCCGTCTGGCCGGCATAGTCGGCGATCGTGATCGGGCCCGTGATGTTCTTCCACGAGACCTGTCCGATCACCATTTTTCCGAGCATCTTCAGTGTCAGCACGCTGGTGTCCCAGGTGCGCTGGGTAGCGCGCCACAGCGCCGTCAGCGGTGGATCGCTGGCGACCACCATGTCCGGCGCCAGTGCGACTTCGACCTTGATGCGGCCGATGGCGTTGCCGTTATTGCCGCTCTGGGCTTCGGGCACGAGCTGGAGGTCAAACGGCTCGCGGCCGCGGAGGCCGTGCAGCCGCAGCGGCTTGCCGGGCGATGCGCGCACCAGATCGACGAACGCCAGGCCATCGGCAACCCGGATTCCGTTCACGCTTTGGATCACGTCGCCTTGCTGCAGGCCGGCGCGCATGCCCACTCCGTCCGGCAACACTTTGCCGATGATCGCCGGCGGCCGCGCCAGTTCGATCCCCAGCTTGGTCAGAAAATCGCCTTCGAGATCCTGCGGGGTCAAATCCGCCAGCTGCAAGGAAACCGATACCGGCGTGGTGGCCACCGAGTCGGCAAGCGGGCGTCGCACGTCCAGTTCGGCCGGTTTTTTTTCCAGCGCCAGCTGCACCAGCTTCCAGCGCAGGTCGGACCATATGCGCACCGGCTCGCCATTGACGGCGGTCACCAGTTCGCCGCCGCGCAAGCCGGCCTGGTATGCGGCGCTGGCCTCGGGAACGGCGCGCAGCTTGGGCGCCGGTTCCGGAATTCCCTTCACGTACAGGCCGGCGAACAAGGCGATCGCCAGCAGAAAATTGGCGAGCGGGCCGGCGGCCACGATGGCGATCCGGCGCCATACCGATTGCCGGGTGAATTCGCGCTGCAGATCCTGCGGCGGCAAGTCCTTCAGATCCGCTTCACGCGCATCCAGCATTTTGACGTAGCCGCCCAACGGCAGAATGGAAATCGCCCACTCGGTCTGGTCGCGCCCCAGGCGGCGCGAAAAAATGACCTTGCCCATGCCGACCGAAAAGCGCAGCACCTTGACGCCGCACAGCCGTGCGACCAGATAGTGCCCCAGTTCGTGAATCGTCACCAGAATGCCGAGAGCGACGATGAAGGCCAGCGCTGTCTGCAATAGATTCATGACATGCCACTCACAAATTGATGAAGGAATGCGCCAGTGCGCGCGCCGCCCTGTCCTGTTCCAGCAGTCCTTCGATACCGGTTACCGGCGCATGCGCCAGTCTATCCATCACGCGCGCAATCAGTTGGTCGATCAGGCGAAAACCGATGCGCCGCTCCAGAAACGCCTGCACCGCGATTTCATTGGCGGCGTTCATGATGGCGGGCGCCGTACCGCCGTTATGCAGAGCATCGTACGCCAGTTTCAGGCAGGGGAAACGCTTGAAGTCGGGAGCATGGAAGTCCAGCCTTCCGATCGCTGCCAGATCGAGCGGCTTGACGCCGGATTCGATGCGCTCCGGATAAGCCAGCGCATGGGCGATCGGCGTGCGCATATCCGGGTTGCCCAGCTGGGCCAGCACCGACCCGTCGACATACGACACCATCGAATGGATCACGCTTTGCGGGTGAATCACCACCTCGATCCGGCTGGCCGGCGCGCCGAACAGCCAGTGCGCCTCGATGACTTCGAGGCCCTTGTTCATCATGGTGGCGGAGTCGATCGAGATCTTGCGTCCCATGACCCAGTTCGGGTGGGCCACCGCCTCTTCCGGCGTGACCGTATCCAGCGTATCGACCTGGCGCGCCAGGAACGGGCCGCCGGACGCGGTGAGCAAGATTCTGGCAACGCCGGGATCCCCGCTCTGCCGCCGATAACCGGGCGGCAGGCACTGAAACACCGCATTATGTTCGCTGTCGATCGGCAGCAGCGTGGCGCCGCTGGCGGCAACCGCATCCATGAACAGCTGACCCGACATGACCAGCGCTTCCTTATTGGCCAGCAGGATCTTCTTGCCGGCGCGCGCCGCCGCCATCGCTGGCGCCAGGCCGGTGGCGCCGACGATGGCGGCCATCACGGTATCGCATTCCGGGGCGCTGGCAACCGCGCACAAGGCGGCCTCGCCGTATTCGACCTGGGTTTGCAGCCCCTTGTCGCGCAACAGCTGCGACAGGGTCTGCGCGGCCTGCGCCGAACCGGCCACCGCGACCTGCGGCCGGAAACGGGCGCACTGCTCCGCCAGCTGCTCCATCCTGCTGTGCGCCGTCAGCGCGTGCACCCGGTAACGATCGGGATGCCGCGCCAGCACATCGAGCGTGGAAACGCCGATGGAGCCGGTCGAACCTAAAATCGTAATCCGCTGCATCCTATTTCCTTGCGCTAAAGCCACGAGCCGGACAAGACGGCCAGCGGCAGCACCGGTATCAGCGAATCGATCCGGTCCAGCACGCCGCCATGGCCCGGTAGCAGGTTGCTGCTGTCTTTCATGCCGGCCCTGCGCTTCAATTGCGATTCAAACAGATCGCCGATGATGCTGGCGGCAACGATCAGGCTCAGGATACCGAGCACGCCGGTCCAGCCCCAGGCCTGATGTAAGCGGGCGGCGAAAGTATCGGCCGCCGGCCATGACACGATCACCACGGCCGCCGCCACCAGTACTGCCAGCCAGCCACCAAGCGCGCCTTCCCATGACTTCCCCGGTGAAATCGAAGGCGCCAGTTTGCGCTTGCCGAACGCCTTGCCGGCAAAATAGGCGCCGATGTCGGCAATCCAGACGATCGCCATCACCGACAACAGATAAAGCGGGGAATGGCGGAACAAGGCAACAATGGCGATAAAGCAGCCCAGAATGGCAATCCCGTACACCCCGCTCAACAGCAGGTTTCCCGGCTTCCCCAGCACTGGCAGGCCAGCTTTCAGCAGCGGTATGAGCCGCACTATCCAGATGGCAACGCACAAGCCGAAAAGCAGGGTCGCCTTGTCAAACATACTCTGATAAAGGATGACGGCAAACAGCAAGGTCCAGAAAGCGGCAACCAGCAGCGGCCGCGCGAGGCCGAACAGGCGCGCGCTTTCCCAGGCGGCGGCGGCAAAAAAAACCGTGGCCACCAGCAATACGGCGGGGAAGGAATCGAGAAACAGGATGGGAAGCAAGATCCCCAGCAGGACCAGCGCCGTAATGACACGCGTTATGAGCATCAGACCACCTTTTGCTGTTCCGTCAGTTGCTCGCTGGTGCGGCCAAAACGCCGTTCGCGCTGCTGATAGGAGCGGATCGCAAGATTCAACGCAGCGCCGTCGAAATCAGGCCAGTAGGTCTCGGTGAAATACAGTTCGGTGTAGGCCAGCTGCCACAGCAGGAAATTGGAGATGCGCTCTTCGCCGCCGGTGCGGATGAACAGATCGGGCTCGGGCGCGTACGCCATCGCCAGCCGCGAAGCCAGTTGCTCCTCGTCGAAGCCGGAATCGAGCGGGCACTCGGCGACCATCCGCTGCACCGCCTGCATGATATCCCAGCGTCCGCCGTAGTTCGCGCACACCGTCACGGTCAGCCGGGTGTTGTTGGCGGTGCGCCGCTCGGCACTGAGGATCAACTGCTGCAGTTTGGCATCGAAGCGGCTCAGATCGCCCACCACCTTGAGGCGGATGCTGTTCGCATGCATCTTCGCGACCTCGCGCTCCAATGCGGTCACGAACAAATGCATCAAGAGCGACACCTCCTCGGCCGGACGGCGCCAGTTTTCGGAGCTGAAGGCGAACAGCGTCAGGTATTCCACCCCGAGTTTGACGCAGGCTTCGACGATCCCGCGCACCGCTTCCACGCCCTTCGCATGCCCCGCCACGCGCGGCAGAAACCGCTTGGTGGCCCAGCGGCCGTTGCCGTCCATGATGATGGCGATGTGGCGTGGCAGCGCAGCGCTGTCGGGAATCGCCTGGGTCGAGCTGGAATAGGTCATGGGGGAAAATGACAGGTTGTCCACGCTGGCAGCCGGAATGCCGCCATCGCAATCAAACCGTCAAGACGTCCTTCTCCTTATCCGCGACCAGCTTGTCGATTTCGACCACGAACTTGTCGGTCAGCTTTTGCACGTCGTCCTGCGCGCGGCGCTCCTCGTCTTCCGAGCAGGTCTTGTCCTTCACCAGCTTCTTCAAGGCTTCGTTGGCGTCGCGCCGGATATTGCGCACGGCGATTTTGGCGTCTTCCGCCTCGCCCTTCACCAGCTTGACCATCTCCTTGCGCCGCTCTTCGGTCAGCGGCGGCGTCGGCACGCGGATCATGTCGCCATGGGTGGCGGGATTCAAGCCCAGGTCGGACTCGCGGATCGCCTTTTCCACCACCGCGACCATTTTCTTTTCCCAGGGCTGCACGCCGATGGTGCGGGCATCGATCAAGGTCACGTTGGCGACTTGCGTCAACTGCGTCGGATTGCCGTAATAGTCGACCTGGATATGGTCGAGAATGCCGGTATGCGCGCGGCCGGTACGGACCTTGGCCAGATCGGCCTTCAGCGTCTCGATCGACTTCTGCATTCTTTGTTCGGCATTCTTCTTGACTTCAGCGATGCTCATGCTGCTCTCCTCTTATGCAACGAGTAAAACATGGATTTCATACGTGGACCAGGGTGCCCTCGTCCTCGCCCAGGATCACGCGCGTCAGCGCGCCCGGCTTGACGATCGAAAATACCTTGATCGGCAATTTCTGGTCGCGACATAGCGCAAACGCCGTGGCGTCCATCACCTGCAGGTGCTTGGCGATGGCTTCGTCGAAAGTGATCGTCGAGTGGCGCGTCGCGGTCGGGTCCTTTTTCGGGTCGGCGGTATATACGCCGTCGACCTTGGTTGCCTTCAGCACGATTTCCGCGCCGATTTCCGCACCGCGCAGGGCGGCGGCGGTATCGGTGGTAAAAAACGGATTGCCGGTGCCGGCGGCGAAAATCACGATCTTGCCTTCCTCCAGGTACTGCAGCGCCTTCGGCCGGACATAAGGTTCGACCACCTGCTCGATGCCGATCGCCGACATCACGCGCGCCGTCAGCCCGACCTGGCGCATCGCATCGGCCAGCGCCAGCGAATTCATCACCGTCGCCAGCATGCCCATGTAATCGGCGGTGGCGCGATCCATATTCTGCGCTCCCGGCGCGACGCCGCGGAAAATATTGCCGCCGCCGATCACGATCGCCAGCTCCACCCCCAACTCCGCCACTTCCGCCACGTCCGCCACCATGCGCTCGATGGTTGCCCGGTTGATGCCGTAGGCATCGTCGCCCATCAGGGCCTCACCGGAAAGTTTGAGCAGGACGCGCTTATAGGCAGGTTTTGTCATGGGCAGGGTTCCTTGTGGCGATCCGATTAGACGCGGTGATGGCTAGAGTTTATTTGATTTGAGGTCGATCCTGACATTTTCATGTCAAACCGACGCGAAAACCGACTGGCGACCGGGCGCCGCCAAAATGCCGGGATTCAAAAAAACGGGCCTTGCGGCCCGCTTGGTCTGACTTAGGCCTGCTTGGCCGCTGCCACCTGGGCTGCAACCTCGGCGGCAAAGTCGTCTTGCTTCTTCTCGATGCCTTCGCCCACCACGTACATCGTAAAGCCTTTGACGACGGTGGCGGTCGCCTTGAGCATCTGCTCCACGGTCTGCTTGTCGTTCTTGACGAAGGGTTGATTCAGCAGGGAAACTTCTTTCAGGTATTTTTGCACCGCACCATCGACGCGCTTGGCGACGATTTCAGGCGATTGCGGCGCCTTGCCTTCGGCTTGCGCCTTGGCGGCGTCTTCGTCCGCCTTCAGTTTCGCGACCGAGCGCTCTTTCTCGATCAGCTCGGCCGGCACGTCGGCCGACGACAGCGCCACCGGCTTCATGGCCGCCACGTGCATCGCGACGTCCTTGCCGACCTGGTCGTCGGCGCCAGCGAAATCGACCATGACACCGATTCGCGTGCCGTGCAGGTAGGCGCTCAGCTTGCCATCGGTCTGGAAGCGCTGGAAACGGCGAATCGACATGTTTTCGCCGATGCGGCCGATCAGTTCGGCGCGCTTTTCATCGACGGTCTTGCCGTCCAACGGCAAGGCTGCCAGCGCCGCCAGGTCAGCCGGATTGTTTTCCGCGACCAGTTTGGCGCAGGCATTCGCCAGGGCAATGAATTCATCGTTCTTGGTGACGAAGTCGGTTTCGCAGTTGACTTCGATCAGAGCGCCGACGTTGCCGGCGATGTGCGCGGCAACCACGCCTTCCGCGGTGATGCGGGAAGCGGCCTTGGAGGCCTTGCTGCCCAGTTTCACGCGCAGGATTTCTTCGGCCTTGACCGGATCGCCGTTCGCTTCGGTCAGCGCCTTTTTGCACTCCATCATCGGCGCATCGGTCTTCGCGCGCAGTTCGCCCACCATTGCTGCTGTAATTGCCGCCATATTCTTTCTCCTAGCTCAATCGACGCCTTATCGGACGTCCACAATCAAAATACGTTCACATTCGCTAAAAAAAAGGGGCGAACTGCTGTTGCCCCTTTTCCGTGCCACTGAAGCTCAATCGCTCAAGGCGTCGCAGGCAGGCATCAAGCCTGGTCGTTGACCTCGACGAATTCGTCGCCATCCTTGATGGCTTCGACCACTTCGTGCATCGCATTGGCACGGCCTTCCAGCACCGCGTCGGCGACGCCGCGCGCGTACAGCATGATGGCCTTGGACGAGTCGTCGTTACCCGGGATCACGTAAGCGACGCCTTCCGGCGAGTGGTTGGTGTCGACCACGCCGATGACCGGGATGCCGAGCTTGGCGGCTTCGGTGATCGTGCCCTTGTGATAGCCGACGTCGACCACGAAAATCGCGTCCGGCACGCCGCCCATTTCCTTGATGCCGCCGATGGATTTCTGCAGCTTGGTCATTTCGCGCTGGAACATCAGCGCTTCCTTCTTGGAGAACTTTTCGATCGAGCCGTCGGCTACTGCCGCTTCCATTTCCTTCAGGCGCTTGATCGAGGTCTTGATGGTCTTGAAGTTGGTCAGCATGCCGCCCAGCCAGCGCTGGTCGACATACGGCATGCCGGCGCGCTGCGCTTCGGCGGCCATGATTTCACGCGCCTGGCGCTTGGTGCCGACCATCAGGATGGTGCCGCGGTTAGCGGACAGCTGGCGGATGTACTTCATCGCCTCCTGGTACATGCCCAGGGTTTTTTCCAGGTTGACGATGTGGATCTTGTTGCGATGGCCGAAGATATACGGCGCCATCTTGGGATTCCAGAAACGGGTTTGGTGGCCGAAGTGCACACCGGCCTCCAGCATTTCACGCATGGTAACGGACATGGTCAATTTCTCCAGGGTTGGGACTGGAATCCGGCAGTCACCCGACTGGCGGGCACCCTTTTTGGGCCGGATTCGCGATTTAATAACAAAGCTTGCCAAAAAAAGTTTTCAGGCAAGCCAGCGATTGTACTGCAAATCGAGCTTCCCGTTCAAGCATGACGCTTGCCCTGCCGGACGAATCGGGTAACGCTCGACTATAATTATCTTCTTTCACTGATTTTTACGCAGATCGCCCAGCGATTGTTCCGCATATGAGCTCCATTTCCATTAAAACCGCCGAAGACATCGAAGGCATGCGGGTGGCCGGCAAACTCGGCGCCGAGGTGCTGGACTACATCGCGCCCTTCGTCAAGGCCGGCGTCACCACCAACGAGCTGGACCGCCTGTGCCACGAATACATGGTCGATGTGCAGGGCACCATTCCGGCGCCGCTGAATTATTGTCCGCCCGGCTACACGCCCTATCCGAAGGCGGTCTGCATTTCGCTCAACGACGTGGTGTGCCACGGCATCCCGAGCGACAAGGTGCTGAAGAACGGCGATGCGCTGAATATCGACGTGACCGTGATCAAGAACGGCTATCACGGCGACACCAGCCGCATGTTCTACGTCGGCGAACCGTCGATCCTGGCCAAGCGCCTGGGCGACATCACCTACGAATGCATGTGGCTCGGCATCTCGAAGATCAAGCCCGGCGCACATCTGGGCGACATCGGCCATGTCATCCAGCAGCATGCGGAAAAAGCCGGCTACAGCGTGGTACGCGAATTCTGCGGCCACGGCATCGGCAAGATCTTCCATGAAGAACCGCAGGTGCTGCACTACGGCCGTCCCGGAACCCTGGAAAAGCTGGAAGCGGGCATGATTTTCACGGTCGAGCCGATGATCAACGCCGGCCGCCGCGAAATCCGCGAAATGGGCGACGGCTGGACCATCAAGACCAAGGATCGCAGCCTGTCGGCGCAATGGGAGCACACGGTGCTGGTGACCGAGACCGGCTACGAAGTGCTGACCGTGTCGCCCGGCATGCCGCCGCCGCCGGCCTTCATCCTCGACCAGAATCCGGCGCCCCACCCTGCCACCGCTTGAGCATGGCGTCCGTCGCGCTGACGTTAAAGGAACGGATCAAGACCGGCCGACAGACAGCCATTGCCGAGTTCGAGGCCGACGGCAAGCCTGAAAAACTGCTGCGCGCGCTGCGCCACAACGTCGATGAGGCGCTGACCCAGGGCTGGAAGGAATGCGGCCTGCCGTCCAGCTTGGCGCTGGTCGCGGTCGGCGGTTACGGCCGCGGCGAGCTGTTTCCGCATTCCGACGTCGACGTGCTGATCCTGCTGGAGGCGCCGGCCGACGCCGCTCTGCAGGGCCGGCTCGAGCAACTGATCCAGCTGTTCTGGGACATCGGCCTGCATCTCGGCCACAGCATCCGCACCATCGAGGAATGCCTGACCGAGGCGGCGGCCGACATCACGGTGCAGACCAGCCTGCTGGAAGCGCGCCTGGTGACCGGAAGCCGCAGCCTGTTTCACTTCCTGCGCGACCGCACCATGGCCGCCATCAACCCGCAGGCGTTCTTCCGCGCCAAGACGCTGGAAATGCGCCAGCGCCACGTCAAGTTCGAAGACACGCCGTACAGCCTGGAGCCGAACTGCAAGGAAAGCCCCGGCGGCCTGCGCGATTTGCAGGTGATCCTGTGGGTGGCCAAGGCCGCCGGCCTCGGCGATTCCTGGCGCAAGCTGGCGCAGCGCGGCCTGATCACCGCCACCGAAGCGCGCCAGCTGACGCAGAAGGAACGCGCGTTCAAGGACATCCGGATTCGCCTGCACATCCTCACCGGCCGCCGCGAGGACCGCCTGGTATTCGACGTGCAGACGCCGATTGCCGAATCGTTCGGCTTCAAGACCACCGACACCCGGCGCGCCAGCGAAACCCTGATGCAGCGCTACTACTGGGCGGCCAAGGCGGTCACGCAGCTGAACACCATCCTGCTGCAGAACATCGAGGCGCAGCTGTTTCCGCAGCCGGCGACGGTGCAGGCCATCACCGCCCATTTCAACGAGATCAACGGCCTGATCGATATCGCCTCCGACGACACCTTCGAGACGGCGCCGTCGGCGATGCTGGAAATCTTCCTGCTGCTCGAGCAGCATCCGGAACTGAAGGGGATGACCGCGCGCACCATGCGCGCGCTGTGGCATGCGCGCTTCCGCATCGATGCCGGCTTCCGGCGCGAGCCGCGCAACCGCGCGCTGTTCATGCAGATCCTGCAGGCGCCGCAGGGCGTCACGCATGCCCTGCGCCGCATGAACCAGACCAGCGTCCTGGGGCGCTACCTGCCGCCGTTTCGCCGCATCATCGGCCAGATGCAGCACGATTTGTTCCACGCCTACACCGTCGACCAGCACATCCTGATGGTAGTGCGCAACGTGCGGCGCTTCACGCTGGCCGAGCACGCGCACGAGTATCCGTTCTGCAGCCAGCTGATCGCCGATTTCGCCCGCCCCTGGGTGCTGTATGTCGCCGCGCTGTTCCATGACATCGCCAAGGGCCGCGGCGGCGACCATTCGCTGCTGGGCATGACGGAGGCGCGCAAGTTCTGCCGCGAACACGGCCTGGAGAAGGAAGATACCGAGCTGATCGTGTTCCTGGTCGAAGAGCACCTGACGATGTCGCTGTTCGCGCAAAAACGCGATCTGTCCGATCCGCAGGTGATCCGCGACTTTGCCGCGCGCGTCGGCAACGAGCGCCGCCTGACCGCACTCTACCTGCTGACCGTGGCCGACATCCGCGGCACCAGCCCGAAGGTCTGGAATGCATGGAAGGGCAAGCTGCTGGAAGACCTGTACCGCGTCACGCTGCGCGTGCTGGGCGGCGAAACGCCTTCGGCCGACCGCGAACTCAACAACCGCCAGCAGGAAGCGCTGAAGACGCTGCGCCTGTACGGCCTGACGGACGATGCGCATGAACGGCTGTGGCGCCAGCTCGACGTCGGCTATTTCCTGCGCCATGACGCTTCCGATATCGCCTGGCAAACCCGGGCCCTGTACAACCGCATCGACAGCCCGGTGCCGGTGGTCAAGTGCCGGCTGGCGCCGATCGGCGAAGGGGTGCAGGTCACCGTGTATTGCAAGGATCAAGCCGACCTGTTCGCGCGCATCTGCGGCTATTTCGCACACAAGAATTTCAGCATCCTCGATGCCAAGATCCACACCAGCGCCCACGGCTACGCCCTGGACACTTTCCTGGTGACGGCGCCGATGTTTGCCGGCAACTACCGCGACATCATCACCCTGATCGAACACGAACTGGCCGCGGCGCTGAGCTCGAACGCGCCGCTGGCGCCGCCGGTCGCCGCCCGCCTGTCGCGGCAGTCGCGCACTTTCCCGATCGTGCCGACCGTGGATTTGCGGCCGGACGAGCGCAGCCAGCACTATCTGCTGTCGATCTGCGCCAACGACCGCAACGGCCTGCTGTACGCGGTCGCCAGCGTGCTGGCCAAGTACCGGGTCAACCTGCGCACCGCCAAGATCATGACGCTCGGCGAACGCGCCGAAGACGTGTTTCTGGTCGATGGCGAGGCGCTCAGCCATACGCGCACCCAGATCCAGCTGGAAACCGATTTGCTGGAAGCCCTGCACGTCTGAATCCTTTCCCCTCTGACTTCACATCCGCCCGCACCATGACCGAACCGCTCCGCCTGTCCAAACGCATGTCCGAACTGGGCCTTTGCTCGCGCCGCGAGGCCGACGAATGGATCGCGCGCGGCTGGGTGCGGGTCGACGGCAAGGTGGTCTCCGAACTCGGCAGCAAGGTGTTGCCGCAGCAGAAGATCAGCGTCGAGCGCCAAGCCAGCGCGCAGCAGGCCAGGCGCGTCACGATCCTGCTCAACAAGCCGGTCGGCTATGTCAGCGGCCAGGCCGAGGACGGCCACCAGCCGGCGGTGGTGCTGGTCAACGCCGCCAGCCGCTGGCAGGACGACCCGGCGCCGCAACAATTCCATCCGGCCCAGTTGCGCAGCCTGGTGCCGGCCGGACGGCTCGACATCGATTCGGTCGGGCTGCTGATCCTGACCCAGGACGGCCGCATCGCCAAGCAGTTGATCGGCGAGGATTCCACCATCGACAAGGAATACCTGGTGCGCGTCCAATACACGCGCCCCGGCAAGCTGCCCGATGCCGACCTGAAGCGCCTGAACCACGGCCTGTCGCTCGACGGCAAGCCGCTGAAACCGGCCAAGGTGCGCTGGCAGAACGAAGACCAGCTGAGTTTTGTGCTGCGCGAAGGGAAAAAGCGCCAGATCCGCCGCATGTGCGAAGCGGTCGGACTGAAGGTGCTGGGCCTGAAACGGGTGCGCATCGGCCGCGTCAAGCTCGGCGATTTGCCGACCGGCCAATGGCGTTACCTGCGGCCGGACGAGCAGTTTTGACCCCGGCGGCGCGCGCGATAGCTAGCCGTCGCGCGATGTCCTAGGGCTGGCGGCAATGCACTGGTGGCGTGGTGGTAGGCGGCATTGAGGACTACGCCGCGGCCGACAGTTGCGGCGAGTTGCCGCTGGGGTCGGCGCACCATGCGTTATCCGGCGGGTGCGCGATGCGACGGTGGACGCGGTTGCGGGGCGCATTGCGCGTCTGCTGCCTCCATATACTCCCTATACCATCATCCGATATCGGCCGCAAGACGGTCGAAATCTACCCATACCCCATCATTCAACCGGAACATCCGCGGTCTCTGGAAACAGCGCATCGATGAAACCGAAGCGCGTCATGTCCTTGATGCGCATCGGATACAGGATGCCGTCAGATGTGATCGACCTCGTGCTGCACCACGCGCGCATGGAAGCCGTCGACCTCGCGCCTGATCGGCTTGCCGTACTGGTCGAAGCCTTCGTAGCGCAGGCGCGTGAAGCGCGGCACCACTGCCGCGCAGGCCGGGCACCGACAGGCAGCCTTCCCAGTCTTCCTCCATCTCGTCCGACAAGGGCGTGAGCTGCGGGATTGATCAGCACCGTTTCCGGCACCGGCGGCGCATCGGGATAGCGCGTTGTTGTGGCCGAAGCCGAAGATCACCAGCTGCAGGTTGACGCCGATCTGCGGCGCCGCCAGGCCGGCGCCGTTCGACCGCGTGCATGGTGTCGAACATGTCGGCGATCAGCGCTCTCGCAGCTCCGGCGTGCCGAACGCGGTCACCGGCTCGGCCACGCGCAGCAGGCGCGGATCGCCCATCTTCAGGATGTCGCGCACGGTCATCGCGGCTCCTGGATGAATTCGTGCACATAGGCGCCGAAATCCTTGCCGATTTCCGGATGCTTCAGGCCCATCGCCAGCGTCGCCTTCAGGTAGCCGAGCTTGGAGCCGCAATCATAGCGCTGGCCGGCGTAGCGGTAGGCCAGCACGCGTTCGCGCTGCATCAGCGCGGCGATGCCGTCGGTCAGCTGGATCTCGCCGCCGGCGCCCTTGCCGAGGTTCTCCAGGTAATCGAAAATCCGGTTGGTCAGCACATAGCGCCCGACCACGCGCCAGCGTCGAGGGCGCCTCGTCCGGCGCCGGCTTTTCGACGATGCCGTTGACCCGCTCCAGATCCGGCAGGTAGGGCGTGGCGCTGACGATGCCGTACTGCCGCGGTCTGCGCGCGCGGCACGTCCTGCACCGCCAGGATGCTGGAGCCTTCGCGCGCGTAGACGTCGGTCATCTGCGTCAGCACCGGCTTGTGGCCCGGCTCGACATCCATGAAGTCGTCCGCCAGCAGCACCGCGAACGGCTCGTTGCCGACCACCGGCCGCGCGCACAGCACCGCATGGCCCAGGCCGAGCGGCGCCGACTGGCGGATGTAGATGCAATTGATGTGCTTCGGAATCACGTTTTGCACCAGTTCCAGCAATGTCGTCTTGCCGGCCGCTTCCAGTTCCGATTCGAGCTCGTAGGCCGTGTCGAAATGGTCTTCGATCGCGCGCTTGTTGCGGCCGGTGATGAAGATCATTTCGGTGATGCCGGCGGCGACCGCTTCTTCGACCGCGTACTGGATCAGCGGCTTGTCGACGATCGGCAGCATTTCCTTGGGCTGCGCCTTGGTGGCCGGCAGGAAGCGGCTGCCGAGGCCGGCCACCGGGAATACCGCTTTTCTAATTTTTTTCATGGTTCTTTTCTACAACAGTGCGAGTAGCGCCTGCTTCGTCGAGAATGGCGATGCCCAGTTCTTCCGCCTTGGCCAGCTTGCTGCCGGCGTCGGCGCCGGCTACCACGTAGCTGGTCTTTTTCGATACCGAACCGGCCACCTTGCCGCCGGCGGCTTCGATCATTGCGCCGGCGGCATCGCGCGTCAAGGTCGGCAGCGTGCCGGTCAGCACGAAGGTCATCCCGGTCAATGGTTTCGGCGCGGCGCGTTGTCCGGCCTGCTCCGGCCAAGTGACGCCGGCCGCGCGCAACTGCGCGACCAGTTCGCGATTCAGCGGATCGGAGAAAAACTGCCGGATCGAGCTGGCCACCACCGGGCCGATATCGGCGACCTCCAGCAATTGCTCTTCCGAGGCCTCCATCACTGGATTCAGACTGCCGAAATGGGCCGCCAGTTCCTTGGCGGTGGCTTCGCCCACATGGCGGATGCCGAGCGCATAGATGAAGCGGGCCAGCGTGGTGGACTTCGATTTTTCCAGCGCCGCCAGGATGTTCTGCGCCGACTTGTCGGCCATGCGCTCGATCGCCGCCAGCGCGACGACGCCAAGCTTGTACAGGTCGGCGGCGGTATGCACGATGTCCTGATCGACCAGGCTGCTCGATCAGCTGGTCGCCCAGGCCCTCGATATCCATCGCCCGGCGCGAAGCGAAATGCTGCAGGCCGCCCTTGCGCTGCGCCGCGCACTTGATCCAGCCGCCGGAACAGCGCGCGACCGCCTCGCCTTCCGGGCGCACGATCGCCGAGCCGCATACC
This sequence comes from uncultured beta proteobacterium, assembly GCA_963706525.1. GTDB lineage: Bacteria > Pseudomonadota > Gammaproteobacteria > Burkholderiales > Burkholderiaceae_D > DATJCV01. The sequence goes on along the minus strand of CAVPMM010000017.1, from coordinate 83,970 downwards.
GGACAGGTGGCCGGCATGACGAAACGGCGCGCGTCCGCCGGGCGCCGCTCCGGCACGAACGCCACCACCTCCGGAATCACGTCGCCGGCGCGGCGCACGATCACCGTGTCGCCGATCCGGATGTCCTTGCGGCTGCACTTCGTCTTCGTTGTGCAGCGTGGCGTTGGTGACGATCACGCCGCCGACCGCACCGGCACCAGCCGCGCCACCGGCGTGATGGCGCCGGTGCGGCCGACCTGCACCTCGATGTTCTGCACCACCGTCAGCGCTTCTTCGGCCGGGAATTTATGCGCCAGCGCAAAGCGCGGCGCGCGCGAGACGAAGCCCAGCCGCTGCTGCTGCGCCAGCTGGTCGACCTTGTACACGACGCCGTCGATCTCATACGGCAGGCGCGCACGCTTGTCGCCGATGCCGGGAAAAAATTCGAGCATGCCGCCGGCGCCGCGCACCAGCGCGCGCTCGGCGCACACCGGGATGCCGAGCGCCATATACCAGTCGAGCAGCGCCGAATGCGAGGCAGGCATGGCCGCGCCTTCCAGCAGGCCGATGCCATAGGCAAAAAAACGCAGCGCGCGCTGCGCCGTAATGCGCGAATCGAGCTGGCGCAGGCTGCCGGCGGCGGCGTTGCGCGGATTGGCGAATTCCTTCAGGCCGGCGTCGCGCTGGCGCGCATTGAGCGCGGCGAAGTCGGCCTTGTACATCAGCACCTCGCCGCGCACGTCGAGCACCGCCGGCGGTTTTTCCGTATGCAGCCGCAGCGGCACCGCGCGCACGGTGCGGATGTTGGCGGTGACGTTCTCGCCGGTGGCGCCGTCGCCGCGCGTGGCGGCCTGCACCAGCACGCCGTGTTCGTAGCGCAGATTGATCGCCAGGCCGTCGAACTTCAGTTCCGCCGCGTACTCGATCTCGTCGACGCCCGGCAGGCCCTCGCGCACGCGGCGATCGAAAGCGATCACGTCGGATTCGGAAAAAGCGTTGCCTAGCGACAGCATCGGGATCGAATGGCGTACCTGCGCGAACTGCGGCAGCGGCGCGGCGCCCACCCGCTGCGTCGGCGAATCGGCGCTGACCAGTTCCGGATGGGCCTGCTCCAGCGCCTGCAGTTCCGCCATCAGGCGGTCGTATTCGGCATCCGGCATGGTCGGATTATCGAGCGTGTAGTAGGCGATGTTGTGGCGATTCAGCTCACCCCGAAGCCAGGCGGCGCGCGCTTCGGGCGTGGCTGCCGGCGGCGGCTCGGGGTTGGGGAAAGCGGAAGGTGAGGAGGATTGCGGGTCCGAAGGCATCATCAACTAAACAGGCGCAGCGCGCGTGTGGAACCGGCCGGAATGTCGGCGGTTTCCATATTCTGGTAAAACGCATCGACCTGGCTGGCGATCTCGGCCAGGTTTTCGTCGGACAAGGCTTGGCCGCCGTCGTCGACGACACTGCCGTCCAGCCGCGCCGCGATCGATTTGGCGCAGGCCACCATGGCGCCATAGCCGTCACGCGCCGGCGCCACGCATGGCACGTCCAGCAGCAGGGTCAGCTGCGACGTGGTTTCCGCCGCCAGCGTGACGTTGGTGGACAGCGAAAACAGGACGCCGCCGTCGCCGTCCGGCATCACCAGCCGCCCTTCGGGGCGCAGGTCGAAGCCCTGGCGCTCGAGCGCCGCCAGCAGCGTATTCAGCGCCCACGGCGCGCCGTTGGAACGGATGTTGACGCTCAACTGGGCGCTGTATTCGTCGACGAACTGGTGCAGCGCGCGTGCCGCCGTCATCACCTTGCTCATGTCCGGCACATCGAGTTCGGCGCCGAGGTCGTCGGCAAACTGGCGCAGGCGCATCACCAGGTCCGAATATTCGAGTTCGTTCAGGGCGCCGCTGCGGTTGGCCAGCTGCACGCCGGCCTGCAGCTCCGAGTAGGCGCCGCCGTGCGCCACCGGCTCCCAGCCGCGCTCGCCGTCGAAGCCGACGAAATGCACGGGCTTGTTGCCGACATGGCGCAGGTTTTTTAGCGCCGGCAGGATTTTTTCGCCGCGCACCGGGTTTTCCAGCGCCACCGGAATCATGCAGTCGACGATTTCATCCACCGGCAATTCGCGTGCCGGCGCCGGCGCAGGGGCCGACTCGACTTCCGCGGCAGCCGCATCGACCGCCGCAGCCGTATGGGCGGCAGGCGCCGCCGCGGAGTCCATGCTCGGCTCCTGGCGCGGCGTATCGTCCGCCGGTTCGGCGCCCATCAGCACGTCGTCGTGCGACGACGAAAATGCGCGTTCGACGCTTTTTCGCGCCTTGTGCTCTTGCCACTTGTTATAGGAAATGACGCCAACGACAATGGCGCCGCCGATCAGGAGCAGGCTGGCCTGGAGATCGGTCATGCTGCACGCACCTGTGCGGAGAGGGCCGGGTTCGGCAATATGGAAGCGCAACCGCCGGCAATCGGCAACAGCGCGGAATCGAAACTGGTCATGGTGGAAATCCAAAGAGGTGACAGGTCCGCATGCCGCATCGGTGCAAGCGGCCGGTAGGCGGCTGGCGACTTGCATCCCACGGGCGCGCAACTGGCTAGTTAGGGTAGTGTTCCCCAATAAAGTTGTCAAGCAAACGCCGCCCCGCCGCCGCGTGCAGCGGTGCTGTCTAGATGCGCTCAGGGAACTTGCCGTCCGTCAAAGCACTCTATCTTCGTGGCAGCTTTCGGGTCGGCAATAAGCAAAGTTGATTGTGCTCAATATGCGGCTTCCGGCCGCCGGCATAGTGCATGCAAGCACCGGAAAAAATGGCCTATTCGAACATCCCGGCGCCGCGCGACCCACCCGTTTCAACGATTCAGCCGTGCAAAAAAATTGCCGATGGAGGAATGTATGCGAAACATGGAAGAATGCAGTTTGCAAGAGCTTGCCGCCCTCGCCTTTCAACCCGCCCTGCGCTCGCTGCGCCGCTGGTGGTGGCGGCGTGCCGAAGACCACTATCTGATTTGCGCCGACGTCGAAACGGCACGCGCGCACGAGGCGCAACTGAACGCCGCCTATTACCAGAAACAGGCGGCACTGGCGCGTTCGGCGCGCATCTGAAGGCCGCCGACCGCAAGCCAGCCGCGGGCGGCATCTAGGCCGCCTGCTCCTCGGTCGCCAGCGTCGCCGCCGATTCCATGTCCACGGCGACGATGCGCGACACGCCCTGCTCCTGCATGGTGACGCCAATCAACTGCTGCGCCATTTCCATCGCGATCTTGTTGTGCGAGATGAACAGGAACTGCGTGTTCGCGGACATGCGCTTGACCATGTTGCAGAAACGCTCGGTATTGGCGTCGTCCAGCGGCGCATCGACCTCGTCCAGCAGGCAGAACGGCGCCGGATTCAGCTGGAACATCGAAAACACCAGCGCGGTCGCGGTCAGCGCCTTCTCGCCGCCCGACAAGCAGGTGGATCGTGGCGTTTTTCTTGCCCGGCGGCTGCGCCATCACCTGTACGCCGGAATCGAGGATTTCATCGCCGGTCATGATCAGCTTGGCGTTGCCGCCGCCGAACAGGATCGGGAACAGCTCGGCGAAATGCTGGTTGACCTTGTCGAAAGTATCCTGCAGCAGGTCGCGCGTTTCCCGGTCGATCTTGTGGATCGCATCCTGCAGCGTATTGATCGCCTCGGTCAGGTCGGCATTCTGCGCGTCGAGGAAATTCTTGCGCTCCGACGCCTGCGCCAGTTCGTCCAGCGCCGCCAGGTTGACCGCGCCCAGCGCCGCGATGGCATTGGTCAGGCGCGTCACCTCGCCCTGCAGATAGGACGGCCGCATGTCGCCGTTCAGTTTGGCCGCCAGCTCCTCTTCGTCGGCCTGCGCTTCCAGCAGTTGCTGCGCGTACTGTTCCTGATTCAGGCGCGCCGCCTGTTCCTTCAACTGCAGCTCCATGATGCGGTCGCGCTGCGGCTGCAGGCTGCGCTCGGCCTGCATGCGGCTTTCCTCGTGCTGGCGCAGTTTCTGCGTCAGCTGATCGAGTTCGTGGCGCGCGTCGGCCAGTGCCCGTTCCTGCTCGCTGCGCTTGTCCAGCAATGACTGCAGGCCGGCCTGCGCGGTCTGGTCGTCCAGGCTTTCCAGCTCCAGGTGGCCCTGCTGCATGTTGGCAAACAATTGCGCCGCCTGTTCCAGCGCGGTGGCGATGCTGCGCTTCAACTCGTCGATCTTGTTGCGATGCGATTTCTCGGCGAATTCGGCTTCCTGCGCCGCCCGCTCCAGTTCGCGCAGGCGGCCGCGCGCATCGTTCAACTGCTGTTCCTTGGCCAGGTAATCGGTCTGGCCGTCCTCGTGGCGCTGCTGCAATTCGGCCAGTTCCATGTCGAGCTGCTCGAACTTGGCTTCCGATTCCGCCTTGGCCTGCTGCTGCTCGCTTTCGTGCTGCGCGATTTCCGCCAGGTCCACCTCGATCTGGGCGCTGCGCTGGTTGAAGCGCTCCTGCACTTCGGACAGCTTCATGACGTCGATCTGCAAGCCGTGCACCGCCTGCGTCAGGCCGTTCGCGCGCTGGCGCAGTTCCTGCAGCCGCTGCGTCGCCTGCGTCAGCGCGGCCTCCGCCCGCACCGCGCGCGCGCGCGCCTCGTCGGCCAGCATCTTGTGCGCGCGCAGCTGCTTGTCCAGGTTTTCGATTTCCTGCTGGCGCGCCAGCATGCCGTCCTGCTCCGAATCCGAGGCGTAAAAGCGCACGCTGGACTGGGTGATGACATGCCCCTGCCTGGTGACGAAGCAGCCGCCGGCCGGCAGCTTGGCGCGCTCGGCGAAGGCGGCGTTGACGTCGTCGGCCGACGAATACGCCGTGCAGCCAATCCTGCAGCAAGGCGCGCAGGCCCGGATCGTTGAGCTGCAGCAGGTTCAGGAACGGCCGCAAGCCGGCCGGCGCGTCGGCGTTGGGAGCGCCGACGCCATTCGGTGAAAACAGCGCCAGCTTGGCCGGCGGCGCGTCGCTGAAGAAGGCCTTGGCCCAGTCGAGGTTCGACACTTCCAGCGCCGACGTCCGTTCGCGCAGCACCGACTCCAGCGCGGTTTCCCAGCCGGCATCGATATGCAGCTTTTGCCACAGGCGCGGCAATTCGGCCAGCTCGTGCTTCTTCAGCCACGGCGTCACCTTGCCTTGCGACTGCACGCTTTCCTGCAACTGCTTGAGGGCGGCCAGGCGCGCTTCCAGCTGCGCGTTGGCGGCGCTCTCGGTATTCAGCTGCGTTTGCGCCGTGCGCCGTTCCTCTTCCAGCCGTGGCTGCTGGTCCTGCGCGTGTTCGAGTTGTTCCTGCGCCTCTTCCAAGGCCATGCGCTTTTCTTCGAGCTGCAGCTTGAGGTTGGAGAGATGCGCACTGTCGGGCAGGTTCAGGCCGTTCTTTTCCTGCGCCAGCCGTTCGCGCCGCACCGCCAGGTTGGCCAGGATATTGGCGGCATTGCGCTGATGCGCCGATTCCAGCTCGATCTGCTGCTGCATCTGCATGATGGCGGCGCGCGATTCGGTGCTCTTCAGCTGCGCCTTCGCGCCAGGCCTGTTCCAGCGCCGGCAGCGATTCATGCTGCTGCTGCGCCATCTGCTGCGACTGCTCGACCCGCGCCGCGTGTTCCTCCAGCTGCAACTCCGCTTCCGCCAAGTCATCCTGGTGCTGGCTGCCCTGGCGCTGCCATTGGTCGCGCTGCGCGGTCAGCGAATTGAGCTGCGCCTGCAGCCGGTTGCGCGATTCGATCACGAACTTGATCTGCGCTTCCAGGCTGCCGATTTCGGAATTGGTCTGGTACAGATGGTTTTGCGCCTGGTGCATGCGGTCGCCCGCGCCATAGTGCGCCTGCCGCATGTGTTCCAGTTCGGTTTCGACGTGGCGCAACTGCGCGGTCTGCCCCTCCAGATCGGTCTGCGCCTTTTCGATGTCGCGGAAAAATTTTTCCTGCTCGCCCTTCGCTTCGTTCTTGCGCAGCAGCCACAGCAGCTTCTGCTTTTCTTCCTGGTCGGCCTGCAGTTCGCGGAATTTCTGCGCCACCGCGGCCTGCGCCTGCAGCTTTTCCAGGTTGGCATTCAGTTCGCGCAGGATGTCTTCCACCCGCGGTCAGATTTTCGCGCGTGTCGTGCAGCCGGTTTTCGGTTTCGCGCCGGCGCTCCTTGTATTTCGAGACGCCGGCCGCTTCCTCCAGGAAAATCCGCAACTCTTCCGGGCGCGCTTCGATGATGCGCGAAATCATGCCCTGGCCGATGATGGCGTAGGCGCGCGGACCGAGGCCGGTGCCGAGGAAGATATCCTGGATGTCGCGCCGCCGCACCGCCTGGTTGTTGATGTAATAGGTCGAGGTGCCGTCGCGCGTCAGTGTGCGCTTGACCGCGATCTCGGCGTACTGGCTCCATTGACCGGCGGCCTTGCCCTCGCGTTGTCGAACACCAGCTCGACCGATGAGCGCCCGGCCGGCTTGCGATGCGTCGAGCCATTGAAGATCACGTCCTGCATCGATTCGCCGCGCAGCTCGGACGCCTTCGATTCGCCCAGCACCCAGCGCACGGCGTCGATGATGTTGGATTTGCCGCAGCCGTTCGGCCCGACCACCCCGACCAGCTGGCCTGGTACCTGGAAATGCGTGGGATCGACGAAAGACTTGAATCCGGACAGTTTGATGGAAGTTAAGCGCACTGGGTTGACTCTCGTTGATTTGAGCTTGGCAGCGAAACACCACGCTGCCGCAAGACCGGGCGTACCCGCGAAAGGGCCCCATCATAGCATTCCGGGGGGCTTGAATCGGCCGCCGGCGGCGCCCGTTTGTGCCGTCCGCGCCGCTGTCGCAATCGCCCCAGCGCCGCCCCTGCTATCCGACCGAACCACATACTCCATATCAGATACATCATTTCCGCTTATTAATAGTATGTTTAAAGCACATACTCCAAATATCAAAGGGCATGATCTGATCCTGCATTGCGCAACTAGCAAAACCTCGCGCGACCAGGGCGCGTAGCTCCTGACCTGGCCATTGCGAAGGGACAAAACCCCCGGCTGACGCACATGCCGATGCATGACGCGAGGACTATACTGGTTGTCAACCTGCCGCTTTCGACAAACGAGTTCAAGCAAGGTCGATTCATGACGTGGTGGTGCGTCGACGCCGATGGCGGCATCGTCGTTCCATTCGTGGATCGGATCCGGTGGCGGTCCTGCAACTGGTGGAGCGGCGCGGCAGCGCTGAACTGGCGCGCGAAGTCAGGCAACGCCTGGAACGGGTGCATGACGGCTTGGCTCCCTGACTCGACATTCAAGAGGCTCCATGTACGGCCCCTACGACCACGGCTGGATGTTCAGCGGAGCAGGCATGCTGATCGGCGGCTTGTGGATGCTGCTGATGTGGGGCGTGCCGCTGCTGGTGGTCCTTGCCCTGCTGAAATACCTGTTTACCAAAACGCAGCGGCACGACGACCGTGACAGTGGAGCGGGTGGGACGTCGGCGCTCGAAATTCTCAAGCAAGCCTATGCGCGCGGCGACATCAGCCGCGAAGAGTACCTGCGAAAACGCGACGATCTTCTGGAAAAGTAGGCGAACAGGCGTGCGCATGGCGGCGATCAGCAGTCGCGGCGACCATTTCATCGAACATGCTCATGGAAGGACATTGCTGTGAACAAAGCACGATTTATCGCTCGGCTGGCAATTCCCGCGCTGGCTGTCGCTCTGCTCGGCTCGGCCCCGCCGCTCTTGGCCGCGCAGCCAAAAAACCCTCCACCGAGCGACGGTTATGGCGGCTGGGGCCCGGGCATGGGTCCTGGCATGATGGGCGGCTATGGCATGGGCATGGGCATGGGCCCTGGCATGATGGGCGGCCATAGGTGGAGATGGGGACGCGGTCTTGACCTGACCGACGAGCAGCGGACCAGCATCAACAAGATCCAAGATGAAACCCGCAAGTCGCACTGGGCCCTGATGGGTGAGATGATGGATCAGCAAGCCAAGCTGCGCGATCTGCACGAGGCGCCGAAACGAGACCAAGAGGCGATCGATGAAACCTATAAAGCGATCGGCAACTTGCATCAGCAGATGTATGACAGCTCGGTCGACGCGCGAAAACGCATCGAAGCGGTCCTGACCAAGGAGCAGCAGGAAAAGCTTCGTGGCTATTGACGGCGGGGCGCTGCGCCTGGCAAGTAGGAAAACAAGCGGTCGCAAGGCCGCTTCCGACTTCCGCGCAATTCGCCCGGCACGCAAGGCCATCAATCGCCGGCCGGCGGCAAGCGGCTTGGCGCATAGCGGCGGACAACGACCAAACGCTATAATGCCTGCTTGCCATCGCGCCCCGACACACTGCCACCTCCCGCCGCCCCACCGTGAACCCACTTCTCGATCAGCTGCAACCCTATCCGTTTGAAAAACTGCGCCGGCTGTTGGCCGACGTCACGCCGAATCCGGCCTACCGCCCGATCAGCCTCGGCATCGGCGAGCCCAAGCATCCGACCCCGGCCTTCATCCGGCAGGCGCTGACCGACCACCTGGACGGCCTGGCCAGCTACCCGACCATCGCCGGCTCCGAAGCCCTGCGCGGCGCCATCGCCGGCTGGCTGGAGCGGCGCTACGGCTTGCCGAAAATCGATGCGGCGACGCAGGTGCTGCCGGTCAACGGTTCGCGCGAAGCCCTGTTCGCGCTGGCGCAGGCGGTGATCGATCCCGCCGACAAAGAGGCGCTGGTGCTGTGCCCCAATCCGTTCTACCAGATCTACGAAGGCGCGACCTATCTGGCCGGCGCCGAGCCGTATTTCGTCAATTCCGACCCGGCGCGCAACTTCGCGCCCGACTACGGCAGCGTGCCGGAGGAAATCTGGCGCGCGGGTGCAGCTGCTGTACCTCTGCTCGCCGGGCAATCCGACCGGCGCCGTGCTGTCGCTGGACGACTGGCGCCAACTGTTCGCGCTGTCCGACCGCTACGGTTTCGTGATCGCCGCCGACGAGTGCTATTCCGAAATCTATTTCACAGGCCGAAGCGCCGCTGGGCGGCCTTGCAGGCGGCGCACCAGCTGGGCCGCGCGCTATCGACGCGCCTGATCGCGTTTTCCAGCCTGTCGAAGCGCTCCAACGTGCCCGGCATGCGCTCCGGCTTCGTCGCCGGCGATGCCGCGATCCTCAAGAAATTCCTGCTGTACCGCACCTACCACGGCAGCGCCATGAGCCCGGCGGTGCAGGCGGCGTCGGTCGCGGCCTGGAACGACGAGACGCACGTGCAGGAAAACCGCGCGAAGTACCGTGCAAAAGTTCCGCCAGGTCACGCCGATGCTGCAAGCAGGTGCTCGACGTCGACCTGCCGGACGCCGGCTTCTACCTGTGGGCCGACGTGCGTCGACAAGCTGGCCGCCATCAGCGACACCGAGTTCGCCCGCCGCCTGTACGCCGAATATAATGTGACGGTGTTGCCGGGAAGCTATCTGGCGCGCGACGCGCATGGCGTCAACCCGGGCCGCAACCGCATCCGCATGGCGCTGGTTGCCGAAGTCGAGGAATGCCTGGAGGCGGCGCGCCGCATCGTCGAATTTTCCCAAAAACTGTAGTCGCACGCGCCCTTTCTCTTTCATCCAAACGAACCAAGATGACCCAACAACTCCAGAACATCATCGACCAGGCGTGGGAAGACCGCGCCAACTTCTCCCCGAAATCGGCGCCGGCCGAAGTGCGCGACGCCGTCGCCCACGTGATCGCAGCACTTGAACGACGGCACGCTGCGCGTGGCGCAGAAGGACAGCGGCGCCTGGGTCGTCAACCAGTGGATCAAGAAGGCGGTGCTGCTGTCGTTCCGCCTGGAAGACAATGTCGTCATGCCGGCCGGCGGCCACATGCAGTTCTACGACAAGGTGCCGACCAAGTTCGCCAACTACACCGCCGAAGATTTCGCCAAGGGCGGCTTCCGCGTGGTGCCGCCGGCGGTGGCGCGCCGCGGCAGCTTCATCGGCAAGAACGTCGGTGCTGATGCCGTCCTACGTCAACATCGGCGCCTACGTCGACGAAGGCACGATGGTCGACACCTGGGCCACGGTCGGCTCCTGCGCGCAGATCGGCAAGAACGTGCACCTGTCGGGCGGCGTCGGCATCGGCGGCGTGCTGGAGCCGATGCAGGCCAACCCGACCATCATCGAAGACAACTGCTTCATCGGCGCGCGCTCGGAAATCGTCGAAGGCGTGATCGTCGAAGAAAACTCGGTGATCTCGATGGGCGTGTACATCGGCCAGTCGACCAAGATCTACGACCGCGCCACCGGCGAAGTCAGCTACGGCCGCATCCCGGCCGGTTCGGTCGTGGTGTCGGGCAACCTGCCCTCGGCCGACGGCAAGTACAGCCTGTACTGCGCCGTGATCGTCAAGCGCGTCGACGCCAAGACGCGCGCCAAGACCGGCATCAACGAACTGCTGCGGGAAGCGTAAGCAGGCTTCGTCGAGTAACAATGAGGCGATTGCCGGCGGCGCGGCATGAAGTTATTTTGCAATCGTTCCAAAAGTGACTTCGGCGGGGTTTCCGCAATTCCGGCCGATTCCCGCATTTAGCAATCTACCCAGGAGCGCACCATGGCGATGGACCGTTTGTTTGTGCTGATGAAGGAAAAAGGCGCGTCGGACATGTTCTTGGCGGTCAATTCGCCGATTCATCTCAAGATCAACGGCGACCTGATCCCAGTCAACCAGCAAAAGCTGGACCACGCCAACGTCATGGCGCTGCTGGCCGAAGTGGTGGCGCCGGCGCAGCTGCAGGAGCTGGAGCGCGAGCACGAGCTGAACATGGGCATCCCGGTGGCCGGCGTCGGCAGCTTCCGGCTGTCGGCCTTCCGCCAGCGCGGCAGCGTGTCGGCGGTGCTGCGCTATCATCCCGGTCAACATCCCGGCGCTGGAGGAGCTGGCGCTGCCGCCGGTGCTTGGCCGAGCTGATCATGGAAAAGCGCGGCCTGCTGCTGGTCGTCGGCGCCACCGGTTCCGGCAAGTCGACCACCATCGCCGCGATGCTGGACCACCGCAACGAGCAGATGCCGGGCCACATCCTGACGCTCGAAGACCCGATCGAATTCCTGTTCAAGAACAAGAAGTTCGATCGTCAACCAGCGCGAGATCGGCAACGATGCCGCCTCGCTTCGGCGTCGCGCTGAAGAACGCGCTGCGGCAGGCGCCGGACTGCATCCTGATCGGCGAAATCCGCGACAAGGACACCATGTCGGCGGCGCTGGCGTACGCGCAATCGGGCCACCTGGTGGTGGCCACGCTGCACGCCAACAACAGCTACCACGCGCTGAACCGCATCATCAATTTCTTCCCGCTGGAAAACCGCCCGGCGCTGTTGCAGGACCTGGCCTCCACCCTCAGCGCGATCGTTTCGCAGCGGCTGGTGCCGTCGATCGAGGGCGGCCGCGCGGCGGCGGTGGAAGTCATGCTGAACACGCGGCACGTATCGCGAACTGATCGAGCAGGGCGACCTCAGCGCAGATCAAGGAAGCGATCGAAAAAAGCATGTCGCCCGGTTCGCAGACCTTCGAGCAGGCGCTGCTGCAGCTGCTGCAGCGACGGCCGCGATCAGCCAGGAAGAGGCGCTGGCCAACGCCGACTCCGCCACCAACCTGTACTGGCTGATCAACAACGAACAGCCCGGCAAGAAAGCCGCACCGCCGCCCGAGCCGGAACCGGCCGAAGGCGCCACCTTTACCGAATTCACCTTGAACGTCTGACGCATGAACCAGCACCCGATCACTCTTTACGGCATTCCCAACTGCGACACGGTCAAAAAAGCGCGCACCTGGCTGAGCGCGCAGGATCTGCCGTACGAGTTTCACGATTTCAAGAAAGCCGGCGTCAGCGCCGCATTGATCGCCGACTGGCTCGGCGATATCGCGCTGGAAACCCTGGTCAACCGCAAGGGCACCACCTGGCGCAGCTTGCCGGAAGCACGCAAGGCCGCCGTGGTCGACGCCGACAGCGCCACCGAGCTGATGCTCGAATCGCCGTCCGCTGATCAAGCGGCCGGTGCTGACGGTCGGCGGCCGCAGCTACGTCGGCTTTTCCGACGCCCTCTACCAACAGATATTCAAGAAGTAGCGGATGAACCAAATGCAGAGCAGGACCCTGGCACTGACCGAAGAGCTGATCGCGCTCTCCTCCGTCACGCCGGAAGACAAAGGCTGCCAGGCAGCGCCTGATCGAGCTGCTGGCGCCGCTCGGCTTTGCCTGCGAAACCATCGCAGTCGGACGGCGTCACCAACCTGTGGGCGCGGCGCGGCAGCGCGCAGCCGCTGCTCGTGTTCGCCGGCCACACCGACGTGGTGCCGACCGGCCCGCTGCGAGCAATGGCACTCGCGATCCGTTCGTGCCGACCCAGCGCGACGGCAAGCTGTACGGGCGCGGCGCCGCCGACATGAAGACCTCGATCGCGGCGATGGTGGTGGCGGTGCGAGGAATTCGTCGCCGCCCATCCGCAGCACCAGGGCTCGATCGGCTTTCTGATCACCAGCGACGAAGAAGGCCCGGCCACCGACGGCACCGTGGTGGTCTGCAAGCAGTTGAAGGAGCGCGGCGAGCAGCTCGACTACTGCATCGTCGGCGAGCCGACCTCGGTCGAACGGCTGGGCGACATGATCAAGAACGGCCGCCGCGGCTCGCATGTCGGGCCGGCTGACGGTCAAGGGCGTGCAAGGCCACATCGCCTATCCGCAGCTGGCGAAAAATCCGATCCATCTGGCGGCGCCGGCGCTGGCCGAGCTGGTCGCGGAACACTGGGACGACGGCAACGAATACTATCTGCCGACCTCCTGGCAGATCTCGAACATCCACGGCGGCACCGGCGCCACCAACGTGATCCCGGGCGAAGTTGTGATCGACTTCAACTTCCGCTTCTCCACCGCCAGCACGGCCGAAGGCCTGCAGCAGCGCGTGCATGCCATCCTCGACCGCCACGGCCTCGACTACGACCTGCAATGGACCGTCGGCGGCCTGCCGTTCCTGACGCCGCGCGGCACCTTGAGCGCGGCGCTGGGCGCGGCGATCCAGGCCGAAACCGGCGATCAAGACCGAACTCTCGACCACCGGCGGCACGTCGGACGGCCGCTTCATCGCGCGCATCTGCCCGCAGGTGATTGAATTCGGCCCGCCGCAATGCCAGCATCCACAAGATCGACGAGCATATCGAAGTGCGCGTCATCGATCCGCTGAAGAACATCTACCGGCGCACGCTGGAAAACCTGCTGGCCTGCGCTGACCAGCGCTCGCAGCCATACCGACGAACCATGCCATGACCACCGACTCCATTTCACCACCCTGCGCGACCTGCTGCGCTACGCCGTCACCCGCTTCAACGCCGCCAAGCTGTTCTTCGGCCACGGCAGCAGCAATGCCTTCGACGAAGCCGCCTACCTGATCCTGCACACGCTGCAAGCTGCCGCTCGACAAGCTCGATCCGTTCCTCGACGCGCGCCTGCTGCCCGACGAAGTGGCGGCGCTGCTGGCGGTGATCGAGCGCCGCGCGACGGAGCGCGTGCCGGCCGCCTACATCACCAACGAAGCCTGGCTCGGCAGCTACCGCTTCTACGTCGACGAGCGCGTGATCGTGCCGCGCTCCTTCATCGCCGAACTGATTCCCGAACAGTTCGCGCCGTGGGTGGCCGACCCGGACGCGGTCGACGCACATCCTCGAACTGTGCACCGGTTCCGGCTGCCTGGCGATCCTGCTGGCCGACGCCTTCCCGAACGCGCGGATCGACGCGGTCGACATTTCGCCGGATGCGCTGGCGGTGGCGCGAGCGCAACGTCGACGACTACAAGCTCGCAGGACCGCATCACGCTGATCGAATCGGACCTGTACGCAGAACGTGCCGTTCAAGAAATACGACCTGATCATCACCAATCCGCCCTATGTGAATGCGCGAGTCGATGGCGCAAGCTGCCGCAGGAATACCGGCACGAGCCGCAGATCGCGCTGGCCGGCGGCGCGCGACGGCATGGACCTGGTGCGCCAGATCGTCGCCGGCGCCGCCGAGCGCCTCACCGACGACGGCCTGCTGATCGTCGAAATCGGCAACGAGCGCGAGCATGCGGAAGCCGCCTTCGGCGACCTGGGCCTGACCTGGCTGTCCACCAGCGCCGGCGACGACATGGTGTTCCTGCTGACCGCGGAGCAATTGCAACAAGCGCGGCTGTAATTTCCCGTTATTGGCAGAGATAATATACTGCCACGTGTATTTTTAAAGTCGCAGACAACATCGCCGGGAATCGGCGTTTTTTGCCCATACTCCCTTAGAATCGAATAATGATCCGTTTCCAACAAGTTTGCCTGATGCGCGGCATCAAGCCGCTGCTCGAGAATGTCGACCTCACGCTGAACCCCGGCGACAAGATCGGCCTGATCGGCGCCAACGGCGCCGGCAAGTCCAGCCTGTTCGGCCTGCTGCGCGGCGAACTGCACGCCGACCAGGGCGAGATCGATTTCCCCGCCAAGTGGCGCATGGCCTACGTCGCGCAGGAAACGCCGGCGCTCGACCGCCCCGCGCTCGAATACGCGATCGACGGCGACGTCACCCTGCGCCGGCTGGAAGCCGAACTGGCCGACGCTGGAAGCGCAGCCGAGAGCACCGCCAACGGCATCGCGATCGGCGAGCTGCATGGCGCGCTGGCCGACGCCGACGCCTACACCGTGCACTCGCGCGCCGAGCAGCTGCTGCTCGGCCTCGGCTTCACGCTGGAGCAGATGCAGCAGCCGGTCGCCAGCTTCTCCGGCGGCTGGCGCATGCGCCTGAACCTGGCGCAGGCGCTGATGTGCCCGTCCGACCTGCTGCTGCTCGACGAGCCGACCAACCACCTGGACCTGGACGCCATCATCTGGCTGGAAGACTGGCTCAAGCGCTACGCCGGCACCCTGATCATCATCTCGCACGACCGCGACTTCCTCGACGGCGTGGTCAACGTCATCGTGCACATCGACGAACGCAAGCTGAAGCGCTACTCCGGCAACTACTCCGTCTTCGAACGCCAGCGCGCGGCGCAGATGGTGCTGGCGCAAGGCACGCTCGAGAAGCAGACAGCGCCAGCGCGCCCACCTGCAATCCTTCATCGACCGCTTCAAGGCCAAGGCCACCAAGGCGCGCCAGGCGCAAAGCCGCATGAAGGCGCTGGCCAAGATGGAAGAGCTGGCGCCGCTGCGCGCCGCCGCCGAATTCTCGTTCGAATTCCGCGAGCCGCTGTCGGCGCCCAATCCGCTGCTGGTGATGGAAGACGTCAATGCCGGCTACCGCATGCGAGAACCCAGACGACGACAGCGTCAGCGAAAAGACCATCGTCGCCGGCATCAATTTCTCGCTGCAGATCGGCCAGCGCATCGGCCTGCTTGGGCGTCAACGGCGCCGGCAAATCGACGCTGATCAAGACCATCGCCGGCGAACTGGCGCCGCTGGCCGGCGACGCCACGCTTCGGCAAGGGCCTGTCGATCGGCTACTTCGCCCAGCACCAGGTGGAGATGCTGCGCCACGACGAATCGCCGCTGTGGCACCTGGCCGAGATCGCGCCGAACGTGCGCGAGCAGGAACTGCGCAACTTCCTCGGCGGCTTCAACTTCCCCGGCACATGGTCACCAGCCCGATCGCGCCGTTCTCCGGCGGCGAAAAGGCGCGCCTGGCGCTGGCGCTGATCGTCTGGCAGCGCCCCAACCTGCTGCTGCTGGACGAGCCGACCAACCACCTCGACCTGGAAACGCGCGAAGCGCTGACCGAGGCGCTGGCGCAGTTCGAAGGCACGCTGGTGCTGGTGTCGCACGATCGCCACCTGCTGCGCGCCACCACCGACCAGTTCATCATCGTCGCCGACGGCAAGCTGCAGCCGTTCGACGGCGACCTCGACGACTACCGCGACTGGCTGTTCAAGACCAAGCTGGCCGACAAGACCGATGCCGCCGCCGCGCCCTTGCCGGAAGCCGCGAAAAAAACCGCGGCGCCGGAGGCCGCAGCGCCAGCCGCTGCCGGCGACCGCCGCGAGCAGAAGCGCGCCGAAGCCGAAGAGCGCCAGCGCCTGGCGGCGCTGAAAAAGCCGATCGAGGCGCGCATCAAGCGGCTGGAAGAACAGATCGCCAAGTGCAACGCGAAAAAAGCCGCCATCGACGCCCGCCTGGCGGCGCCGGAAATCTACGACGACGCCAACAAGGAAGAATTGAAAACGCTGCTGAGCGACCAGGCCTATCAATCCAGGGAACTGGCGCAGCTCGAAGCCGAATGGCTGGAGCAGCAGGAAGCGCTGGAGCAGGTGCTGGCATAATCGAGCCGCCTGCCGTTGCCGCGGCGGCAGGCGGAAACCGAGTGCCGCCGAGCGCAAAGCGCATGACGTTACCGCATCCGCATCACCCGAAAGAAGCTGCCATGACCGAGTCGATCGACAAACCGCTGCACGGCATCCGCGTACTCGACCTCACCCGCCTGCTGCCCGGCCCGGTCGCCACCATGCATCTGGCCGACATGGGCGCCGCAGTGGTCAAGATCGAAGACCCCGGCATCGGCGACTACGCACGCACCATGGGCCATGTGCGGCATGAAGTGTCGCAGTTTTTCATCGCCGTCAATCGCGGCAAGCAATTCCTCCGGCTCGACCTCAAAGACCCGCACCAAGCGGAACAATTCCTCCACATGGTCGACAGCGCCGACGTCGTCGTCGAGAGCTTCCGCCCCGGCGTGATGGACAAGCTGGGCCTCGGCTGGAGCACGCTCAAAGCGCGCAACCCGAAGCTGGTGATGTGCGCGATTTCCGGCTACGGCCAGGACGGCCCGCTGGCGCAGGCGGCCGGCCACGACATCAATTACATCGGCTATGCCGGCATGCTGGAGCAGAATGTCGGCGCGGACGGCACGCCGGCGCTGCCGAACCTGCAGGTCGGCGATCTGCTGGGCGGCGCGCAAAGCGCGGTGCAAGGCATCCTGGCGGCTCTGCTGGCGGTGAAAATGGGCGGCCCCGGCCGCTTCGTCGACGTCTCGATGACCGACGCGGTATTCGCGCACAACGTCATGCCGCTGGTGGCGCTCAACAATTTCGGCAAGTCGCCCACGCCGGGCCGCGACCTGCTGACCGGCGGCGTGCCCTGCTACAACGTATACCGCACCAGCGACGACCGCTTCATGGCGGTCGGCGCGCTGGAACTGAAATTCTGGGAAAGCTGCTGCGAGGTGCTCGGCCGACCGGATCTGAAGCGGCGGCACTGGGCGCATGGGCAGGAAGTCGGCGGCGCCGATGCGCTGGCGGTCAAGCGAGAACTCGAGGCGATTTTCGCGCGGCACACGCTGGCCGAATGGACTGAAAAATTCACTGGCCAGGATTGCTGCGTGACGCCGGTGCTCCGCATCGACGAAGCGGTCTGCCATCCGCTGTTCCAGTCACGTGGCATGATCCGCCAAGCCAGCCATCCAAGCGAAGGAAATTACTGGGCCAGCGGCGGCGCCATCAAGTTCCGCGCCTGAGCCGGCAGCGGAGCGCCGCGGCTCCCCATCGGGAACTAGCGTTTCGAGCGGTAGATGTCCTGCCCCGCCTCGTCGATCTGGCGCCGCAAGGCGCGCCGTTCGTCCGGCGTCATCCGGCCCTGCCGGCCGGCATCGGGAGCGCCGGGACGGCCTTGTACATCCCGCTGCGGCGGTGCGAAATCGGGGCCGCCGCGGCCGCGGCGGCCATCATTTTGCTGGTTCCGGTGCTGGCTGTCGCCCTGCATATACGGACGGAACTGCACCGCCTGCAGCGCATAAGCGTCGTCCCGGCCGCCGCCCGGCCAGGCAAAGGCACTCGCCATGCCGGCAATCAGCAGCAGCCCAAGCGCGCCTTTTTTGAATACCATGTCCATAAACGTTTTCGTCCGTGAAACTGAGGCTGCGATTAAGATTTAGCCGCAGCGAGCCTGTTACTGATCGAGTCTAGGGCAGCGTTCGAGCAGGCAGAAGGGGTTTTCCGTAAAGTATGTAACACTTTGTAATCCATTCTTTTTACATGGTTTTCCCCAGGGTTTTTGACGTTACCATAAGCTCATGAATACGACCAACCAAACGCATACTGCCTCCGCCCATCAAGCCAAAATCCTTGTGGTCGACGACGACATCCGCCTGCGCGACCTGCTGCGGCGCTATCTGACCGAACAGGGCTTCAACGTCGTCACCGCCGAAAACGCGCCGGCGATGAACAAGCTGTGGCTGCGCGAACGCTACGACCTGCTGGTGCTCGACCTGATGCTGCCCGGCGAGGACGGCCTGTCGATCTGCCGCCGCCTGCGCGGCGCCGGCGACCAGACGCCGATCATCATGCTGACCGCCAAGGGCGAGGACGTGGACCGCATCGTCGGCCTGGAAATGGGCGCCGACGATTACCTGCCCAAGCCCTTCAATCCGCGCGAACTGGTGGCGCGCATCGGCGCGGTGCTGCGCCGCAAGCGGCCCGGACGAAATGCCGGGCGCGCCGTCGGAAACGCCGCAGATCGTTCGAGTTCGGCGAGTTCGTGCTCGACCTCGGCACCCGCACCCTGAAAAAAAACGGCGAGACGGTGCCGCTGACCACCGGCGAATTCTCGGTGCTGAAGGTGTTCGCGCGCCATGCGCGCCAGCCGCTGTCGCGCGAAAAGCTGATGGAACTGGCGCGCGGCCGCGAATACGAAGTGTTCGACCGCAGCCTCGACGTGCAGATTTCGCGCCTGCGCAAGCTGATCGAACCCGATCCCGGCAATCCGCTGTACATCCAGACCGTCTGGGGCCTCGGCTACGTATTCATCCCCGAAGGGCAGCCGCGCTAACGCGCGGCGCTTGCCCGCTCCGCCCGCATCCGACGCCGATGTTTTCAGAATCGACCCGATTGGCATGGCTTAAAAGCGGCCTGTTCTGGCGCACCTTTTTCCTGCTGGCGTTCCTGATCACGATGAGCATGGCTGCCTGGGTCGGCAGCTTCCGCATGGTCGAGCGCGGGCCGCGCGCGCAGCAGATGGCGGCCCAGGTGGTTTCGATCGTCACCATCACCCGCGCCGCGCTCACCCATTCCGCGCCCGACCTGCGGCGCGAACTGCTGTTCGAACTGGCCAGCAACGAGGGCATCCGCATCTATCCGCTCGAAGCATACCGACGTGGTCGCAGCCGCAGCCGGACAGGCGGCCTGATGTCCGAAGATCGCGCGCGCTGGTCAGCGACCGGCTCGGCACGGACACCCGGTTTGCCAGCAGGGTCAACGACGTGGCCGGCTTCTGGGTCAGCTTCAAGATCGACGACGACGAATACTGGCTGATGCTGGACCGCGAACGGATCGGCCGCACCTCCAGCCTGCAGTGGCTGGGCTGGGCCACCGTGGTGCTGCTCCTGTCGCTGCTGGGCGCGGTATTCATCTCGAGCCTGATCAACCAGCCGCTGGCGCGCCTGACGGCAGCGGCACGCGCGATCGCCAAGGGCCAGGAACCGGAGCCGCTGCCGGAAACCGGCCCGACCGAAATCAAGGAAGCCAATCGCAGCTTCAACCAGATGGTCGGCGACCTGAAGCGGATCGAATCCGACCGCGCGCTGATCCTGGCCGGCATCTCGCACGACTTGCGCACGCCGCTGGCGCGCATGCTGCTGGAAGTCGAGATGGCGCCGAACTGGCCGACGATGCGCGCGCAGGGCATGCAGTCCGATCTGGCGCAGATGGATGCCATCATCGGCCAGTTCCTCGACTACGCAAAGCCGGCGGACACCGCGCGCTTCACCCGGGTCGACATTCAGCGCGCTGCTGGGCGACATTGCGCAGCGACGCGGCGCGCCTGCCGGAGGTGCGGATGAGCACCGCCATCGAGCCGCAGGTCAGCGTGCTCGGGCAATCCGACCGACCTGAAGCGCGTATTCAACAACCTGATCGAGAACGCGCGCCGCTACGGCAAGGCGCCGGGCTCCGACCTGGCCGACATCGAACTTCGCTGCCATGCCGAAAGCCATCGGGTCGATGGTCGAGATCGCCGATCAGGGCAGCGGCGTGCCGGAGACGGAAATGGGCCGCCTGCTGAAACCGTTCACCCGCATGGACGACGCGCGCAGCCAGGCCAACGGCGCCGGCCTCGGACTGGCGATCGTCGACCGCGTGATCCAGCGGCATGGCGGCAGCCTGCGCCTGCGCAACCGCGCCGGCGGCGGCCTGATCGTCCAGATCACCTTGCCGCGGCCGGCGGGTTAGCGCCACCGGCCGGCGGCGCCAGGCGCGATCCTTCGCTAGGCGAGATCCTTCAACAGGGAAGCCAGTACCTCCTGCGCCAGCTCCTCGACGTGCGCCGGATAGTTCGGATGATCGCAGCCGATCATCATCTGCGCGCCGCTCTTGAGCGCCTCCTTCATTGCCGCGCTCAATTCGAAGCGCAGAAAATGCACGGCCGAGGTTTTTTCGCCGTTTTCCCGGTCCAGGTCTTCGTCGGCGATCGCATAGACCCGCGACTGCCCTTCCACCTGCACGAACATGCGGTCCTCGATGCCGATCAGCTTCGCCAGCGCCGCCTTGCGCTCGACTTCATTGGAATACTCGATCAGCATCGTCGCCTTGAGGTTGCTGCCGTCCGGCACCAGCGGATTGTAGGCATCGAGTTCGGACTGGATGCCCTCTTCTTCGAAAATCTTTTCGATGCGCAGCATTTCCTGTACCTGGTAGCGCAGGGTCAGCTCATCTTCGAACAGCAGCGATACATGGTTGCCCAATTGCACCTTGCGCTGCTTCTTGTGTTCGATCACCGCTGCCCGGAACGCCGGCCGCGCCTTGGCATAGGCTTCCAGCGTCATCAAATCATTGCGATGGATCGCCATGATCGCTCCTAATCCTCGTGATCGCCGGTGATCGGGCCGGTCTTGAACAGGTTTTCCTTCAACTCGTGATCCATCTTCGGATCGCGCCGGCGTATCCATTCCAGCACCATCGCGGCGTGCTCCTTTTCCTCATCGCGGTTGTGTTCGAGGATGCGTTTGAGTTCCGGATCGGTGCAAGCGTCGACGCGCTGGTTGTACCAATCCACCGCCTCCAGCTCTTCCATCAGCGACTGCACGGCGCGATGCATGTCCATGGTTGCCGCCGACAGTTTTTCGATTGGTTCGTGGTATCCCTCGTTTGCCATGCTGGTTTCCTTTCGTTCAAAGATCGTAAGCCTTGCGTAAAAGTGTCAGGGGATGCGCCATTTCGGCTTTTTTCAAGCCCGCTTCGGCCATGCCCTGTTCGATATGATGACCGGCCAACTGGCAATCCGATGCAATGTAGTCCGGTTCATTGTTCGCCATCGCCTTGAATACCGGCTTGCCGATTTTCATCGCCGTGGCATGAAATTCCTTCTTGACGCCAAACGTGCCGGCATGGCCGGAACAGCGCTCCACCACATTCAAGCTGGTATCCGGCACCAGTTGCAGGGTTTCCGCGGTTTTCCGGCCGACGTTCTGCACCCGCGAATGACAAGGTATATGGTAGGACACCTTCCCCAGCGGCTGCTTGAAATCGGTCTTCAGCAAGCCGTCGCGGTTCCTGGAGATGAAATACTCGAAGGGGTCCCACATCGCTTCCTTGACCAGCTGCGCCTCCGCCTCCTCGGGAAACATCAGCGGCAGTTCCTGCTTGTACATCAGGGTGCAGGACGGGATCGCCGCCAGGATCGCGTAGCCTTCGCGCGCTAGCCGGGCCAGCAGCGGCATGTTGACGTTCTTCTTTTGCTCGACGCCGGCCAGGTCGCCCTGCTCCAGCTTCGGCATGCCGCAGCACACCTCGCCCTCGATCAGCACATAGGGAATTTCGTTGTGGTCGAGAATCGCCAGCAGGTCGTGGCCGATGCCCGGCTCGTTGTAGTTCACGTAGCAGGTCGAATACACGGCGACCTTGCCGGGCGTCAGCGCGCCGTCACGGACCGGATGTGCGTTGGAACCGGCGGCGCCGCTGCGGAATTTTTTGGCCGCGAATTCGGGCAGCCACGCGTCCTGGTCGACGCCGGCCACCTTTTCCAACAGGCCGCGCGCCAGCCTGGTCTTGTTGATCGTATTGACCGTTTGCGTGACGACCGGGATGCCGGCGAAGGTTCCGAGCGCATCGGTGTTCGACAGGAAACGGTCGCGCAAGCCGACTTCGCCCTTTTTGAACTTGACCGCCTTGGCACGCAGCATCAGATGCGGGAAATCGACGTTCCAGGGATGCGGCGGCGTGTACGGGCACTTGGTCATGTAGCAGACGTCGCACAGGTAACACTGATCGATCGCCTTCCAGTAATCCTTCTTGTCGACGCCGTCCACTTCCATCGTCGGCGAGTTGTCGACCAGATCGAACAGGGTCGGGAAGGTTCCGCACAAGGACACGCATCGCCGGCAGCCGTGGCAGATGTCGAACACCCGCTCCAGTTCCTGGTAGAGCGAATCCTCGTTATGGAAATCGTCTGTTTTCCAGGCGATCGGATGCCGGGTCGGCGCCTCCAGGTTTCCTTCGCGATTGGTCATGGCTTCTCGTCTCTGGATGGAAGGTCCTCCCTTCGCTCCGCAGGGGAGGAAGGCAGACAAAATCTATGCAACCGGTTCCGGGCCAAGGCGCGAAACCGGTGTGCGGGGCATTTCCGTTACGGAAAAACGCCGTGAGGCGCCCTAGTCGACCAGCGCGTCGAGCGCCTTCTGATAGCGATTGGCGTGCGAGCGCTCGGCCTTGGCCAGCGTTTCGAACCAGTCGGCGATTTCGTCGAATCCCTCTTCGCGCGCATCCTTGGCCATGCCGGGGTACATGTCGGTGTACTCGTGGGTTTCGCCGGCGACGGCGGCCTGCAGATTCAGGCGCGAAGAACCGATCGGCAGGCCGGTGGCCGGGTCGCCGACCGCTTCCAGATATTCCAGGTGACCGTGCGCGTGGCCGGTTTCGCCTTCCGCGGTGGAACGGAACAGCGCCGCCACGTCGTTCTGGCCTTCGATGTCGGCCTTGTTGGCGAAGTACAGGTAACGGCGGTTGGCTTGGGATTCGCCGGCGAATGCGGCCTTCAGATTGTTTTCGGTCTTGGAACCTTTGAGGGAAGTCATGTCGGTCTCCTTGCATGGGTGGGTATTGCGACAATTGCCTGCCTGTGAAATGCCAGCGGCGCGGCGTGCCTGACGATGTCCGCCCCGAGGATTCGAATTGATTGTTGACGCAATCGCATGAAAGTGCAAATTGACAATTTGTATGTAGCTGATTGCCAAACACAATCGAAGATATGTTTTGAAAAGGTTGTTTCTATTGTTTGATCGAAGCCGAAAGTTCGCCCCGTGGAACGGTGTGCCAAAAATTACAAGAGTTGTTGTAGAGTAAGGCGCACAATCGCCGTCAGCCGAACTTGAAGGATGTCGTCCATGCATCGATTCAGCCGTTTCAGTCTTTATCCAGCGGATGACGAACAGCAGCAGTTGAGAATACGGCGTTTTTTTAGCAGCGCGGTCCTGTACATGCTGTGCTGCGTGCCGGTCGGCCTCTCGGTCTATCACGGGATCGTGCCGCTGCGCATCATGCTGGTCTGGCTGACGATCGCGGTGCTCTGCAACGCCGGCATCTACCTCGTCATGCGCCTGGGCTACAACAAGCGCTTTGCCGATCCCAGCCTAACCATGCCGCAACTGGTGCTTGCCATCGGCATGGTGTTTGTCGTCCAGATCTATGCCGGGCCGATGCGCGGCAGTTTTCTGCTGACCTTGATGGTGGCCTTCGTGTTTGGCTGCTTCAAGCTGAGCACGCGCCAGCTGCTGTGGCTCAGCCTGCTGGCGATCGTCGCCTATGCCGCGACCTTGCCGCTCATCAGCCATGTGGAAGGCAGCCGCTTCCAGCCGGCGATCGAGATGACGCTGTGGGTCACCTTTGCGATCTTCATTCCCTCGCTGGCCATGGTGGCCGGCAGCGTCAGCGAAATGCGCAAGAAACTTGCCGCCACCAACAAGCTGCTGGCGGAGGCGGTGCGCAAGGTGACCGACCTGGCGACGCGCGACGAACTGACCGGTGCCTATAACCGGCGCTATCTGCTGGAAATGCTGAGCCATGAAAAGAATCGCACCGATCGCGGCGGCGGCGCTTTTTGCATCTGCATGATCGACCTCGACCATTTCAAGGCGGTCAACGACACCTATGGCCATTGCGCCGGAGATGCGGTGCTCAAGGATCTAACCGACACGGTGCGCGCCGGCCTGCGCAACACCGATCTGCTGGCCCGCTACGGCGGCGAAGAATTCATCCTGTTCTGGCCGCAAACCTCGCTGGACCTGGCGCACCTCTGCGTCGAACGCATCATGAAAGCAATGCAGGACGTGCGCTTCGAAGGTTTGCCGCCAGAGTTCCGCATCACCATGTCGGCCGGGATCGCCCAGTACTATTTGCCGGAAGAAATCACGACCCTGATCGAACGCGCCGATGCCGCGCTGTACGAAGCCAAGCGGCGCGGCCGCAATCGCATCGAGCTGGCCAAGTTTTCGCCTTGCGCCGCGGCCGGCTAGCGGTAGACCAGGGCCACCGCCTCGGCGGCGATGCCCTCTTCCCGTCCCAGGTAGCCCAGCTTCTCGTTGGTCTTCGCCTTGACGTTCACATATTCGGCGGCAATGCCGAGGTCGGCGGCCAAGTTGGCGATCATCTGCGGAATATGCGGCGCCATTTTCGGCGCCTGCGCGATCACGGTGGCATCGACATTGCCGATCGCGTAACCGGCCGCGCCCAGGCGCGCCACGATCTCGCGCAGCAAGGCGCGCGAATTGGCGCCGGCGAAGCGCGGGTCGGTATCCGGAAAATGGCGGCCGATGTCGCCCAGGCCGGCGGCGCCGATCAGGGCATCGGTCACCGCGTGCAGCAGGACGTCGGCATCGGAGTGCCCGAGCAGGCCGGTCGCATGAGGGATGGCGACGCCGCCGATTACCAGCGCCCGGCCCGGCACCAGCGCATGACAATCGTAACCCTGGCCGATCCTGAAGCCCGGATGCTGGCTCATTGCTTCTCCCTTTCTTCCTTGTTTGACAGAAACAGCTCGGCCAGCACCACGTCGTGCGGCAGCGTGACCTTGAAATTGCGCGGGCTGCCGGCCACCAGTTTCGGCTGCAGGCCGAGCGCTTCGACCGCGCTGGCCTCGTCGGTGACCTCGACCGCCTGCTGCAGCGCCCGCCGCAGCAATCCATAGCGAAACATCTGCGGCGTTTGCGCCGCCCACAGCCTCTCGCGCGCCACCGTCGCCTGCACCCGCTCCCCGCTGTCGCCGCGCGCATCCGCACGCTTCAGGGTATCGACCACCGGCAGCGCCAGCAGGCCGCCGACCGCATCGTCCTCCAGCGCGCGGATCAGGTCGTCGATCAGCGCCGCCGTCAAGCCGGGCCGGGCGGCGTCGTGCACCAGCACCCAGTCGTGATCCGCGACCTGATCGCGCATGGCGTGCAAGCCGTTCAGCACCGATTGCCGGCGGCTGGGGCCGCCCTGGCGCAGTACGGTTACCCGTGGCGCCAGCTGCGGAGCGTCGGCCAGCGCCGGCCCGATCCAGCCGTCGTCGGCGCTGACCACGACGTAGGTATGCGCGATCGCCGCCGACGCCGCGAAGGTATCCAGCACATGGCGCAGCATCGGCTTGCCGGCCAGCGGCAGATATTGCTTGGGGCAGTCGGCGCCGATGCGAGCGCCGACCCCGGCGGCCGGGATCAGGGCGAAATAGCGCGGCGGTCCGGCATGGCCGGAGTCCTGGCGCGGAGCGGAAGATTCCATGGCAAGCAGTGCAAGCGCAGGCCGGCGTGGCTGAAAACGACGGATGCGGGCTTAACTTATAATGTGGGCTCAAATTCTAACCGTCAAACCCGATCTCCCGCAGGCTTTTCGATCGCCATGACATTTCATATGTCATCTCCCGATGTCCTTTGACCTAAAAAAATCGCTTCCCAAACCCGGTCATCGTTTCGCCCTTCCCGCCCTGAACGGTTCGGCCGACGCCTGCCTGCTGGCGCAAGCCGGAGCCGAGCTGAAAGCGCAAGACCGCATGCTGGCGGTGGTGGTCGCCAACGCCACCGACGCCCAGCGCCTGCGCGCCGAAATCGCCTGGTTTCGCGCCGAGGGCCAGCCGCAACTGCGCTGCCACCTGCTGCCCGACTGGGAAACCCTGCCCTACGACGCCTTTTCGCCGCACCAGGACCTGGTGTCGGAGCGGCTGGCGACGCTGCACGAAATCCAGAACGGCCAGTGCGACGTGCTGATCGTGCCCGCCACCACCGCGCTGGTGCGCATGGCGCCGCCGTCGTTCCTGGCCGCCTACACCTTCTTCTTCAAGCAGGGCGAGACGCTCGACGAGGCGCGCCTCAAGGCGCAGCTGACGCTGGCCGGCTACACCCACGTCTCGCAGGTGATGTCGCCCGGCGAATACTCGGTGCGCGGCGGCCTGATCGACCTGTTTCCGATGGGCTCGGCGCTGCCGTACCGGATCGACCTGTTCGGCGACACCATCGAAACCATCCGCACCTTCGACGCCGACACCCAGCGCTCGCTGTATCCGGTGCGCGAAGTGCGGCTGCTGCCGGGCCGCGAATTCCCGATGGACGAGGCGGCGCGCAACGCCTTTCGCGGCCGCTGGCGCGAAGTGTTCGAGGGCGATCCGTCGCGCTCGGCGATCTACAAGGACATCGGCAACGGCATCGCCTCGGCCGGCATCGAATACTATCTGCCGCTGTTTTTCGAGGAGACCGCGACGCTGTTCGACTACCTGCCGGCCGACGCCATGTTCGCGCTGGTCGGCGACATCGAAGACGCGATCCGGCGCTTCTGGGCCGACACGCAATCGCGCTACAACTTCCTGAAGTCGCGACCGCGAGCGTCCGTTGCTGGCGCCGGAAGCCCTGTTCCTGCGCGACGAGGATTTCTTCACGCTGGCCAAGCCCTACGGGCGCTGGGTGATCCATGCCGGCACGGCGGCGTCCGAGCTGTCGGCGCCGATGCCGGACGTCGCGGTCAACCGCCGCGCCGACGATCCGCTGGTGAACCTGCGCGCCTACCTGCTGCAAACCGAGAAGCGCGTGCTGATCTGCGCCGAATCGCACGGCCGCCGCGAAACGCTGCAGCAGTACTTCAGCGAGTACGATCTGCGCTTCGACGCCGTGCGAAGGCTTATGCCGATTTTGCCAACGGCAGCGCCCCAGTGATGCTGGGCGTGGCGCCGCTGCATGCCGGCTTCGAGCTGCGCGACGCGACGCGCGGCGACCTGGCCTTCATCACCGAAACCGAGCTGTACGCCGGCTCCGGCCGCCGCGTCGGCCGCAAGACGCCAGGAAGGCGCGACCCAGGTCGAATCGATGGTGCGCGACCTGTCGGAGCTGAAGATCGGCGATCCGGTGGTGCACATCAACCACGGCATCGGGCGCTACATGGGCCTGATCAGCATGGACCTGGGCGAAGGCGAAACCGAATTCCTGCACCTCGAATACGCCAAGGACACCAAGCTGTACGTGCCGGTGTCGCAGCTGCATGTGATCTCGCGCTACTCCGGCGCCTCGCCGGAAGACGCGCCGCTGCACGCGCTCGGCTCCGGCCAGTGGGAAAAAGCCAAGCGCAGCGCGGCGCAGCAGGTGCGCGACACCGCCGCCGAACTGCTCAACCTGTATGCGCGCCGCGCCGCTGCGCCAGGGCCACTGCTTCGAGTATTCGGCGCACGACTACGAGGCGTTCGCCGACAGCTTCGGCTTCGAAGAAACGCCGGACCAGGCGGCGGCGATCACCGCCGTGATCGAGGACATGACCTCGCGGCAAGCCGATGGACCGGCTGATCTGCGGCGACGTCGGCTTCGGCAAGACCGAAGTCGCGCTGCGCGCCGCCTTCGTCGCCGTGCATGGGCGGCAAGCAGGTGGCGATCCTGGCGCCGACCACCCTGCTGGCCGAGCAGCATGCGCAACCTTCGCCGACCGCTTCGCCGACTGGCCGGTGCAAGATCGCCGAGCTGTCGCGCTTTCGCACCGGCAAGGAAGTCACGCAGGCGATCAAGGGCATGGCCGACGGCACGCTCGACATCGTGATCGGCACCCACAAGCTGCTGTCGACGGACGTCAAGTTCACGCGCCTGGGACTGGTCATCATCGACGAGGAACACCGCTTCGGCGTGCGCCAGAAGGAAGCGCTGAAGGCCCTGCGCGCCGAAGTCGACGTGCTGACGCTGACCGCGACGCCGATCCCGCGCACGCTCGGCATGGCGCTGGAAGGCCTGCGCGATTTTTCGGTGATCGCCACCGCGCCGCAAAAGCGGCTGGCGATCAAGACCTTCGTGCGCAGCGAAGGCGAGTCGGTGATCCGCGAAGCCTGCCTGCGCGAGCTGAAGCGCGGCGGCCAGGTCTACTTCCTGCACAACGAAGTCGAGACCATCGAGAACCGCAAGGCGATGCTGGAAGAGCTGCTGCCGGAGGCGCGCATCGGCGTCGCCCACGGCCAGATGCACGAGCGCGACCTGGAAAAGGTGATGCGCGACTTCGTCGCCCAGCGCTTCAACATCCTGCTGTGCACCACCATCATCGAGACCGGCATCGACGTGCCGACCGCGAACACCATCGTCATGCATCGCGCCGACAAGTTCGGCCTGGCGCAGCTGCACCAGCTGCGCGGCCGCGTCGGCCGCTCGCACCACCAGGCCTATGCCTACCTGCTGGTGCACGATGTGCAGGGCTTGACCAAGCAGGCGCAGCGCCGGCTCGATGCGATCCAGCAGATGGAAGAACTGGGCAGCGGCTTCTACCTGGCGATGCACGACCTGGAAATTCGCGGCGCCGGCGAAGTGCTGGGCGAAAACCAGTCGGGCGAGATGCCCGAAATCGGCTTCCAGCTGTATTCCGACATGCTCAACGAAGCGGTGCGCGCGCTCAAGAACGGCAAGGAGCCGGACCTGGCGGCGCCGCTGTCGACCACCACCGAAATCAACCTGCACGTGCCGGCGCTGCTGCCCAGCGATTTCTGCGGCGATGTGCACGAGCGCCTGTCGCTCTACAAGCGCCTGGCCAACTGCGGCACGGCCAGGACGCGATCGACGACATGCAGGAAGAGCTGATCGACCGCTTCGGCAAGCTGCCGGACGCGGTCAAGGCGCTGATCGAAACGCACCGCCTGCGCATCGCTGCGCAAGCCGGTCGGCATCGTCAAGATCGACGCCCACGGCGAAGCGGCCATTGCTGCAGTTCGAGCCGAACCCGCCGATCGACGCCATGCGCATCATCGAGCTGATCCAGAAAAACCGGCATATCAAGCTGAACGGCCAGGACAAGCTGCGCATCACCGCCAACATGCCGGACCTGGCGGCGCGCGTGTCGCAGGTGAAGGCGACGATCAGGATGCTGGTGGGATGAAATGGAGTGAGCAGTCGGGATTCATTCATATACTCCCAATAGATAGCTCGCCTTCTGCTCATCACTATTAATGATTTTTAATATACCCCATCGCTTTTTTGCCTTTTGCGACGTTCAAAATACCGCCAGTGCAGTGAAACCAGGGTCAGAGTTTTTTTACGCCGGCCTCATGGCGTAAATTACTCTGCCCCTGCTTTCACGGATTCAGGACAAGGACTTTAAAACCTCATGGAATTCGAGCGCTCCTCCCCTATAGCCCGTTTAATCGGGGTCAGAGTAATTTACGTAAAAAGCCGCGTAAAAAAACTCTGACCCCGATTAAACTATTGCGCCCCGTTAAAAAGAACTACCCGACATGAACCTGATCCTGCAAGGCCTCAATCCCGCTCGTGCCGACATCGAGCGCATTGCCGCCCTCGCCGCTTCCGAGCGCATCACATCGATCGACGCCCACGCCTGGCGCTGCGAAGGCGTCAGCCAATCGCCCGAACTCGAGGCACAAATCGATGCCGCCTGCCTTGCCGCCCGTCTCGATTACGCCTTCATGCCGCCCGGCCGCACCCTCGCCGACTTCAAGCTGCTGGTGATGGACATGGATTCGACCCTGATCACGATCGAATGCATCGACGAGATCGCCGACATGCACGGCCTGAAACCGCAGGTGGCGGCCATCACCGAAGCCGCCATGCGCGGCGAAATCGAATTCCGCGAAAGCCTGACGCGCCGCGTCGCGCTCCTGAAGGGACTGGACGCGGCGGCCTTGCAGCGCGTCTACGACGAGCGCCTGAAGCTCTCGCCGGGCGCCGAACGCATGCTGGCGGCGCTGCAGGCCGCCGGGCTGAAAACCCTGCTGGTTTCCGGCGGCTTCACCTTCTTCACCGACCGCATCAAGGCCCGGCTCGGACTCGATTTCACGCACGCCAACGTGCTGGAAGCGGTCGACGGCAAGCTGACCGGCCGCGTGCTGGGCGAGCATCGTCGATGCCGATGAAAAGCGCCGCACGGTCGAGCGCGTGTGCGCACAAACCGGGATCCGCACCGAGCAGACCATCATCATGGGCGATGGCGCCAACGACCTGAAGATGATGGCGATCGCCGGCCTGTCGGTGGCGTTTCGCGCCAAGCCGGTAGTGCGGGCGCAGGCCGACGTTGCCCTGAATTTTGTCGGCCTGGACGGCATATTGCCGCTGCTGCAAGCCTGAGGCGACGTGGACACAGTCCGCGGCTATTCATATACTCCCTACATAAGGTTTAAAACACGCTTGTGCAATCTAGAAAATTGCATGATACTCCAATGTAAACCCGATACCGGCATTCTGCGTTTCCGATCCCGGCGCGGCGGCCACGGCGTCGCCGATGGCCGTGAGCCCGCTAGAAATCGTTGCGGTTACAAATCATTACGCACAGCTTCCACCGCCCGCACTACCCTCTTTTCTTAGTGGCTCGGCAAGCCATTTTTCTTCAAACAATATTTGCTTTATTGCCAGGCATTGGAAACCCTTGCGCTGCTGACATTTCCTTTCGGATTAGCGCAACGCAATGCCTCTGTGCCGGTCGCAGATAAGAATTGATGAAATTCAGGTAAGCCGCGGCTCGCACGCAAAGTGCTGAACCGGAAACGTTTGAATCGCGGCCCGAGCATGGTGCTCAGGCCGCTCAACCGCGTATTTCTGCCAGTCGCGGTTTGTCCACCGACGCCCAAGGCGCGGAGGCCCGTAGTGAAGCAAAACGATCTCGTGGATAGCGGAACGGAATCGCGCCGCCGCTTGCGGCCACTTCGACTCTGGTGGCTCTGGCTGCTCTTGTGCGCGCTGATCGCTACGGGTGTGTATAGATTCGTGACCAAGCCGGGCGCGGCGCAGCAGTCGGCCGCGCGCCAGGCCGCGAATGCGCCGCGCACCATGCCGGTGCTGGGAGCGACCGCCAAGACCGGCGACATCCAGATTTACCTAGAAGGCCTGGGCGCGGTCACCGCGCAAAATACGGTCACGGTGAAGCCGCGGGTCGACGGCCAGTTGATGAAGGTGCTGTTCACCGAGGGGCAGATGGTGAAACAGGGCGATCTGCTGGCCGAGATCGACCCGCGCCCGTATCAGGTGATGCTGATGCAGGCGGAGGGGCAGATGGCGAAAGACCAGGCGCTGCTGAAGAATGCGCAGACCGACGTCGAACGCTATCGGACCCTGTTTCAGCAGGATTCAATCGCCCAGCAGCAACTCGCCACCCAGCAGGCGCTGGTACGCCAATACGAAGGCGCCGTCAAGGCCGATCAGAGCCAGATCGACAATGCCAAACTGCAGCTGACCTACTCGCGCGTCACCGCGCCGATCAGCGGCCGCCTCGGCTTGCGCCAGGTTGATCCCGGCAATGTGGTGCACGCCACCGACACGACCGGACTGGTGGTGATCACCCAGTTGCAGCCGATCACGGTGGTGTTCACCTTGCCGGAAGACAGCGTTCCACGCGTCATGAAAAAGCTGGAGGCCAAGGAGACCTTGACGGTCGACGCTTTCGACCGCGCCCAAAAGAACAAGCTGGCGAGCGGGGTGCTGCTGACCATCGACAACCAGATCGACCCCACCACCGGCACCGTCAAGCTGAAGGCGCAGTTTTCCAATGAAAACTACGCCCTGTTCCCGAATCAGTTCGTCAATGCCCGGATACTGATCGATGTGCTGCAGGGCGCGACGCTGATTCCGACCGCCGGCGTGCAACGCGGTAACCAGGGCGCGTTCGTCTATGTGGTGAAGGAGGATCGCAGCGTCACCCAGCGTCCGGTCAAGCTGGGGCCGGCCGAAGGCGGCAACATCGCCATCGAATCCGGTCTGAAACCAGGCGAAATCGTGGTGGTGGACGGCACCGACAAACTGCGCGAAGGCGCCAAGGTGGCACTGACCTTGCAGGAGGACAAAACAACCGGCGCCCAGGCCAGCAACGCCCCCGCCCTTGCCCCTGCTCCCGCCCAGCCGACGCCGCGCCAGCGCAAATCACGTGGGAACAACGGCGGATGACACCGACCGCCTCATACGCCAGCCAAGCCCACGGCCAGGAGGTTCGCTGCCCGTACTGACATGAACATCTCGCGCCCGTTCATCCTGCGTCCGGTGGCGACCACGCTGCTGATGGCGGCGATTTTCCTGGTCGGCATCATCGCCTACCGGGTGTTGCCGCTGTCGGCCTTGCCGGAAGTCGATTACCCGACGATCCAGGTGGTCACGCTGTATCCGGGCGCCAGTCCGGACGTGATGACATCGTCGGTGACCGCGCCGCTGGAGCGCCAGTTCGGCCAGATGCCGGGCCTGAACCAGATGTCGTCCACCAGTTCCGGCGGCGCCTCGGTGATCACCTTGCAGTTCAGCCTGGCCTTGAGCCTCGACATCGCGGAGCAGGAAGTGCAGGCGGCGATCAATGCCAGCGGCAATTTGTTGCCGGCGGACCTGCCGGCGCCGCCGATCTACAGCAAGGTCAATCCCGCCGACGCGCCGATCCTGACGCTGGCGCTGACCTCGAAGACGCTGCCGCTGACGCAGGTGCAAGGACTGGCCGACACCCGGCTGGCGCAAAAGATTTCGCAGTTGTCCGGCGTCGGCCTGGTCAGCCTCTCCGGCGGCCAGCGGCCGGCGGTGCGGATCCAGGTCAACCCGAGCGCGCTGGCGGCCTACGGCCTGAATATCGAGGACGTGCGCACCGCCATCGCCAACGCCAACGTCAACCAGGCCAAGGGCAGCTTCGACGGCGCGGCGCAAGCCTATACCATCGATGCCAACGACCAGTTGCGCTCGGCCGACGAATACCGGTCGCTGATCGTCGCCTACCGCAATGGCGGCGCCGGTGCGGCTGTCCGACGTCGCCGACGTCGTCGACGCCGCCGAGAACGTGCGGCAGGCGGCCTGGGTCAACCAGCAACCGGCGATCATCGTCAACATCCAGCGCCAGCCCGGCGCCAACGTGATCCAGGTGGTGGACCGCGTCAAGCAATTGCTGCCGCAGTTGCAGGCGTCGCTGCCGCCGGCGGTCGAGGTCAGCCTGCTGACCGACCGCACCACCACCATCCGCGCCTCGGTCAAGGACGTGCAGTTCGAGCTGCTGCTGTCGGTGGCGCTGGTGGTGATGGTGATCTTCCTGTTCCTGCGCAACCTGGCCGCCACCGTCATTCCCAGCGTCGCCGTGCCGCTGTCGCTGATCGGCACCTTCGGCGTGATGTATCTGCTGGGCTTCAGCCTGAACAACCTGACCCTGATGGCGCTGACGATCGCCACCGGCTTCGTGGTCGACGATGCGATCGTGATGATCGAAAACATCGCGCGCTATATCGAGCAAGGCGAGCCGCCGCTGCAGGCGGCGCTGAAGGGCTCGAAGCAGATCGGCTTCACCATCCTGTCGCTGACGATTTCCCTGATCGCGGTGCTGATTCCGCTGCTTGTTCATGGGCGACGTGGTGGGCCGGCTGTTCCGCGAGTTCGCGATCACGCTGGCGGTCACCATCATCATTTCGGCGGTGGTGTCGCTGACGCTGACGCCGATGATGTGCGCCAAGCTGCTGCATCACGTGCCGGAAGCGCAGCAGGGGCGCTTCTACCATGCCAGCGGCCGTTTTTTCGAGCGCATCATCGCCGGCTACGGCCGCTGGCTGAACTGGGTGCTGGAGCGCCAGACCGCGACCCTGCTGGTGGCGATCGCCACCCTGCTCCTGACCGCACTGCTGTACGTCCTCGTGCCGAAAGGCTTCTTTCCGCTGCAGGATACCGGCGTGATCCAGGGCATTTCGGAAGCGCCGCAGTCGATTTCATTCGCGGCGATGGCGCAGCGGCAACAGGCGCTGGCCGCCGAAATCCTGCAGGATCCGGCGGTGGAAAGCCTGTCGTCCTTCATCGGCGTCGACGGCATCAATACCACGCTGAACAGCGGGCGCATCCAGATCAACCTGAAGCCGCTTGCCGAACGCAGCGACAGCGCCGCGCAGGTGATGGCGCGCCTGCAGAAAAACCTGGCCCAGGTCGAAGGCATTGCGCTGTTCATGCAGCCGGTGCAGGACCTGACCATCGAAGACCGCGTCAGCCGCACCCAGTATCAGTTCACGCTGACCGATGCCGACATTGCCCAGCTCGGCATCTGGACGCCGAAGCTGGTCGACGCCCTAAGCCGGCTGCCGGAATTGCGCGACGTCGCCAGCGACTTGCAGGACAACGGCCTGCAGGCGATGCTGACCATCGACCGCGGCACCGCCTCGCGCCTCGGCATCACGCCGGCGGCGATCGACAATGTGCTGTACAACGCCTTTGGCCAGCGCATCGTATCGACCATCTTCACCCAGGCCAACCAGTACCGCGTGGTGCTGGAAGTGCAGCCCGATTATCAGCAAGGGCCGCCGGCGCTGAAAGACCTCCACGTCGCCGCCACCGGCGGCGTCCAGGTCCCCTTGTCCACCTTCACCTCGCTCACCGAACGGGCGGCGCCGCTGGTGGTCTCCCACCTGGGGCAGTTTCCGGCCACCACCATCTCGTTCAACCTGGCGCCCGGCGTGTCGCTGGGCGCGGCGGTCAAGGCGATCCAGGCGACGCAGCAGCAGATCGGCCTGCCGGCCAGCATCCAGCCGGCTTTCCAGGGCGCGGCGCTGGCCTTCCAGTCTTCGCTGTCGAACGAGCTGCTGCTGATCCTGGCGGCCATCGTCACCGTCTACATCGTGCTCGGCGTGCTGTACGAAAGCTACATCCATCCGATCACCATCCTGTCGACGCTGCCCTCGGCCGGCGTCGGCGCGCTGCTGGCGTTGATGCTGTCGGGCACCGACCTCGGCATCATTTCGGTGATCGGCATCATCCTGCTGATCGGCATCGTCAAGAAGAACGCGATCATGATGATCGACTTCGCGCTGGATGCCGAACGCAACGAAGGCATGTCGGCGCGCGATGCGATCTACCAGGCCTGCCTGCTGCGCTTCCGGCCGATCATGATGACCACCATGGCGGCATTGCTGGCGGCGCTGCCGCTGATGCTGGGCACCGGCGTCGGTTCCGAACTGCGCCATCCGCTCGGCATCACGATCGTCGGCGGCCTGATCGTGAGCCAGGTGCTGACGCTTGTTTACCACGCCGGTGATTTACCTGGCCTTCGACCGCCTGGCCCGGCGTTTCTCCAGGCCGGCGGCGCCCACCGAACCGCTGCCGGCGGAGCCGTCATGAATTTCTCGGCGATCTTCATCCGGCGGCCGATCGCCACCACCTTGCTGACGCTGGGCGTGGCGCTGGCCGGCGCGGTGGCCTTCACCCTGCTGCCGGTGTCGCCGTTGCCGCAGGTCGATATTCCCGACCATTTCGGTGTCGGCCTCGCTTGCCCGGCGCGAGTCCGGAGACCATGGCCACCTCGGTCGCCACCCCGCTCGAGCGCTCGCTCGGGCGCATCGCCGGCATCACCGAAATGACCTCGTCTTCAGCGCGCTCGGTTCGGCGCGCATCACGCTGCAGTTCGACATGAGCCGCGACATCGACGGCGCCGCGCGCGATGTGCAGGCCGCGATCAACGCGGCGCGCGTCGACCTGCCGCCGACCCTGCGCAGCAACCCCAGCTACCGCAAGGTCAATCCGGCCGATGCGCCGATCATGATCCTGGCGCTGACCTCGGACACCATGACGCCAGGGCGAGATGTACGACGCCGCCTCCACCGTGCTGCAGCAGAAGCTGTCGCAGGTGGAGGGCGTCGGCGAAGTCACGGTCGGCGGCAGTTCGCTGCCGGCGGTGCGGGTCGAGTTGAACCCGACCGCATTGAACAAGTACGGGGTCGGGCTGGAGGATGTGCGCACCGCGCTGGCGGCCGCCAATGCCAACCGGCCCAAGGGTTTCGTGGAAGACGGCGACGCACCACTGGCAGATCGGCGCCGACGACCAGGCCAAGAAGGCCGCCGAGTATCTGCCGCTGATCGTCGCCTGGCGCAACGGCGCGCCGGTCAGCTTGACCGATGTCGGCGCCGTCACCGACTCGGTGGAGGACGTGCGCAACGCCGGCCTGGCCAACGGCAAGCCGTCGGTGCTGGTGCTGCTGACGCGGCAGCCGAACGCCAACATCATCGAGACCGTCGACCGCGTGCGCGCGCTGCTGCCGCAGCTGCAGGCGTCGATGCCGGCCGCCATCGACATGGTGGTGGCGACCGACCAGACCACCACCATCCGCGCCTCGCTGCATGACGTCGAGCGCACGCTGGTGATCTCGATGGCGCTGGTGATCCTGGTGGTGTTCCTGTTCCTGCGCAACTGGCGCGCGACGCTGATCCCGAGCGTGGCGGTGCCGGTATCGCTGATCGGCACCTTCGGCGTCATGTATCTGCTCGGCTACAGCCTCGACAACCTGTCGCTGATGGCGCTGACGATCGCCACCGGCTTCGTGGTCGACGATGCGATCGTGGTGCTGGAAAACATCAGCCGCCACCTGGAGCAAGGCATGCGGCCGCTGCAGGCGGCGCTGCTGGGCGCGCGCGAAGTCGGTTTCACCGTGCTGTCGATGAGCGTGTCGCTGGTGGCGGTGTTCATCCCGATCCTGCTGATGGGCGGCATCGTCGGCCGCTTGTTCCGCGAATTCGCGGTGACGCTGTCGGTGGCGATCCTGGTATCGCTGGTGGTGTCGCTGACCACCACGCCGATGATGTGCGCGCGGCTGCTGAAGCATGAGCCGGCACCCAGGCACGGCCGCTTTTACCTGGCCGGCGAGCGCGCCTTCGGCTGGGCGCTCGACCGCTACGAAAGAAGCCTGGGCTGGGCGCTGCGCCATTCGCGCTTCATGCTGCTGGTGCTGCTGGCCACCATCGGCCTCAACGTCTACCTGTACGTGATCGTGCCGAAAGGCTTCTTCCCGCAGCAGGATACCGGCCGCATCATCGGTTCGATCCAGGCCGATCAGGCCATCTCGTTCCAGGCGATGCGGCCCAAGCTGGCGGCGTTTGTCGACATCATCGGCAAGGACCCGGCGGTGGCCAACGTCATCGGTTTCACCGGCGGCAGCCAGCGCAATACCGGACGCATGTTCATCGCGTTGAAGCCGCTGGAGCAGCGCAAGGCCAGCGCCGACCAGGTCATCAACCGCCTGCGCGGCAAGCTGGCGCAGGTGCCGGGCGCGACCCTGTTCCTGCAGGCGGCGCAGGATATCCGCGCCGGCGGCCGCGCCAGCAATGCCCAATATCAATACACGCTGCAAGGCGACAACCTCGCCGAGCTGATGGACTGGAGCCCGCGTCTGCTGCAGGTCTTGCGCGGCGTGCCGCAGCTGGCGGACGTCAACACCGACCAGCAGGACAAGGGCCTGCAGGTGACGCTGACGATCGACCGCGACACCGCGTCGCGGCTCGGCGTCACGCCAGCAGATGATCGATGCCACGCTGTACGACGCCTTCGGCCAGCGCCAGGTTTCGGTCATCTATACCGCGCTGAACCAGTACCACGTGGTGATGGAAGTGGCGCCGCAATACTGGCAGCAGCCGCAGACGCTGAACGACATTTTCATCCGCAATCCATCCGGCGCCATGGTGCCGCTGGCGGCCTTCTCGCATTTCGAGCCGACCACCACCACGCTTGGCGTCAATCACCAGGGCCAGTTCGCCGCCACCACCCTGTCCTTCAACCTGGCGCCGAACGTGGCCTTGAGCGAAGCCGCCAAGGCCATCGACGACGCCGTCAGCCGCAGCGGCGTGCCGAGCAGCATCCACGGCAGTTTCCAGGGCACGGCCCAGGTGTTCCAGTCGTCGCTGGCCAGCCAGCCCTGGCTGATCCTGGCGGCGCTGGTGACGATCTACATCGTGCTCGGCATGCTGTATGAAAGCTTCGTGCATCCGATCACGATCCTGTCGACGCTGCCGTCGGCCGGCGTGGGCGCCATCCTGGCCCTGCTGCTGTTCAAGAGCGAACTCAGCATCATCGCCCTGATCGGCATCCTGCTCTTGATCGGCATCGTCAAGAAGAACGCGATCATGATGATCGACTTCGCGCTGGCGGCCGAGCGCGGGCAAGGCAAGAATTCCTTCGACGCCATCTACCAGGCTTGCCTGCTGCGCTTTCGGCCGATCATGATGACCACCATGGCGGCCATGCTGGGCGCCTTGCCGCTGGCGTTGGGCACCGGCACCGGCTCCGAACTGCGCCGTCCGCTGGGCATCGCCATCGTCGGCGGCCTGATCGTGAGCCAGATGCTGACGCTGTACACGACGCCGGTGGTGTACCTGACCATGGACCGCTTCCGGCTGTGGAGCAGCGCCGCCTGGAACCGGCGCCATCCGCGTGCCGGCATGCAACAAACCGGCCATCGTTGAAGTCGAGCAGATCCATGAAAACATCCTGCTATTTGTATTTCTGGTCCGCGTCTACGCCGAGACCTCGGGCGGTTTTAAAACCGCTGTGCTGGCTGCCGCCGTTCGTGGCCTGCCTGCTGCTCTGCGCCTGCGCCGCCGGTCCCGATTACGTGCGCCCGGAGGTGGCGACGCCTGCCGCCTTCAAGGAAATGCAAGGCTGGAAAAGCGCTCAACCGCAAGACCACGAGCTGGGCGGCAAATGGTGGGAAATGTTCGGCGATCCGCTGCTGAATTCCCTGGAAGAGCAAGTCGTCATTTCCAACCAGAACCTGGCGCAAGCGGAAGCGCAGTACCGCCAGGCGCAGGCGCTGGTGCGATCGGCGCGCGCCGGCCTGTTTCCCACCGTATCCGGCAATGTTTCCGTGAGCCGTTCGCAGGCCGGCACCGGCAGCGTTAGCAGCGCCAGTGCCGCGGCCGCCAGCGCCGGCCGGTCAGGCGCACCCTTCAACAGTCATTCGCTGTCGTTCGACGCAGTCCTGGGAGCCCGATCTCTGGGGCCGGGTCAGGCGCACGGTCGAAGCGAACCGGGCCAGCGCGCAAGCCAGCGCCGCCGATCTGCAGGCGGCGCGCCTCAGTGCTCAGGCCCAGCTGGCGCAGAATTATCTGCAACTGCGGGTGCTGGACGCGCAACAGCAATTGCTGGAAGACACGATCGCCGCCTATCAGAGATCGGAACAGCTGACGCAGAACCAGTATGCGGTCGGCGTCGTGCCCAAGGTCGACGTCATCCAGGCGCAGACGCAATTGAAATCGACGCAGGCGCAGGCGCTCGATGTCGGCGTCCAGCGCGCCCAGCTGGAACACGCGATCGCGCTCCTGGCCGGCCAGCCGGCGTCGACATTTTCCATCGCGCGCGCGCCGCTGGTGGCGGTGGCGCCGGCGATTCCGGTGGGAGTGCCGTCGGCGCTGCTGGAGCGGCGCCCCGACATCGCCTCCGCCGAACGCCGCATGGCGGCCGCCAATGCGCAGATCGGCGTGGCCAAGGCGGCCTATTTCCCGGCGCTGACGCTGTCGGCCTCGGCCGGATTCGAGAGCAGCAGCTTCGCCAACTGGCTGACGCTGCCCAGCCGTGTCTGGGCGATCGGTCCGGCGCTGGCGCAAACCCTGTTCGACGCCGGCCTGCGGCGCGCGCAGAGCGATGCCGCGATCGCCGCCTACGACGCCGAAGTGGCGGCCTATCGCCAGGTTGTGCTAGCGGGTTTCGGCGAAGTCGAAGACAACCTGGCGGCGTTGCGCATCCTGGAGCAGGAGGCGCAAGTGCAGAACGAAGCCTTGCAACTGGCGCGACAATCGGTGCTGCTGACCACCAACCAGTACCGCGCCGGGACCGTCAGCTATCTCAACGTGGTCACGGTGCAGGCGACCGCGCTGGCCAGCGAGAACGCCGCCCTCGGCATTCTCAACCGGCGCCTGGCCGCCAGCGTGCTGCTGATCAAGGCGCTGGGCGGCGGCTGGAACGCCGGCCTCCTGCAATGAGGCGCCAGGTGCGGTACCCTGCCGGAAACTCCTACCTTGAAATTCGCCGCTGCGGGCGGCATCTTGCCGGCATCAAAGTGCAAGCCCAACCGATAAGGAAACCCCATGGCGCAGGAAATCGTGTTCGACCCTTACCTGGAATCCCGCAAGAACCTGGCTTGGTGGCTGTACATCTTTCACGCGGCCAGCCTGGTGTTTTCGATGGGCCTGTTTTCCTTCATCCCGCTGATCATCAGCTACGTCAAGCGCCCGGAAACGGCGGGCACCTTCGTCTACAGCCACCACAGCTGGCAAATCCGCTCGTTCTGGTGGTTCCTGGTCTGGAGCGCGATCGGCTGGATCTGCATTTTCACCATCATCGGCGTCGTGATCGGCATCCCGATCCTGGCCGCCGCCTGGGTGTGGAAGGCCTACCGGCTGATCCGCGGCTTGGTCGACCTCAACAACAACAAGCCGATGCCGGAATGATGCGATGAGCAAATCCGCACCGAACAATCCTTTGCAGGGCGTGACGCTGGAAGCGCTGCTGACCGAACTGGTGGCGCGCCACGGCTGGGACGGCCTGGCGCGGCTGGTCGATATCCGCTGCTTCAAGAGCGATCCCAGCATCAAGTCCAGCCTGACCTTCCTGCGCCGGACGCCATGGGCCAGAAGCCGGGTGGAACAGATTTATATCGACCGCGAGCGCCACGGCAACGAGCTTGCGCCGAAGCCACGAAAAATCGGCTCTCAGGGATAATCATCCCTGAGCTCAGTCATTCCCGGCGCAGCGCCTCGGCGCCGCTTGCACCGAACCACGCCAGTTTGTTTTTCGATCGCGCTTCCGCCCGTATGTCAGCCATCCTCAGTCCAACCGTTGCCCCGCCTTCCGAGCGTGCTCTGAAAATCATGCTGTGGCTGGTCGCCACCGGATTTTTCATGCAGACGCTGGATTCCACCATCGTCAACACCGCGCTGCCGGCGATGGCGGGGAGCCTTGGCGAGGCGCCGTGGCGCATGCAGGGCGTCGTGATCGCGTATTCGCTGACGATGGCGATCATGATCCCGGTATCCGGCTGGCTGGCCGACAAGTTCGGCACCATGCGCGTCTTCTTCAGCGCGATCCTGGTGTTCACGGTCGGCTCGATCCTGTGCGCCAGCGCCCATACGCTGACGCATCTGGTGGCCTATCGCGTGGTGCAGGGCATCGGCGGCGCCATGCTGCTGCCGGTTGGCCGGCTGGCCGTGCTGCGCTTCTTTACCGGCGAACGATATCTGGCGGCGCTGTCGTTCGTGGCGATTCCCGGCATGGTCGGCCCGCTGATCGGACCGACGCTCGGCGGCTGGCTGGTGCATGTCGCCTCCTGGCACTGGATCTTTCTGATCAACGTGCCGGTCGGCATCGTCGGCTGCATCGCCACCAGCCGCTACATGCCCGACGCCCGCAATCCGGCCACCGCTCCGTTCGACCTGCCCGGATACCTGCTGCTCGCGATCGGCATGGTCGCGCTGACGGTTTCGCTCGATGGCATCGCCGATCTCGGGCTGGATCGCGCAGTGGTGCTGGTGCTGCTGATCCTGAGCCTGGGCTGCTTCGCGGCCTACGGTCTGCACGCCACGCGCGCCGCCCAGCCGCTGTTCTCGCTCGACCTGTTCAAGATCCACACCTTCAGCGTCGGCTTGCTGGGAAATCTGTTCGCGCGCATCGGCAGCGGCGCGATGCCTTACCTGATTCCACTGCTGCTGCAACTGAGCCTCGGCTACTCGGCGTTCGAATCCGGCCTGATGATGCTGCCGGTCGCGGCGACCGGGATGCTGTCGAAAAGACTCGCGACCAGGCTCATCATGCTCCACGGCTACCGGCGCGTGCTGATCGCCAATACCGTGCTGGTCGGCCTCATGATGGCGAGCTTTGCGTTGACCAGCGCCGATCAGCCGCTATGGCTGCGGCTGGTGCAGCTGGCGATCTTCGGCGGCGTCAATTCGATCCAGTTCACCGCCATGAACACGCTCACCTTGAAGGACCTCGGCAGCGGCGGCGCCAGCAGCGGCAACAGCCTGTTCTCGTTGGTGCAGATGCTGTCGATGAGCCTGGGCGTCACGGTCGCTGGTGCCATCCTGGCGGCGTTCACCACGCTGCTGACGCGCGCCACCGAGGCCAATTCGCTGCCGGCGTTTCATGCGACTTTTCTCTGCGTCGGCATCATCACCGCGGCGACCGCATGGATCTTCGCCCAGCTGGCGCCGGGAGTCTGCGCGGTAGAAAAGAAGGAAACCGATCCGGCGGAATCGACTTGAGGCATCAGGGAGCAGCCCTGAGCGTGCATGGGGAAACGGAAGCAGCCGCGATGCCGGGACGTCTGCATGCCGGAGAAACAAGTTTGCGACACGCCTTCGATCAAGGCAGCCTGCTCTCGGCATATACTCCCATAATAGACCGACCATCTCGCCCATAAAATGGCGAAATATTGGACATACTCCCAGCACAATATAATCCGCGGCGCGCTTGCGGCGTCATTCTGTTCGCGCTGACCGCAACGCGCAGCGTCAATCGCCGAGCGCGGCGAATGCCTGCTCGATATCCGCCATCAAGTCGTCCGGATCTTCCAGCCCGATATAGAAGCGCACCAGCTGCCCGCTCTCTTTCCAGCCCTGCCGCATCGTCGCCATCCGGTACGGCACGCACAGGCTGTGCGCCCCGCCCCAGCTGAAACCGATCTTGAACAGCTTCAGGCTGTCGACGAAACGATCGGTCTGCCGCTCGCTGTAGCGCGGGTCGAAGATCACCGAGAACAGGCCGCCGGCGCCGGTAAAATCGCGCTTCCAGATTTCATGGCCGGGACAATCCGGCAGCGCCGGGTGCAGCACCTTGGCGATTTCGGGCCGGCTCTTCAGCCATGCCGCCACCTTGCGCGCACCGGCATCGTGCGCTTCGAAGCGCAGATGCATGGTCGGCAGGCTGCGCAAGACCAGATAAGCGTCGTCCATGCCGACGCCGAAGCCGAGCCGCATGTGGGCGCGCGCCAGCCGCTGCAACAGTTGGGCATCGCGCGTGATGACGGCGCCCATCAGCACGTCGGAGCCGCCCGACTGGAATTTGGTCAGCGCCTGCATCACGATGTCGACGCCATGCGCGAAGGCGCGAAAGGCGATCCCGGCCGACCAGGTATTGTCGAGCGCCACCAGCACCCCGCGCTCATGCGCGGCGCGGCAGATGGCCGGGATGTCCGGCACTTCCATCGAGACCGAACCCGGCGCCTCGGTCCAGATCAAGCGCGTATTCGGCTGGATCAGCTCGGCAATGCCGGCGCCGATCAAAGGGTCGTAATAGCGCGCGCTGACGCCGAAATCCTTGGCCAGCCAGTTGCCCAGGTCACGGTTCGGGTTGTAGACGTTGTCGGGCAGCAGCATGTCGTCGCCGCTTTTCAGCAGCGCGAAATCCACCATCGCGATCGCCGCCAGCCCGGACGGCGCCAGCAGGCAACCGGTGCCATCCTCGATCGCCGCCAGCCGCGCTTCCAAGGTGAACGAAGTCGGCGTGCCGTGCAGGCCGTAGGTATAGCCGGACTTTTCCTGCCAGTTGCGCGAGCGCAGCGCCGCGACATTGGGGAACAGCACGGTGGAGGCATGGTGGATCGCCGGCTGCAAGGCGCCGAAGCCTGCCGGCGGCGTGTAATCGCTGTGGATCAAGGCGGTTTGCGGGGATGTGTTCGAACTCACGTCTGCCTCCGGTAACAGGAATCGTGATGAGCGTGGCGGCGCCGCCGCAATCCTTACAGGGACACCGGGCTCAAGGCTTGGCCGCAGGCGGGGATGAGCGCGCGGACAGTTTTTTGGGCACAGCCATGGTCTTGAGCGGCACCAGCTTCAGCGTGAACGGCTTCTCGACCGACCCGTCGGACGACGACCAGACACCCCTGAAGGTATCGCCGTCGAAATTGCCCTCCCACTGGCCGGACACGTTCTGGCCATTCTCGGACTCTTCCAGGAAGATCGCGCCATCGCGGTCGAATTCGCCGGCCAGCAGGATTTTTTGCGAGCGGCCAAACACGAAGTATTCGCCTTCCAGCCCTTCGCGCATGTCTTCCTTCTGGCGCAGGCTGACCTGGATGGTGAGTTCGCCCAGTTCACCCCGGAACAC
Organism: uncultured beta proteobacterium; assembly: GCA_963706525.1. GTDB lineage: Bacteria > Pseudomonadota > Gammaproteobacteria > Burkholderiales > Burkholderiaceae_D > DATJCV01. The sequence continues at coordinate 39,800 of CAVPMM010000017.1, read as the reverse complement.
CGGCGCGCTGGCAAATAGTTTCTCCACCGCGGACGCCGGCGCGGCGGCCTGCGGGGCCGCAGCCGGCACCTCCGGCTGAGCGCCGCTTGCCGTCGCGGCTGCCCCGAGCAGGAGCAGGCCCAGGCAAAGCCCGCGCATCATGCCGCCGCCCACAAATCGTGCGCATCGGCAGCGGTCACCTCGGCCTCGACGAATTCGCCGACCGCCAGCTTGCGGTGCGGCTCGAACGGCGCTTTCACGTACACCACGCCGTCGATTTCCGGCGCATCGGCGGCCGAGCGGCCGACGCCGTTGCGGCCGTCGAGTTCGTCGATCAGGACGCGGATGGTCTTGCCGACTTTGGCCTGCAGGCGCTTCTTCGAAATCTCTTCCTGCAGCTGCATCACGCGGCCGCGCCGCTCTTCGCGCACTTCTTCCGGCACCGGGTCGGCCAGCAAATTGGCGGTCGCGCCTTCCACCGGCGAATAGGCGAAGCAGCCCAGGCGATCGATTTCCGCTTCCTTCAGGAAGTCCAGCAGGTATTCGAATTCGGCTTCGGTTTCGCCGGGAAAGCCGGCGATGAAGGTGGAGCGGATCGTGATGTCCGGGCACAGCGCGCGCCAGGCGCGGATGCGCTCGATATTCTTTTCGCCGCTGGCGGGCCGCTTCATCCGCTTCAGCACATCCGGATGCGCATGCTGCAGCGGCACGTCCAGATACGGCAATATCGTGCCCTCGGCCATCAGCGGAATGATCTGGTCGACGTGCGGATACGGATACACATAGTGCAGGCGCACCCAGGCGCCGTAATGCGCGGCCAGTTCGCCGAGCGCCGTCACCAGTTGCGTCATGTGCGTCTTGACCGGCTTGCCGTTCCAGAAGCCGGTGCGGAACTTGACGTCGACGCCATAGGCGCTGGTGTCCTGCGAAATCACCAGCAGTTCCTTGACGCCGGCCTTGAACAGGTTCTCGGCTTCCAGCATGACGTCGGCGATCGGACGCGACACCAGGTCGCCGCGCATCGACGGAATGATGCAAAAGCTGCAGCGGTGGTTGCAGCCTTCGGAAATCTTCAGATAGGCGAAATGCTTGGGTGTCAGCTTGATGCCCTGTGCCGGCACCAGGTCGAGAAACGGGTCATGCGGCTTCGGCAAATGGACATGCACCGCATCCATCACCTCGCCCAGCGCATGCGGCCCGGTCACGGCCAGCACCTTCGGATGGACTTGCTGAATGATGTCGTCGCCGGCGGCATCTTTCTTGGCGCCGAGGCAGCCGGTGACGATCACCTTGCCGTTTTCGTGCAGCGCCTCGCCGATGGCGTCCAGCGATTCCTGCACCGCGGCATCGATGAAGCCGCAGGTATTGACGATCACCAGGTCGGCGCCGTCATAGGACTTGGCGGTCTCGTAACCTTCCGCGCGCAGCTGGGTCAGGATCTGCTCGGAATCGACCAGCGCCTTGGGGCAGCCGAGCGAAACGAAGCCTACTTTTGGCGCGGTTTGGGATGCGTTAGACATAAAAAATGGGTATCAAAAGCGAAGCCGCTATTGTACCCGTTCGTTTGCCGGCGCTTGGCGCCGCGGCGAACCGCCGGCCGGCCGGCGGATTAGGCGTTTGGCGCTTATTTCGGCTTGTCCACCGAGCCGAACGGAAAGTTGCCGAACATGCTCTTGGTCTGATTTTGCATCTGTTCCTGCATCTGGATGAACAGGTTCTTGCTCTGCTCGATGTAGTTGCTCATCATGCCCTGCATCATCGGGCCCTGCACATTCATGAACTGCGTCCACATTTCGGGGCTGAATGGCTTGCCTTCGTACAGGCCTTTTGAATTTTCGGCCAGCTTGTTCTGGATGTCGATGAAGGCCTGGATGTTTTTTTCCAGATAGGAACCCATCATGCCCTGCATCGCATGGCCGTAGTAGCGGATGATCTGCGACAACGCGGCGCTGGAAAACATCGGCGTGCCGTTCGCCTCCTCTTCCAGAATGATTTGCAGCAAGATGCTGCGTGTCAGGTCTTCATTGGATTTGGCGTCGACCACCGTGAATTCTTCATTGTCGAGCACCAACTGCTTGACATCGGTGAGCGTGATATAGGAACTGGTCTGAGTGTCGTACAAACGGCGATTCGGATACTTCTTGATCATGCGCTCGGAAAGTTTTTTTGCACTATTCATCGGAATTTCCAGTTATTGCGTCGCAGCGCATCTCACATCGATCGGCAAAAAAGCGAACATACGTTCGCTTCGCATGTCTCCACATATTGCGTAAAAATGAAGGATTATGCAACTGCTTCTGTTTTTGTCGGTCTTTCTGTCGATTTATTGCGGTGCAATTCAAACAGCGTTTCAAATCGTAATTCGCGCGAAGCGCCGTTTCCCTGTTGCCAACGGAAAAGCGATTCGCGCCCCGCTCCCTTACCCCATGTGCAAGCCGCCGTTCAAGGAGAAGTCCGACCCGGTTGCATAACCTCCTTCATCGGACGCGATCCATGCCACGATCGAGGCGATTTCGCTCGGTTCGCCCAGGCGTTTGACCGGAATGCCGCTGACGATTTTTTCCAGCACGTCTGGCCGGATCGAGCGCACCATGTCAGTCCCGATATAGCCAGGCGACACGGTATTGACCGTCACGCCCTTGGTCGCGACCTCCTGTGCCAGTGCCATCGTAAAACCATGGATGCCGGCTTTCGCGGTCGAATAATTGGTTTGTCCGAACTGGCCTTTCTGACCATTGACCGACGATATGTTGACGATCCGCCCCCAGCCGCGATCCACCATGCCGTCGATGACTTGCTTGGTGACATTGAACAGCGAATTGAGGTTGGTGTTGATCACCGCGTCCCAGTCGTCGCGGCTCATTCTGCGGAATTGGCCGTCACGGGTAATGCCGGCGTTATTGACCAGGATATCGATTTCGCCGATCTCGGCCCTGACCTTGTCGAATGCGACCTTGGTCGAATCCCAGTCCGACACATTGCCTTCGGAGGCATGAATGTCCAGGCCTTCGGCGCGCATGTCGGCCAGCCATTTATCCTTGCGCTGGGAATTCGGACCGCAGCCGGCGACTACCGTGTGGCCTTCCTGGCACAGGCGCCGGCAAATCGCGGTGCCAATGCCACCCATTCCACCTGTTACATACGCGATACGGCGTGCCATATTCGTCTCCTTTTCATGGTTGTAATGACTTCAATCCGCGCGTACCCGCACATAGCGTCCGGGGGCCGGCTCGATGGGCGGATACGCGGCGTTGCCGTATTTGCGCGGCGCCGCCACCTGCGCCCCGCCGTGCTCCGCCAGGAAAGCCGACCATTCGGGCCACCAGCTGCCGGGCTGCTCCTGGGCGCCGCGCAGCCATTCGGCGGCGTCGGCCGGGGTCTTGTCGCTACGCCAGTAGCTGCGCTTTTTCTTCGCCGGCGGATTGATCACGCCCGCGATATGCCCGGACGCGCCCAGCACGAAGCGGTTGCGGTTCGGTTTTTTCGGATTGAGCAAGGTGGTCGACGCATAGGCCGCTTCCCACGGCACGATATGATCCTCGCGCGAGCCATAGATAAAGGCCGGCGCGTTGATTTTTCCGAGATCGACCGGCTCGCCCCGCATCGTCAGGGCGCCGGGCTCCCGCAACGCGTTTTCCAGGTACATGTTGCGCAGGTAATAGCAGAACATCGGCCCGGGCAAATTGGTGCTGTCGGCATTCCAGTACAGCAAATCGAAAGCGCGCGGATCTTCGCCTTTCAGGTAATTCGATTCGACGTAATTCCACACCAGGTCGTTCGGCCGCAGGCTGGAGAAAGCGGCGGTGAAATCGCGCCCCGGCATCAGGCCGCCGTGACCGATGGTCTGCTCGCGCAATCCGACCTGCATCTCGTCTATAAATACTTCGAGTACTCCGGCATCGGAAAAATCCAGCAGCGTGGTCAGCAGGGACAGGCTGGAGATGGGTTTTTCGCCGCGCGCGAACAAGACCGCCAGCGCAGTCGCGATCAGGGTGCCGCCGACGCAAAAACCGAGTGCGTTGATCTGCTTCTGCCCGGTGATTTCCTGGGTTGCATGAATCGCCCGGATGACGCCATTTTCGATGTAATCGTCCCAGGTCAAGTGTCCCAGCGATTCATCGGGATTGCGCCAGGACAGCAGGAATACGGTATGGCCCTGCTCCACGGCGTAACGCACCAGCGAGTTTTCCGGCTGCAAGTCCAGAATATAGAATTTGTTGATGCATGGCGGCACCAGCAGCAGCGGCCGTTCGTACACGGTACGGGTCTGCGGCTTGTACTGGATCAGCTGAAACAGCGCGTTCTCGTAGACGACCGCGCCCTCGGTATTGGCAACGTTCTTGCCGACTTCGAAGGCGGATTCGTCGGTCTGCGAAATGCGGCCTTTTTGCATGTCCGCAATCAGGTGGGCGACGCCTTTGGTCAGGCTTTCGCCGCTGGTTTCGATAATTCTTTGCTGCGCTTCCGGATTGGTTGCCAGGAAGTTGGCGGGAGACATCGCATCGACCATCTGCTGCACCGCAAAGCGGATTTTCCGTTTCGCTTTGGGCGGACGCCTGCACCGCATCGGCCAGCGCCGTCAGGAAGCGGGTGTTCAGCAGATAGGCGGCCGCATGAAAGGCGAAGATCGGATGCGAATGCCAGGCCGAAGCGGCAAAGCGCTTGTCCTCCACCGGCGACACCCTGGCGGTCAGCATGTCGCGCCACAATTCGGAAAATTGCTGCATGTAATCCTGCTGCAATTGCGATACCGCTGCCGGGTCGAGCGTGACGCCGAGCTGCTTCAGCCGGGCGACCAGCGAATCGGCGTCGGGCTGCGCCGCCGGCTGCAGCCAGGATTGCCAGGCGTGCGGCTGGGAAAATTGCGCCAGCCAGCTGGCATAGGGATTCTCGGGGAGCGGAGTGGACATGCGCGAATCCTCGTTCTCACGTATGGTTACAGTTTTCCGCAGGGGTCAGGTTCGTTATGCATATCGTAGCAATCGCATGGATATACGTGGTTCTCATGATGGCCATCACCGAGCGCTCCGTGGTTGCAGCCATTATGACGTTTTTGCTATATGGTGTGTTGCCTTTGACAATTATTTTGTATTTGATGGGAACCACGCGGCGCCGGCGGCAACGCGCCCGCGCGGAAAAAATTCGGGCCGAGATGGCCGCAGCCACCGCCGCCGCAGACGCCCCTTCCGACCAAGCCGCGCAGCCTTGAATGCCGCCGCCAGAAACCTGGACAAGCGTCAGGCGAGCCAGATGAACGAGCCGATGCGCCCGGTCACGCCGTCGCGGCGATAGGAGAAAAATCGCCGCCGGTCGGAATAGGTGCACAGCCCTCCGCCAGACACCGACTCTATGCCGGCCTGCCGCAGCCGCTCGCGTGCCAGCCGATAGAGATCGGCATGGTATTTACCCGCGCGGTGGGCGACCGGCACGAAGGCGTCGCCCACACCGGCATCGCGCTCGACGAACACCTGCCGCACCTCCTCGCCCACCTCGAATGCCTGCGGACCGATCGCCGGTCCCAGCCAGGCCAGGATTTCATCGGCCCCGGCCGCGCGCATCGCCGCCACCGTACGCTCCAGCACGCCGCCCGCCAGCCCGCGCCAGCCGGCGTGCGCGGCGCCGACCACGCGGCCGGCGCGATCGCACAGCAGTACCGGCAGACAGTCCGCGGTCAGGATCGCGCACACCACGCCGGGGCGGGTGGCAATACTGGCATCGGCTTGCGGTGGATCAGTAGCAACCGTGGCCGCATCGACCACCGTGGTGCCATGCACCTGCGTCAGCCAGGCCGGCTCGGCCGGCAGCAGCGGGCGCAGCAGGCGGCGATTCCGCTGCACGCACTGCGAGTCGTCGCCGACATGCGGCCGCCAGATTCAGGCCGCCGCCGCCCTCGCCGTCATCGTAGGGCGCGGCACTGACGCCGCCGTAGCGGAGGCTCGACCAGCGCCCGGACATTGGTCGGGGCGCCGGCCCAGTCGGCTTGAAGGATTTCCATCTGTGGTCGGAATCAGGCCAGCTGGTCCGGCTCGATGCCGGCGCGTGCCAGCAGGTCGGCGAAGTCCGGCGCCAGCGGCACGCTCCATGCGCACGACTCCTGCGTGGCCGGATGCAGCAGTCCGAGGCGGCACGCCTGCAGCGCCTGGCGCGGAAAGACCGGCGCCAGGTGCGGCTTGCCGTACAGGGCGTCGCCTACCAGCGGAAAGCCGAGCGACTGCATGTGCACGCGAATCTGGTGCGTGCGGCCGGTTTCCAGCCGGCACTGCACCAGGCTGACCGCCCGGCCGTCGAGCTGGCCGGTGGCGAGGCGCTGGTAATGGGTGAGCGCCGGCTTGGCGCTGGCGTTCTGCAGCACCGCCATCTTGACGCGATCGCGCGGATGGCGGCCGATCGCCGCCTCGATGTTGCCGCTGACTTGCGGCGTGCCCCACACCAGGGCCAGGTATTCGCGCCTGCACGGTGCGCGCCTGCAGCTGGCGCACCAGGTCGGTATGCGCTTCCAGGGTTTTCGCCACCACCATCAGGCCGCTGGTGTCCTTGTCCAGCCGGTGCACGATGCCGGCGCGCGGCACCCCGGCCAGCGCGGGAAAATGATGCAGCAGGCCATTGAGCAAGGTGCCGGACCAGTTGCCGGCGGCCGGATGCACCACCAGGCCGGCCGGTTTGTCGATGACCAGCATGCGAGGGGTCTTCGGCGACGATCGCCAGCGCCATCGGCTCCGGGCGTGAACGCCATCGTCTTCCGGCGCTGCCTGCGGCAGCACGATCACCTCCTCGTCGCCGAACACCGGGCTCTTCATCTGGGCCACGGCGCCGTCGAGCGTGACGTGGCCGTCTTCGATCCAGTGCTGGATGCGGCTGCGGGAAAACTGCGGCAGATGTTGCGACAACACCTTGTCCAGGCGCACGCCGCAGTCGGCGGCCGACAGGCGCAGCCGCAGCGGCGCCATTTCGGGCCAGCTGTCGTCGGTTTCGCCGATTTCGCCGGCCTCCGTATTTTTAGCCATAATCGGCGCGCTATCCGGCATTCGGGCAAGTCCCATCAGCTATAATCAATTTCTTGTTGAAACGCATTCCTGCAAAACACCATGCAAAAAAATTTATCGAAGTTGCTTGCCGTGCTGTTCGCGTTTTCGCTGTCGGCATGCGGAGTATTCTCGGAAGCCCCCGACGAAACCGCCGGCTGGTCCGCTCCCAAATTATACGCGGAGGCGCATGACGAGCTGTCCGCGGGCGGCTACGACAAGGCGATCAAGTACTTCGAAAAACTGGAATCGCGCTATCCGTTCGGCACCTATGCGCAACAGGCGCAAATGGAAATCGCCTATGCCCATTACCGGCAGGGCGACCAGCCGCAGGCGCTGGCCGCGGTGGAGCGCTTCATCAAGCTGCACCCGAACCATCCGAACGTCGACTACATGTATTACCTGCGCGGCCTGATCAACTTCAACGACAAGGTCAGCCTGTTCGATTTCCTGGCCAGCGAAGACCCGACCGAGCGCGACCCGAAGGCGACGCGCGAAGCCTTCGACTCGTTCAAGGTACTGGTCGAGCGCTATCCGGAAAGCATCTACGCCCGGATGCCGCCGCCCGCCTGAAGTACCTGGTCAACGCGATGGCGCAGTACGAAGTGCACGTGGCCGACTACTACTACCGCCGCGGCGCCTACCTGGCCGCCGCCAACCGGGCGCAGACCGCGGTGGCGGAATACCGCGAAGCGCCGGCGATCGAGGAAGCGCTGTACATCATGGTGCGCTCCTACGATGCGCTCGGCATGCCGGAATTGCGCGACGATGCGCAACGGGTGTTGAAGCTGAATTTCCCGAACAGCGACGTGGCCACCCTCCGCGCCAAGAAGGCGCCGTGGTGGAAAATCTGGTAAGCGGATTCGCCTCGCAAAAAAAGCCTCGTCGCGACGAGGCTTTTTTGTGTGCCCGCGCCGGCGCGGCGCCGGCTCACGATTCGAGGCGGCGCCGGAATACCCACTGTCGTCGCGTCCGAGCTTTCCGCCGCAAACGCATAGCCTTCCTCGGCAAACGCCTGCAGCCGCTCCGGCTCGCGTGATGCGTTGCACCGCGGCGTAGCGCGCCATCAGCCCGCGCGCGCGCTTGGCGTAGAAGGAAATGATCTTGTACTTGCCGCCCTTCCAGTCTTCGAACACCGGCGTGATCACCGGATACGGCAATTGCGCCCGGCCGCACCACCTTGAAGTACTCTTCCGAGGCCAGGTTGACCAGCACCTTGGCGCTGTGGTCGGCCAGCAGCTGATTCAGGGCGGCGGTCACGGTCTCGCCCCAGAATGCGTACAGATCGCGGCCGGCCGGATTCGGCAAGCGCGTTCCCATTTCCAGCCGGTACGGCTGCATCAGGTCGAGCGGACGCAGCACGCCGTACAATCCCGACAAAATCCGGATATGCGATTGCGCGTAGTCGAGCTGGGCGGCGCTCAAGGACGATGCCTGCAAGCCTTCGTAGACGTCGCCATTGAAAGCCAGCAGCGCCTGCTTGGCGTTCTTGCGAGTGAATTTGGGCGACCACGAGGCGTAGCGTTCCGCATTCAGCTGCGCCAGCGGATCGGAAATGCGCATCAGGCTGGCGATCTGCGCCGGCGAATAGGCCTTCAGTATGTCGATCAGCTGCGCCGAGCGCGGCGATGAAATCGGGTTTGGTATGGAGTTCGGTGGTCGGCGGGGTTTCGTAATCGAGGGATTTGGCGGGCGACAGGACAATCAGCATTTTCTACATCTCAATCTACAAGTTGGCGCCATGATACCGAAACGCATCGTCATCGACACCAATGTCTGCCTCGACCTGTTCGTCTTTCGCGACGCGCGCTGGGCGGCGCTGCTGGCGGCGCTGCGCGACGGCACGCTGCAGGCGGTGACGCGCGCCGACTGCCGCGACGAATGGCAGATCGTGCTCGCTACCCGCACCTGCCGCTGGACGACGGCCTCGCGCCGCGGCTATCGAGCGCGAATTCGATGCGCTGATCGACCTGCCTGGCGCTTGAACCAGGCGCGCCGGACGCGGAGATACGGCTGCCCGTGTGCAAGGACCCGGACGACCAGAAATTCCTGGAGCTGGCGCGCGACGCCCAGGCGCCGAAACCCTGATCACCAAGGACAAGGCGCTGCTCAAGCTGGCGAAAAAGACCGCGCGCGCCGGGCTGTTTTCGATCATGGCGCCCGAGACCTGGCTGTCGCAGCGGGCCGCGGCCGGCGGCGCGGCGCTAGAATAGGATTTTTCGACCGCCTCCTACTTGCCGATGAATCCGTCTCCCGCTCCCGCTCCTGATTTCAGCCGCCTGCAATCGCGCCTGCCAAAGGTCGGCACCACCATTTTCACCCTGATGTCGGCGCTCGCCGCCGAAAAGCATGCGGTCAACCTGGGCCAGGGCTTTCCCGACTTCGATTGCGATCCCGACACTGGTCGATGCGGTCGCCGCCGCCATGAAGAACGGCCTGAACCAGTATCCGCCGATGACCGGCGTGCCGGCGCTGCGGCAGGCGATCGCCGACAAGATCGCGCGCCTGTATCGGCACAGCTACGATCCGGCGGCCGAAATCACCGTCACCGCCGGCGCCACGCAGGCGATCCTGACCGCGATCCTGTGCTCCGTGCATGCCGGCGACGAAGTGATCGTCATCGAGCCGGCCTACGACAGCTACGTGCCGGCGATCGAGCTGGCCGGCGGCACGCCGGTGCCGGTGCAGATGACGCTGGGGCCGGACGGCTACGCGGTGCCGTGGGCGCAGGTGGCGGCGGCGGTCAGCGCGCGCACGCGGCTGATCCTCATCAATTCGCCGCACAATCCGACCGGCTCGGTGCTGCGCGCCGCCGACCTCGCGGCGCTGGCCGAGATCGTGCGCGGCACCGACATCCTGATCCTGTCGGACGAGGTGTACGAGCACATGGTCTACGACGGCGCCGGCCACCAGTCGGTCTCCGGCATCCGGAACTGGCGGCGCGCGCCTTCGTGGTGTCGAGCTTCGGCAAGACCTACCACGTGACCGGCTGGAAGGTCGGCTACGTCGCCGCGCCCGCCGCGCTGATGCAGGAATTCCGCAAGGTGCATCAGTTCAACGTCTTCACCGTCAATACGCCGGTGCAGCACGGGCTGGCCGCCTACATGGCGAATCCGGCGCCCTACCTGGAGCTGGCGGCGTTCTACCGGAACAAGCGCGACCTGTTCCGCGCCGGCTTGCAGCAGACGCGCTTCCGGCTGCTGCCGGCGGACGGCACCTACTTCCAGTGCGTCGACTACTCGGCGATCTCCGATCTGCCGGAGGTCGAGTTCGCGCAATGGCTGACGGCCGAAATCGGCGTCGCCGCGATTCCGGTGTCGGCGTTCTACAGCCAGCCGAAGGAATCCGGCATCGTGCGTTTTTGCTTTGCGAAGAAGGATGAGACGCTGCGGGCGGCGCTGGCGCGCCTTGCGAAAGTATGACTGGGGAGTATGCAGCCTAAATGGCCGTTTCACGCCCGGTATCAAGCGCCACTATCTGGAGTATCCATCCCGACAAGAGCCGTTCCTGCACGCGCGTGCAGGAACGGTAACTGCGGAACTCAGCGGCCTCGAAATGCCGGCATGCTCACTTGGCGTAGGCCTTCATCATCAATTCCTGATTCAGCTTGCGTTCGGCGTTGACTTTCTGCACCGTCGGTCGCTCGCCCATCGCCTTGAGGTACTGGCGCACCGGCAGCTCGGCCAGCATGTCTTCGCCATAGATCAGCTTGGTCGCCAGCGATACCAGCGGCAGATGGACGATGGCGGCGCAATCGGCCAGAGTGAACTGGTCGCCGGCGATGAAGGGTTCGAAGCGTGCCAGCTTGGCGAAGCCCTTGATGTGGCGCGCCAGCAGCTTCTGCGTGCGGTTCTTGATTTCCTCGGACACCGTGCCGCCGAAAAAGGCTTGCGGATACAGTTCGCGCGCCACCAACTCCAGATGCAGTTCGAGAAAGACGATCAGTTCGCGCACCTTGGCGGCGGCAAATGGATCTGCCGGCAGCAGCGGATGTTGCGGATAGGCGGCTTCGAGGTATTCGGCGATCACCGCCGACTCGCACAGCACGCCGTGTTCGGTTTCCAGATACGGGATTTTACCGAGCGGCGATTTTTCCAGCAGAGCCGGGCTGCGGTCGGCCCACACCAGCACTTCCTCGAATTCGACGCCCTTTTCGAGCATCCCGAGCTTCACCTTGTTGTAGTAATTGCTGGCGGCAAAGCCGCATAGCTTGAGCATGTGATTTCCTTTTACAGTCGGATTAACGGGGCCGCTCATGGTACACCGAGCGGCCGCCCTTCTTGATTCAGCGCTCCGCCGGCAGCTGCTGCAGCTGCTGCTCGACGAAGGCGCGCAATTGCGGCGTCAGCGTATTGCTCGCCGCCGCCCGGCCAAAGGCCTCGCGCGCCTCGGCCGCGCGCGCCGCGTCGCGCAGGGATATGCCGAGCCCCATCCACCAGACGCCGTTGTCCGGCGCCCTGCGCAAGGCTTGCCGGTAATGCTCGATCGCTTCCGGATGGCGGTTTTCCCGTTGCAGCAGCGCCGCCAGGAAGGCCTGGTAATCGGCACGCTCGGCCGCATAGGGCAAGCTGCGGCGCAAGGTATCGAGCGCCGCCCCGGCCTCGCCCTTTTCCACCTGCACCCGCGCCAGGATCATCGCCATTCCGGCTTGCGCCGGGTCCAGCTGCAAGCCGGCCCGCAAGGTGTCGATCGCCGCCTGCGGCCGCTTGGCGTCGAGTAGCAGCCCGGCCAGCGTCTGCCGTGCGGCGGCGTGGCGCGGGTCGGATTGCAGCGCCTGTTCCAGCGTCTCCTGCGCCGCCGCTGCATTGCCCTGCTGCAGCGCCATGACGGCCTTGCGGAAGGCATTCTCGGCTTGCTGCTGCGGCGTCAGCGCCTGGATATCCTTGGTCAGTGCCGGCGCGATCGCCGGCGACTCCGGCTGCGCGGCGGGTGCCGTGGCGGTACGGGTAGGCTTCGCTTCGGCTGCTGGTGCAATCACTGGCGGCATGGCGGTTTTCGGCGTGTTACCAGCCGCATTAGGCATAGGCATCGACGGCACCTCCAGCTTGTCGGCGGCGGCCGTGGATGTCGACAACACGGCCGCGGTTGCCGCTTTTTTGCGCTCGATTGACGCTGCGGCAATGGGTGCGGCCGCCGGCTCGACACTTGGCGCGGGCGTTGTCGCGGCTATGGCCGGTACGGCGGGATTTGCCGGCGGCGCGGCTTTCTCGGCTTCTGCCGCTGCCGTCACCGCGTCTGGCACTGGCGGTGGCGTCACCGACTCTGCCGCCGCGGGCGCCGCGGCAATCTCTTGCACAGGCGGCGTCACCACCGCCGGCGGCGCGGCACTGGCTGCAGCCGGCGCGCTGGGCGCCACGGCGGATGGACGCAGCACCAGCCACAAGCCGATTCCAGCCAGCGTCAGCAGCAGGAACAACACCAGCCACCAGGCCGCATGGATGCGCCGCGCCGCCGGCACCGCCCGCACCTGCGCATGTTCGACCGCCAGCGCGGCGCCGCCGGCGCGGCGCTGGTCGAGGTCCTGCAACATTTGATTGATCAGGCTCATTTCAAAATCATCCAGCCGATGCCGGCTATCGCCGTCAGAAAAATAACGCTGCCAAATCCCCAGCGCCACCAATGCGCGTCGCCCACCGCGACGGTATCGCGCGCGGCGCCGGCGACGTGGCGTCCCAGTACCCGCTGCCGACCCTGGCCGTAGGCGAGCATCAGCGATTTATGCGCCAGGATATTCACCAGGCGCGGAATGCCGCCGCTGGCCTGGCGCAACTTGCGCATCGCGCCGCGCGTAAACAGGCGGCCGCCGCTGTATCCGGCGACGCTGCAGCCGATGCGACACGTAGAACTCCAGGTCGTCCGCGCTCAGCGGGCCGAGATGGTAATGGAAGGTGATGCGCTGCGCCAGCTGCCGGATCTCACGCTGCTGCAGCTTGTGGTTCAGCTCGGGCTGGCCGAACAGCACGATCTGCAGCAGCTTGCGCTTTTCGGTTTCGAGGTTGGTCAGCAGGCGCAGCGCCTCCAGGCTTTCCAGCGGCATCGCCTGCGCTTCGTCGAGGCAGAGCAGGACGTGCTTGCCGTCGGCCGCCAGCACCAGCAGACGCTGCGTGAGCGCCTTCAGGATCTGGTGCTGGTCGACGTCCTGGTCGAGCGCGATGCCCAGCTCGTCGGCCAGCGCCAGCATCAGGCTGCGCGGTTCCAGGTAGGGATTGGGAATATAGGCGGTGACGAAATCCTCGCCCAGGGTCGCCATGAATTTGCGGCACAGCAGGGTCTTGCCGGTGCCGACCTCGCCGGTGATCTTGATGAAGCCTTCGCCATTCCGGGCCGCGATCAGCAACGTATTCAGCGCCTGCTGCGCGCTGCCGCAGGCAAAGAAGAAGCTGGTGTCGGGGGTGATGCCAAACGGCAGCTCGCGCAGGCCGAAGTGGGTCTTGTACATGCCGACGTTTACTCCGGCAGCATGCGCGGCGCCAGATCCTTGATCCGATTCTGCGTCTCCAGCATGTCGCTGGCCCAGCTGGCGCCGCCCTGGACGATGGTCGGCTTCATCAGGATCACCAGTTCGCGCTTTTGCGTGGTCTGGTTAGTGTTGCGCGCCAGCATGCCGAACAGCGGAATGTTGCCGACACCCGGCAACTGCGAACGGTCGGAACTGGTGGCCTGGCGCATCAGGCCGCCGATGGCGACGATCTGGCCGTCCCTGACCGCGCACCACGCTGTCGGTTTCCGATACCGCGCTGGAGGCCAGCGGCAGGTTGAGCGAGCCGCCGGTGCCGAGATTGATGGTCTTCTCGACGGTGGACACCGCGCTGACCGACGGGTGGATGTGCAGGATGATGTTGCCGTCGTCGTCGATCTGCGGCGTCACGTCCAGCGCGATGCCGGAAAAGAACGGCTGCAGCGTCACGCTCGGCGTGGTCGTGGTGGAGGTGCCGGTGGTGGTGGTGGTGCTGACGTTGGTCACGAAGAATTCGTCGGTACCGACCTTCAGCACCGCCTTCTGGTTGTTCAGGGTGGCGATGCGCGGGCTGGAGAGCACGTGCACATTGCCTTGCGTTTCCAGGAACGACAGCAGCGCGGCGAAATTGCTGGTCTGGAAGGCCAGCCCGAACAATCCGCCCATGCCGGTGGCGGCGCCGGTCACCAGGTCCTGCCCCGGCGTGCCGGTCAGGCGCGGGTCGGTGAAGGTGCGCGCGATCGGATTGATCGAGGCCGAGCCGGTTCCCAGCGGCCCGTTGGGCTGCAACACGGTGCCGGGCGACAGGAAGCCGGCCGAGAGACGGCTGTTGCCGCCGGTGTGGAAGGCAGCCCAGTTGATGCCGGTCTGGTAGCCGTCGCTCAACTGCACTTCCAGGATCTTCGCCTCCAGGATCACCTGGCGGTCGACCGAGAGCTGGGTCGCCTTCAGGTAGGCGGCGACGTTGCTTCAGTTCGTCGGGCAAGGCGCGCACCACCACCACGCCGGATTGCGGGCTGATGACGACGCTGCGCCCCTCCTTGCCACTGCCGACGATCGCTTCCAGCGACGCTTTGAGTTCGCCCCAGAAATCGCTCTTGGAGCTGGTCTTGATCTTGCTGGTATTCAGTGACTGCGTGGTGGTGCCGGGCACGGTGGTCGGCGCCAGGCCCGGCAGGTTGGTGCCCATGGGCGTGTCGCTGACGGAGCCGGAGGTGACGCGGATGTCCGAGGTGCCGTCGCGGCTGCCGGTCAGGTAATTGACCTGGAAGACGCGGGTCTGGATCGTCAGCGGCTTGATGTAGATGCGCCGGCCCTCGACCTTGTAATCGTAGCCATACAATTCGCGCATGGCGTCGAGCGCCTCGAACAGCGTGACATCCTTCAGGTTGGCCGAAATATTGCCGGTCACGTCAGGATGCACCAGCATGTTGTAGCGCGTGCCGGCCACGATCGCATTGAAGAATTGCGCCGCCGGCGCGTTGTTGAAGGCCAGGTTGAAACGCTCCTCGACCGGCGGCCGGGCCGGCGGCATCTCGATTTTCAGCGGCGGCAACAGGGACGCGGCCACCGCATCCGGCGCCGCCGGCGTCGCGCGCGCTTCAACCGCTTTCTTCATTTCGGCGTTCAGCAGTTCGTAGGTATCGAGCTGGGAGGCGGAAGAGGCACATCCCGCAAGCAGGAGGACGGCGATGACGGAAGCTATTTTTTGCATGTTGTTTTCCACTCTTTGCTGCTGTATTTATGGTCGACGGAAAGGCTTGACGCCGCTGCGGCCGGACACCGGCTGCTTATCGAGGTCCGGAAAAAGCTTGAGCGTCTGGACCTCGCTGCCGTTGCGCAACACCACCTCGTTCTCGGTGATCTTCACCAGCCGGGCGCCGCCATAGGCTTGTCCCAGCGCCACGCTCTGGCCGCTGATGATGGCGCTGCTATGCGTCGGCGAAATCTTCACCGACTGCAGCACCGGCTGTGCGGTCGCGGCAGCCTCGCCGTCGGCGCCCATCAGCGACGCCGGCGGCCGCGTCGGATCGGGCATGCCGGCGGCGAACGCGGTCGCCGTCAGCGCCGGCCAGCACGCGGCCAGCAATGCGCCGCGCATCAGGCGCCTCAAAGATTCATCCATTTTTTATCCAGGCTCAAAGTAAACACGGTCAGCGTCAGGCGCGCTTGCGGCCAGCTTTCCGCCTGCAGTTTCGCCTTGCCCCAATACAGCTGCCACGGCATGGCCTCGAGCTCCGCCATGTAATTCATCATGTCCGGATAGCTGCCGGCGACGGTAATCTCGACGCCATGACGGTAGATGATGCCGATGCCGCCAGCGGGCGCTTCGGCGGTTGCGGCGGGGTTCGAAACCGCCGGCGTATCGGCGCCGATTTTGGTGCTTGCCAGCGCCGCCTCCGACAGGTTCGATACCGGCAGGGTCTTCAGCGACAGCAGCTGCAGCTTGCCGTTGCGCTTGAGGATTGCCTCCAGCAAGGACGGCATCTTTTCCGGCGTCACCAGCGCCTTCTGCGTTACCTCCAGCGCACCGCGCAGGCGTTCGGATTGCTGCTTAAGCTGATTCAGCTGCTGGCGGCTGGCGACATCCGGGTCGGTGGTTTGCGCGCGTACCTTTTGCTGGATATCGGCCTGGATCGCCGCGATCTGCGCCTGCTCGGCGGTGATTCTCTGCGACAGCTGCTTCTGTTTTGCAAATTGCGGATCGAGCAGCAAGGCATTCACCAACACCACCAGGACTACGGCCGCCATGACGAAGATCAGGACGCGCTCGCGCAGGCTCATGGCGTCGATGCGGGCGGATAGTTTTTGCCAGGATTGTTTCATTTGCTGTGGGCCCCCTGTGAATCGAGCACATCCTTGGCGATGCCGGCCGACTGTAGCCGGAATTCGATATAGCCGGCCGACGCTGGCGGGGCGTTGGCGGCAGCGCCGGCTTCCGGCTGAGGCTGCTGCATGTCCAGTGCCGAAAACGATTTGCCGCGCATGACCGGCTCGCGTGTCAGGCGGCCGATATAGGCCGGCACCAATTCCGGCCGCAGCGTCCTTCCCTGCAGCGCGATCTCGTTGCCGGCGCCGTGGATGGCCAGGCCGGTCAACCACAAGCCGTCGCTGATCTGGCGCGAAAAGGCGCGCAGGTAATTCGAATAGCCCTCGGTATTGCCAATTTCGCCGGTCTGCAGGATATCGAAGATCTGCTGCAGCGCCTTGACGTCAGAAGCCGCTTTTTGCAGATCGGCGGCCAGCAGCTGGTCCGGCTGGCGGACGCCGAACTCGGCATTGATGCGCACCTGCTGCGCCAGCGCCAGACCCAACTGGGTGCTGGTCTTGTCGGCTTCGACGCGCAGGCCGGCCGAGCGGTAGTTCACATACAGTGCGACCAGCAGCGAACCGAGCAGGATCAGTCCGAGCGCCTGCGCCATCGTCGCCGCCGAAAAATATTTCTTTTGCCGCAGCAGGATCGGATTGAATAGGTTGATCTGCTGGCTCACAGCGCTTTCTCCTCGTGTCGCAGGGCCGCTCCCAGCGTCAGGAAATAACGCTGCTGCTGCGCCGTCTGCCGCAATTCGTCTACTGCGGAAAGATCGAACACGCTATCCAGATCGAGCGTCTCCACCGGCAGGTAGAGGTTGGCCGTCAGGTAGTCGCGCAAGCCGGCCCCGGCATCGCCGAGCGGCGCCAGCACCAGCTTGGCCAGCGTGATGAAATTGTATTGGCGGTCGCAATGGTCCAGCGAGCGCTGCAGTTCCAGCGTGATGCGTTCGCAGCAGGCGTTGTACTGCCCGGCATCCGACTCCAGCAACTGCGCCAGCCGCACGTCGATGCGGCGCGACAGATACAGCTCGCCGTCGTAGGTCACGGTCAGCAGACCACCCTCGGCGCCGAACGACAGCAGCGCGATGCCGCGCCCTTGCGGCTCCAGCAATGCCGACACGTTGCGCTGCGCCATCTCCGGCACATCGATCACGCTCAGGGGAATCTTGGCGGCGCCGAACAGCGCCTGCCGCTGCGCGATCACCTGGTTGCGCGCAGCCACCACATACATCGAATGATTGCGGGCCGGGCCGCCCTTTTCCGGCGGCACGTCCAGCACGTCGATGGTGGCATCGCCGACATGGAAATCCAGCATATCCTTCAGGCGCCAGCGGATCGCGGTCTTCAGTTCGTCCGGCGGCACGTTCGGCGCGTCCACCAACAGCAATTGGTATTCGTCGGCGGCCAGCAGCGTGGTGCACTCGCGGCGATCGGCATCCATGTCCTTTGCGATGCGGTCCAGGGCAGCGGCAAGCGGCGTTTTCGCCGATGGATAAAACGCCACCCGCTCCACTTTCGGCCGCGCTGCGTCGCTGCGCCGGACGCAGGCTGCAAGCGCTCCATCCTGCTGCAGGCTGATGCTGAGCCAACCCGCTGTTTTTCTGTTTTTACCGAATAAAGCCATGCGCTGCTTACCTCAAAATGTTGCCCGAAGTTAGGGGATTCCAACCATGCTGTCAATCGATTTCCGGCCAGTCTGCTGCCATCTTTTTGGCATCGCCGTCAACTGCTTCTCACCTCGTCAATACAATTCGCGCAGATGAATCACCGGGCCGCTTTTGTAAATACCGAAAGTTGCGCGCGCGGTCGGGTTCTGGTCATATGTGTTGCCGCTCCATAGGCCCTGCAGGTAGCTCTTGTTCTCGGCGGCAGCACCAAGGTTGACGGTCAGATCGGCCCGGCAGACGGCATTGGGCTTCGACAAAATCATGCTGCCGCGTCCGGATGCAAAGAATGCATTGCCGCCCAACGCAGTTGTACAGCCGATTGGATTTTTCGCAAGCGTGATATTGCTTGCTGCCACCGTAGTGCAGCTATCCTTGACGTTGGTAGTGAAAACGGCGCCATTCCAGTATTGGGTTTCGACAGGAAGCGGCAGATTCAGCAATTCCGAGCCATGGGCGTTGCTGAGCTTGAGCCGGCCAAAACGAATGCCGGTATGCGCCACCGTCACCCCGGTGCAATCGCCCGCGGCAATGCAGTCGGTGGTCGTGGTCGGATTCATGTTTCGGGCACGCAGAACCGCACCGTCGGGATCGTTCACCGCCACGCCGATCTGCAGGCTGTCGTAAGGGCCATCCGGACTCGCGCTACGTAGGAATTGAACATTGGCAGAGTTAAAGATATAGGTGCCATTGCTCCAGCTTGGTGGTGGGCTGAAGACCAGCCTGCTGCCGAGGTCGCTGCCATTGTTGGCATTCTCCGCCTGCAATGCGACCGTGCCGCCAGCCCAGACCCCCGTGTAATTTTTGGTCGCGCTCGGCGTGGCGAGCCCATTGAGTGCCGTGATGGTAAAGCCGAGCGACATCGGCTCGCTGTGGTAACTGAAGCCGAGTTTGTAGACGGTGGCGCCGCTCACTGCAGTGGCGGCTACCGCGTTCAAGGCAAAAGTCGTTCCGGCAATTCCATTCACGCTTGCCACCAGATCCACGCCGCCGTTGCCGGCGCCGCGCACGATGATGACGTCACCGACCGAGAATCCGCTGGCGGAGAGCACCGCCAGGCTGGCGCTGGATGCCGCCATCGTGCCAGTGGTCTGGATATCGCAGCTGCCAATGTCGCTGCGATTCTTGAATACCGGCGCGGTCAAGGCGAAACCATCCGGATGAAAGCGGCCGAAATAAGCGGTATTCGCAGTGATGCCGAATTTGCAGCCATACATGCCGCCCGAGAGCGTGTTGGAAAAATCGCTGGTGCAATCCCCGGTCTGCTGGTCAACCGCGGTGAAGCTGTCGTCGTACACACCGCGGGCCGCCGTATCGCTGACCGTTGGGAGCGATCCGAGCAAACGGAAATTACCCACCTCGCTATAGCTGAAGGCATTGCTGCCGGTCGCGGTACCGTTGACCGCCGCTGCAAACACGCCAACCAGCGCGCCGTTCTGTACCGCGCCGGCGTGCGCCTGCAGCGCGCTGCTGTCGATTTTCGGCGTGCCATCATAGTTCGCGAGGCCGGTTGCGGCTGCCAAGCTAAAACGGTCTGTACCAGCCCTGGATTTTGGCGCACCGCTGGTGCCAGTGTTGTTCATGCTGGACGTGACGCTAGTAAAACCGGTCGGGCGAATGACGAAATTATCGGTCGAACAGCCGATTGCGGTCGCGGCGCCAGTGGCGGGATAGCTTACGCGTACCCTCACTTCGCGCCAGGCATTGTTTTCCTGGAACGACACCGTCTTGCGGCCGTTGTCGGCGACAGTGAAAATCGGATCGGTTGTCAGCTTTTGGATCACGGTCCAATTGGGATTGCAGTTGTTGGCGTCCAGCCCGCCCGAGTTAACTGAAGCATTGAGCAATTCGACCTTGACCGCACCCGTGAAGCTGGTAAGCACCGCGGTGTTGGCTGAATTGAGCGCCACGATATCGAGTGAAAATGCTGTGCCGGCCAATTTGGTTCTGATCGGCCCAGAGGTCGCCGCAGCCGGGGCGGTAGTTTCAAATACATTAAACCGGCCCGGCGTTGTCCCCCCACCGGCGCCCGGGGTCAAGGCAACCAGATGGCCAATATTGAAGGCGGCGGTGCGCCACGCTTGCTACCTTAGACCCGACAGGGCCTGCAAGGGATTGTGTGACATCGCTGATTTCAACCACCAACCCGTTCGGACCTGCTTGGGTCTTCCAACCATACTGATCAGTCATACCGCTGGGCTTCGAGATGTCGTCATTACCATATGCAGTGGAAAAAAAACCGACGATTTGGGTGCCGGCGACCGTCGTGGTAATGGACGGCGCCGTGATCGAAGTCGACGATAGATTGGCCTGCCCACCAGACGCATTGATGGGGTTCACGGTATCCACGCCGCGATAGGCGATCAATCCGCCCGTTGCGCGATCGTCCGGACTGAATTCCCATGTATAAGAAGGCATTTCGATAGCGCTGGCAACACGGTAATAGATGACTTGGGTAAGCGTTGTACCGTTGTTGACGCGCGTTGCCGCCACGCTCCATCCGGCAGGCACCGTCGAAATCGTGATAGAGGAGCCTCGACGAATCGAAAGCTGCACCAGCATCAGGTCACCGGCAACGATGCCGGCAGGCCGATTGAACGTCATGCTACCGCTGCCATTCGTAGGCGTGCTAGCTGATCCGACGACCAAGGAAATCTGGGCAAGCGACGCCGACGCAAAAGCCGTCGCCAGTAATACTCCGACGAAAAATTGCGCCAGCGCCTTACTCGACCATTGCGGTAATTGAGTCGTGCTCTTCATTTTTCCACCAGCGCCTGTAGCTTGCGCTCGACATAATTGATGCCACCGATCGTACCCATCGAAGCAGTCGAACTGATGCTGTATAGCGCCACGCCATTGGCTACCGCACCTTCGCTCGCCTGGACCGACGTGCACTCTACCTTGATGGAAAAACCGGCATGCGAGCCGCCGAGTGCAGGCAACGTAGTCACTGCACTGCAGGCCGAATTGCGCAATGCCTGATACGTGCCCCATTCGATGCCGGTGTGCGCTGCCTGATAAGCCCTGGAGCCGCTCAAATCCTGTGCCGAAGTGATGTGCTGCACGCTGGAGAAATGCGCCATGAAGGCACCCAGGACAGCCAGCACCACCAACAAGAAGATCGCCGATACCAGCGCAAAGCCGCGCGCGGCGCGATGGGGCGTACTGGAGCGTGATCTCATTGCTCGCATTTGATCAGGGCATGTTGTTGACATGGACTTCGTGATACAGGCTGACCGTCTCGTTTTTTTCAACCAACGAAATACGCGTCGAAACCAGGCCGTTGCGTGCCGTCACGCCGGCTGCGTAGTTGAAACTGCAGTCACTGACCCTACTGGCCAATATCGGCGTGCCGGATGGCGGCACCGGGCAGGAAGTCGGCGCTGTCGCGGTCGGCGCGTAGTTCGAATAGCGATACAGCGTCCCGGTGCCATTCCCGGCGCTATCGATACCGGCGCCAGTGCATACATACGAGACAGCTCGATCAGCGCCAGGAATGACATGAAAATGGCTGCCGGGGGAAGCAAACGGAAATTGCTTGGCCGCCGTCAACGTAATGCCGGTCGCACTTACCGACCGGATGGTCGCACTATTGTCGCCGTTATAGGCGTCTGCTCCGGGGATGCCGAGGTTGTACACGACCACCACGTCGTTTACTGCGGGCAGCGGATTCAATGCACCCAGATAGTCGAAACCGTTGATAGCGGTACTGAAATCAAGCTTCGTGCCGCTGCACACGCCCGAGCTGCAATCCTGTTCCGCACGATAGCGGCCACCGGTGCTGGTCGGCAGGAATTCGATACAAGCCGGCGCGGCAACGCGCACGCTGTTGGGTAGCGCCAGGTGCAAGTCGCGCGCGACGCGGCGGCTAGCGGTATCGGCGATATCGGTCAGTTCTGCGCGCCGCGCGGAATCAACATAGCCTTCGATCGGCGCCCTGATAAACACCGCCGTCATGGCCGCGATCGCGCCCGTGATCACGATCACCATTACCGCTTCGAGCAGGGTGAATCCCGACTGATGCCGCTTCGCGATGAATGGGGTTCTATTGCGCATAATTTGTGCGATAGCCGTCCAGTGCCACGACAGTGTTGCCCGGGCCGGTGACCGTAACGGTAATCAATTTGGCATCCGTGGCGGCGATGCTGCTCAAGGCGGCAGTGGCGGCTACCGTCACGCTCACGCTGTACGCATTCAAGCCGACGATCGCCGGCCCCCCATCGACCGGAAAAATTCCGGTGGTGACGAATCCGTCGTAGTCGCCGATGTCGTCGAATAATGGGCGATTGGCCTGCGTACTGGCGCCGCTAAAACCGCCGGCAGGGTTGGAAAAATCTTTCAGATTAATTTCCTCCAGCAGCGATTCGGCGATCGCCAACGCCTGCTTGCGGATCATAGGATCGGCGCTGGACTTGGTGGTGACATTCATCACCGACAGGATGCCGACCACGCCGATGCTGACGATGACGATGAACATCACCAGCTCGATCAGCGAAATACCGGCTTGCGCGGCGCGCCGCCTGCCGCGCGCGCCATGTAGCTCAAGGCTCGAGGCGAACATAGCCGGTTTCCTGTTCGACCTTGATCGTGCCGGCAAGCCCGGAAATCTGGATGCTGGCAGCGGCACTGGCCTGCCCCAGCGCATTGAAGCTGAAGCCAGCCGGCACCGACGTAAATTGGACGTTGCCCTGCGCCTGGATTTGATACGGTTTGCTGCCGCTCGGTCCAGCCAGGTCGAGGCCGCAGGGCACAGCATTACCGGCGGTGGAGGCGATCTTCAAACTCACCGAATTCATCCGTGAAGCTGGCGCAGACGTTGCGTCTCTGTGCAATCGCCGCTTTTTGCGCGTAGCGCAGCATCGCCTGCGTGGCATCGGCAAAACCGCGCGCATCGAAGGTCTGCCGGTCAAAGAAGCGCGGCAGCGCGGCCACCGCCAACACGCCGATGATGATCATCACGACAATCAGCTCGACCAGGGTAAAGCCGGAATTTTTCATCACTGTTCCGATTGTTCTCTGGTTGAGGCGCCATGCCGGGCACCGGGCAAGAAAAAAGCGGGAGGACGTTTGCATGCGCCCGTCCCGCCGGTTCAATCAAACTTTTACGCCGCAGGTGATGGGCGGCAGATTGCAGCGTACTGTTATATGGCGCAATACGCTGCTGCGTTGTTAACCACTACACAAACTCAGCTCGACAATCAGGATTTGCCGCAAATAATGGTTGCAGGTTTGGCGGTGCCATACTGCCCGATGATGTTACACGTGACGGCAGTTCCTGCCGCTGTCGGCGCTGAACAATCACCCGTCCCCGAAACACCGTAAGTCGTCGAGTTGGCGGTGTTGGTGGAACTGTTGGAAAGCGTAACCCCGGTGATAAATGTACCCAGAGCTGCAGGCGTGCAGATATTTGCGGCAACCAAGGTGGTACCAGCATTCCCTGCCACTTGCGCCGCATAGTTAACTGCGGTGGCCGATGCCAAAGCACCTGCAACGCCGTTTGCTGCGGCATCACCCGCTTCTTCTGCTCAGATCAATAAATTTCGGCAGGGCCACCGCCGACAAAATCCCCAAAATCACGATCACCACCACCAATTCGATCAAGGTAAAACCAGCTTGGACTTTACGCATCATTTACTCCTTCGTTTTTATGAATAAAAATATTGCCGAGCTAGCCCGGCGATCAGCAACCCGTGGTTACCAACGTAATGACCGGAGCCACCGGGCCTGCCGTTGCCTGGGTATAGGAAATCCGGCAATTGGCGGCGGTCGCCGCACCGTTGATGCTGATCAGGCGCGGATTGACGCCGGTGACCGTAAGCCCGTCGCTGGCTGCAGTCAGTTGGGCGGCGGCAATGATGCCGTTGTCAACAGCGCTCGGATACTGATTGACCATGACAACCGGGAATCCGTCCATGTTGGTCGTGCCGGCGGTTGCAGTACAGGTTGGAGCCGGGTTGGTGGCCATATCGACCATGCAATTGGCGCGCGCCAGCGCGGCGGCGGATTTGATCGACCCGTACAGCGCCTGGGCCTTGGCCACCCGTGCCTGCGTTTGCATGTTGAAATAGCGCGGCAAGGCAATCGCCGCCAGGATGCCGAGAATCGATAATGACGATGACCAGCTCGATCAGGGTAAAGCCGCTGTTTTTGTATTTCATTTTTTTGCCCCTTGGGAAAAGATTGCCTCGATTGTAGCAACGCGGAAAAAAAATTATCGTTGTCAGACTGGAACTATACAGCGCCTTTACAACATATTTTTTCGAGTAATTTTTTAAATATTGTTAAATTGCTGTCGCCATCCATCGGTATGGGGTAAGCAGAAGCAGCGACAAACCTTCTATGCGGCGCCGTTGGAGTACGGGTCAAGCCGGCTTCCGGCATGCGCGCCATCAGCTGCAACCGCACTTCGTCGCCGCTCCTCGGCGGCGGGCTGAAAGAAGCGGCGGTGTAATGGAAAATAAACCAGTTGCCGTTGCGCCGTATCGAAATACCATTTGCCGCGCTGCACATCTCGAACTGTCCGAGGACATGAGCAAGCCGCCGTAATTCGACGGCGGTGCAGCCAGCCAGGTGATCGGGTTTTCCTGCAGCAAGTGGCCGAGCTGTCGCCATGCGGTCCGCCGATCATCAGTTCGGCGACTCGTACCCGCAAGCCGCTGCGCATGTTGGCGATGGTCGCTTCCATCACGGCTTTTTCCGCATACTCCTGATAGCGCGTCAGCCGCTCCAGCAGCAGCGCGCCGACGACGCCGATCAGGATCGTCACGATCAGCACTTCCAGCCGCGACGCGCCGCATGCCTTGCGCGCAGCCGCAGGCCGCGGCGATGCGGACGACAGCGAGCGCCTTCCGCTCATTTCGGCAGCGCCACCTTGCCCAGATCCCAGATCGGCAGGAACACGCCGAGCGCCAGCACCAGCACCAGGACGCCGAGGACGAGGATCAGGATCGGCTCGATTTGCGAGGACAGGGTCTTCAGTTCGTAGTCGACTTCGCGCTCGTACATCTCGGCGACTCTCGTCCATCAGGTGTCGAGCGCGCCGGTTTCCTCGCCGACCGCGATCATCTGCAGCACCACCGGCGTGAAGACGCCGGTGGTGGTCGCGGTGCGCAGGATGCTTTCGCCGCGCTCGACGCCGTCGCGCATCTGCTCGATGCGGGCCGAGATATAGGCGTTGTCGACCGTCTGCGCCACCACGTTCAGGCCCTGCACGATCGGCACGCCGCTCTTGCTGGACAGCGCGAAGCTGCGGGCGAAGCGCGCCAGCGTGCCCTTCAGCATGATCTTGCCGATGATCGGCAGGCGCAGCTTGAGCTTGTCCCACTGGTAGCGGCCGCGGCTGGTGGCGACATACAGCCTGAAGCCGATCGCGGCGCCGGCCAGCAGCGCCAGCAGCAGCGGCCAGTACTCGATGCGTGAAGTTGGAGCTGGCGATCAGGATGCGCGTCATCAGCGGCAGCTCGGCATTGAAGCCGGCGTACACCTTGGCAAAGGCGGGAATCACGAACAGGTTGATGACCGCCATCGCCGCCACCATCGCCACCACCACGAAGATCGGATAGCGCAGCGCGCTCTTCACGCGCTGGCGCATTTCGCGCTCGAACTCGAGATGATCGAACAGGCGCAGGAAGACTTCATCGAGGCGTCCGGTCATTTCCCCCACCCGCACCATGCTGTGGTAAAAGCCGGAAAACGTCTGCGGATGGCGGCGCATCGCGGCCGACAGTTCGCGGCCGGAATCGAGCGACTCGCGCAGGTCCTTGAGGACGCGGACAAATCCCTTGTTGATGGCCGATTCCTGCAGCCCGGCCAGGCCGCGCATGATCGGCACGCCGGCCTTGAGCAGCGTATGCAGCTGGCGGCTGAACAGCTGGACGTCGATCGGCCGCACCTTTTCCTCGGTCAGCCGCTGCCACCATCCGGGCTCGCCGTCGGCCGCCGGCTTTTTGGTCAGCAGGATTTCCACCGGCGTGGCGCCGGTGTTGAACAGTTGATCGGCGACCGCGCCGCTGTCGGCGCCTTCGAGCACGCCTTGCAGCAATTCGCCGCGGGCATTGCGGGCTTTGTAGGAAAAGAAAGGCATGGCGACTTCCGGAAATCAATGGCGGGCTGACACGGCAGCGGCGCTGATCTGGCAATATACTCCCATAGTTATCAGCTAAATCCGCTCATCTACGGGACGGTTTTTACATATACTCCGCATTACTCGGCAGTTGCATCGCATCCACCGTCGTAGTTGTTGGGGTCAGAGTTTTTTCGCAGAGTTTCATCGCGAAAATTACTCTGACCCCGATAACGCACTGGAGGGGAAACTTCCCAACCGCGCAGGGTTTGACGCCCTTGCCCCAAGTCCGTGAAAGCAAGGTCAGAGTAGTTTTCGCGAAAAGGCGTCGCGAAAAAAACTCTGACCCTGGTTTCACTGCGCATCGCGTGCGATACGGATGCATTTCAACAGCTGACTGCAACAAAGCGGCCGCCTGCGGCCGGGATTCGCTCCCATTCAAGGGGAGCCGAAAACCGCGCGGACACTCAATCCTCGAACTGATTGCTGATCCGCATCGCCTCGCCGACCGTGGTCCGGCCGGCCACCACCAGCGCCACCGCGTGGCGGCGCAGGGTTTCGCCGGCCATCTGCGCCTGCGCCACTTTCAGGAAGTGCGCCGGGTCGGGATGGTTGGCGGCGTCGGTCACCGCTTCGGTCATTTCCAGCATTTCGTAGACGCCGGTGCGGCCGCGATAGCCGGTGCCGTTGCAATGCGAACAGCCGCGTCCGTGGTGGTAGTGCTGGCGGTCGACGTGTTCGCCCAGTTCGGATTTCAGCCATTCCTGCTCGCCGGCGGTGAGCGCCACCGGTTCGCTGCAGCTTTCGCAGATCAGGCGCACCAGGCGCTGCGCCAGCACCGCCTGCAGCGAAGTCGCCACCATGTAGCGCGGCACGCCCATGTCCAGCAGGCGGATCGGCGTGCTGACGGCGTCGTTGGTGTGCAGCGTCGACAGCACCAGGTGGCCGGTCAGCGCGGCGCGCAGGCCGATCTGCGGCGGTTTCCTGGTCGCGCATCTCGCCCACCAGCACCATGTCCGGGTCCTGGCGCAGCGCCGAGCGCAGCACGCGCGCGAAGCTCAGCTCGATCTTGTCGTTGACCTGCACCTGGTTGATGCCCGGGCAGCCGGTATTCGACCGGGTCCTCGACCGTGATCAGCTTCTTTTCCATCGTGTTGAGTTCGGACAGCGCGCCGTACAGCGTGGTGGTCTTGCCGCTGCCGGTGGGGCCGGTCACCAGCACCAGGCCGTTCGGGCGCTGCACGATGGCGCGGAATTTCTTCAGCATGGCCGGCGGCATGCCGATCGAATCGAGGCGCAAGGTGCCGCCGCTCTGGTTCAGCAGGCGCATCACGACCGATTCGCCGTACTGGGTCGGCATGGTCGAGATCCGCACGTCGATCTGCTGCTGCTTGACACGTGATCGCGAAGCGGCCGTCCTGCGGCAGCCGCTTCTCGGAGATGTCGAGGTCCGACATCAGCTTCAGGCGCAGCGCCAGCGCCGGCGCGATCTTGATGTCGGCCTCGGTCTGCAGGTGCAGCACGCCGTCGATGCGGAAGCGGATCTGCAGCCGCTTTTCCTGCGGCTCGATGTGGATGTCGGAGGCGCGCACCTGGCTGGCGTCGTCGAACACCGACTGCAGCAGCTTGACGACCGGCGCCTCTTCCAGCCCCGGCGTGCCGCCCAGGGTGCCGAAATCGATGGAGGCATCGCCCAGGTCCTGCTCCAGCTCGCGCGCGAAATCGGTGATTTCCTCGGTGCGCCGGTAGATGCGGTCGATGGTCTGCAGCAGCTCGCTCTCGTTGACCACCGCCAGCGTCGATGCTGCGCTTGACCAGGCGCGCGATCTCGTCGTAGGCGAAGAGGTCGGTCGGATCGGCCATGCCGATCAGCAAGGCGCCGCCGCGCTCCTCCAGCACGATGGCGCGAAAGCGGCGCGCCTGGGTTTCCGGCAGCAGGCGCACCGTATCCGGATCGACGTTGAAAAACTTCAGGTTGATGTAGGGAATGCTGAGCTGGCTGCGCCAGCGCGCCGGAAATCTGCTCTTCGGTCATCAGGCCGTTTTCGACAAAGACCCGCCCCAGCTTGCGTCCGGTACGCTTTTGCTCGCTCAGCGCAAACTCCAGCTGCTCTTCGGACAGCAGCTTTTGCTGAACCAGAATTTCACCCAGGCGGACCTTTTCCGGCCTTGCCATAAGCGCTCCTTACTTTGGACGAATGGAAAAAAAGACCGGGGTATTCTATGCCACAACAAGCTTGCCGTAGGCAATTTGTTGCAAAGAAGTATAGATGCGCCACTGTACCCGGCGCAGTGGTTTGGGCAATAATGACAAGCACTTTCGCGCGCGGCCGAACGCTGTACGGCGCGCTCCTGTCCAATTCAATTGCTGGTCGAATCCATGCCTGAACCTACTTCTCCCCAGATCATCGGCGTCATCGGCTGCGGCGCGATGGGCCGCGGCATCGTGCAGATCGCCGCCCTCGCCGGCTGCAGCGTCAAGATGCTGGACGCCCAGCCGGGCGCCGCCCACAGCGCCAAACAGACGCTGGCCGACGTCCTGGAAAAACTGCAGCACAAGGGCAAGCTCGATGCCGATGCGGCCACCGCCGCGCTGGCGCGCATGCAACCGGTCGAAACGCTGGCGGCGCTCGCCGATTGCGAACTGGTGATCGAGGCGGTGGTGGAAAACCTGCAGGTCAAGCGCGAGCTGTTCGCCGAACTGGAAGAGGTGCTGCGGCCGGACGCGGTGCTGGCCTCGAACACTTCCTCGCTGTCGATCACGGCGCTGGCCGCCGGCTGCACCCATCCGGAACGGATCGCCGGCTTCCATTTCTTCAACCCGGTACCGCTGATGCGGGTGGTGGAAGTGGTGGAAGGCGTGCTGACCGCGCCGCAGGTGGCCGATGCGCTGTGCGCGCTGGCGCGCCGCATGGGACACACGCCGGTGCGCGCCAAGGACACGCCCGGCTTCGTCGTCAACCACGCCGGGCGCGGCTTTCTGACTGAAGGCTTGCGCATCGTCGGCGAAAGCGTGGCCGATTTCGCCACCATCGACCGCGTGCTGCGCGAAGCGGCCGGCTTCCGGCTCGGCCCGTTCGAACTGCTGGACCTGACCGCGCTGGATGTCTCGCATCCGGTGATGGAATCGATCTATCGCCAGTATTACGAAGAGCCGCGCTTTCGCCCGTCGGTGATCACCGCGCAGCGGCTGACCGCCGGCCTGCTTGGGCCGCAAGACCGGCCAGGGTTTTTATGCCTACCGCGACGGCCGTCAGCAGGCGCCTGAGGAAGCGGCGGTGCCGGCAGCGCGCCCCAGCACGGTCTGGGTCAGCCCGGCCGCGCCCACCGCCTACCGCCAGGTGCAGGAACTGGTGGCGGCGCTGGGCGGCACGCTCGACACCGGCACTGCGCCCAGCGCCGACGCCTTGATCGTGGTCACGCCGCTGGGCGAGGACGCCTCCTTCATCGCCGCGCGCGACCGGCTGGACGCGCGCCGCGTGGTGGCGCTGGATACCATGATGCCGCTGTCCAAGCGGCGCACCCTGATGACCACGCCGGCCACCACCGCCGCCATGCGCGACGCCGCGCACGGCCTGTTCGCCGCGGACGGCGTGCCGGTGTCGGTGATCCGCGATTCGGCCGGCCTGATCGCGCCGCGCGTGATCGCCACCATCGTCAATATCGGCTGCGACATCGCGCAGCAGCAGATCGCCACCCCGACCGACATCGATCTCGCGGTGACGCTCGGCCTCGGCTATCCGCAAGGCCCGCTGGCGATGGGCGATGCCTACGGGCCGCAGCGGATCCTGGCGATCCTGGAAGCGATGCAGGCGCTCTACGGCGATCCACGCTATCGGCCCTCGCCCTGGCTGCGCCGGCGCGCTGCGCTCGGGCTGTCCTTGTTGAGCACCGAGGTTTGACAATAATCAAGGGAGTATGTGGAAAAATCTCTGATTCCCGCGCTTAACCAGTGCACATTGAAAAATACTGCACATAGTATAATTTTTCCCTGAAATCTCTCCTGAACCCACCGCCTATGTCCGCTGAACTGAAAGCCTCGCGCCGCGATGCCACGCTGATCCTGACGCTGTCCAATCCCGGCGCCCGCAATGCGCTGCATCCGGACATGTATGCCGCCGCCATCGAAACCCTGACCACCGCCGAACGGGACGACACGGTACGCGTCGTGGTGCTGACCGGCGCCGACAACTTCTTTTGCGCCGGCGGCAACCTGAACCGGCTGCTGGAAAACCGTGCGCTCGACAAATCGGTGCAGGCCGATTCGATCGACCAGCTGCACGGCTGGATCGAGGCCCTGCGCGCCTGCCCGAAGCCGGTGATCGCGGCGGTCGAGGGCGCGGCCGCCGGCGCCGGCTTTTCGCTGGCGCTGGCCTGCGACCTGATCGTGGCCGGCGCCTCCGCCAAGTTCGTGATGGCCTACGTCAAGGTCGGCCTGACGCCCGACGGCGGCGGTTCGTGGTTCCTGTCGCGCGCCTTGCCGCGCCAGCTGGCGAGCGAAATCCTGATCGAGGGCAAGCCGGTACTGGCGCCGCGGCTGCAGGCGCTGGGTCTGGTGAATCGCGTGGTGCCGGACGGTACCGTGCTGGATGCGGCGCTGGCCTGGGCCGACGAACTGGCGCAACTGTCGCCGCATGCGATGGAAGGCATCAAGGGCTTGGTCGCCGACGCCGACGGCAATTCGCTGGCCCAGCATTTTGAAGCGGAAAAACGCAGTTTTGTCGAAAGCCTGCACCACCGCGATGGCCAGGAAGGCATCAGCGCATTTCTCGAAAAAAGAAAGCCCAACTACAAATGACCGAACCAATGACCGAGCCAACGAATGAACCCATGAAGCAGCACGCGAGACGCCGCATCTACCTGATGCGTCACGGCAATGTGACCTACTTCGACGCCAAGGGCGTCCCCTTCCATCCGGACACGGTGCCGCTCAACGAACAGGGCCGCGCGCAGGCCACCGCGGCCGGCAAGGTCTTCGCCCAGCAGGCGGTGCGCTTCGACCGCGTCATCGTGTCCGGCCTGCCGCGCACGGTGCAGACCGCGCAGCACGTGCTGGCCGAAACCGGGCAGCAGATCGACCTGGAAGTCTGGCCGGAACTGGAGGAACTGAAAGGCGGCAAGCTGTCGCAGATCCGCGACGACGAATTGAAGAACGCCTTCATCAGCGCCTTCGAGGGCCTGGTGGCCGAGGACAAGCAATTCCTCGGCGGCGAGTCGATCGGCCAGCTGATGGACCGCATCCACCCCTGCATCGAACGGCTGCGCGCCGACCCGGAGTGGGACACGGTGCTGCTGGTGCTGCACGGCGGCGTCAACCGCGCGATCCTGTCGTATGCGCTGACCGGCCAGCGGCTGTTCATGGGCGGCCTGGCGCAAACCGCCGGCTGCATCAATGTGCTCGACGTCGGCACCGAACGGGTCGACTGGGTGGTGCGCATCGTCAACTATTCGCCGCTGTCGCAGCTGCAGGACCGGTCGCGCGACACCACCATGGAATCGCTGTGGAATCAGTACAAGAAAGCGCGTGGCTTGTGAGTCCTGGGGCGTGGCGGCAACCGGCTTCAAACGGAGTCGGATTTCGGCTTGAAATAGTACGTCCGTTCTATTTTATGGGTTAGAATCGACCTTCCAGTCGGCTGCATCGGACGGCAATCCGGTTCCGCCTCGCTGTCGCACACCTTACGCGGGAGAGCAGATGTTCGAAGAATTCATGGGCACCATGCCGGTTTCAGAGCGGCAGAAATTCGATACCGGCGCCCTGCGCGCCTACATGCAGCAGCATATCGGGCCGATCAAGGGCGAACTCGCCGTCGAGCAGTTCAAGGGCGGCCAGTCGAATCCGACCTTCAAGCTGAGCGCCGACGGCCAGAGCTATGTGCTGCGCACCAAACCCGGGCCGGCCGCCAAGCTGCTGGCTTCCGCCCATGCGATCGACCGCGAATTCCGCGTGATGGACGCGCTCTCCAAGGCCGGCTTTCCGGCTGCCAAACAATACGCGCTGTGCACCGACGAGGCGGTGATCGGGCGCGCCTTCTACCTGATGGAATTCGTCGACGGCCGCGTGCTGTGGGACCAGTCGCTGCCGGGCATGAGCAATGCCCAGCGCGCCGCAATCTACGACGAAATGAACCGCGTGATCGCGCAGTTGCACACGATCGACTATGCGGCGATCGGCCTGGCCGACTTCGGCAAGCCCGGCAATTATTTCGCGCGCCAGATCGACCGCTGGACCAAGCAGTACAAGGCTTCCGAAACCGAAAAGATCGAGGCGATGGATCAGCTGATCGCCTGGCTGCCGCGACAATATCCCGGCCGGCGACGAGACCTCCATCGTGCATGGCGACTACCGCCTCGACAACATGATCTTCCACCCGACCGAGCCGCGCATCCTGGCGGTGCTGGACTGGGAGTTGTCGACGCTCGGCCATCCGCTCGCCGATTTTTCCTACCACTGCATGAGCTGGCACATCCCGCCCGGGCCAGTTCCGCGGCATCGGCGGCCTCGACCTGGCGGCGCTCGGGCATTCCGTCCGAGGACGAATACATCGCGCGCTACTGCCGAACGCACCGGCAAGCCCGATCCGCCAGGAGGACTTCAGCTTCTACCTGGCCTACAACATGTTCCGCCTGGCCGGCATCCTGCAAGGCATCATGAAGCGCTATGTGGACGGCACCGCCTCCAGCGCAGCAGGCGCTGCGCGCCGGCAAGTCGGCGCGGCCGATGGCCGAGATGGGCTGGAAGTACGCCTCCGGCAAACAGAACTGATTCACCCTTTGATCGACCTTACCCAGGAGACGGCATGGAATTCGAATACTCGGACCGCTGCAAGGAATTGCAGGAGAAGCTTCTCAAGTTCATGGACGAACACATCTATCCGAACGAGAAGGCCTACAAGCAGGAAATCGAGCGCAACGGCCGCGAACACGGCAACCGCTGGCTCCCGACCAAGCTGATCGAGGAACTGAAGCCGAAGGCGCGCGCGCAAGGCTTGTGGAACCTGTTCCTGCCGAAATCGGTGCGCGCGCCGGAAGGCTTGTCGAACCTCGATTACGCGCCGCTGTGCGAAATCATGGGCCGCGTGTCGTGGGCGCCGGAAGTGTTCAACTGCTCGGCGCCGGACACCGGCAACATGGAAACCATCGAGCGCTACGGCAGCGAAGAGCACAAGCGGCAATGGCTGGAGCCGCTGCTGCGCGGCGAAATCCGCTCGGCCTTCGCCATGACCGAGCCGGCGGTGGCCTCGAGCGACGCCACCAACATCGAAACCCGCATCGAGCGCGACGGCGACGACTACGTGATCAACGGCCACAAGTGGTGGATCTCGGGCGCCGGCGATCCGCGCTGCGCCGTCTACATCCTGATGGGCAAGACCGATCCCGACGGCCCGCGCCATGCGCAGCAGTCGATGATCCTGGTGCCGGCCGATACGCCGGGCATCACCGTCAAGCGGCCGCTGCCGGTGTTCGGCTACGACGACGCGCCGCACGGCCATTGCGAAATCCTGTTCGAGAACGTGCGGGTGCCGGTCTCCAACATCCTGCTCGGCGAAGGCCGCGGCTTCGAGATCGCCCAGGGCCGCCTCGGGCCGGGCCGCATCCACCACTGCATGCGCGCCGTCGGCGTCGCCGAGCGCGCGCTGGAGCTGATGTGCAAGCGTCTCAACCAGCGCACCGCGTTCGGCCGCCGGATTTCCGAACAAGGCGTGTGGCGCGAGCGCATCGCCGAGTCGCGCATCCAGATCGACACCGCGCGCCTGCTGACGCTGAAGGCCGCCTACATGATGGACACGGTCGGCAACAAGCACGCCAAGGCCGAGATCGCGATGATCAAGGTGCTGGCGCCGAACGTCACCCAGCAAGTGCTGGACTGGGCGATCCAGGCGCACGGCGGCGGCGGCGTCTCGGACGATTTCCCGCTGGCGGCGCAATGGGCCGGCAACCGCACATTGCGGCTGGCGGACGGCCCGGACGAGGTGCACCGCAATGCCATCGCCAAGCTGGAACTGGCCAAGCACATGCCGGTTCCCGGCCAGGAAGTCGAATTGCCGATCACCCGCTCCTAACTGGCGGCGCCAGGGGCGGACAGCGGGGAAGTCCCGAATTTCTGCATAATGCGGAGAAAGGTTTTCCCCGCCCCGCCGGCGCACGGACGCTCGGGGCGCTTCACGATTCTCTCGAAAGGCCCCCATGATCGACGTCTATTCCACAGCCACCCCGAACGGCCACAAGGTTCACATCATGCTGGAGGAATGCGGGCTGCCGTATCGCGTGCATCACATCGATATCGGCGTCGGCGATCAGTTCAAGCCGGAATTCCTGGCGATCTCGCCCAACAACAAGATTCCCGCCATCGTCGACGCCGACGGCCCGGACGGCAAGCCGATCTCGCTGTTCGAGTCGGGCGCGATCCTGGTGTATCTGGCGAGCAAGACCGGAAAGTTTCTCGGCAGCACCGATCGTGAAAAATTCACCACCCTGCAGTGGGTGATGTTCCAGATGGGCAGCATCGGACCGATGCTGGGACAGGCGCATCATTTCCGCATCTACGCGCCGGAAAAAATCGAATACGCGATCAACCGCTATACCAACGAAGCCAAGCGCCTGTATGGCGTCATGGACAAGCAGCTGGCGCAGCGTGCCTATCTGGCCGGCGACGACTACACCATCGCCGACATCGCCACCTTTCCCTGGACCCGCTCCTGGAAAAACCAGGGCATCGAGCTGGCGGATTTTCCCAACCTGAAGCGCTGGTTCGACGAAATCAGCGCGCGCCCGGCGGTCAAGCGCGGGGTCGAAGTGCTGGCCAACCTGCGCAAACCGCTGACCGACGACATGGCGCGCGAAATCCTGTTCGGCAGCAAGCAATACACGCGGCATTGACCGGCTGGCGGCGCCGCCGGAAACCATATACTCCCCAGGATGGCCGGCAATTCCGGGCGAAAAATGGTGATTTTTTCAACATACTCCCTGTATTTAGAGAGCATGAAGAGCCAGCATCACCAGTAATGGCGTGAAATCGACTCCGCCACGCAGACCGGCTTGTCGCCGCCCTCGCGCTCCATCGTGATTTCCCACACCACTTGGGCGCCGCCGGCGACCTCCTCCACCGTCAGCACTTTCATGCGGCCGCGCACGCGGCTGCCGACCGGCACCGGCGCCGGGAAACGCACCTTGTTCAAACCATAGTTGACGCCCATTTTGACGCCGTGTATCCGGATCGCGTCCCCCATCATCATCGGCAGCAGCGACAGGGTCAGGAAGCCGTGCGCCACGGTCGAGCCGAACGGCGACTCGCGCCGGCAGCGCTCGACGTCGAGATGTATCCATTGATGATCGCCGGTCGCATCGGCAAACAGGTTGACGCGTTCCTGCGTGATGTCGATCCAGGCCGACAGCGCCACTTCCTGTCCGGCCAGCTCCTTCAGTTCCGCCAGTGATCCGATTTCCCGCATGTTCTCCCCCTGTTGTTTTTTCAATGTTGTTTTTTCAGTCCGCGCCGTCAGGCCGGGCGCCGGCCGAACATGCCCATGCCTTGGATGGTGAGCACCAGTTCGCCGTGCTGGTTTTTGGCGCGCCACTCCGACACCACGACGCCGCGATCCGGCTTGCTGCTCGAAGGCCGTGACTCCAGCGTGGTCAGGCTGAGGCTCAGGGTATCGCCGCCGCGCACCGGCTTCAGCCAGCGCACCTGGTCGACACCGGGCGAACCGAGGCTGGACGAATCGCGCACGAAGCCATCCACCATCAGCCGCATCATCATGCTGCAGGTGTGCCAGCCGCTGGCGATGATGCCGCCGTACATCGACTTGGCCGCCGCCTCGCGGTCGACGTGGAACGGCTGCGGATCGAACTGGGTGGCGAAGGCGATGATCTCTTCTTCGCTCACCGTGCGCGAGCCGATCTCGACCGACTCGCCGACGATGAAATCCTCGAAATACCACTTCGGTTGCGCCATGAAGCTTCTCCCTACATGTTCAGGTGTTCAGGCCGCATCCTTGAAGCCGGGCTGCGCCGCAAAGCGCGCCAGATGGTGATCGGTATCGCCCAGCGTCAGTTCGATCATGGTCAGGCGCTTGAAGTAATGCGCCGCCGGCAGCTCGTCGGTCACGCCCATGCCGCCGTGCAGCTGCACCGCCTGCTGGCCGACGTACTTGGCCGCCTGGCCGATGCGCGCCTTGGCGGCCGACACGGTGCGGCGCCGTTCCTGCGACATCGTCGGAAGCCACCTTGACCGCCGCCAGCGTCGCCATCGAACGCGCCTGCTCCATCTGCATGAACATCTCGGCCATGCGGTGCTGCAGCGCCTGGAATTTGCCGATCGGCACGCCGAACTGCTGGCGCGTCTTCAGGTATTCCAGCGTCGCCGCGTTCAAGGCCTCCATCGCGCCGACCGCTTCCGCGCACAGCAAGGTCGCGCCGTAGTCGGCCACCGCGTCCAGCACATCCCAGCCGGCGCCGGCCGTGCCCAGCAGCGCCGATGGCGGCAGCTGCACGTTGTCGAAGCGTGATGTCGGCCGCGCGCTGGCCGTCGATGGTGCGGTAGTCGCGGCGCGTCACGCCGGCGGCATCGGCCGGCACCACGAACAGCGAAATGCCGTCGGTGTCGCGCTGGTCGCCGCCGCTGCGCGCCGAGACGATCAGCGCATCGGCCTGGGCGCCGTGGATGACCACGGTCTTGGCGCCGTTCAGGCGCCAGCCGTCGGCATTGGCTTCGGCTTGTGGTGGCGATGTCGAACAGGTCGTGGCGCGACTGCTTCTCACCGAGCGCGCAGGCCAGCTTCAGTTCGCCGCTGGCGACTTTTTCCAGCAGCGCCTCGTGGCCGCCGGCGCGCTTCAGGAATTCGGCGCCGAGCACGGTGGCCAGGTAAGGCTCGACCACCAGGGCGCGCCCCAGTTCCTGCATCACCACCAGCATGTCGATCGCGGAACCGCTGAAGCCGCCCTGCGCCTCCGGGATCGGCAAGGCGGTCATGCCCAGCTCGGTCAGCGTCGCCCAGGCCGCATCCGAGACGCCGGCCTCGGAATACACGATCTTGCCGCGCTGCTCGAAGCCGTAGTCCTTGGCCGCCCAGCGTTGCAGCGCGTCGGCGAATTGTTGCTGCTCCTGCGTGAAATTGAAATCCATGCCTATCTCCTCACAGACCCAGGATCATCTGGGTGATGATGTTCTTTTGAATTTCGTTGGACCCGCCGTAGATCGACGTCTTGCGGTAATTGAAGTAGTAGGCCGCCAGCGGCGCCGCGTCGTCGTCCTGCGTCGACGCTGTGCTCGTGCGCGCCTTCCAGGAAATCCTTGTCGAACGGCAGGCCGTAGGGGCCGACCGCCTCCAGCATCAGTTCGGTCAGCATCTGCTGCATTTCGGTGCCCTTGACCTTCAGGAGCGACGCTTCCGGGCCGGGGCCGCGCTTGCTGCCCTCCTGCGACACCACGCGCAGCACGGTCACTTCGAGCGCCATCAGTTCGATCTCGAGGCTGGCGACCTTGGCCGCGAACACCGGGTCGTCCAGCAGCGGCTTGCCGTTCTTGAAGTGTTCGTTGGCGACGCGCTTCAGGAATTGCAGCTCGCGCTTCGAGCGCCCGACCGCGGCGATGCCGGTGCGCTCATGGCCCGAGCAGGTATTTGGCGTAGGTCCAGCCCTTGTTTTCCTCGCCGATCGGTTGGCCACCGGCACCTTGACGTTGTCGAAGAACACTTCGTTCACTTCATGCTCTTCGTCCAGCATGATGATCGGCCGCACCGTGATGCCGGGCGTATGCATGTCGATCAGCAGGAACGAAATGCCTTCCTGCTTGCGCGCGCCGGTATCGGTGCGCACCAGGCAAAAGATCATGTCGGCGTGCTGGGCCAGCGTGGTCCAGGTCTTCTGGCCGTTGACCATGTAATGGTCGCCATCGGCATCCTTGACCAGTTCGGCGCGGGTCTTCAGCGAGGCCAGGTCGGAGCCGGAGCCGGGCTCGGAATAGCCCTGGCACCACCAGTCGTCGCAGGACAGGATGCGCGGCAGGTAATGCTGCTTTTGCGCCTCGTTGCCGAAGGCCATGATCACCGGCGCCACCATGTCGACGCCGAACGGCAGGATCGGCGGCGTGCCGGCGCGCGCGCACTCTTCTTCCCAGATATGCCGCTGCACCGCCGACCAGCCGGTGCCGCCGTATTCGACCGGCCACGCCGGCGCCACCCAGCCCTGCTTGGCCAGCGATCTTGTGCCAGCGCACGATAGTCGTCCTTCGACAGGCGCTTGTGGTTCAACACCTTGTGCTGCAGGTCCGCCGGCAGGTTTTCCTGCAGGTAGGCGCGCACCTGATCGCGAAAGGCGAGATCGTCCGCCGTATAGTTCAAATCCATGCTGTCTCCTTGTTGAGTCACCAAATAGCACGACCGTTCAAAAAGATTATACAGGGGATTTCGGGCACGTAGAACGGCATGCCGCAGGTCGGCACAAACAATTGCGGAGTGATGGAGGACGCCGCGAGCGAGGCCGCGCAGCGCGTTCAGAAAGGACAGCCGCTTGTTACTGGAGCGGCTGCTTGAGGGCTTCCGGCAGCGGCATCTGGACGACTTCGATGCCCTCGTCCGCCAGCGCCTGGCATTCTTCGCTCGATGCCACGCCACGAATGCCGCGCAACGGCACTTCGTTGTAATGGATGCGGCGCGCCTCCTCGGCAAAGCGGGCGCCGACGTCTTCGGTATGCGCGAGTACATGGCGCGCCACGGCCAGCCATTGCGCCTGGACATCGGTGCTGTCGGCGCCAGCGGCCGGCGTTTCGCGGGCGAGGTTGAGACGCGGCGCCGAAAGCATTTTTTGGATCTCCGTGCTGTCGCACATCGGACATTGGATCAGCCGTTTTTCCGATTGCGCGGCAAAATCCTCGGCGGACGAGAACCAGCCTTCAAAGCAATGTTCGCGCACGCACCGGAGGTTATAAACTTTCATGCAGATAATGCTCCGAAAACAGGATAGGGCCGGCGCGTTTTTTCGCTGGCGGTGCCGGATCGCGGCGCCATGCGCAGCCGGCTCATGGAATCACCGTCATTGTAGCGCCGTCCCGCATTCCGTCATGGAGAGCGCCGCCCACGGCACGCATGGGAAGTGAATGGCGCACGGTGCCGCGCCGCACGAGGACGCTATCGCCACCTCCGCTTTCGGCCAATCCCTGCGGCGACGCGCGATTGGTGTCGGCTGCCCGATAGAGGCCGCTCATCAGTTCCTGCAACTCGGGAAGGCGAATGAGTTCTGAAATGTTGCGCTTCAGGTGTTTTTAAAGCGGATGAGCTGGTGCCCGAGACCGGAATCAAATTCCCAGGGCTCATGCGGCTTTTTAGGCCATGCGGGGAAAATTTGGGGAAGGCAATCTGCACTTTGACAGGCACACCCTTTGCCTCGGGCGACAAAAAATCGATGGTGCAACAACTATATATACTTCGCCCACAAAGCATTATGTCGCGGGCGCACTCGCCCTGTTTCGAGAGCCGCTCGGCATGGTGGAACAGGAAGCAGGCCTACTTCATCAGCGG
The DNA here is from genome assembly GCA_963706525.1 of uncultured beta proteobacterium. GTDB lineage: Bacteria > Pseudomonadota > Gammaproteobacteria > Burkholderiales > Burkholderiaceae_D > DATJCV01. Next base: position 285 of record CAVPMM010000017.1, on the reverse strand, counting down.
CCACATTTTCCACATCGCACCCATGCCCTTCCCTTGGGTGATGCTGGCCAGCTCGTGCGCCATCGTCTTGTCATAGGCGTGGCGTTCGTCCTGGCTAAAGCCAGGCGCGCCCTTGCGGTGAATGCCGTGCTTGGCCCACGGACAGGCCGGGCAGCGAGGACGGATGCCAACTGTCTTGGCGTACCCGCTTTGAGCTGCCCTGCCTGGCTATGGCGTGCAGAGGATGGGGTAGTTCGGCAACTAGCATACGCTTGGCCAGTTGCCACTTCAGTTGTCGCTGCCTAC
>CAVPMM010000016.1:0-18640 GCA_963706525.1 uncultured beta proteobacterium | reverse complement strand
CGTCGCGAATCGCGCATGCCTGGGGCCTGCACCAAAGCCCGAATGAATCGCTCGGCCGCGCGGCCGGCGTGGCCGGCACCTTCATCGCCTGCGGCATCCTGATCGTCGCCAATCTGCTGTGCCTGGTCTGATGGGGTGACAGGGGAGGGTGCCGGCGGCGTTGGCGCCCATATCCGGTGTGGTGCAGATTCCCTTTTTGCTCCTGGTCTTCCATATACTCCCGTCTCATATCGCCGATGGTGGACAGGTTATGGTAATTTTTTCGGCATACTCCTAACATGCTGTTGCAGTTAGCCGTTGGGCACCCTTGGACATCGGAATCGGAGTTAGTGGGGTCAGAGTTTTTTTCGCGGCGCTTTATCGCGAACAAACTCTGACCCCAGTAACGGCCTGGAGCCAGAAGACTCCAAACCACGCGGGTTTTAGAGCTGTTGCACTTGATCCGTGAAAGCAGGGTCAGAGTGTTACGCCATGAGGCCGGCGTAAAAAAACTCTGACCCTGGTTTCACTCCACCTCGCTTGGCATCGGCCTGAGTTTCAACAGCTAAAGCGACAGAGCCCACATCCCTATGTGGGGCGCCGGAGCTGTGAACGGCTTGGTTTGCTTGTCGTTCCCGCGCAGGCGGGAATCCAGCGTCGTTCGAAGTGGCGGCCAAGTATTGCGTTGCCGGTACGGCAAAAACGCCACTGGGGGAATCCATGCATTCCCGCTAAAGGCGCGCGGGAACGACATGCGAGATCCAGCAATCGATCATCCTGGTCAAGCGCTCAGGGCAGAAGTGCTGAAGGCAGAGGAACGACAAAGCGGAAGCAAAGGCAGCCGCGACGAAGCGAATACAGTTTGCCGTTCGAGAAATGCAAAAAGCGGCGCCGAAACGCCGCTTTGAATCCGGTGCCGCGGCTCGAACCGCGGCTGCACGTAATGTCAGTCCTGCACTGCTGCGGTCGCGCTCAACCGCGCGCGGTCAGCGCGCCATTCACCACGCGAACCGGCTCGCCCACCTGCCAGCCGTTCGGGCTGGATTGCGGGAAGCTGCGCACCGTGCCGTTCTCCATCCGGACCCGGACTACATAGCTGGTCGTGGTGCGCGAGCGCTTTTCGACTTCGTTGCCGGCATAGCCACCGCCGACCGCGCCCGCCACGGTGGCCAGAGTGCGGCCGTTGCCGCCGCCGACCTGGTTCCCCAGCAGGCCGCCGACCACCGCGCCGGCGGCGATGCCGAGGCCGCTGGGTTGCGCCGCCTGTTGCACCGCCTGGATCGATTCCACCCGGCCGCAGCTGTGGCAGATCGCCGGTGCCTGCGCCACCGGCGCCGGTTCACGGACGGCGACTGGCGCGGGAGTGACTTTGGGTTTGGCCGGCACTGGTTTCGGTGGCGCCGCTTTGGTGGTGGTCTCCGTCGGCGGGAGCGCCGCAAGCGGCGCCTCTGCCGGCGCCGAGGCGACTTGCGCCGGTGCCATCGCTGCAGCCGTCGGAGCAGATGCGTTGCCGCTGTGGGAACTCGGGATCATGCCGGTCATGGCTGCGATCCCGACCAGGCTGGCCAGGGTCACGGTGACCGCGGCCGTGGCGACCAGGGGATGGATGCGATTAGGCGTTTTGCCTGTTTCCATTTTTTTGCTCCGCTATGCGTTTTGTGGGAATAAACCCAGTATTGCGCATTGGTTGCCGGAATAAAATTCGGAACCTGTGTCAGCTGTAAGATTTTGTAACCGCATCCCTTGCCGTGATCTATTCCTCCCGGCGCAGATGCGGAAACAAGATCACGTCGCGGATGTTCGGCGAATCGGTGATCAGCATCATCAGGCGGTCGATGCCGATGCCGCAGCCGCCGGTCGGCGGCAGGCCGTATTCGAGCGCGCGGATATAGTCGGCGTCGTAATACATCGCTTCCTCGTCGCCGGCGTCCTTGGCTTCGACCTGCGCGCGGAAGCGGGCGGCCTGGTCTTCGGCGTCGTTCAGCTCGGAAAAACCGTTGGCGATTTCGCGGCCGGTGACGAACAGCTCAAACCGTTCGGTGATGCCGGGCAGCGTATCGGAGGCGCGCGCCAGCGGCGACACTTCCACCGGATAGTCGACGATATAGGTCGGCTCCCACAACTGCGCCTCGGCGGTTTCCTCGAACAGCGCCAGCTGCAGCGCGCCCAGGCCGGAAATCACGTGCGGCGTGACGCCGAATTTTTTCAATTCCTGCTTCAGGAATGCTTCGTCGTGCAGCTGCTCGTGGGTGTAATGCGGCGCATATTTATTGATGGCGCCGACGATGGTCAGGCGGTGGAACGGCTTGGACAGGTCCAGTTCGCGGCCCTGGTAGGTCAGGGTGGCAGTGCCGTGGGCATCGATCGCCGCCTGCCGGATCACGGCTTCGGTGAAATCCATGAGCCACTTGTAATCGACATAGGCCGCATAGAATTCCATCATCGTGAATTCCGGATTGTGGCGCGGCGATACGCCCTCATTGCGGAAGTTGCGGTTGACTTCGAACACGCGCTCGAAGCCGCCCACCACCAGCCGCTTCAGGTACAGCTCGGGCGCGATGCGCAGGAACATTTCCATATCCAGCGCGTTGTGATGCGTGATGAACGGCTTGGCGGCGGCGCCGCCCGGGATCACGTGCAGCATCGGCGTCTCGACTTCCATGAAGCCGTTCTTTTCCATGAAGCGCCGGATCGACGACATGGCCGCGGTGCGCGCCTTGAAGGTGCGCCGCGTGTCTTCGTTGATGATGAGGTCGACGTAACGCTGGCGGTATTTGGTTTCCTGGTCCGACAGGCCGTGGAACTTGTCCGGCAAGGGCCGCAGCGACTTGGTCAGCAGCCGCAGATTGGTCACCTTGATCGACAGCTCGCCGGTTTTGGTCTTGAACAGCGTCCCTTCGGCGCCCAGGATGTCGCCCAGATCGTAGTGCTTGAACGCATCGTGCGCCGCCTCGCCCGCCAGTTCGCTGGTGATGTAGAGCTGGATGCGGCCGTCCGCCTTCGGCCCGGAGGCATCCTGGATCGTCGCGAACGAGGCCTTGCCCATGAGCCGCTTCAGCATCATGCGGCCGGCGACCGCCACCTTGACTTCCTGCGCCGCCAGCGCGTCGCGCTCCAGCTCGCCGTATTGCTCCTGCAATGCGGCTGCCTTGTGCTGTGGCCGGAAATCGTTGGGGAAAGCCACGCCTTGCTGGCGCAATGCGGCCAGCTTCGCGCGCCGCTCGGCAATAATCGAGCTTTCGTCTTTTTCGCCCTGCAGCGCGGAGTAGTCGTCGTTCATCATGGTATGAGCAGTGTTGTCGGTGCGCCGCGCACTCCCCAGGGAGGGCGGATCGGCGCGCCGTTTTTGGTTTTAAATAAAAGTCGCCGCCGGGTAGCCGGCGGCGCGGGTGTTACACGCCCTGTTTCAGCGAGGCGGCGATGAAGTCGTCCAGCTCGCCGTCCAGCACGGCCTTGGTGTTGCCGGTCTCGAAGTTGGTGCGCAAATCCTTGATGCGCGATTGGTCCAGCACATAGGAGCGGATCTGGTGGCCCCAGCCGACGTCGGTCTTGGAGTCTTCCAGCTTCTGCTGCTCGCTCATGCGCTTGCGCAGTTCCAGTTCGAACAGCTTGGCCTTCAGCATGTCCCAGGCCTCCGCCTTGTTGCGGTGCTGGCTGCGGTCGTTCTGGCATTGGACGACGATTCCGGTTGGCGCATGCGTCAGGCGCACCGCCGAATCGGTCTTGTTGATGTGCTGGCCGCCGGCACCGGACGCGCGGTAGGTATCGATGCGCACATCGGCCGGATTGATGTCGACCTCGATCGAATCATCGACTTCCGGATATACGAACAGGCTGGAAAACGAGGTGTGGCGACCGTTGGCGGAATCGAAGGGCGACTTGCGCACCAGCCGGTGCACCCCGGTTTCGGTGCGCAAAAAGCCGTAGGCGTATTCGCCCTCGACCTTGATGGTGGCGGTCTTGATGCCGGCCACCTCGCCATCCGACTGCTCCAGGATCTCGGCCTTGAAGCCCTTGCGCTCGCAATAGCGCAGGTACTGGCGCAGCAGCATCGACGCCCAGTCCTGCGCCTCGGTGCCGCCGGCGCCGGCCTGGATGTCGACGAAGCAATTGTTGGGGTCCATCGGATTGGAAAACATGCGGTGGAATTCCATTTTTTCCACCTGCTTTTGCAGTTGCGCGGCGTCGTCCTGCAGTGCCGTCAGCGTGCCTTCATCGTTTTCCTCGCGCGCCATCTCGAACAGATCGGTGGCATCGCGCACGCCGTTTTCGATGCTGATCAGGGTCAGCACGATCGATTCCAGCGATTTTTTTTCCTTGCCGAGATCCTGCGCCCGCTTCTGGTCGTTCCAGACGTTCGGGTCTTCCAGTTCGGCGTTGACTTGCTCTAGCTTCTCTGACTTGACATCGAAGTCAAAGATACCTCCGCAGCTCAGTCGTGCGTTCGGCCAGGTCCTCGAGCAGGGATTCGAGGGCGTTGAGTTGTTCTGCTTCCATGATGGGTATTTTGTGCGGGAAAAGGGAAATTATACGCGAGTGGATAGCCCCTCTGCGGCCCGCCGCAGGTTCCGCTTTGGCTTGTGGTTCCCGAGCGCTTTTATCGGGAATGCATGCATTCCCCCAGTGTCGTTGCTTGTGCCGGGATGCCGCCCGCAACGTGGCGCGGAATTCCGGCAACACTTCAGCGAGCAAGGGGCGAGCTCGGGCGTCAGCCCGGCGTTTATTTCAGACACTCCATCGTGAATATGGGAGTATATGTAAAATTGCAAGATTTTATATGCGACAATAGACACCTGTAATTGGAGTATGTGAGCGCGTGCAACACGCCGGCCAAATCGCCTACCCAAATGCAGGGTCGCCACGGCTTGCTTCAGGCTGTCGCCGGCATTGTCCAAGGGCGCCATGGGCGCGGACCGTTACGCACCGCACACGCCGAATCCGTACATCGGCCAATTTGTGCTGCAACTGGCTGGCGGCGGCGATGCGGGATTTGAACTGGTCGCACAGCGCCATCAATTGAGGCTGCGGATACGGTAATCCTCCCGCAAAGACACTGGATCTCGAACGCCTCGAATGAGCATTCCGTAGCCAGGAGTCATTGCTCGATACACTGATTCTTCCCAAAGAACGGCCGAAGTCAGGTTGGTTTTTGCGCAAGACGCACTATTGTAAAAATGGAGCGCAGTGCGGGCCAGTTTACAGAGCAAGATCCGCTTGGTGCTTCCGCTTGTTCCGCCCGGCACAGTGGCGGCAGTTCAACATGACGGATAGGAGGCCACCATGTCCATGCACGAAACAAGTGCTGGCCGGCCATCCATGGTGTCCATACAGCCGGGTTCCTTCCAGGTCAACCGGCCGCAGAATCCGGACGCCGTGATCGAGATGATCCAGCAAAACAACATCGAGATCATCGACCTCAGGTTCACGGATTTGCCGGGGCTCTGGCAACACTTCTCGATCACCTTGCCCGAGATTAATCCAGGCCTCTTCAGCGATGGGATCGGTTTCGACGGTTCGTCGATCCGTGGCTTTCAAGAAATCCACGAATCGGACATGCTGCTCAAGCCGGACCCGACGACCGCCTTCATCGACCCCGAGTGCGAGGCCCCTACGCTGGCAATGATCTGCGACGTATTCGATCCGGTGCTGGATCAGTCCTATTCCAGGGATCCGCGCTATGTAGCACGCAAGGCCGAGTCCTATCTGACTGCAAGCGGCATCGCAACGACTTGCTATTTCGGTCCCGAGCTGGAGTTCTTCATCTTCGACTCGGTCCGCTTCGAGCAGAATCAGCATTGCGGCTACTACTATGTGGAGTCCGCTGAGGGCGACTGGACCTCCGGCCGCGACGAAGGCGCCTATGGCGGCGGCAACCTCGGTTACAAGCCGCGCTACAAGGAAGGCTATTTCCCGGTTCCGCCGCACGACACCCTGCAGGATATTCGCTCGGAAATCGTGTTCGCAGCTGATGGACGCCGGCATCCAGGTGGAAATCCATCACCACGAAGTGTCCACCGCCGGCCAGAACGAGATCGACATGCGTTTCGCTCCGCTGGTGCGCATGGCGGACAACGTCATGATGTACAAATACATCTGCAAGAATGTGGCGCGCCGCCATGGCAAGGTGGCCACCTTCATGCCCAAGCCCATCTTCGCCGACAATGCGAGCGGCATGCACTGTCATCAGAGCCTGTGGCGCGAAGGCGAGAACCTGTTCTTCGACCCCGCCGGATATGCGCTCACCTCCGACGTTTGCCGCTGGTACATCGGCGGCCTGCTGCACCATGCTCCGGCACTGATGGCCTTGTGCGCCCCGACCACCAACTCCTACAAGCGGCTGGTGCCCGGCTACGAGGCACCCGTCAATCTGGCCATGTCCCGGCGCAACCGGTCCGCTGCGGCGCGCATTCCCATGTACTCCGATTCGCCCCACGCCAAGCGCGTGGAGTTTCGCTGTCCCGATCCGTCCGCCAATCCCTATCTCGCCTTCGCGGCGATGCTCATGGCTGGACTGGACGGCGTCGAGAAACACATCGACCCGGGCGAGCCGCTGGACAAGAACATCTATGACCTGCCGCCGGAGGAGGCCAAAAAAGTGCAGCAGGTGCCGGGCTCGCTGGACGAATCGCTGCGGGCGCTGGAGCAGGATCACGGCTTCCTGCTCAAGGGCGACGTCTTCACCGAGGACGTCATCGATACCTGGATCGATTACAAGCGCAGGCGCGAGATCGATCCGGTGCGGCTACGCCCGCATCCCTGGGAGTTCTATCTGTATTTCGATATCTAGACGCGCGGTACATGGGAAAAAACTGGCCCCAACCCGATTGGTCGGCGCAAGGCGGGCAGCAAGCACTACCCTATCGTCGACGGCAACGGTACGCCGCTGAACGTAATCCTGACCGCCGCCAACCGCCATGATTCGACTCAGCTCATGCCCTTGTTGGACGGTATCTCCGCAATCGCCGGTCGATGCAGGCGGCCACACGCTAAACCGGAACGCGTGCGAGCGGACCGCGCTTATGACTGCGAGGCCTATCGTAACTTGCGCCAGTGAGGCATCTTTCCGTAACTGGCTGGGCGGCGTACCGAACACGGCAACCAGCTTAGGCTCACACGTTGAGTCGTTGAGCGTACCTTCATGGTTGTTCCGCCGATTGCGGGTGCACTATGGACGCCGGGCCGATATGCATAAGGGCTTTCGCCAGGTAGGCTGTACGAGCATTTGTTGGCAAACTCTTCGCAACGCATGACGCAATCTGTTTCTATTCTCATTTGTTAGACGCTCTTAGCCAAATTGTAAGGCTCGGATGTTTCTGCAGAAACAGAGATGATTCACGACAGTTGAAACGTATCCCTATCCAGGCTGTCAACTAATGACATCGCGAGCGTGGGTCGCCGCTGCGGCTTCTGCGCACCGTGGAAGTCCCCCAGGACGCAAGCTACGGATATATTGCATGAAAGACATCGGAGCGTGGGGAGGCAGAAGAGCAGACGGCGTTCACATGCGCAATGTTGTGCCCTTGGCTGTGCTGACAGTGTTGTTGTTCACTACTTACAATGTATGGACCAGAGCCCGCCAGAATATACTGAATGAACTGACGATCGAATTCAATTTCCGCGTTGTCGAAGAAAACCTCCGTATTTACGAAAGATTGGCGGCATCCAAACAGGGGCTGCGTTCCGTAGCGGGCTTGTTCACCGCTTCGGGCACCGTGACGCGCAAGCAATTCAGGACGTTTATCAATCAATTGCAAATCGAAGAGAACTATCCCGGGATTCAAGGTATAGGATTTATCGCTCTCGTACCGGGGAATCTGAAAGAAAAACACATTGAGTCGATCCACGCGGAAGGGCTTTCGGACTACGCCATTCAGCCTGCAGGCAACCGTGACTTTTACACGCCCGTCGTTTATTTCGAGCCTTCTTCAGCGCCCAATCGCCAAGTGATCGGTTACGACATGCAGGCCGATCCGGTATTCAGGCAAATCATGGAGGAAGCACGGGATAGCGGTCAAGTTGCGGTGACGCCAAAAATGGCACTTAAGCGGGATACTGATTCCGAGCGGCACCCTGGTATTTTCATGTTTCTGCCTGTCTATCGGGACGACAGCCTGCTTGAAACGCCGCGCGCGCGGCGAACAAGCATTGTGGGCTGGGTTTATGCGCCACTCCTGATCAGCGAACTGATGCATGCCATCAAGGGAAAACGGATAGGCTACTTGGATATCGAAATATACGACGGCGATAGAATTTCCGACGCTGCAAAAATGTTTGATTTGGAACCTGACATAAGCGCTGCCAATGCGATGTGGCAACTCCGGCGTGTGGACCGCATTACTTTGGGCAGCCATCATTGGCTTGTCGCGGCCAATGCCACGCCAGCCTTAGGCCAGTACATCAATGACGACCGGCCGACATTGATTTTGACTGGTGGAGTTACGATCAGTTTTTTGTTGGCCCTTCTGGCCCGGATCTTTCTTGATGAGCGGGCCCATACCCTCCAAGCCGCCGAGCAGGCAATGCGGCTGGCCTTATATGATCCGCTTACCGGCCTCCCCAACAGAAAGCTGATCGATGAAAGGCTTGCCCAGGCGCTGGCCAGCGCAAAGCGCGGCGGCCTCCAATTCGCCTTATTATTTATTGATCTTGACAAGTTCAAGCCGGTCAATGACGAATATGGTCATGCTATTGGCGACCTGCTGTTAAAGGAAGTAGCAGTGCGCTTGCAGCATTTCGTACGGGCATCCGATACGGTGGGCCGACTTGGCGGCGACGAATTTGTCGCACTGCTGCTGGATATCAAGGGAAAGCAAGGCGCTGGCGTTGTCGCCGAGAAGATATTGCACGCACTCGCGCAGCCGTTTGACATATCGGGCCATTCCCTTAGTATCGCCGCCAGCATCGGCATTGCGATTTTTCCCGACAATGCGCTCGAGCAGAACTCATTGCTCAGGAGTGCCGACAAAGCCATGTATGAGGCCAAGAATAGCGGCCGCAGCACGATCAGGTTTGCCTAGATCGTTGTTGCTGGTCAGAGCCGTCTGCTATACAAGGAGCAGAGGCATTCCAAAATGAAAGGGCCAACTTAAGGGTTGGCCCTTCGTCATTGGTAAGACTTAATTTAATGTTTCGGTCAGGTGCATTGAGTAGCGTCCGCCAGTTGCAAACTTGTGGTGCGAACTGCACTAATTTTGGCGGTCTACGCGACCTCGCTGACTCTAAATCATCGCGTCACCTTCTTTGCGCGCGATGATCATATCCCGGATCAAGGCGACGATCAGGACGGCGAGAACGCCGGCTGAAATGATTGGCCAAACCAATATATACGCCGTTAACAAGGTGCTCATATTCTTTCCTTTTCCATTATTTGGGTGGGGTATCTGCCATCTTCCAGCACGGATGGCAGGGCGGTGCTGACGCGCGCGGCGCGCCGTGCAGTGCGCGTATCGCGGTCAGCACCGGTCTTCACGCGGGTATGCGCTCGGCCGGTTCTTCATGAAACGAAGTGACCCGTTTGGCGAGCAGCGAAAAATCAAAGCGGTCGCGGCTGCGCAGGCTCATGGCGACGCATACGACCGAACTGACGCCGTAGGCGGTCAGCGAGCTCAGCAGCACGCCATAATCGCGCAGGAAACCGATGCTGAACGGCAGCAAAACGGCCATGGTGAGCACCGCCATGACGATGGCACAAATGCGATTGAAGAATGCAAACGTCATCAGGCCGGCCACGACGCCTCCGCCGATGACCGCGCACAACTCGAAGAACACGGCGACCGCTCCTTGCATCGGCAGCAGCTTGAAGCGTGCCACCGCGAACAGCAGCACCCCCGCGATCACCGCACAGGTGAATGCGGCATTGGTGACGCGGTTCCAGTAGAAGCTGACGATCACCGGGAACACGATGGCTCCCCAGAGTGCCCCTACGAACACCAGCATCACCAGTATGTCGAGACGCAGGCTGGCGAAAATGACACCCAGCATGGTCGCCACGATCATGGTCATCCGGCCCCACCACAGCATGCGCCTGGGGTTGGGCTTGCCTTTGGCGAGATTCTTGCCGTAGACGTCGGTCATCATGATCGCCGACAGCGCCGACAGGTCTGAATCGGCGGTAGAAGACAGGGAGCCGATTACCAAAATGAAGAACAAGCCCACCGCCACCGGCGGCAGGTAAGACGAAGCCATTTGCGGAATGAGGTTGTTCATGTTGCCGTCCGCCGGCTGCAAGCCGACGAACAAGGCCAGCAAACCCAGCATGCCGAGGCCGATGACCACCGCACCATAGCCGATGGTCGCCGTCAGGAAGGTCGATTTGATCAGGTCTTCTCGCACCGCGAACAGGCGCTGGGCAATCGTCTGGTTGCCGATCGCATAGGCCAGAACCGCGACGAAGTAGGGGGCTCCTTGCTCCAGAATCGCCTTGGTCGAAAAGAAGTCGGCTTGCTGCTCGTCCAGCCGCCACATGTTTGCCGCCAGCATTTCGGTGCCGCCGGCGTTGATGAAAATCAGCGGAATGATGATGACCGCGGCGCCGATCATGGCGATCAGCTGGGCGAAATCGGTCATGACCGAAGCGCGGAATCCGGACCACAAGGTGTACGACAGCACGCCTACTCCGGCAATCAGCACGCCCTGGATGAAACTCAAGGGGCTGAGTACCGATACCAGCGCGCCGGCGGCGGTGAAGTTGACCATCAGGCTGATGCAGCTGCCGACCAGGTTGGAGACCGCCATGATCATCTGGCTCGACGTGCCATGGCGCGCCTTGATCACTTCGGCCAGCGTATGCGCTTCCGGTGCCAGCTTGCGAAAGCGCCGGCCAAATGGATAAATGAACAGGATCATGAGCGCGCCCCATAAGCCGTAATGGATTGGCCCGGACAGGCCGTAGCGGTATCCCGACGTGGCGCTGGCATAAAACGAGGCGGCCCAGATCCAGGTGGCGATCATGCTGGCGGCAGAAAGACCGAAGCCGATCGCACTGTTGGAGACCATGTAGCCGTCGACGTTTTCATTTTTTTGCCCGATGAGCAAGGAAAGCAGGAACGTCACACCGTAAAATCCGACTAATAATGCGAGGGTGGTGGTTGTCGACAATTGAAAAAAAGTAGCTTCTTGCATGCTTGTAAATCCTCAATGTGCAGTGCTTTGTTTTTTTGTAAGGACGGTCGACTACGCTGCCGCTGCCCTCGAAGAAAGGCGGCCGCATGCGCATTGATGCCGTCATACGCATTTCGACGCACGAATGGAATCGACGGCCGCAGGCGAGCCGGTCGGCAATCCGAATACGTGGCATTCGAACCAAAACCAATAAAAAAGAAACACAAATCAGGTGTCTCTTGGCTGATCGGATGGCGACCACGCCGAACCCACGAGCGGAATCGGGGCGTAGTGACAAGCCGAGGCAGCATGACGAGTTGACTCGTCGGAAAGTTTGTTCCGCGGCTGAAGTGGCCGGGTAAATTGTTTCGGCTAGGTGTAGCCGAGCCGCTGTAAAGCGGCAGGATGACGGAAATTCAAACAACGCCTATTAATCATGCAGAACCGGAACACTATCTGCAACGGCGGGCGGCAAGCGTGGCTGAATTACCAAAAATTTTGCATTGCCTGAGGCCCAAAGCAATGCAAAGCGAAGGCCGAATTATAAGAAAGTGAAACAGTTCTGTCTACTTGACCGGCCGAGAGCCGGTATGTCGGGGCATGCGGAGTGTCCGGCGAATTCACGCACGGAGACGGGAGAAGGCTGCCAATTGGCGAATTTATAGGAAGCTCAAGCGCCCTCCGCATACTCCACCAGCAACTGCACCCGTGTCACCCCGTTGTATTCATTCCTGTCCAGCCGATAGGCTACGCGCGCCCGGTCCGGCAAGGCGTCGGCATGGCCGAACCAGATCGCATCGTAGCGGCGGCCGTTTTTTTCCAGCAGCAGTTTCAAATGCCGTTCTTTCAGCACGCGCTGGCTCACCACCTTGAATTCGTCGCAGAACACCGGTGGCGCGAATCCCTGGCCCCAGACTTGCGCGTCCATGGTCTCGATGAACTGGGCGGTGAAGTAGGCTTCTTCCAGCGGGCCGTCGGTTTCCAGGACGCGCTCCAGCTGGTTGGGCGTCAGCCAGTCGCGGCCGACTGTCTCGAATGCCTGGGCGAAGGCGTCGAAGGCATCGGCGCGCAGGGTGAGGCCGGCGGCCATGGCGTGGCCGCCGAATTTGTCGATCAGCGTCGGCGCGTGCTTGGACACCAGGTCCAGTGCGTCGCGCAGATGAAAGCCCGGGATCGAGCGGCCCGAGCCCTTGATCCAGCCGTCGCCGGCGGGGGCGAAGGTGATGGTCGGGCGGTAGAACTTGTCCTTCAGGCGCGAGGCGACGATGCCGATCACACCCTGGTGCCAGGAGGCGTCGAAGACGCTGACGGTGGCGCTGTCCTTGGGGTCGAAGCTGTCCAGCAACAGCAGTGCCGTGTCCTGCATGCCGGCTTCGATGTCGCGCCGTTCGCGGTTGATGGCGTCGAGCTGCTGGGCGATGGCCCAGGCGCGGCCTTCGTCGTCGGTGGTCAGGCATTCGATGCCGAGCGCCATGTCGGCCAGCCGCCCGGCTGCGTTCAGGCGCGGCCCCAGCGCGAAGCCGAGGTCGAACGGCGTGGCGTTGCGCGCCTCGCGTCCGGCGGCGCGGAACAGCGCGGCGATGCCGGGGTGCATGCGGCCGGCGCGCATGCGCTTGATGCCTTGCGCGACCAGGATGCGGTTGTTGGCGTCGAGCCTGACCACGTCGGCCACGGTGCCCAGCGCCACCAGGTCGAGCAGGGCGTCCAGCCGAGGCTGGCTCTGGGCGTCGAACACGCCGCGCCGGCGCAGTTCGGCGCGCAGCGCCAGCAGCACGTAGAACATGACGCCGACGCCGGCCAGGTTCTTGCTCGGGAATCCGCATTGCGGCTGGTTCGGGTTGACGATGACGCGCGCAGCCGGCAACTGGTCGGCCGGCAGGTGGTGGTCGGTGATCACCACTTCGATGCCGCGCCGGTTGGCTTCGGCCACGCCGTCGATGCTGGCGATACCGTTGTCGACGGTGATGATGATGTCGGGTGATTTTTCGCGCGCGGCGAGGGCGACGATCTCCGGCGTCAGGCCGTAGCCGTATTCGAAGCGGTTGGGCACGATGAAGTCGATCTGTGCGCCCATGGCGCGCAGTCCGCGCAGCCCAACCGCGCAGGCGGTGGCGCCGTCGCAGTCGTAGTCGGCGACGATCACCATCTTCTTGCCAGCGGCGATGGCGTCTGCCAGGAAGCCAGCCGCCTGCTCGATGTGCAACAGCCCGGACGGCTTGATCAGCGCGGTCAGGTCGCTGGCCAGTTCGGCCATGTCCAGCAGGCCGCGCGCCGCATACAGGCGCGCCATCACCGGATGCACGCCGCTTTGCCGCAAGCGCTCGGCATCCCGGAACGGATAGGGGCGGACCGTGATGCGCGTCATGGCTGCAACCTCGCCAGCGACGGCTTGATCCAGAATTTTTTCAGCGAACGCGTGCTGGCGGTGGCTTCGGCCAGGTGTGCGCCGTTGCTGCACACCAGTGTCAGGCGCTCGATCCGGCCGGATTGCAGCGCCTGCAGCAGCGGCGCGAACCAGTCGCGTTCCAGCGCGTGCATGCGCTCCAGCCAGTAGGACCAGTCGCCGGCCAGCGCTGCTTCGGTCAGCGCGTCCAGTACCAGCAGGCCGCGCCGCGGCGCGGCGGCCATCACTGCGGCGGCATCGCAGTCCGTCTTGCGGACCGCAGCGGCATGCCCGTAGGCGGCCATCTCCTCGGGCAGGTTGAACACTTCGCGGTAGCCGTCGGCAGCGCTGGCTTGCGTTGCCGGCGCGCCGCCCCATAGCCATATCGAATTGACCGGCTTGAGTCCGCGCGCCTGCCGCTCTTGGTTCAAGGGATGGGCAAACCATTCCATCTGGACTTCGTTTTGCAGCTTGCGCCATTGCAGCGCGCCGTCGCCCTTCGGCATCCAGATATCGACGCTATGGCCGCAGGCGGCGTCGGGGGTCGAGGTCTGCAGACCGCTCCAGTCGTCGGCGCGCGCGAACCAGTTGGCGGCGCTGCCGTACAGCAGGATTTTGCCGCTGTCTTCGAACAGCGGCCGGGCGGCGTCGAACAGGCTGCGCGCTTCCGCTTCCGCCAGCTGCAGCTGGCGCCGGTCGGTCAATACCAGGTGATCGCGGGCGACATGGATGTGCACCGGCTGGATCGCGAACCAGAAGCCGCTATCGGCAGCCAGGCCATGCGCGCGCATGGCGACGCCGGCGACCGGCGGGCTGCCGTTGGCGCGTGCCTCGGCATCGGGCGCGGTTTCCAGACCGAAGCGGCGCGCGCTCCAGGTTTCATGCGGCAGCGCCCGCGAAAATTCGTCGAAGCTTTCCGTATGGAATCCGCCGTGGCCGAAGTTGGTGCGGGAAAGCAGCGTGGCCAGCGCCGGGGTTTTGAGGGCGCGCAGCAGGTCGCCGCCCAGTTGCGGCGGCAGCAGCCCGAACGGCAGCAGGATGTCGAGTTGAGTCATGCCGCGATTGTAGGGCGATCTGCGGTCCGGCAGGAGATCGAGGCGCTTTGCGGAGGGCGTTTGCCGCTATCAGGGCTTGCCCAGTGTCGCCAGCGGATGTTGCCGTGCTTGCCACGGCGAGGCGAAGAAGGCGTCGACCCGTTCGCGTTCGGCGTCGGCCGATTCGATGGGCTGCCAGCGCGGCGCATTGTCCTTGTCCACAATCAGCGCGCGCACGCCTTCGATGAAATCGCCCGTTTCAAAGCTGTGGCGCACCAGTCCCAGTTCCATGCGGAAGCAGTCGGCTAGATCGAGGCGGCGCCCGGCCAGCAACTGGCGCCGGGTGACACGCATCATCAGCGGCGAGCGGGCTTGCATGGTTGTCAGCGTCTTCTGCGCCCACTCGCGATAGCGCGGATCGGTTTCCGTCGCCAGCGACTGCATGGTGGCGGCCACGCCGGGCGCGCTGAAATGCCGGTACAGCGCCGGCATGACTTCGAGCAGCGGCGGCGGCTCGGGCGCCTCCGGACTGGCGCCGAGCGCCGCGTAAATATCCGCTTGCGGCTCGCCGCTCCAGCGGATCGCGGCCAGCGTGCCCTCCAGTTCCGCCAACGCGGCGCTCGGCGCATAGGCGTCGGCCAAGCTGCAGAACAGGGCGTCGGCGGCCGGGATCGCTTGCCCGCTGAGGCCGAGGTAAAACGCCAGCTCACGCTGCATGTGCGAAAAGAAATGGCTGGCGCCGACGTCG
Source organism: uncultured beta proteobacterium (assembly GCA_963706525.1). Lineage (GTDB taxonomy): Bacteria > Pseudomonadota > Gammaproteobacteria > Burkholderiales > Burkholderiaceae_D > DATJCV01. The sequence goes on along the minus strand of CAVPMM010000016.1, from coordinate 3,396 downwards.
GGCATCAGCCCAATGCCGGTTTCCGGCATCGCCAGCCTGCTGCGCTCGGTCACCAGGCGCAGCGAGGCGCCTTGCGCCAAGCCCATGCCGCCGCCCATGACGATGCCGTCCATCAGCGCCACCACCGGCTTGGCGTAGCGGTGGATCTGGTAATCGAGCCGGTATTCATCGACGAAGAAATCGTGGTGCAGCGTGCCGTCCTGCTGCCAGCTCCGGTACAGCGACTTGATGTCGCCGCCGGCGCAAAAAGCCTTGTCGCCGGCGCCGCGCAGCACCACCGCGCGGATACCCTCATCCGTGGCCCAGGCATCGAGGCGCGCCGCCAGCGCCCTTACCATCTGGTGCGACAGCGCATTCAATACCTTGGGGCGATTCAGCGTGACCAGTCCGACATGATTGATGACTTCAAACAGGATTTCGTCTTCGGGCCGGCTGGCGGTGGTCGCGTGGCTCATGGGCGTTCAAGTTAAGTCGATAAGTGGGTGGATAAACCGGATACCTGTCGGTTCCGCTTGGGGCCGCGGGAACGACAGGATTACCTGCGGTGCGGCTACTCGGTCGGCGTCAGCCCGCGCGCGATCAGCATGCGCTGGATTTCGCTGGTGCCTTCGTAGATCTGGGTGATGCGGGCGTCGCGGTAATGGCGGGCGACCGGGTAGTCTTCCAGGAAACCATAGCCGCCGTGGATCTGGATCGCCTTGGAGCAGATCCATTCGGCCGCCTCGGAGGCGAACAGCTTGGCCTGCGAGGCTTCCGACAAACAGGGCAGGCCGGCGGTGCGCATGTGTGCCGCGTGGTGCGTCAAGAGGCGCGCCGCGTTCAGGCGCGTGGCCATGTCGGCCAGCATGTTGGCGATGCTCTGGTGCTCGACGAGGTGCTTGCCGAACTGGCTGCGCTCGCCGGCATAGCGCAGCGCCGCGTCGAGTGCCGCGCGCGCGATGCCGATCGCCTGGGCGGCGATGCCGATGCGGCCGCCTTCGAGGTTGGACAGGGCGATGCGCAAGCCGGCGCCGGGCTCGCCCAGCAGGTTTTGTTCGGGAATGACGCAGTTGTCGAAGGTGATCGGACAGGTGTCGGAGGCGCGGATGCCCATCTTGTGTTCGGGCCGCCCCACCTTGAAGCCGGGGCTGTCGGCCGGCACGATGAAGGCCGAGATGCCCTTCTTGCCCATGGCCGGATCGGTCACGGCAAACACGATCACGAGGCCGGCGCGCTGGCCGTTGGTGGTGAACTGCTTGCTGCCATTGAGCACCCATTGGCCGTCCTTCAGTTCGGCGCGGGTCTTGAGGTTGTGCGCCTCGGAGCCGGCCTGCGGCTCGGTCAGCGCGAAGGCGCCGATCATGCGGCCGGAGGCCAGCACCGGCAGATAATTCCGCTTCTGTTGGTCGCTGCCGAACTTCAGGATCGGGCCGCAGCCGACCGAGTTGTGGACGCTCATCAGCGTCGCGCAGGAGGCGCAGCCGGCGGCGATTTCTTCCATCGCCAGCGCGTAGGCGGTGTAGTCGGTATAGGTGCCGCCCCATTCCTCCGGCACGATCATGCCGAGCAGGCCGAGCGCGCCCATTTCGGCGACGATCTCGTCCGGCAGCTGCGCCGCCTGGTCCCAGGCGGCGGCGTTCGGCGCCAGCCGCTCGCGCGCGAAGTCGCGCGCCGTATCGCGGATCATGCGCTGGTCTTCGGTATATAAATCGCTCATCTTGTCCTCGCAATGGTTGGCGTGCCGTTCAATCCTGAAACCGCCAGTATAAAAATGCAAGCGCCGATGATCCATGCCGGAATCGCGCAAGGCGGTTGAGCGGTTTTGCCATAGAGGCTACCCCAATGCAGGTATGCAACTTCGGCAAACGCCTTCGGCTAGAATCGAAACCCTCCGCTCATTTCAAGCTCAATCCCGGATGGAAAAAGGCAGCGTCGCGATCTGCTTCGTGCAGCAGGCAGTGCAAGGCGTACTGGCACGCAAGCTGGACGCCGCCCCATTGCTGCGCGGCGCTGGCATTGCGCCCGATCTGCTGGGCTTGCCGCACGCGCGAGTGTCTGCCGCCAGCTACAGCGCATTATGGCGCGCGGTGGCGCAGGCGCTGGATGACGAATTCTTCGGCCAGGATGCGCGCCGCATGAAGGTCGGCAGCTTCGCCATGCTGTGCCAGAGCGTGATCCACTGCAAGACGCTGGAGCTGGCGCTGCGGCGGGCCTTGCGCTTCTTCGCCCTGATCCTGGACGATCTGGGCGCCCGGCTGGAAGTGGAAGCCAAGGTCGTCGTGCTGGGCCTGCATTCCCGCATCGAGGGCACGGCGCCGCGCATTTTTGCCCATGAAACCCTGCTGATCATGCTGCATGGACTGGCGTGCTGGCTGGTCGGGCGCCGCATCCCGGTGCTGTCGGCCGGCTTCGCTTACGCCGAACCGGCCTATAGCGAGGAATACCGCAGCATGTATTCGAGCCAGCTGCGCTTTGATGAAGCGTATACCTCGCTGCGCTTCGACGCCGCCTACCTGGCGCTGCCGCTGATCCAGGATGAACGCAGCCTGCAGGAATTCCTGCGGCTGGCGCCGGCCAACCTGGTGCTCAAGTACAAGAATAGCCAGTCGATCGCCTCGCGCATCCGGCGCCGGCTGCGCGCGCTGCCGGCGGCGCACTGGCCCGAATTCGACGCGCTGGCCGGCGAATTGCACCTGGCCGGCTCGACGTTGCGCCGGCGGCTGGAGCAAGAGGGCCAGTCGTACCAGGCGATCAAGGACCAGCTGCGGCGCGACCTTGCCATCGACTATCTGCTGCGCTCGCCGAAAAGCGTGGCCGGTATCGCGCTGGAACTCGGCTTTGCCGAACCGAGCGCGTTTTACCGTGCATTCAGGAAATGGACCGGCGCCCGTCCGGCCGAATACCGCCGGCACAAGCGTCGGGAAGAATGATGGAAAACCAGGTACCTGCCTGAAGCTGGCGTCCCCACGGGGAGTCGAGCCCCTGTAGCTGCGGTGAAAGCGGGGCGTATTGCGGTGCGCGGGCGCCGGCAAACACCGACAAGGAATTAACCGGGGCAGCAAGCGAACGACAGGCGCTCGACGAAAAGGGGCGGGCAAGGAGCCGATAAGGGCTTTGTTATACTTTTTCCCAGTCGGTCTGCCGCGTTTTTCACCACGCGTTTCTTCTCCTTTCCCATTGGCGATCCATATCCAAGGGAGTATGTTGGCTAAAATACCATTTCTTGCTCGAGACTGGATGCCTGTCAGGGGAGTATATGATTCCGCGGCAAATGCCGTACACCTAGGCAGCTGGATTCGATGCGGCAGCCGAGATCGCGCATGCCTTTCCCGTATACCGCCATGCGGGCATGGACGTCAGCCGCCCTGAGCCGATGACCGCTCCCGGGCTTCCTTCCGCTTCCGTCTCGCTGACCAC